>OY970188.1:0-1000000 GCA_963708035.1 uncultured Actinomycetota bacterium | reverse complement strand
CAAATCGGGGTGTCCGTGCCCCACCCCGCGGCGCATCACCGCAGGTCAGCGAGCCGCAGCGATCGGCGCCGCGAGCACCTCGGGTGCCTCCTCCGGCCGCGCGCAGCCGGCCAGCTGGAGCACCTCGGCCAGCTCCGCGGTGATCTCGCCGAGCAGCCGCTCGACACCGGCGGCTCCGTCGAGGGCGAGGGCGTAGAGGACGGAGCGGCCGAGGAACACCGCCCGCGCACCGAGCGCCAACGCCGCCATCGCGTCGAGGCCGGTCCGGATGCCGCCGTCGACGTACACCTCGGCTCGGTCCCCCACGGCCTCGACCACCTCGCGCAGGGCGGAGGCGGTGGACACGGCCCGGTCCAGCTGCCGGCCCCCGTGGTTGGAGACGTAGACCGCCGCGGCTCCGGCGTCGACGCAGCGTCGCGCGTCGTCGCCGCGGAGGACTCCCTTGACGACGACCGGGAGACCGGTGTGCTCGTGGAGCCAGCCGATGTCGTCGACGCCGAGGTCCGGGGCCCAGCGGTCGAACTCCGGGTCGGCGAAGTTGACCCGCCACCAGCTCAGGTCGACGCCGGTCCAGTCCTCCGCGTCGGCGGCGTACTTGCTGCCCGGGAACGGGGTGTCGACGGTGAGGACGATCGCGGCCGCACCGGCGGCCACGGCCCCCTCGAGCACCGGCAGCATCAGCTCGCGACGGGCCGGGAGGTAGGCCTGGAGCCACCACGGGGACGTGGCGCCCAGATCCGCCCACCGGGTGCCGCAGTTCGAGGAGAGCACGCAGAGCGCGCCGGCCGCCTCGGCACCGGCGACGGTCGCGCGCTCCCCGGACGGGTGGATCGCGCGCTGCATCGCGGTCGGAGCGACGCCGACCGGTGAGGAGACCGGCGTCCCCAGCAGCGTCGTGCCGAGGTCCGGGGTGACGTCTCCGCTGAGGACGCGCGGCCGGAACCGCACCTCCGACCACGCCCGCGTCGCCTCGCGGACCGTGACCTCGCCGTACGACCCGCTCTGGAGGTAGCTCCACACGGCGGGATGCACGACCCGCTGCGCCCGCTCGGCGAGGCTGTCGAACCAGCGACCGACGACGTCGGGCGGCGGCTCGAGGTCCACGTCAGCCGACCTCGACGCCCGCGAAGCTCTTCTTGCCGCGCCGCAGCACCAGCCACGACCCGCCGATCAGGTCGGAGGTCTGCGGCTCCGCGTCGGGGTCGTCGATGCGCACGTTGTTGAGGTAGGCGCCGCCCTCGCTGATCGTCCGCCGCGCCTCGCCCTTGCTCTTGGCCAGACCGCTCTCCACCAGGAGGTCGACGACCGGCAGGAGCGCCGGCACGGTGGTCGCGCCGGCCTCGCGCAGCGCGGCCGAGAGCGTCGATGCGCTGAGCGTGTGCAGGTCGCCGCCGCCGAAGAGCGCGGCCGCGGCCGCCTTGGCGTGCTCGGTCTCCTCGGCGCCGTGGACGTACGTCGTCACCTCGTCCGCCAGACGCTTCTGCCCGCTCCGCTTCCAGGGCTCGTCCCGGGTCTCGGCCTCGAGCGCCTCGATCTCCTCGTGGGAGAGGAAGGTGAACATCCGGAGCATCTCGCCGACCTGGGAGTCGTCGACGTTCAGCCACCACTGGTGGAAGGAGTACGGCGACATCATCTCCGGGTCGAGCCACAGCGCGTCGCCCTCGGTCTTGCCGTACTTGGTGCCGTCCGGCTTGGTGATCAGCGGCGTCACGAACGCGTGGGCCTGGCCGCCGTCGGCGCGACGGATCAGGTCGACGCCGGCGGTGATGTTGCCCCACTGGTCGGTGGCGCCGTGCTGGAGCGTCACACCGTGGTCGCGGTAGAGGTTGAGGAAGTCCATCGACTGCAGCAGCACGTAGCTGAACTCGGTGTAGCTGATCCCGGACTCGAGCCGCCGCGCGACGACGTCGCGCTGGAGCATCCGGTTGACCGGGAAGTGCTTGCCGATCTCCCGCAGGAAGTCGATCGTCGACAGGCTCGCCGTCCAGTCGTAGTTGTTCACGATGGTGGCCGCGTTGGAGCCCTCGAAGCTCACGAACGGCTCCACCTGCCGGCGTACCCGCTCGCTCCAGTCCTTGACCGTGTCGAGGGAGTTCAGCGTGCGCTCCGAGGCCTCCTTCGGGTCACCGATCATGCCGGTGGCGCCGCCGACCAGGATGTACGGCGTGTGGCCGGCGATCTGCAGGCGGCGCGCGGTGGCCAGCTGCACGAGGTTGCCCATGTGCAGGCTCGGCGCGGTCGGGTCGAAACCGACGTAGAACCGCACGCTTCCCGCCGTGAGCGCCTCGCGGAGGTCGCCGAGGTCCGTCGCGTGCGCGATCAGGCCGCGCCACACGAGGTCGTCGAGCATCGTCGGGTCGATGGTGCCGGTCACGAGCACCAGCCTGCCGCATCGGACGACCCGGGCTCCACCAGGTTCACCTGGGGGCATGACTCCCCCGCCTGCGGGAACGTGGGGTCGGCGCCCGACCGCCTCTACGCTGGCGAGGACCGGGCCACGGACGGAACGCCCGAACGGAACGAGAGTGTCGCAAGGTGATCGCTGGTGACCGCAGGGTGATCGCGGACAGGTACGACCTGGTGCGCGAGGTCGGCCGCGGCGGCATGGGAGCCGTCTGGCTAGGCCGGGACACGGTCCTGGGCCGCGACGTGGCGCTCAAGCGCATCGGCCTGATGCCCGGCGCCGCCTCGCCGGACCTCGAGCGGGCCGAGCGGGAGGCGCGCCTGGCCGCCCGCCTCAACCACCCGCACGTCGTCGGCGTCTTCGACCTGGTCGAGGACGGGGACGACACCTGGCTGGTGATGGAGTACGTCGAGGGCATCACGCTGAGCGCGCTGGTCCAGCGCGACGGTCCGCTCACCCCCGACCAGGCGGCGCCGCTGGTGCGACAGGCGGCCGCCGCGCTGGCAGCCGCGCACGCGGCCGGGATCGTGCACCGGGACGTCAAGCCGTCGAACATGATGGCGACCCCCGACGGCGACGTGAAGCTCACCGACTTCGGGATCGCCCGCGCCGAGGCGGACGCGTCGCTCACCCAGACCGGCCTGGTCACCGGCTCGCCGGCCTACCTCGCCCCGGAGGTCGCTTCCGGCTCGACCGCGACCGAGGCCTCGGACGTGTGGTCGCTGGGCGCGACGCTCTACCACCTGCTCTCCGGTCACCCGCCGTACGACGTCCAGGACAACCTCATGGGCGCGCTCTACAAGATCGTCCACGAGGAGCCGCCGCGGCTGGCCGAGGCAGGCTGGCTGGCACCGGTACTCGAGCACACGATGATCCGCCCGCCCGACCAGCGCTGGAGCATGGCGGCCGTCGGGGACTTCCTCGACCGAGGACCCGCCACGAGCATCTCCCCCGCGCCCCTGGCCCCGCAGGTGGATCCGCAGGGCACCCGGGTCCTCCAGCCGACGCCGCCCGAGCCGATCGGGGTGCCACCGATCGCCGCGGACCCCGAGATCGCTCGGATCACCACCCGGGAGACCCCGCGCCGGCGTCGCGGCCGGTCGTCCTGGCCGTGGGTGGCCGTGGCCGTCGTGGTCCTGGTCGTCGCGGCGGTCGTCGGGGCAGCGCTGATCGGGAACGGGGATGACTCGAACGGCGGAGGCGGGCCGTCCGCGTCGGGACACTCCCGGGCCTCGGGCCCCTCCTCCCCGGACGCCGGCCAGCAGACGGCGGCGATGCGCACGTTCATCACCGACTACCTGTCCACCGCCACGAGCGACCAGAGTGCGTCGTGGGAGATGCTGACGCCCGCGTTCCAGCGCGAGAGCCAGAACTTCGGGCAGTACCAGAAGTTCTGGCGCCAGTTCAGCTCCGCGACACCGCACGACATCGCCGCCGACCCGTCGGCGCTCACGGTCACCTACGGCGTCGACTACGTCCGGACCGACGGCAGCACCACCTCGGACGAGGTCACCCTGCAGCTGGTGCGGAGCGGCACGTCGTACCTGATCAACGGCGAGAGCTGAGCAGCTGCGTCACCAGGTGGTCCACCTGCTGCCCGCCGAAGAAGCTGGCATCCAGCTTTGTCCCCCCGACCTCGACCTGGATGAAGCCGCACCCCTCGGCGTCGACGCGGTAGCGCCGATCGGGCCAGGGGCCGTGGAAGGTCAGCAGGTCGGACCCTCCGCGGTCCATCGGGCAGTTGTAGATCCCGGGGCCCGCCACATGCTGCCGGTTGATCAGGTCGGCGAGCCGGCGTACGGCGCGGCCCTTCGAGCATGGCTCGGTGGACCGCTCCCTCGTCCGTCCTCTGCACGACGTCGACGGACGTCGCCCCGGCCGGCATCCGCGCCGGCCTCGGGTCGGGCAGCCACTCGGCCTGCGCGTCGAGGCGGAGCAGGACCTCGCTCGTCCCCACGGGGCTTCGCGATGACGTCCGCCTCGAGGCCGTCGTACGCCGGGTTGCGCGCTCCGTTGTCGAACGACAGGGAGCGTGACGTGAGCACCGCGTGGTCGGAGGACTCTCCCGAGCCCGAGGTCGTCGTACCGGGAGGCTGATGGGCGTCGTACCAGGCGATGACGTCGTCGACCGACATCGCCACGACGTACGTCGCATGGCGGTCGACCCGGTTCTGCGAGGACGAGTAGGAGGCCACCGTGATGTGTCGCGCCTCGCCCGCCGTGGCCGGCCGGGCCCCCGGTGGCACCGGAGTCGCCGCGAGCAGCGCGGCCACGGCGTTCTCGGTGACGCCCCGCGGGGTGGACGGGTCGACGGCCGCCGCCGGCGACGCCGGAGGGGTGGGACCACCGCCCGAGGCCGTGACGGAGTCGCTCGCCCGGCCGCATCCGGCCAGCACCACCGCGGTGCCGACCAGCATCACCAGCCGCTTCATGGCGCCTCCTGCGAAGATTGTCGCCCTGGACGGCCGGTCGGACGCGGCAAACCGAGTCACGGTTCCGCAACGTGCTCTCACCCCTCTGGCTCACCCGTGCGGGCGTCGTACGCCGCGCCGGCGGCGCCTAGCGTCCGGTGCCATGCGCAACCTGATCGGCATCGTCGTCGTGGTCTGGCTGGTGATCGGCGTCATCGCGGCCTTCCAGCGGGGCTACCTCACCGACAAGAAGGACGTCAGCTGCCGCAGCGTCGGCGACACCGCCGTGACGATCGTGGCCGGTCCGCTGAACTACGTCGGCGTGAACCCGAAGGTCCACTGCCACGTGAAGGCGCCGCAGCCCTCCAAGTGACGCGGGCTCACCCACCGTCGTGTCGGGATGACGTCGCGCGGGTGCCGTAGCACCATGTGGGAGTGCACCTCCATGCCGCGTTCGTCCCCCCGGCGCGCCTCCTCGAGTCGCTGACGGACCTGGTCCGCGCCCAGGAGCCGCCCCCGCCGGAGCCGCCGCGGCCCGTCGAGCGCCGGACCAGGCTGGGCCGCAAGGTCGTGGAGCAGCCCGAGGCACCCGAGCCGGTCGGCCCTCAGCTCGACGTGCTCGACCCGGCCGGCCTGTGGGTGCCGATCACCGCGTTCGGTTTCGTGCAGCCGACCGTCGCGCGGGGCCTGGTGGCCTCCATCGCCCGCGCCGCCGAGAGGTTCGAGCCACCCACGGTGGCCCTGCGGGGCGGCGCCGCCCTGGTCGACGACGACGACCGCTCCGTCTGGGTCGAGCTCAAGGCCGACGACGACGCGCTGGAGGTGATGCGCGGGATCGCCCGCGAGGTCGTCGACGGGGTCGAGCAGCTCGGTTTCTACTGCGACCGTCGCCAGTTCCGCACCCGCATCCCCCTGGCCACGGTCAACGAGCACACCTCGGTCGAGCACCTGGAGAAGGTCCTCGCGGCGCTGGACGCCCACGTCGACGACCTCTGGACGGTCGACCAGGTCTGGGTGCTGCAGCGCGGCAGCGACCCGTTGCAGGCGGTGCCGATCGGGCAGCCCTCGACCTGATCAGGCGAGCCCGAGCTCGTCCGCGCGCAGCACGACCGCCCGCCGGTTCTGCAGTCCGAGCTTGGTGAGCACCGCCGAGACGTGGTGGTCGCAGGTCTTGGGCGAGATGAACAGCCGGCTCGCGATCTCGGCGTTGGTGAAGCCCCGGGCCACGAGCTTGGCGACCTCGAGCTGACGGTTGGTGAGCCCGGACGGGTTGGCCCGCGTGCTCGCCCGCGGACGCTGCGGGACCTGGACGACGCCGTCGGAGCGGAGCTCGATCCGCCGCCGGTCCGCCGTGCCGATCGCACCGAGGCGGTCGAGCAGCTCGATCCCCTTCACCCGGAGGGCCGGGTCCGGGGCGTCACCCAGGGTCATCGCCTCCTCGAACGGCTCACCGAGGTCGTGCCACCGAGCGGCTGCCTCGTCGTACCGCGCCTCCCCGGCCAGGCGGAACGGCTCGGCCACCGGTGTCGGGAGCTTGTCGAGCAGTCCGAGACGCACCAGCCAGGTGCCGAGCTCGCCGACGGCCCACTCGGCTCCGGGCGCGCCCGTCAGTCGCTCCAGCTCGCGGACGGCGCCTTCGGTGACCCGGGGGTCCGCGGCCCCACTCATCCACATGCGCTCGGCCAGCCCGCAGAAGACGGGCAGCACCCGCAGCGGCTCGTCGATCTGTGCGGCGAGCTCCCACGCGTGCTCGAGGTGCGGGCGCTCGTCCGGTGTGCCGCACCTCATCGGCACCAGCGCGGCGACGACGTGGGGCCAGAGCCGGGCGATCGGCATGCCCTGCTCGTCCAGGACCCGGTCGGCGTCCTCGACGGCGGCGCTCCACCGACCCTGGAAGAAGTGCAGCCGGGCTCGCACGCCGGTCTGCCAGTGGCGGCAGATGGGGATGTCACGGTCGACGGTGAACGGCAGCGACGTCTCGAGGACGTGCTCGGCCGAGCGCAGGCGGCGGTGCTCGACGTCGAGGTTCGCCAGCTGGGAGTAGCCGGTCGAGGCCAGCTCGTCCCACTCGTGGCTGCGCGCGTTGTCGATCAGGTCCGCCACGCGTCCGCGTGCGTCGGGCTCGCCGCGGACCAGGCCGGTGAGGTCGCGCACGAGATGCGACCTCGTCGCCAGCTGGCCGGGCAGGGTGCCCGAGGCGCGCCCGGCCTCCTCGACGCAGGCGAGGGCCAGGTCCACGTCGCTGCGCATGTACGCCATGAAGCCCCGCGCCGCGCGGGCTGCGCCGTACGCCAGGCTCGCGCCGGCCTCATCGGCGATCTCGGCCGCCGCATCGGCCTGCGCCTCGGCCTCGCGCCGCCGGGCGTTGTAGTACTCGTACGTCGCGCAGGTCTGGTGAGCCTCCGCCAGCCCGGCCAGGTCGCCGGCGCGCTTCCACATCGGGAAGGTCGCGCGGACGTTGGCGATGGCCTCGTCGAGCCGGCTGATCATGTACTGCTCGTAGCTGAGGCTCTGCAGCAGCTGCGCGCGGTCGGCGTCGGGTGCGTCGTCGTCGAGGTGGTCGAGGGCGATCTGGAAGAAGGCCGCAGCCTCGCTGTGGGACGCCGCCCGGATCGCCTCCGCGGCCGCCGCCTGCGCGTGGTACGACGTACGCACGGCGTCGTGGGCCGCGAGGGCGTGGTGGGTCAGGACCGCCGGCTCGGGCAGCTGGATGGTCTCGAGCGCATCGAGCAGCCGCAGGTGCAGGCTCGCGGCTCCGCCGGGAGGGATGGTGCTCTCGACCGCCTGGCGGGCGAGCTCGTGCCGGTAGGCCAGCCCACCCCGCGTGCGGGTCAGCAGGCCCGTCGTGTCGAGCCGGCGCAAGGTGGGCAGGTCGACCTTCAGTGCGGGGAGTGCTCGGTCGTCGAGGCGGTCGGGAGCGCTCGCCACGAGCTGGAGCACCTCGAGGTCCTCCGGCGAGACGTCGGAGGCGCGGGCCAGCACCGCGTCGCGGACCGACGCCGGCAGCGGACGTTCGGGGTCCTTGGCGACCTCGGTCACGAAGAACGGGTTGCCTCCGGTCAGCTCGTGGACGCGCGAGGGGTCGAGCGGTGTGCCGGCGACCAGGTCGGCCACGGCGTCCACGCTCAGGGCGCCCAGCTCGATCGTGTCGAGGCCGTCGAGGCGGGCGAAGTCGCCGAGCAGGGCTCGCGCGACGTGGCCGGTGCCGATCTCGTGCGGCCGGTAGCTGACGAGCAGCGCGACCGGTGCCCCGCCGAGCCGGCGGGCCAGGAACCGCAGCACCTCGGCCGAGGCCGCGTCGACCCAGTGCAGGTCCTCGACGACGAGCACGGTCGTCTCCGCACGCAGGGCGTCGAAGACCTCCTCGCAGAGCTGGGCCGGCGCGACCCCGTCGTCCACGTGCAGGCGGCCGAGACCGAGCTCGGGCGCGACGTCACGGAGCGGCCCGAGCGGTCGCGGCGTGCTGAGCGGGTCGCAGGCACCGCGGAGGACGCGCGCCGTACCGGCGGCGTCCAGGGCGGCGCCGAGCAAGGTGGACTTCCCGGCGCCGGAGTCGCCGGACACGGCCACGCCGGACCCGTCGCCGGCCGTCGCGGCGGCGATGGTGGTCTGGAGGACGCCGAGCTCGTGCTCCCGCTCGAGCAGAGCCACGTCACCAGGGTACGGCGAGACGGCTCCGGGCGTCGTCACTCGACCACCGGCTCGGCCGTCTGGGGACCGAACTCGGTGGCCACCTCCGAGACCAGGTTGGCCGGGAAGCCACCGCGGCGCGCGTGCTCGATGATCGACTCGGCGTCCTCGGCCTCGTGCAGGCAGTAGATCTTGTCGCCGGCGACGTAGCTGGTGACCCAGGTGTACGGGACACCGAGGGAGGAGACCGCCTCGTTGGAGAGCCGGGCCATGGCCACGAGCTCCGCCTCGGACAGGTCACCAGCCCCGGGGACCTCGCGCTCGATGATGTAGCGGCGCATGGTGGTGCTCCTTCGGATGGTTCATCTGACTCGACGTCCACCATCGCCTCCGGCGGCGTACGCCGACATCGGGAGCACCTCCCCATCTTCGTGGGGCACCTGACCGGGCGGAGCCCCCCGTGACGTTTTCGGCGTGCGTGGCGCTGACGTAGTGAGGCTCGGCTCAGGGCCGGCGTCCTGCTGTTTGGGCCCCAGCAGGGCGCTGGTCGCCTCGGTCCCCGGGTCTGGCTGTGCCGCATCCGCCGTGATCGGCCGGGCTGCATCGGAACCGTGGGGCGGGCGGGGCTCGAACCCGCGACCCAGGGATTATGAGTCCCTTGCTCTGACCGACTGAGCTACCGCCCCGCCGGACATTGTGCCCGGCCACGGGGGCGTCGTTTCGGTGCGGTGACGGGTCACGATGTTCAATGTGTCGCGATGGACACCGCAGCGAGCCCGACGACGCCGGCGCGCACCGGCGCCCCCGAGGCCGCCGCGCCCGCTCGGGAGTGGCTGTGGATGCTCCGCGTGCTGGCCGTCGTGGTGGTGTTCGCGCTGGTCGCGTTCGCCCGGTCGCGACAGGTCGACGTCCCGTTCCGCGACCCGCACGGGAAGCTGTTCGCGGCGAAGATCCTGAGCACCGCCCAGACGCTGCTGGCCTTCGTGGTCATCGACATCGTGGTGCGGTGGTTCCGCGGCCGCCGGGAGGGCCGCTCGCTGTGGCGGACGGCGCGCGAGCGATGGACGCCGTACCGGATCGCGATGATCCTGGTGGCGCTCGTCGCGTACCAGACGGTCTATCTCTGCTACCGCAACCTGAAGAGCTGGGACGTGTTCCGGGCGCCCCAGGACGACCTGCTCCTGCGCTGGGACAAGTGGCTGTTCTTCGGCCACAGCCCGGCGGTGCTGCTGCACGACCTGCTCGGTCAGGACGTCGCGGCCCGGTTCCTCGGCCACTGGTACGAGGCGTTCCCGACCGTGGTGACACTGGCGCTGGTCGCGGCGATGGCGTTCACGCCGACGGTGCGGTCGGCGTACGTGTTCGTGGTCGCCGCGATGTGGGCGTGGATCATCGGCGTGGGCTCCTACTACCTGATCCCCTCGCTCGGACCCTTCGACGCCGCGCCCGGTGAGTTCGCCGGCCTGACCCACACCTCGATCCAGAGCACCCAGCAGACCTACCTCTTCCAGCGCACCAACCTGCTCGCCGAGCCTCGCCTGGGCGACCACTTCGCGCAGATCTCGGCGTTCGCGAGCCTGCACTGCGCACTGACGTTCCTGCTGGTGCTGGCCGCGCGGTACTACGGCCTGCCGCGGCTCGCCTGGGCCGCCGGCGTCTTCCTGGCGGGCACCCTGGTCGCGACCGTGTACCTCGGCTGGCACTTCGCCGTGGACGACGTCGCGGGCCTGGGCATCGCCTGGATGTCGCTGCAGCTCGGAAAACTGACCGTGCTGGGTTCCTGGCATCACCGGCGGGACCCGGCTCTCAACCTCTAGAATCCCCCACGCCGCGCGGCCGTGACGGAGGAGTCCGGTGAAGAGCTTCCTGTTCATCCTGGTGATCGTCTGGTTCATCCTGGGCGCCAGCGCGGCGAACGACCGCGGGTACTTCGACCCGAACAAGCACCGCGACTGCGACTTCGTCGGCAGCGCGCTGCTGACCGTCATCGCCGGCCCGATCAACTACGCCGACGTGCACCCTCGGGCCTACTGCTAGCGCGGGCCCCGGAGCGGCGGGTCGGCGTCGAGGGTGCCCAGCCACGCGGCGGCCACCTGACCCCACTCCCTCAGCTCCTCGTCGGAGAGCGAGGGCTGGCAGCGGACCCAGGACTCGACCCGCCCCAGCCGGCCGAGTGACAGCGCCGCCGGGAGCGCCGCTCGGAGCCGGCGGGTTGGCACGAGGTCGCTCCAGACCTCCAGGGCGGCGTCGGCCACCCGCCACAGCCGGGGATCGTCGCCGTCGGCGCCGAGCTTCTCGGCCAGGATGTTGAGCGGGATCAGGAGGACGCCGAGCGGCTCGGTGACCAGTGCGTCGCCGAAGTCGAAGAACCGCAGCCGGCCGTCCACGTCGAACACGTTGTTCTCGTGCAGGTCGTTGTGGTTCAGCGTGAGCGGGAGCCCGAGCGCGGCGACCTCGTCGGCCCACCGGCGTACGACGGGAAGGTGCGCGCGCAGTCGCTCGGCGACCTCCGGCGCCAGGAGCCGAGGGTCGTCGGACGGCAGCCCGGCGTACTGCTCGATCCGTGCGGCCAGGTAGCCGACCGCCTCGTCCGGACGCAGCGGCGTCATCCCGACCGCGAGGAGCTCGTCGTGGTGCGGCACGAGCGTCCGCTGCAGCTCGGCCGCCTCGCGGGCCAGCCGGACCCAGTTCTCCAGGTCGCCGCCGGCGGTCTCGTAGAACACCTCGCCCTGGTCGGGCGTGAGCAGGAATCCGTCACTCGCCGCGGTGACCGGGATGACACGGTCGGGGGTCAGGTCGGCCAGCAGGGCCAGCAACGGCAGCTCGACCTGCTGCCCGGGACAGTTCTGCTTGGCGAACCAGACCCCGTCCGCGGTCTCGACCCGCCAGACGGTGGCCCAGCCCCGGAGCTTCTGCTGACGCATCGCCGTGACGGGCCCGACGTACGACTCGCACCAGGCGCGCAGGCGCCCGCGGAACTCGTCGGTGCGCCAGGCCTCGGACAGGGACGTGTCGCGGTCGGGCAGTGCGTCGTACCAGGTCATGCGCCGCCGCTCGCGTCCTGGCGCTGCATCTCGTGCATCAGCTCCACCGGCCGGAAGCCGAAGCTGCGGTTCAGCCGCTGCATGGGCTCGTTGTCCACGGCCGTCCAGGTGTGCACGAGGGTCCGCTCGGGGTGCTCGGCCGCCAGCATCCGGAGCAAGGCCGTCTTGAGCGATCGGCCGATCCCCCTGCCCCGGGCCTCCCGCATCACGAAGGTGTCGTCCTGCTGGACGAAGTCCTCCCCGCGCGGCAGGAACGCCAGCGTGTAGCCGTCGAGGGTGCCCTCGGCGCGACCGGCCACGCCCACCACGACGTCGTACTGCTGGGACAGCCGCTCCTCCTCCTCACGGACGTCCTCGACGCTCAGCGCGCGGGGCTCGAGCTCGAGCTCACCGATGGGGACGTCGCGGTTCATCTGCGTCCGCATCCGTGCGTACGCCGCCACCAGCTCGTCCGGTGCGTGGTTCGTCCAGGTGACGACCGGGTGGCCGCCGTCGATCCGGTCCGCGAGCGTGCCGGGAGTCGCCGGGAGGTCGAGCACGAGGTGGTCCTCACGATGGGCGGACTCGAAGCCGAGGCCCAGGGCGAAGGCGACCGCGGCGGACGGCTCGTCCGCCCCCGGCTGGCACGCCTCGCCGACGTACGTCGTCCGGCCCTCGGCGCGACCCCGCCGCACCGCCTCGTCGTGCAGCGCGCGCCCGATCCCACGACGTCGGTGGGACGGGAGCACGTTGACCTCGAGCGCGCCCACGTGGGGGTTGTCCTGGGTGGAGCCGATCAGCTCGGCGGTGCCGACGAGCTCCGGGCCGTCGTACGCCGCGAGCAGGTGGCGGACGCGTCCGGGAGCCGGCTGCCGGACCGTCTGGACGCGGCGGTCGAAGGTGTCCAGGACCGGGTGGGAGCGGTCGGCGCGCTGCGCCGCCTGCTCGACGTCCCAGAAGGCGCGGAGCGCCGCGTCGTCATCGACGTCGAGTTCCGAGATCTGCGTCATACCGACCAGCCAACCCGACCCCGCCCGGCCCGGCCAGACCTTTTGAGGCATGCTCGGGTACATGGAGACCCCACCACCGCTCGCGCCCCTGCCCGAGGACTGGACCCGCGCCCTGGCCGTCGTGGCGCATCCCGACGACATGGAGTTCGGCTCGGCCGCCGCCGTGGCCCGCTGGACCGGGCAGGGCAAGGAGGTCGTGTACTGCATGGTGACCTCCGGCGAGGCCGGCATCGACGGGATGGAGCCCGAGGAGTGCCGACGCGTCCGCGAGGCCGAGGAGATCGAGTCGGCCCGGATCGTCGGCGTCCCGACCGTCGAGTTCCTGCACCAGCCCGACGGGGTCCTGGAGTACGGCGTGCCGTTGCGGCGCGAGATCTGCGCGATGGTGCGCAAGCACCGGCCCGAGATCGTGATCACCGGCTTCTTCGGCG
Organism: uncultured Actinomycetota bacterium; assembly: GCA_963708035.1. GTDB lineage: Bacteria > Actinomycetota > Actinomycetes > Propionibacteriales > Nocardioidaceae > Nocardioides. The sequence continues at coordinate 987,091 of OY970188.1, read as the reverse complement.
AGAAGTGGGGCGGCCGCATGCTCAACCAGGCCGACCACATCGCCACCGGTCGGGCGGTGCTCGACGCGGTGCGCGACGCGGGCAACCGCTGGGTCTTCAACGACCAGCTCGTGGACGGCCTCGAGCCGTGGGGCGGCGTCCGGCAGGTCTGGGCCGGCGGCTCGGACGCGGCTCGCCACGGCGTCGACACCACCGACACCTTCGACCAGGGGGTCGAGTCGCTGGCCGCGCACGCGGCGTACATCGAGGGACTGGGCTGGGAGAACTGGGATCCTCGCGAGTTCCTCGAGGGGTTCGGTCGGCAGATCGGCCAGCGGATGGGGGTCGCGTTCGGAGCCGCTTTCGAGGTCTTCTCCATGACCTGGGAAGAGGACTGATGCCCTACCTGACCTCGGACCCGGCGATCTCGCTGGACGGGTTCATCGCCGGTCCCGACCAGAGCCTGGAGAACCCACTGGGTGTCGGCGGCCAGGCGCTCCACCGATGGCACTGGGAGGAGGCCGAGGAGAACGCCGCCGAGATCGACGCGATCTGCTCGGCCGGCGCCTACATCATGGGCCGGAACATGTTCACCTCCGGCCGCGGCGAGTGGGACCCGGACTGGACGGGCTGGTGGGGCGACGACCCGCCGTACCACGCGCCGGTGTTCGTGCTCACCCACCACGAGCGCGACCCGGTCGAGATGCAGGGCGGCACGACGTTCCACTTCGTCACCGGTGGCCCCGACGAGGCGCTGCGCCTGGCCACCGAGGCCGCGGGCGACGGCACGATCTCGGTGGCAGGCGGCGCGTCGACGATCAACCAGTTCCTCCGCGACGGCCACATCGACGAGCTGCGCCTGCACGTCGCCCCGATCGTCCTCGGCTCCGGCGAGGCCGTCTTCCGCGACCTGAAGGGCCTGTCGTTCGAGGTGGCGTCGTCGCGGTCGACGTCGCTGGTCACCCACGTGACGCTGAAGCGGACCACCGGCTCTTCCTGACAACCTCGCCCGGCACCTGCGCGTCAACGTGGTGTCGCCGTCGGACGGTCGGCGCGGACCGTTCAGGCAGGGGGCGCAGTGCCGGCAGCAGCCGAGTCCCGCTTGCTGCTCGGGACCACCCTGCGCGGCCTCGCCTCACGCAAGGGTCTGGCGCTCGCCTGCTGGGTCCTGACCACGATCGCCGTCGCGTCGGCCGTCGTGGGCCCGAGCTACCAGGGCACCGCCGCCGAGTCGTTCGTCATCACCCAGCTGCGAGCGCAGCCGCGGGTCAACACCGGCCTGTCGTACAAGTACGTCCCGCCCCCGCACCAGGGCCCCGGCGACGCGACGACCACGGCCGTCGCGCAGGCCGAGGGGGTGTCGGGAGCCCGCTACCGTCCCGGGCACGCCATGGTCTGGCAGCCGCTGCCGGACGCGAACTTCCCGCACTCTCTCGACCCGGCCGCCCCGACCCTGCTCTCGGCACCCGGAGACTGCCGGCACGTGGCGCTGCGCGGACGTTGCCCTCGCCACCCGGGCGAGGTCGCGGTCTCCGCCGACAACGCCTACACCTACAGCCTCCACCTCGGGAGCGTGGTGAACCCGTACCACGACGGAAAGCCCTTCACCGTCGTCGGGATCTACCGGCCCCGGCACAACGCGGCGGACTTCGCCTTCTGGTTCGACTCCGAGCAGCTCCGCGCCGTCCCCGGTCGGCTGCTCACGATCCCGGCCAGCCACTCCAACCCCTACACCCGCCTGGCGCCGTGGTTCACCACGAGGTCCGAGATCCAGCGCCGTCCCGATGCGTGGTACGTGTCCGTCGACCAGGAGCTGACGGTGCCGTCCACCCTCACCCCGTCGGACCTCGCGCGCTCCACCGCGCGCGTGCGGACCATCACCGCCGACAGCCGACGCGGCAGGCTTCCGGCCCATCTCTCGCTCGAGCCGGGCAACGCGCTCACCTCGGTGAGCCACACGCTCCTGGCTCGACGCACGGTGGCCCGCACGACGGTCACTCCTGCCGTGCTCTCGCTGATCCTGGTGACCTTGGTGCTGCTCTCGCGGCTGATGTCGGCCACGATGGGTCTGCGCAGGGGCGAGCTGGCCCTGGCATCCCTGCGGGGTTACCAGCGGTCGAGGCTGTGGCTGCTCGGCATGACCGAGCCCCTGCTGGTCCTGCTCGCCGCCGCGCCGGTCGGGGTCGGCCTCGGCTACCTCGCGGCGCGCGCGCTGGCGCGGCGGTGGCTGATCCCCGGCCTGCCGGTCCCCTTCGTCCTGGCCAGCGGTCTCAGCGCGGTGGCCGTGCTCCTCGCCACGGCGCTGGTCGCCGCCGTCGTGGTGCGAGGCGCGGTCAGCGAGCCGCTGAGTGCCCAGATCGCCGGGGAACGCCGTCCCGGGCGCCCCGGACGGATGGCCCTCGTGGTGCGCCTGGCTCTGCTCGCGGCCGCCGCCGCCGCGTTCTTCACCGCGTGGAGCCGTTCCGAGACGGCCGCACCCGACGCCACCGACCTCGTGCTCCCCATCCTGCTCGCCATCGCCGCCGGACTGCTGACCAGCCTCGCCATCCTCCTCGCCGCCTCGTTGTGGGTGCGCTGGTCGGCGTCCGCGGCGCACCTTGGCGTCGTACGTCGCCGCCCGCACGGTCCGACGCCGCCAGGAGGGGACCCAGGTGGTCCTCCCCGTCACCGCCGCGCTCACCGTCGCGGTGTTCACGGTCGGGATCTCGGCGGCCGCCTCGGCCTGGCGGACCAGCGTCGCCGCGACCGAGGTCGGTGCCGGCCTGTCCTTCCCCACCACGCTGTCGATCAACCGCGCCGTGGGGCTGACCGACCAGCTCGACCCCCAGGGCCGGTGGTTGATGGCGGCCGCGGTGAACTTCCCGACGTACGACTTCACGACGCCGACCCTGCTTCCCCGGGTCGTCGTCGACACCTCGCGGCTGGCCCGGGTGGCCTCGTGGCCGTCCTCGTGGACCGGCGGCCGCTCGGCGGCCCAGGTGGCGGCCGAGCTCGGGCCGCGACGCCCGCCGATCCTCCTGCGCGGAGACCGTCTGTCCGTGACCGTCACCAACCGGGTTCGCGGCGACTTCCCGACACTCGGACCGACGTTGACGGTCCTCGACGACGACGGGAACCTCCGTGACATCGCCACCGGCCCCTTCCCCCGCGGTCGGTCGACGGTCACGACGACGTTGCGACACTGCCACACCGGATGCCGGGTCGAGACCATCGCCTTCGGTGGCCCGCGGGCGCTGGTCGAGGCGATGCACGGCAGTGCCACCATCGACTCGGTCACGGTGGACGGCCACGCGGTGCCCGGGCTCCTCGACCAGCACTGGCATGCGGACCCGTCCCTGGTCGGGGGACACCGGGCCGTCGTCGGCGAGCCGGTCATCGCCGACGGGACGATGACGGTGCACGTCCGGGCGCACGGACCCGACTCGTACGCCGCCGTCAGCCCCGACGACCTCCCCCGGGCCGTTCCCCTGCTGTGGGGCCGGAAGGCGGATCAGGTGGGCGCGCTGAGCACCGGCGCCGGAGGCCTGTTCCCCGTGCGGTCGGTCGGCAAGGCCGAGTCCATGCCCTTCCGAGGGCCCTCCGGGATGCTCATGGACTTCACGGCGTACATCCGCAGCGCCAGCGTGGAGTCGGGGAACACGCAGGTCTACATCCTCGCCCGCACCGACACCCCGCGATCCGTCCTCCGGGGGCTCGCCGCCCACGGGATGGAGCACCCGGAGACCCAGGCCGCCGCCGAGCACGTGCTGGGCCAGGACGCCTTCGCGCTGGTGCTCCGGCTCTACTCCGTCGTCGCGGGACTGGTGATCGCGCTCGCCGTGGCGGGTCTGGCGGCCACGCTGGCCGTCCAGGTGCCGGCGCGACGCCGCGACGCCGCGTCGCTCCGGGTCGTCGGGGTGACCCGGCGCTCGGTGATGCTGGCCGTGGTCGCCGAGTTCATGGTCGTCCTCGGCGCGGCCGTCGTCGCCGGCATCGTGGCGGGCGGCCTGGGACAGTACGTCGTCGTCCGGACCGTCCGGCTCGGGATCACCGACGACGCCCTGACCCCGCGCGCGCTGCCGTCGTTCCACCTGTCGTCGGGTGCGCGCCTCAGCGCCGTGATGCTCCTGGTCCTGCTGGTCGGCGCAGTGGCGTTCGCACTACTGACGGTGCGGAGCGCCCGCACCGCGTCACTCAGGGAGAACGCACGGTGAGGGGTGCGGGTGGGGCCGCGGCGTTCGGTCGGCTCCCCCGGTTGGACTCGAACCAACAACCCTTCGGTTAACAGCCGAATGCTCTGCCAGTTGAGCTACAGGGGATCGTGGAGCCCGCACAGGTTAGCAAGCGCGATCCGACGCCTGCGAATCGACAGTCGGTCGTCGTCAGGCCAACCCCACGTCCGCCTTCGCGCCGGCCAGGGCGGTCTCCGCGGCCGCCCGGACGAACGGGTCGTCGGGGTCCACACCCTCGTCGTACTCGTAGAGCCACTCCACCTCGGAGCGCCCGGACGGAGCACGCCGGGCGACGACGCGGACGCCGCGCCGACCGCTGACCGGGACGTGCCGCGAGAGCAGCACGCTCGCCGTCACCCGCTCGCGCACGAGCTGGAGCAGCCGGTCGGCGTCCTTCGCCGCGGAGTCGGGGATCGTCACGGTGTGCTCGGGCCTCGGCTCGCCCCACGTCCCCACCTCGCTCAGCCGCAGGCGGCCCTCGTCGCGGTCCCAGTCGGCGCTCTGGACCTGCTCCCAGGGCACCCGCGACTCGTGGAGGTAGAGGGCGTCACGCGTCCCGGCGACCCAGCCGCCGTCGGCGACGGGCGCCCAGGCGAGCAGCCGCTCCCCGGGCGCGACCTCGATGTCCGGCCGCACCCGGCGCGCCGGCCTCACGAGTCGCCCAGCGCCAGGTCGCGCAGCTGCCGGCGGTGCTGCTCGAGGGCGGTGAGCTCGCCGAACATCCGGTTGTACTCGGTCGGGTGCTCGACCGGGTTGGTGCGCTGGAGCCGCGACTTCACCTCGGCGATCCGGCGCTGGGCCGTCAGCTCCTGGAGCCGGTAGACGGTGTTGGCCACGAACGCCTCGTCGGCGCCCTTGCGCGAGGGCAGGGGCTCCACGGCCAGGGCCGACACCACCGAGGCGACGGCCGGGTCGGCCGCGAGGTCGCGCAGCCGCCCCGCCCAGTCCGGGCTCGCGGACACGATGCCTCCGGCCTGCTCGACCAGGGTCCACACCGCGCGGTAGCCAGGATGGGTGAAGTCGTTCTCCCCGACGTCCTTGGTGATGCTCGCCACCGTCGCCGGCTCCTGGACGACCAGCTTGAGGGTCTCGCGCTCGAGGGCGAACCGCGGGTCCCGGAGGTCCGGCATCTGGGGCGCCGCCGGCGCGGAGGGCGGCGGCTGTGCCGCCTCGCGCCGGGGGTCCGGGCCACCGGCGGGCTGCGGTCGGCGCCCGGCGGCGCGCCGGACCTCGACCTGGACGTCGGCCGGGTCCATCCCGGTCAGCGACGCGATCTCGCGGGCGAACGAGCTCGCCACCACCGCCGTGTCGCGGCTGCTGTGCACCAGCGCGGCCGCCTCCCGCACGGCGCCGACCCGGCCCTCGGCCCGGTCGAGGTCGTACTTCTTCACGACGTTCGCCAGCACGAACCGGTACAGCGGCTGCCGCCGGGCGACCAGCTCGCGCACGGCGGTGTCGCCGTGCTGGAGCCGCAGGTCGCAGGGGTCGAGGCCGGTCGGCTCGATCGCGACGTACGTCTGGCTGACGAAGTTCTGGTCGCCGCCGAAGGCCCGCAGCGCGGCCTTCTGCCCGGCCGCGTCGCCGTCGAAGGTGAAGATCACCTCGCCGGGGAACTCCGCGTGGTCGTTGAGGAAGCGCCGCAGGACGCGCGCGTGGTCGTCCCCGAACGCCGTCCCGCACGTGGCGACCGCGGTGCCGACACCGGACAGGTGGCAGGCCATCACGTCGGTGTAGCCCTCGACGACCACCGCCTTGGACGTGCGCGCCATCTCGCGGCGGGCCAGGTCGATGCCGTAGAGCACCTGGCTCTTCTTGTAGATCGTGGTCTCCGGGGTGTTGAGGTACTTCGCCTCGATCCGGTCGTCGTCGAAGATCCGCCGGGCACCGAAGCCGATGGTGTCGCCGTTCGACTCGCGGATCGGCCACAGCAGCCGGCCACGGAAGCGGTCGTACGCCGACCGGCCGATCGCGACCAGACCCGCGGCGACGGTCTCCTCGTCGGTGAACTTGAGCTGCCGCAGGTGACGGAGCAGTGACTCGCCGTCGCGCGGCGCGAAGCCGATGCCGAACTTCGCCGCGGCGTCCTGGTCGAAGCCGCGCTCCCCCAGGAACTGGCGCGCGACCAGCGCGTCCGGCGTCTCGAGCGCCTCGGCGTAGAACTGCTGGGCGACCCGGTGCGCCTCGATCAGCCGGGCCCGCTGGGGCCCACGCGGACGCTCCTGTCGCGCGTCGCCCTCCTCGCGCCGCAGCGTCACGCCGACCTTGTCGGCCAGCCGCTCCACCGCCTCGCTGAACCCGAGCCCGTCGATCTTCATCAGGAAGGCGAAGACGTCGCCACCCTCCCCGCAGCCGAAGCAGTGCCAGCCGCGGCCGGGCCGCACGTTGAAGGACGGCGACTTCTCGTCGTGGAACGGACAGAGGCCCTTCAGCGAGCCGCCGCCCGCCGGACGCAGGGTCACGTAGTCGCCGATGACCTCCTCGACCTTGGCCTTCTCGCGCACCTCCGCGATGTCTTCCTCGCGAATCCGCCCGGCCACGCCGGGGAGTCTACGGCGGCCGGCCGACACGCCCGGAAGGGTGGAATCCGGCCGGTGGACGGATACCGCCCGGGCGCACGGGTACTTCGATGTCATGAGTACGTCGCCCACCGGACAGCACTCGGCCACCGACGACCCCACCCTGGGGTCGCTGGTCCACGACCTCACCCAGCAGGTGCCCCAGCTGATCCGCTCGGAGATCCGGCTCGCGCAGGCCGAGATGACCGAGAAGGGCAAGCGGGCCGGCCTCGGGATCGGCATGTTCAGCGCGGCCGGCCTCCTCGGCTTCCTCGGTCTCTGCTGCGTGGTCGTGACCGCGATCCTGGCCCTTGCCCACGCCCTCCCCGACTGGCTCTCCGCGCTGGTCGTCGCCGTCGTCCTCCTGCTCGGGGCCGGCGTCGCGGCGCTCGCGGGCAAGAAGGAGGTCGCGCAGGCGATTCCTCCGGCGCCGGAGCAGGCGATCGAGGGCGTCAAGGAGGACATCGCCGTGGTGAAGGGAGAGCACCGGTGAGCGACACCCCGACGACGCGGACCCCGGGCACCCGGGAGGACATCGAGGCCGACATCGAGGCCCAGCGCGAGCATCTCGCCGAGACGGTCGACCAGCTCGCCCACAAGCTGGACGTCAAGGCGCAGGCCAAGGAGCGAGCGGCCCAGCTGAAGGACCGCGCGACGACCGACGACGGGAAGCCGCGGGCCGGCCTGCTCGCGGTGGCGCTGGGCGGCGTCGTCGTGGCCGGGCTCCTGGTCTGGTGGCGCCGACGGTGACGACCGACGAGCGCAAGGTCGACTCGCCGACCGACCTCACCGGCCGCTCCTGGCGCTACCTGCTGCGCAGGACCTACCGCGAGTTCGGCGACGACAACTGCACGGACCTGGCGGCGGCGCTCACCTACTACGCCGTGCTGTCGCTCTTCCCGGCCGCGATCGCGGTGATCTCGATGCTCGGCGTGTTCGGCCAGGGCAGGACCAGCGTGGACAAGGTCATCGAGGTGCTCAAGCCCCTCGTGTCGTCGTCGACGCTGGACACCGTCCGACCCGCGCTCGAGAACATCGCGACCTCCCAGGGTGCCGGCATCGGGCTGGTCCTCGGCATCCTCGGTGCCCTGTGGTCCGCGTCGGGCTACGTCGGCGCCTTCGGCCGGGCGATGAACCTGGTCTACGAGACCGACGAGGGGCGTCCGTTCTGGAAGCTGCGCCCCTGGACGGTCCTGGTGACGCTGGTGGCGATCGTGCTGGTGGCCTGCGTCCTGGTGATGCTGATCGTGTCGGGCCCGCTCGCGGACTCGATCGGGAACGTGATCGGGCTCGGGTCCCAGGCGGTCACGGTCTGGAACATCGCGAAGTGGCCGGTGATCGCCGTCTTCGTCGTCGTGATCGTGGCGCTGCTCTACTACGCCACGCCCAATGTGAAGCAGCCGCGCTTCCGCTGGCTGTCCATCGGCGCCTTCGTCGCGATCGTGATCTGGATCCTCGCGTCCGTGGCCTTCGCGTTCTACGTCGCGACCTTCGGCAGCTATGACAAGACCTACGGCTCGCTCGCCGGCGTCATCGCGGGACTTCTCTGGCTGTGGATCACCAACGTCGCCCTGCTGTTCGGCGCGGAGCTCGACTCCGAGCTCGAGCGGGGACGCGAGCTGCAGGCGGGTATCGCCGCGGAGGAGCAGCTGCAGCTGCCCGCGCGGGACACGAGCGGCATCCGCAAGGCTCGGAAGAAGGAGCAGAAGGACATCGCCCGCGGCCGCGCCCTCCGGGAGCAGGCCGTGCAGGAGGATACGAAGGACGGCAGCGACCGTCGTACCGACAAGAAGACCGACAAGAAGGAGGCATCCTGATGAGAAAGCTGATGCTGCTGGCGGCCGCCGCGGTCGGCTACGTGCTGGGTGCGCGGGCCGGACGCGAGCGGTACGACCAGATCATGGCGCTGATGTCGCGGGTCAAGAACGACCCGCGCGTGCAGGCGAAGGCGCACCAGGCGGTCGACCTGGCCAAGGACCAGGCACCGGTGGTGGCGGACAAGGTGACCAGCGCGGCCGCCGCCGCGGCGTCGAAGGTGACGGGCCACGACGAGCCCACCGCCTCGCCGAACGGACACCACATGGCAGGTCCGCAGGGGGACCTCCCCTAGCGCGAACCCACCAGCCTCGCGTGCCAGGCCAGGGCGCTGGCGTCGGTGAGCGAGGCGAGCTGGTCGATCACCACCCTGCGACGAGCGGCGTCGTCGTCGGCGTGGGCCCAGTCGTCCGCGAACGGCGCGTCGAGGTGGTCGGGGGCGGTCTTGACCAGGATCTCGACGAGCTCGGCGAGCTGTTCGCGCTGCCGGGCCATCGCCCGCACCCGGTCGTCGGCCTGCATCACGTAGTGGGCCGCGATGCCCTTGAGGATCGCCATCTCCACGCGTGAGCCGTCCGGCACGACGAGGTCCGCGTCGTACCGCAGCAGCGGGCCGGCGTACGCCGCGAAGGTGGCCTCGCGGGCCTCCGCGGCGAACCGGCCGATCACGTCGCTGGTGAGGTTCTTCAGCGACGCCAGCGCCCGCCGCGTGCCGTCGTACGCCGTCACCGGCCAGGACGGGATCTCCCGGAGCCTGGCGAGCCCGCCGGCGAGATCCTCCTCGTCGGCGTCCGGGAGGTACCAGTCGCGCACCGCCCCCTGGACCGCGTCCGCGTCGAGCCGGGTCAGGTCGATCCGGCCGGCGACGATCCCGTCCTCGACGTCGTGCACGGAGTACGCGATGTCGTCGGCGAGGTCCATCACCTGCGCCTCGAAGCACTGGCGGCGGCCGGGTGCGCCCGCGCGCACCCAGTCGAACACCGGCCGGTCGTCGTCGTAGACGCCGAACTTGCGCACGACGCGCGGCGAGCCGTCGGCGTGGACGCCGGTCGGGACCGCCGCGTCGGCGAGCGGCCAGGGGTACTTGGTGCAGGCGTCGAGGGTCGCGCGGGTCAGGTTGAGACCGGCCGAGCCGTCCGGGCCGAAGGTCTTGGCCTCGAGCCGGGTCAGCAGCCGCAGGGTCTGGGCATTGCCCTCGAACCCGCCGCACTCGGCGGCGGCCTCGGCCAGCACCCGCTCGCCGTTGTGACCGAACGGCGGGTGGCCGAGGTCGTGCGCGAGCGCCGCGGTCTCCACCAGGTCGGGCTCGCACCCGAGCGCCCGGGCGAGGTCGCGGGCGATCTGGGCCACCTCGAGGCTGTGGGTGAGCCGGTTGCGGACGAAGTCGTCGGTCTGCGGACCGACCACCTGGGTCTTGGCCGCGAGCCGCCGGCTCGCGGCGGCGTGCACCACCCGGGCACGGTCGCGCTCGAACGGCGTCCGCTCGGGCGCCGGCACCCGCTTGGGGGGCTCCTCGACGTACCGCTCACGGGCGGCGTCGTCGTACCGCGTCGTCTGGCCAGGCATCGGCCCGAGACTACGGCTCAGTACACGGAGACGTGCACGTGGTCGTAGTGGTTGGCCGTCGCCGAGCCGCGGTCGGCGAACAGCCGCCAGCCCTCGGACGCGCGCACAGGGGTCCAGATGTGCTGACGCCAGAGGATGTCGTAGAGGTGCAGCTCGGAGGCGTGCTGCTGGAGGAAGGCGGCGATGGCGTTCCCCAGCGTGACGTCGCTGGTCATGATGTCGATCGCCTTGCCGCTGACGTGCTCGCCGTGGTTGTCCCAGCCGCCGTACGACGTGATCTGCGGGAAGGCGTGGCACACCGACCGGTAGACGTAGACCGCGGCCGGCGTGAGGCGGTACTCCACGGACCCGTCGGGGCACGGCGCCATCGACAGACCGGCGCCGGCGGCCATCGCGGAGTCGGGCTTGGCATCGGTGAGATAGCCGGCCGTGACCCAGCGGGACCGGCCGTTCACGACGACCTCGATGCGCCCGGCGTCCGCGCGGCCGGTGACGAGCACGTGCTTGCCCGCGGCGAGCAGCCCCACCTGCTTCGCCGCTCGCGACGAGCTCGACCAGAGGTTGAGGTCGACCGTCGACCACTTCTTGACGTGCGCCTGCTCGACCGCGCGCGCAGTGGCGCGCTGGGCCGCGATGCCCTGCTGGAAGGTGCGGGCCGCGGTGCGGTCGAAGGTCCTCGAGACCGGCGCCGAGTCGTAGCGGTCCGGGTCGAGCTGGACCGGCTTCGGCCCGCCGGACTGGAAGTCGATCGCGGCGACCGGGTCGGCGTGCACGACACCGAGGGCGACCGCGGGCAGGGTCGCCGCAGCAGCGGCGCCGACGGCGATCTTGGCGGTCCGCCTCCCGCTCCGGGTGACGATCCGGCGGGCATTGGTTTCCCGCTTGTGGCGGCCAGAGGCCACGCGCTGATTCCTTTGCAGTTGCGGTCGGGGACAGGGACCCGGTCACGACCGATGCCCGAGCGAGGTCACGATTCGGATACGACCAAGCAGTCAAGCACAGCCCCCAGGGCGCCCGAAATCCCGGGTCCGCCACCGGGCGTGTCGTCGGTCACCCGCCCGTGGTCTCGGTGGCGTCCTCGGTGAGCCGCAGCGACGTGCCGTCGGTGTCGTCCAGCCAGCCCTCGGGGAGCACCACCCGCGTCCGCGGCGAGCCCTGGCGGCCGCGCGGCGTACCGAGCTCGGCAGTCGGGAACGGCTCGCTCGGGTCCAGCTCGTCGAGGAGGACGTCGAGCGACGCCAGCGAGTCCACCAGGGCCAGGGAGTGCCGCAGCGTGCCGCCCGCGCGGAAGCCCTTGAGGTACCACGAGACGTGCTTGCGGAACTCCTTGCAGCCGCGCTCCTCCCCCATGTGCTCGGCGAGCAGCTCCGCGTGGCGGCGCATCATGGTGCGCACCTCACCGAGCGTCGGCAGCGTCCGCACGTCGTGCCCCGAGAACGCGGCGGCCAGGTCGCGGAACAGCCACGGCCGGCCCAGGCAGCCGCGCCCGACGACGACGCCCGCGGCACCGGTCTCCTCGACCATCCGGAGCGCGTCGCCCGCCTCCCAGATGTCGCCGTTGCCCAGCACGGGGATCGAGACGTGGTCGACGAGCCGGGCGATCGCGTCCCAGTCGGCCCGGCCGCTGTAGGCCTGCGCGACGGTGCGACCGTGCAGGGCGATCGCGACGACGCCCGACTCCTCGGCGATCCGGCCGGCGTCCAGGTAGGTCAGGTGGTCGTCGTCGAGCCCCTTGCGCGTCTTCATCGTGACCGGCACGCCGTACGGCGCGGCGGCGCCGACCGCGGCGGTGAGGATCTCGCCGAGCAGCCCGCGCTTCCACGGCAGCGCACCTCCGCCGCCCTTCCGCGTGACCTTGGGGACCGGGCAGCCGAAGTTGAGGTCGACGTGGTGCACGCCGTACTCGGCGCAGAGGATCTCGGTGGCCTTCCCGACGTACGACGGGTCCGTGCCGTAGAGCTGCACGGAGCGGGTCTTCTCGAGGTCGTCGAAGACCAGCATCTTCAGGGTCGTGGAGTCGCGCTCCACCAGCCCGCGGCTGGTGATCATCTCGCAGACGTAGAGGCCGGCGCCCTGCTCGGCGCAGAGCCGGCGGTACGCCGCGTTCGTGATCCCAGCCATCGGCGCGAGGACGACCGGCACCGGCACGGTCAGCGGACCGAGGGCGAGAGGCATGGCTCGATTGTCGCTCAGTGCTTCGTCTTGTGCTTCTTGTCGTGCTTCTTGTCGTGATGGTGCGCACGGACACCACCGGTGACGACGTCGCCCTCCCACGTGATCGCGTCGAAGTCCTCGGTGGGCCGGAAGCTGATCGCGTCGAGCGTGCCGTGGTGGGGGACGAAGTAGACCAGGCAGACCTCGGCCTTGTCGCCGCGACGGAACTTCGAGGGCAGGGGCCGGCTGGGGCACGGGGTGAACTCGGCCTGGAAGGTCGAGGCCTGGAGCAGCGTCTCGCGCCGGTCCAGCAGGTAGAGCGGCACCGCCGCGTGCGACAGGTCGCTCTTGCCGAGGTTGCGGACGGTCGCGTGCACGAAGTACGGCGTGGACCGGCGGGTCGCGCCGTTCAGCCGCCAGGCGCTGAAGGCGCTGATCGGCATCTTGAAGATCCCGGTCACGCTGACCGCGACCACACCGGTGGTCTTCTGGTCGGGCTGCCAGCTCACGCGGGCGGTCTCGCCCAGCTTCAGGTGGGTCCCTTCCGGTGTCAGCCGGACCCCGTCGACCTGGCCGGCGGACGAGGTCGATCCCGCGCTCGTGGAGGTCGGGGAACCCCCGGTCGACGCCGTGGAGCCCGAGCCGCCGGCGTCCGGCTCGGAGCCCGAGCCCCCGCCGCAGCCGGTCAGCACGACTGCCGCGACGGCCACCAGGGCCGGGAGCAGGGGCCGGCGCATCACGTCAGCACCCCAGCAGCCGCTCCGCGAAGTACGCCGTCGCCTGGTCGAGGGCGATCCGCTCCTGCTTCATGGAGTCGCGTTCGCGGACGGTGACGGCGTGGTCGTCCAGGGTGTCGAAGTCGACGGTGACGCAGTACGGCGTCCCGATCTCGTCCTGGCGGCGGTAGCGGCGGCCGATGGCGCCGGAGTCGTCGAAGTCGACGTTCCAGCCGGCGCCGCGGAGCTGGGCGGCGAGGTCGCGCGCCTTCGGCGACAGGTCGGCGTTCCGGCTGAGCGGGAGCACGGCGACCTTGACCGGCGCGAGGCGCGGGTCGAGCCGCAGGACGACGCGCTTGTCGACGCCGCCCTTGGTGTTGGGCGCCTCGTCCTCGGTGTAGGCGTCGAGGAGGAACGCCATCATCGCCCGGTTGGGCCCGAGCGCCGGCTCGATGACGTAGGGGACGTAGCGCTCGCCGCTGGCCTGGTCGAAGTAGGACAGGTCCTGCCCGGAGGCCTCGGAGTGCTGGGTCAGGTCGAAGTCGGTGCGGTTCGCGATGCCCTCGAGCTCCTCCCAGTCACGGCTGGAGAAGCCCCAGCGGTACTCGATGTCGACGGTCCGCTTGGCGTAGTGCGACAGCTTCTCCTGCGGGTGCTCGAAGTGCCGCAGGTTCTCGGAGTTGATGCCGAGGTCGGTGAACCACCGGGTGCGCTCGTCGATCCAGTACTGGTGCCACTCCTCGTCCTCGCCGGGCTTGACGAAGAACTCCATCTCCATCTGCTCGAACTCGCGGGTGCGGAAGATGAAGTTGCCCGGCGTGATCTCGTTGCGGAAGCTCTTGCCCATCTGGGCGATGCCGAACGGCGGCTTCATCCGCGCACTGGTCACGATGTTCGCGAAGTTGAGGAAGATCCCCTGCGCCGTCTCCGGGCGCAGGTAGTGCAGCCCGGACTCGTCCTCGACGACGCCGAGGTAGGTCTTCAGCATCATGTTGAAGTGCCGCGGCTCGGTCCACGTGTGGCGGTTGCCGCAGTTCGGGCAGGGCACCGACTCGTTGATGTCGACGGTGTCCGGGTCCGCGACGTCGTGCTTGCCGGCGTACTCCTCCTGGAGGTGGTCCTCCCGGAAGCGCTTGTGGCACGACTGGCACTCGACCAACGGGTCGGTGAACGTCGCGAGGTGTCCGCTGGCCTCCCACGTCCGCGTGGGCAGGATGATCGCCGAGTCGAGACCGACGATGTCGTCGCGGGCGGTGACCATCGCGCGCCACCACTGCTTCTTGACGTTCTCCTTCAGCTCCACGCCGAGCGGGCCGTAGTCCCACGCCGAGCGGGTGCCGCCGTAGATCTCCCCGGACGGGAAGACGAAGCCGCGGCGCTTGCAGAGGGAGACGACGGTGTCGAGGACGCTGGGGGGTGGCTTGGCCACGAAGAGGCTCCTGGGGTCGGCCCGGCTGGCTGCCGGTCTGCCTGTGGGGTCGGAGAGTTCAGCCTAACGACCGGGCCTGAGCGCGGTTCAACTCGGTGCCCGGCTCGACCGGCTCGTAGGCACTGGGCTCCTCCAGGGCGCGGCTCAGCGTCGGCACCGCGGTGAGCTTCACGTCGTACGTCGAGAGCGCGCGGCGGTAGGCGCCGGGACCGTCCCACTCGGTGCTGAGCAGCCACAGCTCGGGGTCGTCGACGTTGCGGCCGATGCGGCCCCGGACGAACCCGGCCTGGGCGGCGAGCGTCTCGCGGGCGCGCTCGAGGTCGGCCCGGAACGCAGCCTGCTCCGCCTCGGGCACCCGGAAGCGGTTGACCACCATCACGCCCGCGAGCGTAGTCAGCGGTTGGGTGGGAACCGGGTGGCGGGCGCCCGTGCGAACAACTCGCCTGGCTGGCGGACCAACTGCTCGCTTGCTAGCATCTTAGCCATGCCGGAGACGAGCCAGAAGGTGCAGTTCAACGTCTACCTCCCCCCCGCGCTGGTGCGGCAGGTCAAGCACCGCGCGATCGACGAGGGGCGCTCGCTGTCGGGCCTGGTCGAGGCGGCGCTCGGCGACTACCTGGAGCGCGCGGGGGCGGAGGCATGAGCACCGGGACGCCGGTCGTCGCGGGTGCGGTCGTCACGGCGTACCGCTTCACCGACCGGCCGCGCGAGGTCGTGGCGTTCCTCGAGCTGCTCGGGCTCCGGACCTTTCTCCGGCAGGACGACTTCACCGTGCTCGCCGGCCGGGCGGGCCGGGTGGCGGTCCACCCACTCGCGACCGCCCAGGCGGCCCACGAGGGCACGTCTCTGGTGCTCGGCGTCCCGGACGCCGCCGCGGCGGCCGAGGCTCTCTCCGGCGCCGGGCTGGACGCGACCTGGTGGGACGAGTCGTGGGGACGGCAGGCGATGGTCCCCGGTCCGGTGGGGGCCCTGACCCTGGACACCGAGATGGACGACCCCTACGGCTACGACGTGGCCGAGGAACCGGAGACCGGGTCGTCCGGGGTCGACGTCGTGGCGACGGTCCACACGGCCGACCTCGACGAGGCCGCGGCGTACTTCGCCCTCTTCGGCTTCCTGCCGGGTCCCGACGCCTCGCCCGACTGGCGCCCGCTGCGCGCCGGTGACCACTCGGGGATCATCGGCCTGTTCCCGACGACGGACCGGCCGACCGGTGACGGTGCGGTGTCGACCGAGATCGGGGTCGAGACCACGGAGGCACTGGACGCCGTCGCGGCCCGCCTCCGAGCAGCCGGACACCCGGTCGCGGTGGTCGACGACTCCGGGCCGCACCACCTCGTGGTGACCGACCCGGACGGCGTCGAGCTCGAGGTGTACGCCGCGTCCTGAGTGCGCTCAGCCGCCCGTGTAGTACGAGTCCGCGGTCTCGAGGGCCTCGTCGAGCATGGCCAGGCCCTCGCGCAGGTCCTCCTCGGTGATCGTGCACGGCGGCACGACGTGCGTGCGGTTGAAGTGGGTCATCGGCCACAGGCCGCGCTGCTTGCACGCGGCGGCGAAGGCGTTCATCGGGGCCGCCGCCTCACCCGAGGCGTTGTAGGGGACGAGCGGCTCACGCGTCTCGCGGTCCGTGACCAGCTCGAGTGCCCAGAAGACCCCGAGGCCGCGGACCTCGCCGACGGACGGGTGCCGGTCGGCGATCTCGGTCAGTGCGGGGCCGATCACGTCGGTGCCGAGCGTGCGGGCGCGCTCGACGATGCCCTCCTCCTTGAAGATCTCGATGGAGGCGACGGCACTCGCACAGGCCAGCGGGTGACCGGAGTAGGTGAGACCACCGGGGTAGGGCCGCTGCTGGAAGCTCTCGGCGACCGGGTCGCTGATCACGACGCCGCCGAGCGGGATGTAGCCGGAGTTGACGCCCTTGGCGAACGAGATCAGGTCGGGGCGGACGTCCCAGTGCTGGATCGCGAACCACTCGCCGCAGCGACCGAACCCGGCCATCACCTCGTCGGCGATCAGCAGGATGCCGTGCTCGTCGCAGATCTCGCGCACGCCCGCGAGGTAGCCCGGCGGGGGCACCAGGATCCCGTTGGTGCCGACGACCGGCTCCAGGATGATCGCCGCGATGGTGCCGGCGCCCTCGACCATGATCGTCTCGCGCAGGTGCTGCAGGGCGCGGGTCGTCTCCTCCTCCGGCGAGGCGGAGTGGAACGCCGAGCGGTACGGGTAGGGGCCCCAGAAGTGGACGACGCCGGGGATCGTGTGCGGCTCGGTCCCCCACCGGCGGGGATCGCCGGTCAGCCCGATCACGCCGTGGGTCGCGCCGTGGTAGCTCCGGTACATCGCGAGGATCTTCGGCCGGCCGGTGTGGAGCCGGGCCAGCCGGATCGCGTTCTCGTTGGCCTCGGCCCCGGCGTTGGTGAAGAAGACCTGGTTGAGGTCGTGCCCGGCCACCTCCGTGATCAGCCGCGCCGCCTCCGACCGGGCGTCGTTGGCGAACGCCGGCTGGATCGTGGTCATCTGCTGGGCGTAGTCGGCGATCGCCTTGACCAGCTTCGGGTGCTGGTAGCCGATGTTGACGTTGACCAGCTGGCTGGAGAAGTCGAGGTAGGACCTGCCCTCGTAGTCGGTGAAGCGCGAGCCCTCGGCCGTCGCGATCGGCAACGGGTCGATGAGGGCCTGCGCCGACCACGAGTGGAAGACGTGGGTGCGGTCCAGCTTGCGGACCGTCGCCTCGTCGGTGGGGATGCCCGCGAGCGGGCCGTCGTACGTCGGGGTCATGCCTGCTCCTGTGTCGAGGGGCCCGCGTCAGCGGTGGGTCGGGAAGCCGAGGTCGATCTTCGACGTGGCCGGGTCGGGCCAGCGCGACGTGACGACCTTGCCACGCGTGTAGAAGGCGATGCCCTCCGGGCCGTACATGTGGGTGTCGCCGAAGAGCGAGGCCTTCCAGCCGCCGAACGAGTAGTAGGACACCGGCACCGGGATCGGGACGTTCACCCCGACCATGCCGACCTCGACGTCGAACTGGAACCGCCGGGCCGCACCGCCGTCGCGGGTGAAGATCGCGGTGCCGTTGGCGAACTGGTTGCTGTTGATCAGCGCGACGGCGTCGTCGTAGGACTCCTCACGGACGACGCAGAGCACGGGGCCGAAGATCTCGTCGGTGTAGACGGTCATCTCCGGGCTCACCCGGTCCAGGAGCGTCGTCCCGAGGAAGAAGCCGTCACTCGGGACGTCGGCCTCGCGGCCGTCGACCACCGCCGTGGCACCGGACTCGACCCCCTGCCGGATGTAGTCGGCGACCTTGTCGCGGTGCTCGCGCGTGATCAGCGGACCCATCTCGGAGTCGGGGTCGCTGCCGTCGCCGATGCGCAGCTTCGGCAGGCGTGCGGCGATGGCGTCGACCAGCGGGTCGGCCACGTCGCCGACGGCGACCGCGACCGAGATCGCCATGCAGCGCTCGCCGGCCGCGCCGTACGCCGCCGACACGGCCGCGTCGGCCGCCATCTCGACGTCGGCGTCGGGCAGCACGAGCATGTGGTTCTTCGCGCCGCCGAGGGCCTGGACCCGCTTGCCGTTGCGGGTGCCGGTCTCGTAGATGTAGCGCGCGATCGGTGTGGAGCCGACGAAGCTCACGGCGGCGATGCCCGGGTGCTCCAGGATCGCGTCGACCGCCTCCTTGTCGCCGTGCACGACGCTGAAGACGCCGTCGGGCAGCCCGGCCCGCTTCCACAGCTCGGCCAGGAACATCGCCGCCGACGGGTCCTTCTCGCTCGGCTTGAGGATGAAGGCGTTGCCGGTCGCGATCGCGTTGGCGCACATCCACAGCGGCACCATCGCCGGGAAGTTGAACGGCGTGATGCCGGCGACGACGCCGAGAGGCTGGCGGATGGAGTAGACGTCGACGCCGGTGCCCGCCTGCTCGGAGTAGCCGCCCTTCATGTGGTCGGCCACGCCACAGGCGTACTCGACGTTCTCGAGGCCGCGCTGGATCTCGCCCTTGGCGTCGGCCAGCACCTTGCCGTGCTCGGCGGTGATGATCGCCGCGAGGTCGTCGATGCCCGCCGCGAGAAGCTCCCGGAACGTGAAGAGCACTCCGGTGCGGGTCGCCAGCGACGCCGACCGCCAGACGGCCGCCGCTTCCGTCGCGCTCGCGACGACGGCGTCGAGCTCGGCGGCGCCGGCGAAGTCGACCTCGCCGGTCTGCTCGCCGGTGGCGGGGTTGTAGACGGCGCCGGTGCGGCCGGAGTCGCCCGGCGTCGCGGTGCCGTTGGTCCAGTGGGTGATGCGCGTGGTCATGGGCCGAAAATATCGACCTACCCCTACCTGGAGCAATCTCTCGATTGCTATGTTACAAAACATGTGGCAGGAGCTCGTCGAGACCCTGGACGACCGGTCGGCGAAGGGCATCGCGCTCGCCCTGTCCGCCGGCATCGACCGGGGCGTCCTGCGACCCGGCGAGCGGCTCCCCCCGATCCGCCGGGTCGCCCGCGACCTCCAGGTCGCCCCGGCCACCATCAGCTCGGCCTGGTCGCAGCTCGCGCGGGCGGGGCTCATCGAGACCGACGGCCGCCGCGGCACGCGCATCCGTGAGGCGTCCGTCGGCCCGCGCCGCTACCGGCGGGCCCTCGACTCGCAGGCGGGCTACCGGGTCGACCTGTCCACCGGCCTGCCCGACCCTCGCCTGCTCCCCGACCTCCACGCCGCGATGGGACGCGTGCCCCGGGACGACGCGCCCCACTCCTATCTCGAGGACCCCGTCGTCCCGGCGCTGCGCGCGGTGCTCGAGGAGTCCTGGCCCAACCCGGTCCAGGCGCTGACCGTCGTCGACGGGGCGATGGACGCGCACAGCCAGTTCGTCGCGGCGCACCTGCGCTTCGGGGACCGGGTCGCGGTCGAGCAGCCGTGCTTCCCCCCGCTGCTCGACCTGCTGGACATGGCGGGGGTCGTCCCCGTCGGCGTGGCGTACGACGCCGAGGGGCCGGTGGTCGCCGACGTCGTGACTGCAGCCGACGCCGGGGCGAAGGTGCTCTTCTTCCAGCCCTGGGGACAGAACCCGTCGGGCCAGTCGCTGTCGCCGCGGCGGGCGGACGCCCTGGCGGCCGTGCTCCGCGACCGGGACGTGGTGGTGGTCGAGGACGACTCGGCCGGCGGCACGCCGTCCGGTCCGCCCGTCTCCCTGGGTGGGGTGCTCGCCGACCGCACGGTCCTGGTGCGCAGCTTCTCCAAGACCCACGGACCCGACCTGCGTCTCGCCGCCGTCGGCGGGCCGGCCGCCCTGGTCGGTCCCATCGTGGAGCGCCGGTACCTCGGACAGGGCTGGAGCAGCCGGCTCGTCCAGTCGATCCTGCTCGACCTGCTCACCGACGACACGTCACGCGCGTTCGTCGCCGACGCGCGGGCGACGTACGCCGCCCGGACCGCCGCCATGGCCGACGCCCTGGCCGAGCGCGGCGTGGACGTCCCCGGGCGCGACGGGATCAACGTCTGGGTTCCTGTCGTGGAGCAGGGCGCGGCTCTCCTCCACCTCGCCGCCGGCGGCGTGCGCGCGGCCAGCGGTGACCCGTTCTGGATCTCGACGCCGGAGTCCGACCACATCCGGGTCACCACGGCCGCCGTCGACGGCGTCGACGACCTCGCCGACCTCGTCGCCGCGGCCGCCCGCGCCGGAACCTGGTCGGGACACCGTTGACAATGATTCTCATTCTCATTGAGAATGGTTCTCATGCGACGGTGCCTGCTCCTGGTGACGGCCCTGGGACTCGTCGCGGCGCTGACGTCCGCGTGCCGGCTCCCCCGGGCGTCGGGTGAGCACACGGTCGTCGCGTCGTTCTACCCGCTGTACTTCATCGCCGAGCGGGTCGCCGGTCGCTACAACGACGTCATCGACCTGACCCCGCCGGGGGTCGAGCCGCACGAGTACGAGCTGACCGTCCGGCAGGTCGCCCGGATCGACAACGCCCGGGTGGGCTTCTACGAGCACGGCGTGGCGCCCTCGATCGACCAGGCGATGGTCAACGACTCCCCCGCCCACGCGCTCGACGTCACCGACGTGGTGCACCTCGCGGCACCGGTGACCGGCTCCGGCGTCGAGTCGACCAGCGACGACCGCGACCCGCACTTCTGGCAGGACCCGTCGCTGATGGCCGAGGCGACCAGCGCGTTCGCCGCCACGATGGCGCGGGCCGACCCGGCGCACGCGGCGTACTACCGGGCGCAGGGCCGGCGGCTCGTGCGCGACCTCCAGCA
The DNA here is from genome assembly GCA_963708035.1 of uncultured Actinomycetota bacterium. Taxonomy (GTDB): domain Bacteria; phylum Actinomycetota; class Actinomycetes; order Propionibacteriales; family Nocardioidaceae; genus Nocardioides. The sequence goes on along the minus strand of OY970188.1, from coordinate 966,420 downwards.
GCTGGACGCGGCGTACGCGCGGACCCTTGCGACCTGCCGGATCCGCACCGTCGTGGTGAGCCACGACGCGTTCGAGTACCTCGCCCGCCGCTACCACCTGGACGTCGTCCCGATCGCCGGCCTCGAGCCGGACGCCGAGCCGTCCCTGCAGCGGATCCACGACCTGGCGAACCTGATCCGCGACCGCGGCGTGACCACGGTGTTCTTCGAGACCCTGGCCAGCCCCGACCTCGCCGAGTCGCTGGCGGGCGACGTCGGGGTCAGGTCGGCGGTCCTGGACCCGATCGAGGGTCTGAGCTCGGACGACTCCGACGCCACCTACCTCACCCTGATGCGGCAGAACCTGGCCGCCCTGGCGAAAGCAGGCGACTGCTCATGACCGTTCCGCTCGACCTCGACGGTGTCGGCGTGGTGCTCGACGGGCGCCCGATCGTCCGCGACGTCACCTTCGACGTGGGCACCGGCCAGGTGGTCGCGATCCTGGGTGCCAACGGCTCCGGCAAGTCGACCCTGCTCAAGGCCCTGGTCGGGCTGAACCCGGTCAGCCAGGGCACCGTCTCGTTGTTCGGCACCCGGCTCGGCCGGTTCCACGCCTGGGAGCGGGTGGGCTACGTGCCGCAGCGCTCCAGCCTCGGCGGCGGCGTGCCGGCGACCGTGCGCGAGGTCGTCGCGAGCGGCCGGATCGCGCGCCGCAGGCCGTTCTGGCCGATGTCGCGCCACGAGCACGAGATCGTCGACGCCGCGATCGACCTGGTCGGGCTCGGCGGACGCGCCGGCCACGCCGTGTCCACCCTCTCCGGCGGGCAGCAGCAGCGGGTGCTCGTGGCCCGGACCCTCGCCGGCGAGCCCGACCTCCTCCTGCTCGACGAGCCGAACGCCGGCGTCGACCACGCCAGCCAGATGGCGATCGCCGAGACGCTGGGCGGCCGCGCCGACGCCGGGGCCAGCGTCGTCGTCGTCCTCCACGAGCTCGGTCCGTTCGCGCCGCTCATCGACCGGGTGATCGCCCTGCGCGAGGGCCGCGTGACGTACGACGGGCCACCGGACCAGCTGGCCGAGGGCGCGGCCCACGCGCACCACCACTTCTTCCACGACGACGACCGCGTGGCCCCGCCGATGCAGGCCCCGCTGGAGGGAGAGCGCTGATGTGGGACCTGCTGCTCGCGCCGTTCATGATCCGGGCCGTCATCGCGGCCGCCGTCACCGGGCTCGCCGCCCCCGGCATCGGGACCTATCTGGTGCAGCGCCGGCTCTCGCTGCTGGGTGACGGCATCGGCCACATCACCGTCACCGGCGTCGCCCTCGGACTCCTCACGGGCACGTCCCCGACGTACACCGCGGTCGTGGTCGCCGTGATCGGCGCCCTGGCGATCGAGCTGATCCGCACCTCGGGACGGGCGACCGGCGACCTCGCCCTCGCCCTGCTCTTCTACGGCGGGATCGCCGGCGGCCTGGTGCTCGTGCAGCTGGCGGGCAACGGCGCGTTCGCGCTCCAGGCCTACCTGTTCGGCTCGATCACGACGATCTCCCGCGACGACGTCGTGGTCTCGCTCGTGCTCGCCGGGATCGTGATCGTCGCCGGGCTCGCCCTGATGCCGCAGCTGTTCGCGGTGTCGCAGGACGAGGACTTCGCGCGCGCCAGCGGCGTGCCGGTCTGGTTCTACAACACCCTGGTCTCGGTCCTCGCGGCCGTCACGGTCAGCGTCGCCATGCGCACGGTGGGGCTGCTCCTGGTCAGCGCCCTGATGATCATCCCGGTGGCGACCTCGCAGCAGTTCACGCGGAGCTTCCGCTCGACGATGCTGCTGGCGATGGTGGGCGGGCTGGTGGCCTCGCTCGGGGGGGTGCTGGTGAGCGCGTTCGCCAACCTCCCGCCGGGCGCCACGATCGTGCTGGTGTCGCTGGCCGGCTTCGTCGCCACGTCACCGGTCGGCATGCTGCTGCAGCGCCGTCGCCGGGCGGCGGTGCCGTTCGCCGACGACGCGCTGCCGCTGCACGAGGTGATCGGCGAGGGTCACCGCCACGCACACGGGCCCGGCTGCGGCCACCTCGCGATCGAGCACGGCGACCACGTCGACTACGTCCACGACGGCCATCGGCACGCGGTCCACGTCACCGGAGAGGGGCAGCACTATGACGAGCACTGAACCGCGGCCGACACCGCAGCGACAGGCTGTCCTCGACGCCCTCGACGGCATCGACGACTTCCGGTCCGCGCAGGAGGTGCACGAGCTGCTGGCGTCGCGGGGCTCCGGCGTCGGGCTGGCGACCGTCTACCGCACGCTCGCCCTGTACGCCGACCACGGCCTGGTCGACGTACTCCGGCGCGAGGACGGCGAGGCGATCTACCGCCGCTGCTCCGACACCCACCACCATCACCTGGTGTGCCGGTCCTGCGGCGCGACCGTCGAGGTCGAGGGGCCGGCGGTCGAGAGGTGGACCTCCGCGATCGCCTCCGAGCACGGCTTCTCCGACCTCTCGCACACGCTGGAGATCGTCGGCACCTGTGCCGACTGCCGCGTCAGCGGACGGTGACCGGCGGCGCGGCCGGAACGTCGGCGTCGACCGAGGTCGAGACGCGCGACCTCCGCAGCACCAGCCCGGTGGCCGCGATCACGACCACGGTCGCGAGCAGCATCAGCGTCGCCAGGGCGTTGACCGCCGGCGTGATGCCGAAGCGGACGGCGGAGTACAGCACGATCGGCCAGGTGTTGGTCGTGCCGTTGGTGAACGCCGGCAGCACGTAGTCGTCGAAGGAGAACGTGAAGGAGAGCAGGGTCGCGGAGAGGATCGCCGGGAACAGCCGCGGCAGCGTGATCTGCCGGAACGTCGAGAGTCGGCCGGACCCGAGGTCGTAGCCGGCCTCCTCCAGGGTGTCGCCCATGCCGACGAAGCGGGCCCGGATCACCAACATCGCCAGCGAGGCGCCGAACACCACCTGGCCGAAGAAGATCGTCCAGGCCCCGAGCGGCGGGAAGAACGGGACGTAGTTCGGCAGCTGGACGAAGAAGATCAGCGAGGCGACCGCGATCACGATCTCGGGCACCACGAGGGTGAGGTAGACCAGCGAGTCGAACGGCACGCGCACCCACTTGTTCATGCGGGCCAGCGCGACCGCCGCGGCGAGGCCCAGGAGCGTGGACACGATCGCCGCCGCAGCCGCGATCCGGGCGCTGGTCAGGATCGCGGGGATGTACGTCGGGTCGTGCAGCCCGGCGCTGAACCAGCAGGACGTGAACCCGTTCCACACGGTCAGGTTGCCGAGCTGGCTGGGCGGGATGTCGCAGACGTTCGAGCCGGTGAACCCCTCCAGTGCCGCCGGCGAGGGCTTGTTGAAGGCGAACAGCACCATCACGCCGATGGGCAGGTACAGGAACGTGAAGACCACCAGCGCCCACGCGGTGAACGCGCGCTTGGCGGTGACGACGCGGCGTCCTCGTCGCCTAGGCACCGAACCGCTCCTCCTTGGTCGCGAAGAGGATGTAGAGCGCGACGAATCCGGACAGCGCGATCATCAGGCTGATCGACAGGGCCGAGCCGAACGGCTGGTTCTGTGCGGAGGCGAACTGGTCGCCGATGACGTTGCCCACGAACTCGTAGTTACCGCCGCTGAGGATGTTCGGGATGATGTACTCCCCCGACATCGGGATGAAGACCAGCAGCCCGCCGGTGACGACCCCCGGCAGGGTGAGCCGGAGGGTGATCTGCCGGAAGGCGCTGAACGGCTTGGCGCCGAGGTCGGTGGCGGCCTCGACGAGCGACCAGTCCATCCGCTCGAGCGAGGCGAAGACCGGGAGGATGAAGAGCGGCAGGTAGTTGTAGACCAGCCCCACCGCGACGGCCCACTTGGTGTACATGATGTCGATCCCGAGGTCCCGGGCGAGGTAGCCATGGGGGTCGAGGATGATCTTCAGGGCATACGTGCGGATCAGGAACGACGTCCAGAACGGCACCAGGATCAGCAGCAGCGCCAGCAGCTTGTACGTCGACAGGTACCGCGCCATCCAGTACGCGATCGGGTACCCGACCAGGATCGTGAGCAGCGAGCCGCCGGCCGCCATCAGCAGCGTCCGGTAGAAGATCTTCAGGTACAGCGAGTCCAGCACCAGGTGGTACTGGCTGGTGTCGAAGCCGTAGCTGATCGAGTCGAAGCCGGTCTGGGTGGCCAGCGAGAACGCCACCAGGATCGCGAGCGGACCGAGGAAGAAGACGGCGTAGTACAGCACCGACGGCGACGTCAGCCAGCCCGGGTACCGAGGGCTGAAGGACCGGCGACGCGAGGACATCAGCCGGCGCGGAACTGGGTGTAGATCTTGGTCCGCTCCTGCACCACCTGCGGGCTCACGTTGAGGATGTACTCGTAGTTGTCGGTGTAGCTCTTCGGGACGTTGAACAGCGGGTCGTCGGTGAGTTCGCTGGGCAGCTGGGAGATCGCGTCCGGGATCGGGATCGTGTAGTTGTGGTACTCCATCTCGGTCACGGCCGTCGACGGCGTCAGCAGCCAGTTGATCCAGGCGTGCGCCGCCACCGGGTGCGGAGCGGTCGCCGGGATGCACCAGTTGTCCGACCAGATCTCGGACTTCTCGTGCGGCAGGACGGCGGTGATGTCGCCCTGCTTCTTGCGGCCCTGGACGATCCGCCGCACGTCGCCGTTCCAGCCCTGCCCCAGGATGATCTTCCCGGCGATCGCATCGTCGATGTACGACGACGCTGAGATCGTCGTGACGCCCTTGCGGATCGACGTCAGGAAGTCCGACACCTTGCTGAAGTCGCTCTGGGAGTCGGTGTTGGCGTCGAGACCGAGCGCCATCAGGGCCAGCGGCACGACCTCCTCCGCGCCGTCGAGCAGGTTCGTCCGCCCCTTGCTGACGTACTTCGGCAGCAGGTGGTAGAAGTCCAGCATCGTCTGCGGGTCCTCGGTGATGATCGTGTTGTTGAAGTAGAACATCGTGATCCCGAAGTCCTTGATCACGTGGTACTCGCCGGTCGGGTCGTACGACGCCTTGAGGAACTTCGGGTCGAGGTTCTTCTTGTTGGGCAGCAGCGACTGGTCCATCTTCATCAGCTTGTTCGTCTGGACGAGCTGCGCCACCGCGTTCTGGCTGGGCGCGATGATGTCGTACGTCGTGCCTCCGGCGTTCAGCTTCGCCAGCAGCTCGTCGTTGGACGAGTAGTAGGTCTCGTGGATCTGCAGGCCCGCCTTGGCCTCGTCGGGCAGCGCCTTGAACTTCTTGTACGTCGACGGGTCGTCGTACTCCGACCAGTTGAAGATCTCGAGGTGGTTCTCGAGCGGTCTATTGGCCAGCGAGTCGGCGCTCCCGGTGCTCCCGCCGGTGCTCTTCTGGCCCGTCGACGTGCTCCCGCACGCGCTCAGCAGCATCAGGCCGCCGATCCCCAGCGCCGAGCGCCGGGTGAGCGGATGGCCGACCGCGCGGACGACGTCACGATGCAGCCGGTCGAGCGCCGGCTTGGTCTCCAGCGGGGCCAGCAGGTTCAGGTGCTTCCGGTCGTCACTCATCATCATTCCTGTCGTTCGCGGGTGGCTCGGCCAGCAGCACGGGCGCGGCCCGGTCCCACTGGATCGTGATCGGGTCGCCCGGGCGGAGCGCGTCGTGGGACGCGTCGGCGCCGGCTCGCTGCTCCCGGATGACCATCTGGGTGCCGCCGTCGAGGGTGGCGACGACCTGTACCTCGTCCCCGAGATACATCTTCGTGTCGACCACCGCGCGGGCGGAGTTGACCGCCAGGTCGGCCGAGCGGGGTCCGATCCGCAGCCGGGCCGGACGGATGCCCACGCGGGCCGCCTGACCGCGCGTCGCCTCGCCTCGCGCCTGCACGACGACCCCCGTGCTGGTCTCGAGGTCGAACTCACCGCCCGTCACCCCGGTGACCTGCCCCTCGAGGAAGTTCATCTCGCCGATGAAGTCGGCCACGAACGCCGTCAGCGGGTGGTCGTAGATCTCGGCCGGCGTGTCGAGCTGCTCGATCACGCCGTCGGACATCACCGCGATCCGGTCCGACATCGACAAGGCCTCGCCCTGGTCGTGGGTCACGTAGATGAACGTGATGCCGACCTGCTCCTGAATGCGCGTCAGCTCGATCTGCATCTCCTTGCGCAGCTTGAGGTCGAGCGCACCGAGCGGCTCGTCGAGCAGCAGCACGCGAGGCCGGTTCACCAGCGCCCGGGCCAGGGCGACGCGCTGCTGCTGCCCGCCGGAGAGCATCGAGGGGCGGTGCTTGTCCCGTCCGGTCAGGCGGACCAGCTCGAGCGCCTCGCCGGCCCGGGCGTACCGCTCCGACTTCCCGAGCCGCTTCTGCTTCATGCCGTAGGCGACGTTGTCGAGGATCGACATGTGCGGGAACAGCGCGTACTGCTGGAAGACCGTGTTCACGTCGCGGCGGTACGGCGGTGTGCCGACCGCGTCGTGGCCGCCGATCAGGATCTCGCCCTCGTCGGGCTGCTCGAAGCCGGCGATCATCCGCAGCGAGGTCGTCTTGCCGCACCCGGACGGCCCGAGGAGCGAGAGGAACTCGCCGGTCCGCACCTGGAGCGAGACGGCATTGACCGCGGTCAGGTCGCCGAAGCGCTTGGTGACCGCTCGGAACTCGACGTCATACGTCGAGCGGGGTCCCGCAGAGCTCACGTCCGCTGCCTCCCACAGGGCACCGTCCCGAGGGTCGGTCATCGTGGCGGCAACGTAGCCCCCCGCAAAATGGCAGGTCAATGGGCGCGATCCGTCGCGAGACGCATTCGTTACTTCGAAATCCGCAGTTTCGGGGATCAGGCCTTCCCGAAGCGGCGGTCCCGGGCGGCGTAGATCTCGATCGCCCGCCACAGCGCCAGCCGGTCCACGTCCGGCCACAGGATGTCGGTGAAGACCAGCTCGGCGTACGCCGCCTGCCAGAGCATGAAGTTCGAGAGCCGGTGCTCACCGGACGTCCGCCACAGCATGTCGGCCTCCGCCAGGTCGGGGACGTAGAGATGCCGGCCGAAGGCCTTCTCGTCGACCTTCTCGGGGTCCAGCTGCCCGGCCGCGACCGCCCGGGCGATGGACCGCGCGGTGTCGGCCACCTCGGCGCGGCCGCCGTAGTTGACGCACATGTTGAGCGTCATCACGTCGTTCCCGCGGGTGAGCTCCTCGGCGACCTGCAGCTCCTTGATCACCGACTTCCACAGCCGCGGCGCCCGTCCCGACCACGTGACCCGCACGCCCATCTCGTGCATCTCGTCACGCCGGCGCCGGATGACGTCGCGGTTGAACCCCATCAGGAAGCGCACCTCCTCGGGCGACCGGGTCCAGTTCTCGGTGGAGAAGGCGTACGCCGAGATCGCCTTCACGCCGATCTCGATCGCGCCCTCGACGACGTCGAAGAGAGCCGCCTCGCCCCGCTTGTGACCCTCGGTCCGGGGCAGGCCGCGCGCCTTCGCCCAGCGGCCGTTGCCGTCCATGGTGATCGCGACGTGCCGGGGCACGAGGTCCTTCGGGACGTCGGGGGGCCGGGCCCCGGACGGGTGCGGGTTCGGCGGTCGTACGTCGCGTCGTCGCGAGCGGGTCATCTCTCGACGTGCTCCAGCGAGCGGAGCCCTCGCTCCAGGTGCCAGTGCAGGAAGGCCGCGACCAGTCCGGACGCCTCACGGAGGTGGCGTGGGTCGGCGGCCTCGACGACGGGCCAGTCGCCGGCGAGCAGGGCTCCCATCACCTCCAGCGTCCCGGCCGACGGCGATGCGGCGCCCGGCACCCGGCAGTCGGCGCAGAGAGCGCCGCCCGCGGCCGGGGAGAACCAGCGGTGCGGCCCGGGATCACCGCAGCGCGCGCAGTGGGTGAACGACGGCGCGTAGCCGGCCACGGCCAGGGAGCGCAGCAGGTAGGAGTCGAGCACCTGCGCAGGGGTGTGCTCGCCCGACGTCATCGCCCGGAGCCCGCCGACCAGCAGCAGGAACTGCTGCAGCGCGGGCTCCTTCTCCTCGGGCACCAGGCGGTCGGCGGTCTCGAGCATGACCGTGCCGGCCGTGTAGCGGTCGTAGTGGTCGCCGAGCCGGGACGGGAACGGGTCCAGGGTGTCGGCCTGCGTCACGACGTCGAGGTTGCGCCCCTCGGCGAGCTGGAGGTCGACGTGGGTGAACGGCTCGAGCCGCGAGCCCCACCGCGAGGTCGTCTTGCGCACGCCCTTGGCGACCGCGCGCACGCGTCCGTGCTGACGGGTCAGCAACGTGATGATCCGGTCTGCCTCACCCAGCTTGTGGGTGCGCAGGACGATCGCCTCGTCGCGGTAGAGCGGCACCGGTCCATTCTGCCGTCTGGGGAGCCGAAATCCGGTCGCCCACCCCGGCGGCGGCTGCCAACCTGGGTCCATGGCCATCGTGCGACGCCTGGGGCCCGACGACTGGGCCGAGTTCCGCGAGATCCGGCTGCGTGCGCTCGCCGACGCCCCCGACGCGTTCGGCTCGACCCTGGAGCGCGAGCAGGCGTTCACCGAGGACGACTGGCGGCGGCGGCTCGGCGGCCCGGTGTACGTCGTCGAGGACCCGGGACCGGTCGCCGTGGGCGGCATCTTCGACAACGCCGGCCTGCCGCACGTCTGGGGCATGTGGACCGAGCCCGAGCACCGGGGTCGTGGCCACGCCCGGGCGATCCTCGACGCCCTCATCCCGCCGGGGACGTCGGCCCAGCTCGACGTGAACCTCAGCAACACGGCGGCCCGGGCGGCGTACGAGCGCTACGGCTTCGTCGGCACCGGGGAGCACGAGCAGCTCCGCCCGGGCTCCGACCAGTGGATGGAGCTGATGGTCCTCAACCCACCCGGTTGACCGCGCTGATCACGGCCTTGAGCGAGGCCGTGACGATGTTCGCGTCGAGCCCGACGCCCCACAGCACCTCGGTCTCGCCGGCCGAGTCGGTGACCGCGCACTCGACGTACGCCGCCGCGATGGCGTCGCCGCCCTCGCTCAGCGCGTGCTCGTGGTAGTCGAGCACCCGGACGTCGAACGACCCACCCGTGCCACCCGTGCGCTGCACCGCGTTGATCGCGTCGACGAACGCCGCGATCGGGCCGTTGCCCTCACCGGAGAGCTCGTGGAGCTCGCCGTCGACGTACACGTTGACGTCGAGCCGGTCCTTCTCGCCGGCCGCGGAGGACGTGTGGACGGAGTTGAGCCGGAGTGGCGCCTCCCGGCTGAGGTACTCCTCGGTGAAGGCGTCCCAGATCGCGGCGGGGCTGATCTCGCCGCCCTCGGTGTCGGTGCGCTCCTGGATGACCCGCGAGAACTCGATCTGCGCGCGGCGCGGGAGGTCGAGCTTGTGCTCGGCCTTGAGCACGTAGGCGACCCCGCCCTTGCCGGACTGGCTGTTGACCCGGATGACCGCCTCGTAGGAGCGCCCGACGTCCTTCGGGTCGATCGGCAGGTACGGCGCCTCCCAGGGCATCTCGCCGACGGGCCGCCCCTCGTCGCCCGCCCGGCGCTCGAGGTCCTCGAGGCCCTTCTTGATGGCGTCCTGGTGGGAGCCGGAGAACGCCGTGTAGACCAGGTCGCCGGCGTACGGGTGGCGAGGATGCACGGGCAGCTGGGTGCACCACTCGACGGTCCGGCGGATCTCGTCGATGTCGGAGAAGTCGATCTTCGGGTCGACGCCCTGGCTGAACAGGTTCATGCCGAGGGTCACCAGGCAGACGTTGCCGGTGCGCTCGCCATGCCCGAAGAGACAGCCCTCGACGCGGTCGGCCCCGGCCATCATCGCCAGCTCGGTGGCGGCGACGGCGGTTCCGCGGTCGTTGTGCGGGTGCAGCGAGATCGTCGTGAACTCGCGACGGGTCAGCTGGCGGGAGAACCACTCGATCTGGTCGGCGTACACGTTGGGCGTCGCCATCTCGATGGTGGCCGGCAGGTTCAGGATGATCTCGCGGCCGTCGTCGGGCTGCCAGACGTCGCTGACCGCCTCGCACACCTCGACGCTGAAGGGCAGCTCGGTGCCGGTGAAGATCTCCGGGCTGTACTCGTAGCCGATGATCGTCTGCCCGAGGATGCTCTCGGCGTGCTTCATCACGACCTCGGTCCCGCGGACCGCGATGTCCTTGATCTCGTCCGTGCTCGCCCGGAAGACCACGCGCCGGAACAGCGGTGCCAGCGCGTTGTAGAGGTGGATGTTCGCGTGGTGCACCCCGACCAGCGAGTGGACGGTGCGCTCGATCAGGTCCTCCCGCGCCTGGGTCAGCACCGAGATCGTGACGTCCTCGGGCACCCGGTCCTGCTCGATCAGCTGCCGGACGAACGCGAAGTCGGTCTCGCTGGCGCTCGGGAACCCGACCTCGATCTCCTTGTAGCCCATCTGCACGAGCAGCTCGAACATCCGCAGCTTGCGGGCCGGGCTCATCGGGTCGATCAGCGCCTGGTTGCCGTCGCGGAGGTCGGTGGAGAGCCATCGCGGCGCCTGGGTGATCTGCCGGGTCGGCCAGGTGCGGTCCGGGAGGTCGATCGGCTCGAACGCGCGGTAGCGGCCGAAGGGCATCGGGCTGGGCTGCTGGGTGTTGCTGAATCCAGAGTGCTGGAGAGTCATGGTCCGGTCCTGCTCGCAGATGGGCGGGTGGCCGGCGCGCACGCGATCACTCCGCAGCGAGGAGGTCCGGCCTGTCAGACCTCGCTGCGGCAGCGAAGGAGAAGCGTGCCCTGCGTCATGACGCCATCACGGTAACAGAGCGCGCGGTACGACGTGCACCGTGACCGGCGCGCGCGTTGGGCGACGTTCGCCCGGCGGGATGCTTAGGTGCTGTCCGTGAACGGAACATCGTCCGCCGGGGTGACTCCGTGACGTCGGCGCCCGCGCCGGTGCGCGAGGCCGAGTTCGGCGAGGACGCGCTGATCGTCTGTGACAACCTGCTCCGCGTCTACCAGACCGAGACGGTCGAGGTGCAGGCCCTGCAGGGCCTCGACCTGCTGGTGCGCGACGGCGAGATGGTGGCGATCGTCGGCGCGTCCGGATCGGGGAAGTCGACCCTGCTGCAGATCCTGGCCGGGGTGGATGCGGCGACCGCGGGTCGGGCACGAGTGGCCGGTCACGACCTGCTCGGGATGTCTCGCCGGCAACGGGTGCACTACCGACGTCACGTGGTGGGCTTCGTCCGGCAGCAGAGCACGCGGAACCTCGTGCCCTACCTGACGGCGGCCCAGGTGGTGGACCTGCCGCTGACGATCGCGGGTGTGCCGCGGGCTGCCCGGAGGCCTCGGGTGGCCGAGCTGCTCGAGGCGCTCGACGTGGGTCATTGCGCGCAGAAGAAGCCCGATGAGATGTCCGGTGGTGAGCAGCAACGGGTCGCGATCTGTGTGGCGCTGGCCAACCGGCCGCAGGTGCTGCTGACCGACGAGCCCACCGGTGAGCTCGACAGCGCCTCGTCCGAGGACGTCTTCGCGGCGCTGCGGAGCGCCAACCGGGAGTGGGGCACGACCGTCGTCGTCGTCACGCACGACTCGGCCGTCAGCGACCAGGTGGCCCGCACCGTGGCCATCCGTGACGGACGCACCAGCAGCGAGGTGTTGCGTGGCCATGAGGCAGGCATCCCGGGGCTGGTGGAGGAGTTCGCGGTGATGGACCGGGCCGGGCGGGTGCAGGTTCCTCGGGAGTTCCGTGAGGCCCTGGAGCTCAGCGAGCGGGTCCGCCTCGCGTTGACCGAGGACCATGTGGAGATCCGCTCCGACCGCGGCGGACCGGCGTGACCGCCGCCACCGGCCCCGAGCCCATGGTGGCGGCGCGCGGCCTGTCCCGTGTCTACGGCTCTCCTCCGCACACCGTCCACGCCGTGCGTGACGTCTCCCTCGACGTCGCCCCGGGCGAGATGGTCGCCCTGGTGGGCCGGTCGGGATCCGGCAAGACCACGCTGCTCAACCTGCTCGGCGGGCTGGACCGTCCCGACGCGGGGGTGGTGCACGTGGACGGCATCGAGGTCAGCGCCCTGGACGAGCCCGGCCTGAGCCGGCTCCGCCGCGAGACGGTCGCCTACGTCTTCCAGACGTTCGGCCTCCTTCCCTCGCTCACCGCGGCGGAGAACGTCGGGGTTCCCCTGCGGTTGCGCCGTACGCCGGGAGCAGAGCGCGAACGACGCGCTGCACTGCTCCTCGATCTGGTCGGCCTGCGCGACCACGCCCTTCAGCGGCCCGGGGAGCTGTCGGGCGGGCAGCAGCAGCGGGTCGCGATCGCTCGTGCTCTCGCCGGGTCACCCCGGCTGCTGATCGCCGACGAGCCCACCGGTCAGCTCGATGCCGAGACCGGCGTGACGGTGATGGCACTGCTCCGCGGGATCGTGGACGCCGAGGGTGTCACGGTGCTGGTGGCCACGCACGACACCTTGATGGTGTCGCTCGCCGACCGGGTGCTCACGATCGCCGACGGCCGGCTGGAGTCGTGATGGCCGGCCCGTGCTGAGACTCGTCCTCCGCCGCGCGTGGGCCCAGCGCCGTCTGCTGACGGCCGTCGTCCTCCTGGTCACGGTGGCCGCCACACTCGCCGGGTTCTACTCGTTGCTCGTGGGCGTGACCGGTCCCAGGGCGTTCAGCGAGCAGGTTCAGCGCACCGAGCCGGATCAGGTCGACGTGACGGCGTACGCCGTGGGCCTGGCCAGTCGCGATCTCGACTCCACGGATCGGACAGCACGATCCGTCCTCACCAGGATCCTCGGTCCGCTGCACCCGTCCTTGACGAGCACGGCGACGTCCGAGATGCGACGGTTCGGGGGCTCGGACCGGCTGGGCTACCTCGCGACCACCGGCATGCTCGCCGACCAGGTGACGCTCACCTCGGGTCGGTGGCCCCGCGCGGTGACGACCGGGCCGGTGCAGGCCCTGGCGCCCGACGCGGCCGCCCAGGCCCTCCGACTCCATGTCGGGCAACGGATCCGGCTCGGACCGGGCGCGGGACTCGGAAGGAGCCCGCGCCGGGCCGTCATCGTCGTGGTCGGGACGTTCCGCGGTCTCCCACGGGCGGCTGCCCGGACGGACCCCTTGTCCGGCGCCGGGGTGGAGACCGCGTACAACACCGGTGGCGTGACGGCTCCCGCGTTCGGCCCCTTCCTCGTGCGTCACCACGACTTCCTCGCCACCGGCTTCGACGTTGCCGGCCTCCGCGTCGACGCGGAGCCCGACCTGGACGGAGCCGATCGCGAGTCCCTGCGGGCCGCGGCGGGGTCCCTGGGAAGCGCGTCCACCGTGCTCTCGGACCGGGTCGGCGGCGCTGCGGGGATCACCCGGGTGGGTTCCGAGCTCCCCGACACGTGGGCTCGGCTCCAGGCCCAGGACGCGACCACGCGCTCCGCCGTGCTCGTCGCCCTCCTGCTGGACGGCGTCCTGGGTGTGGCTGCCCTCGTCCTGGCCGGCCGGCTGGTCGCCGAGTCGCGCCGTACCGAACGACAGCTGCTGACGTCGATGGGCGTGGCCCCGGCCCAGCACCTCCGGTCGGCACTGGCCGAGGCCCTGCTCCTGGCCGGAGCGGCAGCGGTCGTCGCCGTCCCCGCCGCCGCCACCGGGTATGCCGCGGTGACGCACCTTCCGGGCCTCGCGGCCGCTGGCCTCACGGCGCCGAGCCAGGTGACGCTTCCTCTGGTGCTGACCACCGTGGCCGGCGCCGCCCTGCTCGCCGTCGTGCTCGTCGTGTCACCGCTGCTCTCCGCCGAGTCGGGCGCTCTCGCGACACGCCGACAGCTGTTCGTCCGATCCGCGGTCGACGCGCTGTTCCTGGCGGTCGCCGCGGTCGGCTGGTGGCAGCTGCACACCCGGTCCGCGGCGGTCGAGGGGGTCGACACCGTGCTCGCTCTCGCGCCGGTGCTCGTCCTGGCATCGATCTCCCTGGTCGCGGGACGAGCGCTGCCCGCGGTCTTCGCACGACTGGCCGCGCTCGGATCGCGCTCCCGTGGGCTGCTCCCCGTGGCGCTGGACCCCGGAGCCGTCCGCGCCAACGCAGGGGCGGCGCTCGCCCTGCTGACCCTGGCGTCGGCTGCGGCGACGTTCGGCGTGGCGCTGCACGCGACGTGGCACCGCTCGCAGGAGGACCAGGCCGACCTGGGGGTCGGCACGGACCTGGCCCTGTCGCTGCATGCTCCCCCCACGGCGGCTGACGCACGGAGCGTCCACCGTGCTGTCGATGCCGGCGGCGGTGTCGTCTCCCCGGTCGTCACGTCTCCGATCGCGTTGGGGCACTTCTTCGGTGAGTCCGGGGATCCCCCCGAGCTCGTCGCGGTCGACACCCAGGGGGGCGGCGCCCCGCTCCGCGGGCGTCCCCCCTCCGGCGAGACCTGGAACGACGTCGTTCGACGGCTGGCGCCCCCGGGCCTCGTGGAGGGCGTGCCGCTACCGGACAGCGGCGGCGGGGTCACGGTGGAGGGACACGCACCCGCGGGCGTCGCCCTGACGGTCACGCCGAGCTTCGTCGTGGAGGACTCGCTGGGCTTCCGCAGCACGCTCGACGCCGCGCCGCTCCCGGTCGACGGGCTATCGCACGCCCTGCGGTGGCCCGTGGTCCCCCCGCCGGGACTACGCATCGTCGCGCTGCACCTGACCGTGGCGGACGCCGGGAGCAGGGGCCGGGCACGCAACGCCGAGGATCCGCTCTCGGTGGTGCTGCGGGTCCGGGGGCGTCCCGGGGCCGACACGTCGTGGCAGGTCCGCACGCTCGGGCCTGCCGACGGCACCATCTCCAGCCCATCGGTCTCCGTGCACGGTGGACACGGCGGGACGGTCGTGACCACCCACGTACTCGCGCGGCCCGCCTACCTCACCTACGAGCAAGGAGACATCGTCGCGACAGCCTTCGATCAACCGGCTGCTGTGCCGGTGGCGGTGTCCCAGGAGCTCGCCGACGCCACCGGGGCCGGGGTCGGCAGCACGCTCTCGGGCACCATCGGCGACACGGCCCTCACGCTGCGAGTGGCGGAGGTGATCCCGACCGTGCCGTCCGCGCCCGGACGGCTGGCAGTCCTCGCCGACCTCGACACGGTGTCCCGTGCCCTGATCGTGGCCGGCCACCTCGAGCCGCCCGTCGACGCGTTCTGGGTGTCGCGCCCCGGACCCCGGACGCCCGCCCTGCTGCGCAGCCTCGGGCTCGCCGACGTCACCACGCGCCGCGAGGTCGCCACCGAGCTGGCGCGGGGCCCGATGCAGATCACCGTGCCCGTCGCCTACCTGACCGTGGCCGGATCCTCCGCGCTGCTGCTCGTGGCGGGGGCCGGCCTCGTGGTCAGCGCCGACCGGCGCCGGCGCACGGCCGAGGTCGCCCGGCTGCGGGCACTCGGCCTACGGCGTACGGCGGCTCGCCGGCTCGTCTTCGTGCAGCACGGCGTTCTGCTGGTGGCGCTCGTCCTGGTCGGTGCCGTGATCGGCGGGATCTCGGCCGTCGCCCTGGACGCACTCCTGGTGCGGTCCGAGCAAGGCACGGCGCCGGTGCCGGGGGCGGTGCTCGCCTGGCCGTGGTCCTGGGAGCTCGCGCTCTCGGGCGGCCTGGTGCTCGCCTGCCTGGCGATCTCGGCGCTCGGGGCGAGGGAGCAGGTGAGCCGTTCGGACACCACGCGGCTGGGAGAGGCGGAGTGATGAGGCTCGCCCGACCCCACGTGCATCCGGCGAGCATCGTCGGCCGGATGCGCACGGACCCCGGGCCGCTCCTGTTGATGGCCGTCGTGGTGGGCCTGACGACGGCCCTCACCTCGGCGGTGACCCCGCTCGAGGCGCGCACGGCGGATCGTGCGCTGTCCGAGGCGGTGAGCGCAGCGGGGGAGCGAGCCGACGTCGTGGCGAGCCTCCCCCCGGCCGATCCCGACCTGGGGCCGCGCACCCGCGACCCCCAGGCGGTCACCGAGCTGCGGGCCGCCATGACCGGTGCCCACTACCAGCTCCCCCGCCGAGTCGTCGACGTGCTGCGGGCGCCGACAGCCACCGTCACCACGTCGCCGTTGCAGCTCCTCGACGACGGACCGGGTCGTTACCTGACCCTCGTCCACCTCGACGGACCCTCGGGGCCGCCGCCGGTCCGCTACGTCGCCGGAGGGGCGCCGCCGGCGTCGGCCGGCGGCGATCACGCGCAGATCGAGCTCCCCGACACCGCGCCCCCGTGGCCGGTCCACGTGGCGGTGTCACGAGCCGCGGCGACCGCCCTCGGCCTGCAGCCGGGCGACCGGCTTCCGGCCCAGGACCAGCTCGGCCGCCGGGTCGACGTGCGGGTGAGCGGCATCTTCGTGCCGCGCTCGCCGGATGCCGCGGCCTGGCGGACCGCAGCCCAGCTCCTGCGTCCGGCCCATGGCTCCTCGAGCCACGGGCGGGCCTCCGCCGCCGCGCTGGTCTCGTCGTCGGCCCTTCCGGACCTGCGTCTCGCCGTCCCCTCCAGCGACGTCAGTGTGCGCCTGACCTTCTCCCCGCGGGTCGACGCCGTGCACGAGACCGACGCCCGGGCCCTGGTCCGCGCACTGGTGGCCCTCAAGGCGTCGGGCGGACCGACCACCGGATCCGCCTCGTGGGACACCGGACTCGACCAGGTCGTGGAGGAGGGGCTGGCCCGGGTCGCCGCCGCGCGAGGCCAGGCACAGGTGCTGGTGATCGCGGTCCTGGTCTGCACCTTCCTCGTCCTGTGGCAGGCGGCCGACCTCCTCGTCCGGCGTCGCTTCCTCGCCGTCGTCCTGACCAGGGAGCGGGGCGGAACCCTGGTCGCGATCGCCCTCGAGCTGTTCACGGAGGCCCTCGCGTGCGCCCTGACCGGCACGGTGGTCGGCCTCCTGGGCACCTGGCTGGCCGTCGGGAGAGTCGGGTGGGGGTGGTGGGTCAGCCTCCCCATCCTCGCGGCCTCCGTGGCGGCCGGCACGAGCGCCGTCCTCGCGTCGGGCGCCACGGACCCCCGTCGCACCCCTGCCAACCGTTCGGCCCGCAGAGCCGTGGCCCGCCGCGTGTTGCTGGCGCGCTGCTTGTTCGTCGCCACGGTCGGCGGCGCGGCCGGTCTCTCCTTCGTCGCCCTGCACGAACGTGGCGTGCTGGGGACCGGCGGCGCCACCGGTGAGCCGCTGGCGGCCAGTGCGCCGACCTGGTGGACGATCGCCGGAGCCCTGCTGGTCGTCGCGGCCCTGCCGCCGCTGGCTCGGCTCCTCCTCGACATCGCTCGACGGACCTCGGGCAGCGTCGCGTTCCTGGCGGCTGCCCGAGTGCGTGAGTCAGCGGCGCGGGCACTCCCCGTCCTCGTGGTCACGGTGGCCGTCGCCCAGCTGACGTTCGCGCTGGGACTGAACGGCACCGAGGAGCGCGGACAGGAGGCCGGCGCACTGCTGCGGGTCGGTGGGGACGCGCGCGCCGTCCCGTCGTCGGGACGGTCCGCGCTGGAGGTCGCTCGCACCGTCACGGCCGCGCCAGGGGTCCGCGCTGCGGTCGCGGGGCGGGTCGAGGAGGCAGACGCCCTGTCCCGGCAGGGCGCGGAACGGGTGCTGCTGGTGGTCGTCGACGCAGCCTCCTACCAGCGCCTGCTCGTCCGGAGCCCCCTGCCGGACGCCCCGGCACTGAGCCGGCTGGTGGGCGGTACGCCGGGCGGCGTACCCGCCCTGTTGCTCGGTGGACCCCCGGGGGCCGCTGACGGTCTGACTGTCAGCGTCGGTGGCGGCCGGCGGCTCTCGCTCACCGTCGTCGGGGAGGCACCCCGCGTCCAAGGCGCGGCGGCCGTGGTCGTCGTCGACGCGGCGGCCTACGGTCGAGCGGGCGGGATCGTGACGCCGAACACCGTCTGGGCGGTGGGACCCGGCGCCGCCGCGGCCGTACGGACGGCCGTCGGTTCGCGGGGCGCGGTCCTCCTCTACCGCGATGTGCTGGCACAGGTGCGGAGTGCTGCCCTGCCCTCCGGACTGGTGCACCTCACGGTGGCGTCGTCGGCGCTGCTCCTGCTCCTCTCCGGCCTGGCGCTGGCCCTGGCAGCCGCCGGCGACGCCGCGCCCCGGGCGGTTGCTCTCGGCCGGCTGCGGGCGCTCGGCGTGGCCGACCGGCATCTGCGGGGAGTCCTCGTCGGCGAGCTGCTGGCACCGGCCCTGGTCGGTGTCCTGGCGGGGCTCCTCCTCGGGTGGAGCGCGGTCCGGGCCACGGCCGGCCGGCTGTCGTTGGAGCGGATCACGGGTGAGGTCACGCCACCTCGGGTCGGTGTGCCGCCGTGGGCCCTCGCCGGGGATGCGGTCCTGGTCCTCACGGTCCTCGTGCTGGCCCAGGTGGAGTGGAGCCGGGTACGGCACGTGGTCCTCGCCCAGCTCCTCCGCGGCGGACCTCCTCGTTGACCGACCCTCAGAGCGGCAGCGGCCGCGACAGCGTGATGCTGGTCTGGCGAACGGCGTACCCGAGATGGTCGTTGAGCCGGATCATCGACTCGTTGCGCGCCTGGGTCCAGGTGTAGACCTCGGTGATGGCGTGCTCGGCGGCCCAGCGCAAGGTGAGCCGCTTCAGGTGGGACGCGACCCCGGTGCCGCGCCAGTCGCGGCGTACCGCGGTCAGCGCGTTCTCGGCCCGCTCGGGGTTCTCGGTGTCGAGGAAGAGCCCGGCGCAGCCGATGACCTGGCCGTCGTGCAGTGCCAGGAACATCGGGTCCCCCGGCCATGCCGACGCCCACCGCTCCGGCGTGACCTGCAGGGGCTCGTACAGGGCGAAGTCGGCCAGTACCTCCGTGCCGAAGGTGTCGAAGCACGCCTCCCAGAGCTCGGGCCGCTCCTTCAGGTCGACCACCCGGACGCCGGCGGGCGGGACGCCGGGCGGCGGCTCGTTGCCGACCTCACGCACCTGCTCGACCTGCCGGTCGACCTCGGCGAACCCGAAGTGCTCGGCGAAGGCGAGCGACTCCGGGTCGTCGACCATGCCGCGCACCTCCGGGTACCCCTGTGAGACCAGGTGCGTCGCGAGTCGCCGGAGGAGCTCGGAACCGACGCCTCGCCTGCGGTACGCCGGCCGCACCCGAGGCGCGGCGAACCCGCCCCCGGTGTCGGAGCGACCGGCCAGTCCCGAGCCCGCGACCTCGCCGTCGACGGTGACCAGGAGCATCAGCCGCTCGGGAGAGTCCTCCGCCCGGAGCTCCGCCACCGTCGCCGCGCGCTCGCTGGGGACCACCTCCATCCGGACGCCGCGCCACGCCTCGTAGTCGTCGTCCGTCACGCAGCGGGTGATCTCCATGACCTCGAACCTAGGAGCCCCGTCAACCGGAATCCGGTCGCGCCCGGCGCCGTCGTACGCCGAGACTGGGGGCGATGCCGACCTTCACGCCGCTGCACCGCGACCTGACCTTCCTCGCCCCTCTCTCCGACCCTCGCGCCGACCGGTTGGTGGCCTTCCTCGCCGAGGGCGCGCCGTCCACGGTGCTGGACGTGGGCTGCGGCTGGGGAGAGCTCCTGCTGCGGGTCCTCGAGGCGATCCCCTCCGCCCGAGGGCTGGGGGTCGACCTCGACGAGGAGGCGCTGACCGATGCGCGACGGCGGGCCGTCGACCGGCGCCTCGGAGACCGTGCGACGTTCGAGGCGCGCGACGCCCGCGAGGTCTCCGGCTCGTTCGGCGCGATCACGTGCATCGGCGCCTCCCAGATCTGGGGACCGGACGTCGAGGAGGCGCAGCCGTTGGACTACGCGGCGGCGCTCACCGCACTGAGACGGCTCCTCCCACGCGGCGGTCGCCTCGTGTACGGCGAAGGCATCTGGTCCGCTCCCCCGAACCCCGCCGCGACCGCGCCCCTCGCGGGCCGGGACGACGAGTACCTCGGGCTGGGTGAGCTCGTCGAGCTGGCGAAGGCCCAGGGCTTCGCGGTGCTGGCCGCGCACGAGGCCGACCAGGACGAGTGGGACACCTTCGAGTCCGGCTTCGCGGCCGGCTACGCACGATGGCTGGCCGAGCACGACCCCGACGACCCGGACGCCGAGGAGGTGCGCGGGCTGGCCGCGCGCCAGCACACGGCGTACTTCGGCGGCTACCGCGGCATCCTCGGCCTGGCCTACCTCCACCTGGTGGCGGTGTGAGCGTCGAGCCGGCCCGGCTCGCCGTCGCCGACCTCGACCTCGCCACGGCCGGGACCCTGGCCGCGATCGACAACGCCGCGCTGGACGGCGTCCCGCTGCGCCACCACACGGCCGAGACCTTCCTGCTCGAGTGCCGCGACCGCAGCGGTGAGGGGCCGGACGAGGCGATCTGGCTCGCGAGCGTCGACGGGGAGATCGTCGGGTACGCCGCCCTCAGCCACTACCGGTTCGGGCCGCCCGACCGCGCCAAGATCCTCGGCGCGGTCCATCCCGACCAGCGTCGGCGCGGGATCGGCCGGGCCCTGATGGAGGCCGCCGAGGGCGCCACCGACCGGCCCCGGCTGCGCGCGCCGGCCTGGGGCGGCACCGGTGGGGAGCAGGCGGTCCCACGCCTCGGCTACACCCGGCACGGCTCCCACGAGGTACGCCGGCTGACCGTCGCCGACCCGCAGCCGGCGGGGCTCGTGGCCTCGGCTGAGGCCGCGTCCCGCGGCTACGACCTCGAGCGCTACGTCGGTCCGGTGCCGGACGACCTCATGGCCGACCTGCAGGTGCTCCGCGAGGCGATCAACGACGCTCCCGGGGTCGACGTCCGCGACGAGTACCCACCGGAGCGGATCCGCGGCTACGAGGCCACCCTCGCCGAGCAGCGGCAGACGCCGTACACGATCGTCGCCCGGCACCACGCGAGCGGCGAGCCCGCCGCGATCACGATGTTGTGCGTCCACGAGCTGCGCCCCGCCATCGCGGCCCAGGAGGACACGTCCGTGCTGGCACCGCACCGCGGGCGCCGGCTGGGGCTGCGCCTCAAGCTGGCGATGCTGGACTGGCTGCGGACCGAGCGTCCCGACGTGGAGTACGCCGACACCTGGAACGTGCCCGACAACGCCCCGATGATCGCGATCAACGACGCGCTCGGCTGCCGCCGGGTCGCGGAGACGATCTCGTTCCGCAAGGAGCGCTGAGCCGAGGCACGCTCAGCCGGTGACGTCGGTGAACTCGGCGTAGGTCTGCGGCGCCACCTCGTCCAGCGTCCGGCCGGCCCAGTCGCCGTCGGGCCACCGCGACCACACCCGCTCCCCCGCCTCCTGCACGCGCCGGGTCGCCTCGGCGACATCCGCACCGACGACGTGACCCTCCTCGACCACGGGCCGCCCGTCGACGAGCACGTCGGCGAGGTCGGCCGGCTGCGCGTAGTAGACGAGGTTGCGGATCGGGTCGCGCATCGGCGTCATCGTGAAGCCGTCCGCGCGCCAGAACAGCAGGTCCGCCTTGGCGCCCGCCGCGATCCGGCCGAGGTCCGGCCGGCCGAGGAGGTCGGCGGCGTTCACGGTGGCGGCGTCGAAGACCTGGCGGGCCGTGGAGACATCGGTTCGCCGGGCCGCCACCTTGCCGGCGATCGCGGTCCAGCGGAGGGACTCGATCATCGACTGCGGCGCCGTGTCCGTGCCGAGACACATGTTGACCCCGGCGTCGACGTACTCCGGGAAGGACTCCATCACCAGGCCGCGCCGGATGAAGCACCACGCGTTGTACGACACCGACGTCCCGGAGGCCGCGAGCAGCCCGAGGTCGTCGCCGGCGAAGTTCACCCAGGAGGTGCCGGAGATGAACACGGCGTGGCCCAGCACGGTCCGCGGCCCCAGGAACCCGATGTCCGACAGCCACTCGACCGGCGTGCGCCCGTGCCGCCGGGTCATCTCCTGGAACTCCCACACTCCCTGCGACGCGTGGAGAGAGATCGGGACACCCAGGTCGTCGGCGGCAGCCCGCGAGTCGCGGAGCAGGGCCTCGCTGCAGGTGTCGACCTGGGCGGGCGCGAGGAACCCCTGCACGCGCCCATCTGACCGCCCGCGCATCCGTTCGACGAACGCGGTCGCCGCCTCGAAGCCCGGGCGGCCGTCGTCGGCGTCCCAGGCGTAGTCGACCCGCTTGCCGTCCGGCGTGAACCAGCGACCCGACCGGTACATCGGCGCGACGTAGCCGCGCAGGCCGCTCGCCTCGATCGCGTCGGCGGCGTACTCCTCGAGAGCCGCCCATCTGGAGCACCGTCGTGGTGCCGGTGCGCGCCAGCTCGATCACCGAGTAGTCGAGGCAGGCACGCGCACCCTCCTCGTCGAGCCCCGCCATCTCCGTCGGCAGGATCTCGATCAGCCCGGTCAGCCAGAACTGGCGGTTGCCGACGTCCTCCTGGACCGACTTGTCGATCGGCGACTCGTCGAGGTGTGCGTGGGTGTTGATGAACCCGGGCGTCACGATCCGGTCCGGCAGGTCGACGTACCGGTCGACCGGCTCGGCGTACGCCGACCCCACGTGGATGATCCGGTCGTCCTCGACGACGAGACATCCGTCCCGCAGGATCCGGTGCTCTCCGTCCTGGAAGGCGACGATCCAGCCGGCCCGGTACAAGGTCCTGGTCACAAGGCCCGAGGGTAGGCTTCCGCGGTGCCGCACGCCCCCCGCGATCTCGCCCCGTCGTCGAGCCGCTCCCTCGTCGTCGCTCTGGGCGCGGCCGCGACGGCCCTCGTGCTCACGGCCTGCTCGGGGTCGAGCAGCTCGGACGCCGGCGCGGGCGAGACGCCGCTGCTCCGATCGCCGACGCCGACGCCCACGGAGACCATTCCGCCGACGCCACCGAAGCCTCCGCACGCGCGGACCTGCTACCGCCTCGGGTACGACGACGCGCTCGCCCCCACGCGCACCCGGAAGCCGGTGCCGTGCACCGGCGTCCACACCGCGGTCACCTACTACGTCGGGCAGTACCGCAAGGCGCTCCCCGTGGACGGCGACGTCGTGCACCGCCTGGTGTCGACCGCGTGCCCGCGCCGCTTCTCGGCGTTCGTCGGCGGCACGCCGGAGGACCGCCGGCTGAGCATGCTCCGGCCGGTCTGGTTCACGCCGACCGTCGGGCAGGCGGGCAAGGGCGCGCACTGGTTCGAGTGCGTCGCGATCGCGCTGCGCGACGACCAGCACCTGGCCCTGATCCGGGGCCCGGTCGAGGGGGTGCTGGGCCGGACGGCCGGGCGCGAGCACTACGCGATGTGCGGCACCGCCCAGCCCGGGTCCGAGGGCTTCGAGCAGCGGATCTGCGCGGCGCCCCACAGCTGGGTCGCGCTCCGGACGGTGCCCTTCGCGGCCGGTCGCTACCCGGGCATCGACCGGGTCCGCTCGGCCGGTCAGGAACCCTGCAAGAACGCCGGCGCCGACGCCTCGAACGACCCGCTCAACTACCGCTGGTCCTACACGTGGCCGACCCTGCAGCAGTGGAAGGCGGGCCACACGTACGGCGTGTGCTGGGCGCCGGCCTAGCGATCCGGGCTAGAACCCCAGCTTGCGCAGCTGCTTGGGGTCTCGCTGCCAGTCCTTGGCGACCTTCACGTGCAGGTCGAGGTAGACCGGCGTGCCGAGCAGGGCCTCGATCTGCTGGCGGGCCTCGGTCCCGACCTGGCGGAGCCGGGAGCCCTGGTGGCCGATCACGATGCCCTTCTGCGACGAGCGCTCGACGTACAGGTTGGCGCTGATGTCGAGCAGCGGCTTGTCCTCCGGCCTGCCTTCGCGCAGCCCCATCTCCTCGACGACCACGGCGATCGAGTGCGGGAGCTCGTCGCGCACGCCCTCCAGGGCCGCCTCCCGGATCAGCTCGGCCGCGAGGATCTCCTCCGGTGCGTCGGTGAGGTCGCCGTCGGGGTAGAGCGGCGGCCCCTCCGGCATCAGCCCGACCAGCAGGTCCGCCAGCAGCCCGACCTGGTCGCCGGAGACCGCCGAGACGGGCACGATCTCCTGCCACTCGGTGCCGGTCTCCCGGCCGAGCTCGGCGATGTCGAGGAGGTGCCGGCCGATCCGGTCCGCGGCCACCAGGTCGGTCTTCGTCGCGACCGCGACCTTCGGGGTACGCCGCACCTTGGCCAGCTCGGTCACCAGGAAGCGATCGCCCGGCCCGACCTTCTCGTCCGCGGGGAAGCAGACGGCCACGACGTCGACCTCGGCCCAGGTCGTGCGGACGAGATCGTTGAGCCGCTCGCCGAGCAGGGTCCGCGGCCGGTGGAGCCCCGGGGTGTCGACCAGGATCAGCTGCGCGTCGGCCCGGTGCACGATCCCGCGCACGACGGTCCGCGTCGTCTGCGGCTTGTCCGAGGTGATCACGATCTTCCGGCCGACCAACGCGTTGGTCAGCGTGGACTTCCCGGCGTTCGGCCGGCCCACGAACGACGCGAAGCCGCTGCGGTAGCCCTCGGGGAAGGAGAAGAACTCAGACACCGCGCGCCTCGTCGTACGCCGCCCAGATCTCCTCGTCGGTCCTGCCCGCGGCCTTGCCCTCGCGCCAGATGGGTCCCGGGTCGACGGTCCGCGGCTGACGGGAGGTGACGGCCCGCCAGTACCCCATCACGTCGTACGCCGCGTTCGGCAGCTTCCGCTCGCGCATCAGGTGCTTGCGGATCGTCCGCATCTGCGCCGACTCCCCCGCCATCCAGAAGTAGCCCTCGCCCTCGGGCCAGTCGATCTCCGCGACGACCTCGGCGAGCCGCGACTGGCCCTCCGACGGCGGCGCGAGCCAGGTGACCTCCGGTCCGTCGGGCAGGTACCCGGGCAGGTCGTCGGGGACCTCCGCCCAGATGCGTGTCGGCAGCGAGGTGGTCTCCGAGATGCGCGCCATCGCCGGCATCGCCGTGAGGTCGCCGACCAGCAGCAGCCACCCCGCGTCCGGCGGCGGCGCGTAGGAGCCCTGGGCCGCCCGCACCGTCACCCGGTCGCCGACGCAGTCGCCGCTCGCCCATTCCGTGACCAGCCCGACCTCGTGGAGGACCACGTCGAGCACCAGCTCGTCACCGCGGAGCGATCGCACGGTGTAGTAGCGCACCTGGAACTGGCCCGGGACCACGAGTCCCACCCACTCGTCGGGCAGTCCGGTCGACGGCAGTCCGGGACACGCGAGGGTGAGCCGCACCAGGTGGGGTGAGAGCTGCTCGCGACGCGTCACCACGGCGTCGTACTGCTCGGCCCGGCTGGTCATCGCCGCCAATCTAGTGCGCGGCCCCGTGATCGACTCAGTGGGCGAAGGCGCGACGGGTGCTCGCCTCCCCCGGCGGCCGGCGCCGCAGCCGCTCGACCGCGGACCGGAGGTCCTCGAGGAGTCCGTCGGCGAGGTCGAGGCTGAAGGCCTCGCGGACCACGATCCGCAGCACGGCGACGTCCTGCGCGTCGGGCGGCATGGTGTACGCCGGCACCTGCCACCCGCCCTGGCGCAGCTCGTCCGACACGTCGAAGACCGTGTACGGCGTGCCCTCGACCGTCCGGAACGCGACCACCGGGATCGCGCTCCCGTCGCTGATCACCTCGAAGTCGTCGAGCTCGGCGATCGCCGAGGAGACATGGGTCGCCACCGTCTGGAGCTGCTTCATGACCCGCCGGAAGCCCTCCCGTCCGAGCCGCAGGAAGTTGTAGTACTGACCGACGATCTGGTTGCCCGGGCGCGAGAAGTTGAGGGTGAACGTCGGCATGTCGCCGCCGAGGTAGTTCACGTGGAAGACCAGGTCGTCGGGCAGGAACTCAGCGCTGCGCCAGACCACGAACCCGATGCCCGGGTAGGTCAGGCCGTACTTGTGGCCCGACACGTTGATCGACCGCACCTGCGGCAGCCGGAAGTCCCACTCGAGGTCCGGGTGCAGGAACGGCGCGACGAACCCGCCGCTGGCGGCGTCGACGTGGATCGGCACGTCGGCGTGATGGGCCTCGTTCCAGGCCACGACCCGGTCGTGGATCTCGCGGATCGGCTCGAACTCCCCGGTGTACGTCGTCCCCAGGATCGGCACGACGCCGATCGTGTTCTCGTCGACCTGGGCCATCACGTCGTCCGGGTCCACGACGTACCGGCCGGGCTTCACGTTCACGTAGTGCGGCTCGACGTCCCAGTAGCGGCAGAACTTCTCCCAGACGACCTGCACGTTGGAGCCCATCACCAGGTTCGGCCGGTCGGTGGGCCGGCCGGCCGCTCCCGCCCAGGCCCGCCAGCGCCACTTCATCGCCAGCCCGGCGAGCATCACCGCCTCGCTCGAGCCGATCGTCGAGGCGCCGACCGCCGGCGCCTCCTCGCTGGCGTGGAACAGATGGGCGACCATGCTCACGCAGCGGCGCTCGATCTCGGCGGTCTGCGGGTACTCGTCCTTGTCGATGGCGTTCTTGTCGAAGCTCTCCGCCATCAGCATGGCGGCCTCGGGCTCCATCCAGGTGGTGACGAACGTCGCGAGGTTCAGCCGGGAGCTGCCGTCCAGCAGCAGCTCGTCGTGGATCGTCCGGTACACCGCCGGGCCGGGAGCCCCCTGCTCGGGCAGCCGGTTCTGGGGCGGTGCCGCCAGGTCGAAGCGACCGGCGTACGCCGGGGCGATGGTCTCGTCGTCGTCGCGGTACTCGTGCAGCATGCGGCCATCCTGGCCCGGGGCTGGTCACGCGACCACCGTTAGCATCGGCGGGTGCCCGCGCTCGACCTGACCGCCGAGCGACGGAGCCGCTTCAGCTGGCGGCTCGTGCGATGGGCCGCCTTCGGTCTGTACGTCGTCGGCTGCGTGGTGTTCCTGCGTCTCCAGGGCATTCCCACCGACCGGCTCGGCATCGCGCTCGCCATCCTGGTGCTGCTGTCGATCGCCGTCCTGGGCCGGGGCTGGGCCGCGTGGTGGCAGATGATGCGTGACTGGCTGCCGTTCGAGGCCGTGCTGCTGGCCTACGACTACAGCCGCGGCTTCGCGGCGCCGTACACGACCGAGGAGCTGAGGCTCCACGCGTACGAGATCAAGGGCGTGCGCAACGGCCTCGGGCTGCCGCTCCACGTCCGGGCCCCGATCCGAGCCGACCGCTGGATCGGCGAGCACCTCGGGATGGGCGGGATGCCGACCACGTGGCTCCAGGAGCACCTGCACCCCGGCAGCCACACCCCGTGGTACTCGGTGCCGATCAGCCTGACCTACTGCAGCCACTTCCTGGTGATGCCGACGGTCGCGGTCGTGCTCTGGCTGGTCAACCGGGACCGGTTCCGGGTGTGGATGCGGATGGTCGTGGCGCTGGCCGTGTCCGGCGTCGCGACGTACTTCCTCTACCCGATGGCGCCACCGTGGCTGGCCAGCTACCACTTCGTGTTCCCGGGCCCGCACGTCGGCCGCTACACCTCCGACGGTTTCGACCTGATCGGGCTGCACATGGTCGGCAGCGCGCTGGACCAGGGGCAGTACCTCGTGAACCCGGTCGCCGCGATGCCGTCGCTGCACATGGCGTACGCGACCCTGGTCGTCGGGTTCTTCTGGTTCGGCCGGCGCTGGTGGCAGCGCTGCCTGCTGGTGCTCTACCCGGTCGCGATGGGCGTCACCCTGGTCTACGGGGGCGAGCACTACGTCGTCGACGAGCTCGCCGGGATCGCCTACGCGCTGGTGGTGATCGCGGCCTGGCGCCTCCTGCGCGCGCGCCGCTTGCGCCGTCCGCCCTCTGCTCAGCCGGCCGCCGGGTAGCTCGCGTCCATCGGGAACGTCGGGCGCAGCGGGAAGTCGTCGTGCCCCTCGTCGTCCGTCTTCACCGCGAGGACGTGGTGGAGCTGGATCTCGTTGCGCTCGAACCCCAGCCGCGAGCCGGCCATGTACAGCCCCCACACGCGGGCGGTGCCCTCGCCGACCTCGGCGACGCAGGCGTCCCAGTTGGTCTCGAGGTTGTGGCACCAGCCGGCGAGGGTGCGGGCGTAGTGGAGCCGGAAGTTCTCCTCGTGCATCACCTCGAGGCCGACGTTCTGCGCCTCGGTGATGATCCGGCCGGACCCGGTCAGCTCGCCGTCGGGGAACACGTAGCGGTCGATGAAGGCGCCGGTCTCCTGGCGGTGGTTGTGCGGCCGGGTGATGCAGTGGTTGAGCAGTCGGCCGTGCGGACGCAGGCGGTCGCGCAGGAACGAGAAGTACGACGGGTAGTTCTTCACGCCGATGTGCTCGGTCAGGCCGATCGAGGAGACGGCGTCGAAGCCGGTCTCGGTGACCTCGCGGTAGTCGCTGTGACGCACCTCGGCGAGGTCGTCGAGGCCCAGCTCCTTGATCTTCTCCTGGGCCCAGGTCGCCTGCGCGCGGGACAGGGTCACGCCGAGCGTCTTCACGCCGTAGTGCTCGGCGGCGTGGCGGACCATGCCGCCCCAGCCGCAGCCGACGTCCAGCAGCCGCATCCCGGGCTTGAGGTCGAGCTTCTGCGCGATCAGGTCGTACTTGTAGTACTGCGCCTGCTCCAGCGTGGCGTCCTCGGTCGGGAAGACGGCGCAGGTGTAGGTCATCGACGGCCCGAGGACGTGCTCGTAGAAGGTGTTGGAGACGTCGTAGTGGTGGTGGATCGCCTCGGAGTCGCGCTTGCGCGAGTGCCGCAGGCCCTCGGCGTACCGGCGCCAGCGGGGCAGGTGCTCCTGGGGCGGCGGTGCCGGCGGCTTGAGGTGGGAGATGCCGAGCCCGGCGGCCAGCTTGACCGCCTCGACCGGGGTCGGCATCCGGAACTTCAGCTCCTTCTGCAACGCCTTCAGGCCCGGGTACGGGTCGCCGGGGTGGACGCCGTGCACGACGAGGTCACCGGCGACGTAGGCACGCCCCAGACCGAGGTCGCCCGGCGCTGTCATCAGGTAGGCCAGGCCCCGCTCGTTCTTCACCTCGAAGCCGAACGGCGCGTCCTCGGGGCCGCTCGCGCTGCCGTCGTACGCCGTGACCCGTAGCGGCAGCGGCCCGGTCAGCAGCTGGGTGAACGTGTCAGCGATCTTCAGGGTCGCCATCTATCGTCTCCTCACGGCCTTGTCGTAGAGGCTGGTCAGTCGGTGGTCGGGGTCGTAACGGTCCTTGACCCTGGCCAGGTTGTCGCCGTCGTACAGCCGGTCGAAGGTCTCCCGGTCGTAGAACGCCTCGGAGTAGAGCGACTTGTGGCCGTCGAGCTCGTGCACCTTGGCCTCGATCGCGCGGTTGCGCGGGGCGTTCGGGGCGTCCGGGCCGACCGGGACGTTGCCCCAGAACCCGACGTTGACGTAGACCTCGTCGGGCTGGAGCGGGTAGGTCGGCCACTTCTTCCCCGCGAACAGTGGGCACAGCCAGACCGGGCGCATGCCGACCTCGGCGTCGAACCAGTCGAGGAACTCGCCGAGCCGCTCGACCGGGATCTCGACGTCCTGCACGACCCGCTCGCCCTCGGGGTTGCCCTTGCGCCGGTCGAGCCAGGCACCGACGTGGAAGCGGTGGTCGAGCTGGACCATGCGGTAGTAGACGTCGCTGCGCTTGTACCTGCGCGGCCAGACCCGGCGGACCAGCGGGTGCTGCGTGCCGAAAGCCCGGGAGCACCAGAACCAGTCGGTGTCCCAGCGCCACAGGTAGTCGAACATCGTGAGCAGGTCGCGCCCCGTCCCCGAGCCGGCACGCTCCTGGATCGAGCGGTAGTAGATCTGCCGCCCGGTGTAGTCGCTGGGCTCGGTCGGCACGCGGTCGGTCCACTCCGCGAGGGTCAGGTAGTACTCCCCCGGCTGGAACGCCGTGCCGTCGACCCCGTCGACCCGGATCCCGTCGTACTCCTTGGTCTCCATGATCTGGGTGATCGTCTTGGCGAGCACGCCGGCGTCGTCGAAGCGCACGTGGCGGAGGCTGACGTACGACGGGACCTTCTCCAGCTTGATCCGCAGCCGCGTGGCGTAGCCCAGCGAGCCGTAGGAGTTCGGGAAGGTGTCGAAGAGGTCGTCGCCGGGCGTGGTCGTGACGACCTCTCCCGCCCCGGTGAAGATGTCCATCTCGGTCACCGACTCGTGCGGGAGACCGCTCCGGAAGCTGGTCGACTCGATCCCGAGACCGCTGACCGCACCGCCGAGCGTGATCGTGCGCAGCTGCGGCACGACGTACGGGATGAAGCCCCGCGGCAGGGTCGCGTCGACGAGGTCCTCGTAGGTGCACATGCCCTGGACGTCGGCGGTCTGCGCGGCGTCGTCGATCGAGATGACGCCGGTGAGGCCGGACACGTCGAGCCCCGGGGCGTCGGTGGCGGCACGCGGCCGGAACAGGTTGGAGGTCTTCTTCGCGAGGCGCACGGGCTGTCCGCTCGGGATGGCGGCGTACGACGCCTTCAGCCGCGCGACCGCGTCCTCGTGGGCAGCCTCTCCGGTGAGCACGGAGGAAACTTACTCCGACCCCAGCCGCTCCAGCGCGGCCAGGTCGCCCTCCGTGAGCTGCAGGGCGGCGGCCGCCACGTTCTGCTCCAGGTGGCCGACGTCGCCGGTGCCGGGGATGGCCAGGACGTGCGGCCCGAGGGCGAGGTTCCAGGCGATCCTGACCTGCGCGGAGGTGGCGTCGTGGGCCTCCGCGATCCGGTGCACCACGTCGTACTGCTCGCGCGCGGCGTCCTCCCGGGACTGCCCGGCGATCGTGAAGAACGGGACGAACGCGATCCCGGCATCGCGGCAGACGACCAGCAGGTCGTCCGCGTCGGAGCGCGCGTAGCCCGGCGCGTGGCGGTTCTGCACGCACACGATCTCGGACTCGTGCCGGGCCGCGGCCAGCACGTCCGGGCCGACGTTGGAGAGCCCGATGTGGTCGAGCAGTCCCTCCTCGCGGAGCGCGGACAGCGCCGCCACCGCGGCCGGGACGTCGTCGCGACCGTTGCTGCGGTAGTTCACCACCGGGAGGCGCTCGAGGCCGAGGCTCTCCAGGTTGTACTCGACGTGCTGCCGGAGCTGGTCGGGCCTGACCCAGTCGCCCCACTCGCCGGTCGTGAGGTCGCGGCCGGGTCCGACCTTGGTGACGACCGTGACGTCGTCCGGGTACGGCGCGAGCGCGTCACGGATGACCAGGTTGGCGCGCGCACTGGCCGAGAAGTAGAAGGCGGCGGTGTCGATGTGGTTGACGCCGAGCTCGACGGCACGGCGTACCACCGCGGCCGACTGCTCCGGGTCGCGGTCGTCGCCCTGCCCCATGCCGCCGGTGCCGGTCAGGCGCATCGAGCCGAGTCCGAGGCGGTTGATGGTCCGGTCGCCGAGGGTCCAGGTGCCGGCCGCTGCTGCTGTCGTGGTCCCCGAGATCACCTATGCACCTTCCGCCACGGCGGGTCGTGGCGCAAGGACCTTTCCGATCTCCTGCAGGAGCAGGTCGTAGCCGATCGCGCTGAGTGGTTGTCGCCGAGCAGGTACGTCGTCACCCGGCGATCCGGCCCCGCGCATCACCCACGTGGACGACCACCGCATCGCCGGCGAGGTCGTGGACGGCACCCAGGTCCGGCTCCCCCTCACCGCCGAGCCGCACCGCAGCCTCGAGCCCCTTCGAACCGGAAGAGACGGCCATCGCGACGCAGACCTCGAGAGCGGACAGCCGCAGGTGCTCGAGCGCGACCGAGGCCCCGGCGTACGTGCGGCCGTCGAGGTCGCGGACGGCCGCCCCCTCGGGCGCCCCGGTGCGCGCCATGGCGGCGCGAGCGAGCGTCACCAGCTTCTGGTCCTCGGCGGAGAGATCACCCACAGAGGCACGCTATCCACCGTAGGCGAGGTCGGCGAAGTAGAGCTCCACGCCCGCGGGCGCGTCCATCAGCATGGCGCCCTCCTCCCCTTCGAGGCGGCGCGTGCCGCGGTGGTCGACGAGGTAGTAGCGGCGGTGCGGCGTACGCCAGACCCATCGGCTGGTGCCGCACTGGCGTGAGACGTATCCGGCGTGCGTCTTCCAGCGATGATGTCGGCGGCCGAGCGGCCCGGAGTTGTGCATCCCGGTCTGGCCGGGCGGACCGTCCGGGTCGTAGGGCGTCGGGTGGTCGAGGTCGACCGCACCTCTCAGCCCGGGGACGGCCGCCGCGTACGGGAAGTAGTCGCCCGGGGTGGTCAGCTTCCGCTGCTCGGCCAGCCGGGCGGGGTGCTCGTAGCAGTTGAGGTCGACCCGGTCGTTGAGGTCGATCACGGGCTTGAGCGTCACGCGGGCGTGGGCGAACAGGTCGCTGTCGGCGAGAACGGCACCGACGCCCTCCACCCGCGCCAGCGGAGCCGAGAGCCCGAGGAGCGCGAGGTCGGAGAGGTGGACGTAGAGCGCGACCCGCGGCCGGAACCGCTCGGGCTCGGCCTTCGCGAGCGATTCGAGGAGGTCGGCCGGGAACGCGGTCGCCCGCGAGGTCTCCGGGCTGTCGGCCTGGCCGGCGAGCAGCAGCTGGAGCACCTCCGCCGGACGGGCCAGCCAGCCCAGCGCGACGGATCGCAGCTCGTCGCGGGTGGCATCCTGGTGTCGGTCGGCGATCAGGTCGGCTACCCGATCGACCATCGCGTCGATCCAGACCGCGTCGCCCGCGGTGACCCGGGCGATCACGTGCCGCAGCCCGACCTCGTCGGTGCGCGAGACGGCGACGTACCGACGGCGACGCTGGGTCTCGACCCGTGCGGCGTGCGCCTGCGGATCCGCCTCGATCACCTTCGCCTCGCAGATCTCCAGCACTCGTCCGGGTGCCTCACCGGCCACCGCTTCGGCCACCGCCCGGTCGACGATCCCCACGCGGTCGGCCGGAAGTCGGCGCGAGAGCCTCGCCACCTTGCGGGACAGCCAGACGGGGCAGGCCAGCTCCTCGGTGCGCGCCCAGACGCGCGGCAGTCGGTAGATCAGGTCGAGGACGTCGGCCAGGTCACGCTCGCACGCCGCCGCACTCACCTGCCGCGCGAGGGCCAGCGCCGGGACCGAGAACTCCCGCACCCCCGGCGTGCCTTCTCCACCGAGATGCACCAGCCGATCCTCCGCCCACACCCGGCGACCCGACTCCGGGTCGCGGCGTGGATCTGTCGAGTGCACCTCGGCCCAGGCCGCGACGACTCGTAGGTCGTCGACGTCCGCCACACGACGGGCGACGACCCCGCGCTCCGCGAGCTCGAGCAGCGCAGCGGGCGACAGCTCGGCCAGGTCCTGACCGGCCACGTCGAGCCCGAGCGTTGACATGGCTCGATCCTATTCGAACACGTGTTCGAGCGCAACGATCTCCTCCCCACCTGTGGACGTCGCCGATCCGCGACGGGCCGGACAGCCGGCGCCCATCGAGCGCGAAGCGAAGACGCCCATCCGAGGTGGCGGCGTCTGAAGCGGCATAGCGGGCCGGCCCGCGAAGCAGCTCGTCGCGCAGTTGCCGCACGGCGGCCGAGTGCGGGGGGAGGTCAGGGCGGTGGTTGGCGAAGCCCGAACCTGACGCCCTGGTCATCTTGGCACTCCACCCAGGCGCCGAAGGCGGGGTTCTCGGCGTGCACCTCGCTGATCGTCCGACCGCCCAGCTCCGACAACCGCTCGACACATGAACGAAGGTCGCTCACGCTGAAGAAGACTTCCAGGAGCGCCGAGGGGTCCCGGTCGTGGATCCCGATCCCCAGGCCGCCCGTGTCCGCCTGGCCGGGGCCGGAGTCATCGCTCACCTGCCACCCCAGCAGCGATCCGTAGAAATGACGCGCCTTGTCCGCATCCGGCACGCACAGCTCGATGAAGGAGGGGGCTCCATAGGCCGCGGGGTCTTCCCGAGACGCAGTCATGGTTCGAGTCTGCCACTGCGGGTCGAGGGATCGTTCGCACGCCGGCATCAGCGGACAGGTCAGGGCATCAGGGCCACGGACCTTCCCCATCGCTGCCCCTACCCTGGACCAGGCCCTCCTCGAAGGAGACACCCGGTGACCACTCGTCGTACCTCGTGGGCGACGTCCCTGCCGGTGGGTGCGCACCCGGGTGCCGTGCAGCTGGTGGCCCTCGCTGCGCTCGGATCGGGAGTCCTGAGCACGTTCGTGGTGAACCTCGGTGGCCGGGGCTCCGTCGGTGGCGGCTTTGCCGAGGAGCAAAGCACCGTCTACGGACCGGCCCATGCCGTCCTCGCGGTGGCTCTCGCGATCTCGGGGCTCGCGTTGGTGGTGTCGAGCAGGCGCGAGGCGGTCGCGCCGCTGCTCGGCGTGATCGGGGTGCGCAGCTCCCAGCTCGCGGGTGTCGGACTGGTGGCCTACCGACGCTGGCCGTTGTACTGGGGCTGCTGCTCGATGAAGGGAGTCACCCACGAGAGCCTGGTGCGCGACCTGGCCTTGCTGATGGGGCTCGCGTGCGGCGCTACGGCGCTGGCCTGTCTGGTGGCGCTCGCGAACCAACGGTGCCTGCGATGGCGGGGATGGGCCGCAGCCGTCGCCTTCCCGGTCGCCCTGGTCGTCGTCGTCGGGATATCGCACCTGATGAAGAGCTATCGGGGCGGCGCGCGCGACCTGGTGGCTGCGGCGCTCACGTACTCGATCCCGTTTGCGGCGGCACTCGCGGTCTCGGGGCTGATGGCTCGGCTCGCAGCACTCGTGGTGACCGTGTCGGTCGCGGGCAGCGCTCTGATCGCGACGTCGGGGGCGCCGTTCCTCGACCGGAGCCTCCCGTTCCACGATGCCCAGGCATTCGCGGTGGGAGCAGCCGTCGTGGTTGCCCTCGTCAGACTGGTCCCGCGAAGAACGCCTGCTGCCGCGGTGTAGTGGTTGGGGAACGCAGATGCCGGGCCGGTCGTCCTCGTCACTGCGCAGACGCACGGCGGGAGGAGGCATCGTGGGCACAGCACCGGGGCACCGGACGATCACCGGCCGCGGCCTGGTCCTGGCCGCCGTCCTCGTCATGACGCCGGCGTGTGACTCGTCATCACGGACCGCCGCCCGAACGACGGGACCCGACTGCCCCGCGCAGCTGCGCTACGACGGCGCGACGTACACCGCGTTCCACCGCTACCGCTTCGCTCACGCGCAACCGACCGAGCTGGGGTCGGCGACACCGGTGTGCGCCGGCACGACCATCGCCGCCGGCCACTCCGTCACGGTCTGGACCCTCCCGGGTGGGTCGCCCACGGACGTCGTCGGGCGGCGGGTGTACCCCCGGCGCTTCGTCGTGTACGTCGCAGACTCGGTCCGTCGCGCCGACCGGACCCGCATCCTGGCCGCGGTCGCCGCGACACGTTGACGCTCAGACCCTGCGGAGGCCGGTGCCCGGGTCACAGAAGGAAGATCAGGGAGCCGAGCGTGAGGGCGACGCCGACGCAGCCGAGCACGATCCCGGCCCGGGCGGCCCAGCGACCGCGCACGCCACCGTCGGCATCCTTGATGTGGACCAGGGCCTTCCGGCCGACCCACACGGCCGGCACACCCGTCAGGACGCCGAAGACGAGGCTGAGGACACCCAGCGTCAGCGCCATGCGGGCGCGACTGTCGAAGGTCCCCGGTTGCCACGAGGAGTCCGGTGTGTGCGGCCTCAGGCCGACATCCCGGAAGTTGGACGAGATGGGATCGCTCGGAGGGTTGCTCACTGGCCACCTCCTCCTGAGTCGTCCAGGACGACAGTACCCGTGCCGGCCGAGGCGAAGCTGCACTCCTGTCGGACGTCCGTGCTCTACTCCGCGAGTGGACAAGGTCGTCGTGGGCGCGCTGGTTCGCGACGGTCGCGTGCTCCTCGTCCATCGGCGGCCGGACAAGCGTGCGTACCCGGACGTGTGGGACCTGCCGGGTGGACTCATCGAGGCGGGCGAGTCGGAGCTGGAGGCGCTCACGCGTGAGCTGCACGAGGAGCTCGGCGTACGGATAGAGACGGGTTCGGCGTCGCTCCTGAGCCGGCTGACCGCGGGCCCGGCCGAGGAGCCCGCGCTCCTCAGCGCCTGGCTCGTCCGTGACTGGCAGGGAACGCCGGCCAACGTCGCTCCCGAGGAGCACGACGACCTCGGGTGGTTCGGCATCGAGGAGCTGCCGCCTCCCGTTCACCCACCCGTCCACACGGCCCTGCTGGAAGCGATGCGGAGCCCTCGAGGAGGCTGAGCGTCCCTCAGACCCGTCGCCGCATCACCCAGCGCCACTTCGCGATCTGGCGGTCGCGCTCGAAGCCGAGGTCGGCGAAGAGATCCTCGGGACCGGTGTGGAAGTACGCACCGCGCTGCGGCTTGCGCCCCTCGACCTGCTCCGGGTAGGCCTCGACGAGCCCACCGCCGGCGGCCTCGATCGCAGCCAGGGCGCCGGTCACCGCCGCCCGGGCGACCCCCTTCTCCCGATGCTTCGAGCCCGTGAAGAGGCAGCCGATCCGCCAGTCGGGGAGGTCGGTGAGGTCCTTCTCGTAGGCCTTCTTGTTCTTGATCTCCGGCAGCTCCGTGGGGGCGCCGTACTGGCACCAGCCGACGCACTCGTCACCGTCGTAGACCAGGACCTGGTGGACGGTCCCCCGGCGCACGTGCTCGCGCTTGGCCTCACGGTTCGCCTCGGCACTCTCGCCGAACGGCTCCGGGTGGAAGCCCAGGCACCAGCAGCCGCCCCAGATGCCGTTGTTCGCCTCGACGAGCGCGGCGAAGTCGCTCCAGGTGTCCTGGTCGAGCAGACGGGTCGTGTACGACGTGTCCCGGGCCACGGCGGCAGCCTAACCAGGCGCACCGTCAGCCGCTCGCCCCCGCGGCCTCGTCGGGCACCCGGCTCACCAGCACGCTCTCGATCCGGTTGCGCCGACCGGCCGCCGCCTCGGCGACGAAGCGCAGGCCGTGGGTCTCGACGTGGGCGCCGGCGATCGGGACGCGTCCGAGATGCTTGGCCATCAGCCCGAGGACCGAGTCGACGTCGTCGTCCTCCACGTCGAAGCCGAAGAGCTCGTCGAGGTCGTCGATCGGGAACCGCGAGGACACCCGCACCGAGCCGTCGTCGAGGGACTCGGTCTCGACCTGCTCGGCGTCGTACTCGTCGGTGATCTCGCCGACGATCTCCTCCAGGAGGTCCTCGATCGTGACCAGCCCGGCCGTGCCGCCGTACTCGTCGACGACCACCGCGATGTGCTGGCGCGACGACTGCATCTCCGACAGCAGCGCGTCGACCGGCTTGGACTCGGGCACGTAGAGCGCCGGCCGCATCACCTCGTCGACGCGCTGGGTGAACTCCACGTCGGGGTCCTCGAAGTCGCGGCGGACGACGTCCTTGAGGTAGGCGAAGCCGACGATGTCGTCGAGGTTGTCGTCGATCACCGGGACCCGGGAGAAGCCGGAGCGGAGGAACAGCGAGAGGGCCTGGCGGAGGTTCTTGTGCTGCTCGATGTAGACCACGTCGCCGCGCGGCACCATCACCTCGCGCGCGATGGTGTCGCCGAACTCGAAGACCGAGTGGATCATGGCCCGCTCGCCGGACTCGATCACCGCGGACGCCTCGGCGTAGTCGACGAGCTCGCGGAGCTCGGTCTCCGTCGAGAACGGGCCGGTGCGGAAGCCACGGCCGGGAGTGATCGCGTTGCCGACCAGGATCAGCAGCTGCGGGATCGGCCCGAGGATCCCGGTGGCCACGGTCAGGATCGTCGCCGCGACCGGCGCGACGCGGTCGGGGTGCTGACGACCGAGGGTGCGCGGCGCGACGCCGATCACGACGAAGGACACGATCAGCATCACCCCGACGGCGGTGAGGATCGTCGGCCAGACCGAGCCGTCGTACCAGCGCAGGACGACCAGCGTGAGCAGGACGGCCGCCCCGCCCTCGCACAGCAGGCGCAGCAGGATCGCGGTGTTCAGGTAGCGCGCCCGGTCGTCGAGCAGGGCGACCAGCCGCCGGGCACCGGCGCGGCTCTCGTCGACGAGCTCCTCGGCACGCGCCCGGGAGTACGACGTGAGGGCGGCGTCGGCGGCCGAGAAGACGCCGGCCAGGACGACGAGCACGGCCGCGATCACCAGGCCGGTCGGACTGCCGGTCGGGTCGCTCACCGCTCCCTCACGGGGTCGTCACTGCTCCGCACGCCAGGCCGCGAGGAGCTCGTCCTGGAGCCCGAACATCTCCCGGTGCTCCTCCGGCTCGGCGTGGTCGTAGCCGAGCAGGTGCAGGATCCCGTGGACCGTCAGCAGGTCGATCTCGGCCTCCGTCCCGTGGCCGGCGGTCTCACCCTGCTTCTCCGCCACGGCCGGGCACAGCACCAGGTCGCCGAGGACGCCCTCCACGGGGTCCTCGTTGACCAGGCCGGGCCGGAGCTCGTCCATCGGGAAGGCCAGGACGTCGGTCGGACCCTCCTTCTCCATCCACTGCTCGTTCAGCGTCGCGATGGTCGGCTCGTCGACGGCCTTGATGCACAGCTCGGCGAGCGGGTGCACCCGCATCCGCTCCATCACGAAGCGGCTCAACCCGGCCAGCCGCTGGACGTCGATCTCGTGCCCGGACTCGTTGAGCACCTCGATGCTCACGACGGAGGGCTGACCCGCGGCTGCCTCGCGTCGTACTCGTCGTACGCCGCGACGATCGCGCCGACCAGCTTGTGCCGCACGACGTCGTGGGCGGTGAGCCGCTGGAAGGAGACGTCGTCGAGCTCGTTGAGGATGCCTTCCACGACCTTGAGCCCGGACCGCACGCCGCCCGGGAGGTCGACCTGGGTGACGTCGCCGGTGACCACGATCTTCGACCCGAAGCCGAGCCGGGTCAGGAACATCTTCATCTGCTCCGGCGAGGTGTTCTGCGCCTCGTCGAGGATGATGAACGAGTCGTTCAGCGACCGGCCGCGCATGAACGCCAGCGGCGCCACCTCGATGGTGCCGGCGGCCAGGAGCTTCGGGATCGAGTCGGGGTCGACCATGTCGTGCAGCGCGTCGTACAGCGGCCGGAGGTAGGGGTCGATCTTCTCGCTCAGGGTGCCCGGCAGGAACCCGAGCCGTTCGCCCGCCTCGACGGCCGGCCGGGTCAGGATGATCCGGTTGACCTTCTTGGCCTGCAACGCCTGGACCGCCTTGGCCATCGCCAGGTAGGTCTTGCCGGTGCCGGCCGGTCCGATGCCGAAGGTGATCGTGTGCTTGTCGATCGAGTCGACGTAGCGCTTCTGGTTGAGCGTCTTGGGGCGGATGGAGCGGCCGCGGTTGCTCAGGATGTTCAGCGACAGCACGTCGGCCGGCCGCTCGGTGGTCTCGGCGCGCAGCATCGACAGGACGCGCTCGACGGTCTCGGTGGTGATGCCCTGGCCGGACCGGATCAGGGTCACCAGCTCGTCCAGCAGCCGCTCGGCGAGGGCGACCTCGCCCTGGTCGCCCTCGAGGGTGATCCGGTTGCCGCGGACGTGCACGCGCAGGTCGAAGGACCGCTCGATCAGGGCGAGATGGTCGTCACCCGGCCCGAGCAGGCGGACCATGTCGATGCTGCCGGGCACCACGACGGTGTGTCGGGTGCCCCGCTGATCGTGCGCGGCTTGATCGGTCTGTTGGCTCTCAGTCATCAGGCCCCCCATGGTACGGGCGGGCACCCCCGGCCACCCAACGCTTTGCCCCGGACGCCGGGACGCCCCGGAGCCCGCAGGGCTCAGGGATGGGTGACCGCCAGGATGCCGAGGCACATCTCGTCGGTCGTGCCCTCGCCCCACACGACGTACCGGTCGGGCTGGCCGTGGAACGCCGGGAGCTGGTCGCGCAGCCACTGCACGTGCTTGCAGGTGACCTTGACCGTCTCGCCCGGCCGGAGCGTCACCGGCTTGATCCGGCGGGCGGCCTGGTTGTCGAAGTCCCAGACCGGGATGTCGAGGATGGTCCGCGCCCGCGGGGTGCCGGGATCCACCTGGATCCGGATCGAGCGTCCGAGCAGGTGCATGTGCCCGGCGACGGCGCGGATCGTCGTCGGCCGGTCGATGGTGCGGGTGCACGTCGTGACCTGGGTGTCGCGCTGCTCGCCGCAGAGCACGTTCAGCCAGAGGTCCGTCTGTCCGACCGGGCCGAAGCGCCGGACGGCGTCCTCGATCGAGGCGGTGCGGTCGCACAGCGGGTTGTCGGTGTGCCCGGGCCGGCAGGGCAGCTCGACCGGCGCCGGCAGGAGCATGGTCTCGATCGGCGTCAGGTGCGCCGACGGTGGGGCGAGCCGGAGCAGCGCCGCCGAGCGGTCCGGGCCGGGGCCGGCGAGCAGGTTGTAGTGGACCTGCATGACGATCCGGCTCCCGGCCGGGAGCGGTACGCCGTACCCGGGCGCGTCGACCGACTCCCGGGTCCCCGGTGCCCAGGCGCCGAGCCACGGCGCGTCGTCGAGGTTGCTGCTGTTCGGCAGCCCGCTGTCGCCGAAGCAGGTCCACCCCTCGCCCGGGTCGTTCGCGTCGAGCTGCTCCGCGGCCGCCACCTGGTCGGGGTCGACGCGGAACAGGATCACGTGGTGCACCACGCTCGCGTTGTCGGGCCGCACGAACGTCCCCGTCAGGAAGCGGTCGCGGGTGAGGTGGGGATCGAGCAGGAAGCAGCGGTAGTCGTCGGTGCCGACGTCACGCGGGGCGGCGGGCTCGTACGCCGTGGGCATCCGCAGGGTCATCCGGGTCTCGCCCCGGCGCAGCGGACGTGGCTTGACCGCGGTCACGGGATGCGCCGGCTGCTGACCGACGTCCGCGTCGCGGCGGTCCGGCGTACGGGCCGACGGCGTCGCGCCCGTGCCACCGGCGACCAGCGCCAGGGTCACGGCGAGCGCGGCCACCAGCACCGCTGCGGTGACGGCGGCGACGCGTCCCGTCACCCGGGAGGCCACGTGAAGGCCCTCCCGGCGAGGACGTGGAGGTGCGCGTGGAACACGGTCTGCCCGGCCTCGGCGCCGGTGTTGAAGACGAGCCGGTAGCTGTCGTGCCCGGCGTCGGTCGCCACCTGCCGGGCGACGCGGACCAGCTCGGCCACGGTGCCGGGCTCGGCGTCCGCCAGGGCCCCGGCGTCCGCGGCGTGGGTCCGCGGCACGACGAGCACGTGCAGCGGCGCCTGCGGGTTCACGTCGCGGAAGGCCACCGCGGTGTCGCTCTCGGCGACGATCTCCGCCGGGATGTCACCGGCCACGATCGAGCAGAACAGGCAGTCGTCCACCACGTCATCGTGTCACGATTGCGAGACACCTCACGGGTAAACCAGGGGCACCCCGGGCGCGTGCTACTACCGTGATCGGACATGCGGAGGTCCGGCTGATGGCTCCCCGGAGCCAGGTGTCCGGCTGGAGCGCCGACGAGGCGCTCGAGCTGCTGTACGCCGCGCACTGGCGCCGCCTCGTGCGCCTCGCCGTCCTCCTCGTGCACGACCTCGGTACGGCCGAGGAGATCGTGCAGGAGTGCTTCGTCTCCGTGCACGGGCGGTGGAACCGCCTGAACGACCCGGACAAGGCGTTGGCCTACCTGCGTCAGAGCGTCGTCAACCGCTCGCGCTCGCACCTGCGCCACCTCGCGGTGGTCCGCCGGCACCTCGAGCGGGAGCAGGCTCCGGAGCCGGCGGCCGGTGCCGACGGCTCGGCGTACGACCAGGAGCGACGGGCGACGGTGCTCGCCGCCCTGCGGTCGCTCCCCCGCCGGCAGCGCGAGGTGCTCGTGCTGCGCTACTACCTCGACCTCTCCGAGGCCGAGATCGCCGACACCCTCGGGATCAGCCGCGGCGCCGTGAAGAGCCATGCGTCCCGCGGCACCGCCGCCCTGCGCGCCCAGCTGGGCGAGGTCCTCGAGGAGTCCCGATGAACGACGACCGGCTGCGCCGGCTGCTCAACGACGCGGTGTCCGACATCGAGCCGGAGGACCGGATCGAGGAGCTGCGCGCCTCCGTCCGGCCGAAGCCGAGCGTCGTCCGCCACTTCCACGCCCGCCCCTGGTACGCCGCGGCCGGGATCGTCGCCGCCGTGATCTGCATGGTCGCCTTCATCACCTCGGTGGCCGGCAACGATCCCGCGGGGCCCGGCTTCGCGACCCACGGGGGCTCGACCCTGCCGTCGCGGATCATCGCCACCGACCCGTCCGCCATCCCACCGACGTCCAGCGCCGTCTCCGAGCGGCTGACGGTGTACTACGTCGGCCACGGCCCGCAGGGCGACGTCCTCTTCGCCGAGACCGTGCCGGCGGGCGACCAGCAGCCCCTGCACACGGCCATGGCCGCGCTGACCACGACGCCACGCGACCCCGACTACCGCACCGGATGGCTGGTCGGAAGCGTGACCTCGGCCGAGCTCAGGCACGGGGTCGTCGAGGTCAAGCTCGGCGTCATGCGCGCCAAGCGACCCCACGGGATGTCC
Organism: uncultured Actinomycetota bacterium; assembly: GCA_963708035.1. Taxonomy (GTDB): domain Bacteria; phylum Actinomycetota; class Actinomycetes; order Propionibacteriales; family Nocardioidaceae; genus Nocardioides. Next base: position 924,473 of record OY970188.1, on the reverse strand, counting down.
GCGCGGACGGCCGACGAGATCGTGCAGCAGGCCGTCTACACGTTCCAGGCCGCGAGCGGCCGGCACGACGCGAAGGTGCAGTTCCTGCGCCACGAGCGGCCCGCGCCGACGGTGCTGGGCGTGCGGACCGACCACCCGTTGTCACCGGGCCGGGCGACCGACGTGCTGTCGCGGATGAGCATCACCGCCCCCACGGAGGGCCAGAAGGTCCACCGCGGCTCGTTCGTGGTGACCGGGATGAACAACGGCCCCGAGGGCACCGTCCTGGTCAAGATCGTCCGCAGCAGCCCGGGCGGCGACCAGACGGTCCTGACGGCGTCCGGTGCGGCCAACGGCACCGGCGACTCCGACCGGTTGTACGCCTGGCGCGTGCCCGTCGACACCTCCGACCTGCCTCCCGGCACCTACACGCTGGTGGCCTCCAACGACGACCCGTCGAGCGGTGGCGAGGGACTGCCCCCGGCCACGGACACGCGCACGATCGTCCTGGAGTGAGCGCTGGACCGAGCACCTGACGGGCACCACTGACGGCTCAGCGCCAGCGCGACGTCCGGGACAGCAGCGCGGCGACCGCCGCCACTCCGGCGGTGGACGTGCGCAGCACCTCCGACCCGAGGCGTACGCCGTGCCCACCGGCCTCCGCGAACGTCGCCACCTCGTCGTCGGTCAGCCCGCCCTCCGGCCCGATCACGACCACGACCGACCCCGCGTCCGGAGTCTGCAAGGACGCGAGCGACTCGGTCGCGGACTCGTGCAGGACCACCGCCAGATCGGCGGAGCCGAGCAGCGTGACGACGTCGTCGGTCGTCGCCAGCGGGGTGACCTCGGGGAACCAGGCGCGCCTCGACTGCTTGGCCGCCTCCCGCGCCGAGGCCCGCCAGCGCGCCAGCGACCGGTCCGCCCGGTCGCCGCGCCACACCGCGACGGAGCGGCCGGCCGCCCACGGCACGATCGTGGCGACTCCCACCTCGGTCAGCACCTCGACGGCGAGCTCGCCCCGGTCTCCCTTGGGCAGCGCCTGGACGACGGTGACCCGCGGCTGCGGCTCGGCGACGGTCTCGACCTCCTCGGCAGACACGGTGAACCGGCGCTTGCCGGTCTCGACCGCGGACCCGACGACCGTCGTACCGCGACCGTCCGTCAGCGCCAACCGCTCCCCGACCCGGAGGCGGCGTACGGCGACCGCATGGTGCGCCTCGTCGCCCTCGACCCGGACCTGGTCACCCGGGCGTACGCCGTCCAGCGAGTCGACCCAGTGGACCGGCAGCGACATCAGTGACCGTTGAAGGCGTCGCGGATGCGCCCGAAGACCGACGAGGGCCGGGCCGGGCCGAGCCGGCCGTTCGGCTTCTCCTCGCCGCGGATGGCGGCGAGCTCGCGCAGGAGCTCCTCCTGCCGCGGGTCGAGGCGTCCGGGCGTCTCGACCTCGACGGTGACGACGAGGTCGCCGCGGCCGCCCCGCAGCCCGGGTACACCCCGGCCGCGGAACGTGAGGTCGGTCCCCGACTGGGTGCCGGCCTTGACGTCCAGCTCGAACGTCGTCTCCAGCCCGCTGTCGGCGCCGGACTCCATGTCGGCCTCGAGCGTGGGCACGGTCAGCGTCGTGCCGAGCGCCGCCGCGGTCATGGGCACCGACACCGTGCAGTGCAACGTCGTGCCGTCGCGGGTGAACACCTCGTGCGGGGCGACGTGCACCTCGACGTAGAGATCGCCGGGCGGGCCACCGCCCGCGCCGACCTCGCCCTGGCCGGCCAGCTGCACGCGCGTGCCGGTGTCGACGCCCGCGGGGATCTTCACGGTGATGGAGCGCCGGGCCCGCACGCGTCCGTCGCCGGAGCACTCACGACACGGGTCGGGGATCAGGGTGCCGTAGCCACGGCAGGCCGAGCACGGACGCAGGGTGCGGATCTCGCCCAGGAAGGACCGCTGCACGTGGGCGACCTCGCCGGTGCCGCGACAGGTCTCGCAGGGCACCGGGTGCGTGCCGGGGGCCGTGCCCTCGCCGCTGCACGCCGTACAGAGCACCGCGGTGTCGACCTTCAGCTCACGCGCGACCCCGAACGCCGCCTCGGCGAGGGAGACCTCCATCCGGATCAGCGCGTCCTGGCCGCGGTGGACCCGGGGACGCGGTCCGCGCCCCTGGGCGGCACCCGCCTGGCCCCCGAAGAACGCGTCCATGATGTCGGTGAAGGAGAAGCCGGCGCCGAACCCGCCGGCCCCTCCGAACACGTCCCCGCCGCGGTCGTACGCCGCTCGCTTCTGGGGGTCGCTGAGCACCTCGTAGGCGCGCGAGACCTCCTTGAACCGCTCCTGGGTCTCGGGGTCGGGGTTGACGTCGGGATGCAGCTGCCGCGCGAGGCGGCGGTAGGCCTTCTTGATCGTGTCGGCGTCGGCGTCACGAGGTACGCCGAGGAGCTCGTACGGGTCCTGGTTGGGTGCCATGGAGGGAGTGGGTCCTTGTGGGTTATGCGTCGTCGAGGATGCGGGAGACGTAGCGGGCGACCGCGCGCACCGCGGCCATCGTCCCGGGGTAGTCCATGCGGGTGGGGCCGACCACGCCGAGGTTGCCGACCGCCTCGTCGCCGGGTCCGTAGCCGGTCGAGACGACGCTGGTCGTGGCGAACTCCTGGTAGGGCCCCTCGTGGCCGATCCGCACCGTCACGGTGCCGCCGGTCTGGGCCTCACCGAGCAGCTTGAGCAGCACGACGTGCTCCTCGAGGGCCTCGAGGAGCGGCCGGACCGAGATCTCGAAGCTGTCGCCGAAGCGGGCCAGGTTGGCGGCGCCGCCCACGGCCACGCGCTCCGAGGACCGGTGGTCGGACATCGCCTCGACCAGGGCCTCCACGACGAGGTCCTGGCTGCCGGGGTCGTCCGGCGGCGGCACCAGGCTGCCGAGCTCGTGGCTCGCCTCGGCGATGATCCGACCGCTGACGGCCGCCGCCATGCGACCCCGCAGTGCGGCGACGCCGTCGTCGTCCAGCGGGCTCCCCAGCTCCACCAGGCGCTGCTCCACGCGCCCCGAGCTGAGGATCAGCACCACGAGGAGCCGCGTCGGCGCGAGGCTGACGATCTCCACGTGGCGCACGGTGGACCTGGACAGCGTGGGGTACTGCACGAGGGCGACCTGGTGCGTCAGCTGGGCGAGCAGCCGCACCGAGCGCTGCACGACGTCGTCGAGGTCGACGGCACCGTCGAGGATGGTCGCGATCGCCCGCTTCTCGGCGGTGCTCATCGGCTTGATCGTGGTCAGCCGGTCGACGAAGAGGCGGTAGCCCTTGTCGGTCGGCACGCGGCCGGCGCTGGTGTGGGGCTGGGTGATCAGCCCCTCCTCCTCGAGGGCCGCCATGTCGTTGCGCACGGTGGCCGGCGAGACGCCGAGACCGTGCCGCTCGACCAGGGCCTTGGAGCCGACCGGCTCCTGCGTGGAGACGTAGTCCTCGACGATGGCGCGGAGCACGGCGAGGCGGCGTTCGTCCTGCATCGCCACCCCTCCTCGTCCTCGGCGCACGGCGTCCGATGCCCGTGTCGGCACCCCGTTGGCACTCACCACCCGGGAGTGCCAACACTACTCCAGCGCTCCAGTGTGGCCGGAGAACCTAGGCTCACCCCCATGGCGCGTTTCCGCGAGGTGGCCGACCGGGTCTGGGTGGCCCGCCAGGAGTGGTACGACCTCAACGTCTGCCTGGTGCGCGGCGAGGCCGGGCTGCTCGTCGTCGACACCCAGGCGTCGGCCCGCGCGGCCCGGGCCATCATCGAGGAGGTCCGCGACCTCGGGATCGGCGACGTCACCGGGATCGTGAACACCCACGAGCACTTCGACCACACCTTCGGCAACGTCGCGTTCCGCGAGGCGTACGGCGAGGTGCCGATCCACGCGCACGAGGTCGCCGCCGAGCGCACCATCGACGCGGGCGAGCGGATCAAGGAGCGGTTCGCGGTGGAGTGGGACGACCCCTACCGCGACGAGGTCATCGAGACCGAGATCGTGCCGGCCGACCACACCTTCTCCTCGGTCCGGGTCCTCGACCTGGGCGACCGGCAGGTCGAGCTCGCCCACCCCGGTCGCGGTCACACCGCGGGCGACATCGTCATCCGCGTGCCGGACGCCGACGTGGTGCTCGCCGGCGACCTGATCGAGGAGAGCGGCCCCCCGGCGTACGGCGAGGACTGCCATCCCCTCGACTGGCCCGGCACCCTCGACGTCGTGATCAACCTGCTGGGCCGCGACACCGTCCTGGTCCCCGGTCACGGAGCCCTGGTCGACCGCGACTTCGTCGAGGAGCAGCGCCAGGACATCGCGATCACGGCACAGACGATCCGGGACCTCGCCGCCGACGGCGTCTCCCCGGAACGAGCGCTGGGCGACGGCGTCTGGCCGTTCCCGCGCGATGGCCTCCAGCACGCCGTCACCCGCGGCTACGAGCAGCTGCCGCCCGGCGGGCGCAGCCTCCCGCTGGCCTGAGCCGTCGGGGGCACCCCTCCGGGTGGTGCGTGGCGGCCGGACCCGCCCTAGAACGGTGCTCGTGAGCGAGCACTCGTCCGAGGACCGGTCCGGCGACACCGAGCGAGACGAGCAGGACGGGCCGATGTCCGTGCCCGACGAGGAGCTGCCGGAGGACCTGCGACCGAGCGAGGACAACCCGCTCGCCGAGCCGGCCGACGACGACGTGCCCGACGACCTGCTCAAGGAGACCGCGGGCGGTCAGACCGGGGAGTCCAGCGAGGACGAGGAAGAAGACGAGTCCGGCGAGGACTGACCGCGCGGCGCGCCTCGGCCGCAGGGCGGCCACCCGCTCCTAGCGTGGACCGGTGACCCCGGACCGCTACGGATCTGACGTGCTCGCCTCCGACTGGCGCACTCCCGAGCGCGGTCGCGCGACGCCGGCCGAGGCGACGCCCGGGCTGGTGGTCGAGGAGGTCATGACCGACTTCTGCGGCGAGATCGTCGCGGTCGACCGCGACCTCGGCACCCTCACCCTCGAGGACCGGCGTGGCCGGCGGCGGGCGTTCCCGCTGGGTCCGGGGTTCCTGCTCGAGGGACGGCCGGTCGTGCTGTCGGCGCCGGTGACCCGTGCGGGGCCGGCGGCGCCGCGGCGTACGGCGTCCGGGTCGGTGGCCGTGGCCGGCGCGCGGGCCCGGGTGGCCCGCGAGAGCCGGATCTTCGTCGAGGGCCGGCACGACGCGGAGCTGGTCGAGAAGGTCTGGGGCGACGACCTGCGTGTGGAAGGCGTGGTCGTGGAGCACCTCGGCGGGGTGGACGACCTCGTCGCCGCCCTGGGTGGCTTCGAACCCGCCCCAGGGCGTCGCGTGGGAGTGCTGGTCGACCATCTCGTCCCCGGTTCGAAGGAGAGCCGGATCGCCGACGAGGTACGCCGCTCCCCCGTCGGTGAGCACGTCCTGGTCGTCGGTCACCCGTTCGTGGACGTCTGGGCAGGCGTGAAGCCGGAGCGGCTCGGTCTCGCGGCGTGGCCGGAGGTCCCGCGCGACGTCGAGTGGAAGCACGGCGTGTGCGAGGCGCTCGGATGGCCGCACGCCGACCAGGCCGACATCGCCCGCGCCTGGCAGCAGATCCTCGGCCGCGTCTCGTCGTACGCCGACTGCGAGCCGGCCCTGCTCGGCCGGGTCGAGGAGCTGATCGACTTCGTCACCGAGGCGGACTGAGGCAGGAGCGTGTCTACGCTCCTCACATGCGCGCGTCCGCCACCGTCCTCGCGCGCGCCCGGGCCGTGTTCCCGTGGCTGGTCCTCGTCGGCATCCTGGTCTCGCTGTTCCTCAACACCGTCCGCCCGCTGACCAACACCGACACCTACTTCCATCTCCGGTTCGGTCACGAGTTCCTCGACGGCTGGTCGCTGCGTCACCCGGGGAGCGTCAGCACGTTCGCCACCGCCGACTGGGTGCCCACCCAGTGGCTCTCCGAGGTGGTGATGGCCAAGACCGAGGACTGGCTCGGCCTGGCGGGCGTCGCCTGGCTCTCGGGGCTGTTGGAGGTGCTGCTGTTCCTCGGGGTGTACGCCGCGGCCCGCGACCGCGCCGACCCCCTCGTCGCGATGCCCGTGACCGCGCTCGCGCTCTACGCGATGCAGAGCGGGCTCTCCATGCGGCCGCAGGTCGTCAGCTACCTGCTGACGGCGGTGGTCGTCGCCGCCTGGCTGCGGACCCTGGACGACCACCGGATGCGCTGGTGGCTGGTCCCGGTGGTCTGGGTGTGGGCGATGCTGCACGGCATGTGGCCGGTGGCGCTGGTCGTCGGTCTCGTGGCCACGGCCGGCCTGGCCCTGGACCGGGCACCAGGTCGCGTCGTCGTCCGCGCGGCCGGGCTGACGCTCGCCTGCGCCGCGGCCGCGGCGGTCACGCCGGTCGGGCCGGCGCTGTACCGAGGTGTCGTGGCGGTGGGCGACCGCACGGAGTTCTTCGCGGAGTGGCTGCCGCCCGACTGGGTCTCGTGGCGGTCGGCGGTGTTCGCGGTCCTGCTGGCAGCCACGCTGTTCGCGCTCTGGCGGCGTCGTGAGAACTCCTGGACCGAGACCCTGCTGATCGCCCTCGCCGGCGTGTTCGCGGCGTACTCGGTGCGGACCGTGCCGGTGGGGGCCGCGATGCTGGCGCCGCTCGCGGCGGCGCCGCTGCAGGCCCTGCTCGGCCCGCGACGCGAGGTAGGGGCGTTCGAGCGCCGGGCCGTGCTCGGGGGAGCTCTCGTCACGCTGGTCGCCCTCGCGCTGGCGGTCCCGCACACCGCCGACCGGCCGCTGTCGACGCCGTCGTGGGGCGACTCGGCGATCGGGCGGCTCGCGCCGGGCACGAAGGTGCTCGACGACTGGAGCCTCGGCGGCTACCTGATGTGGCGCTACCCGCAGCTCGACCTCGTGATGCACGGGTACGGCGACACCTTCACCACCGGTGAGCTCCGCCGCAACAACGACCTCCTCTCGACCGCCCCCGGATGGGTCGGCGAGCTGCGCGGCCTGGACGTGCAGGTGGCCCTGTTGCGGCCGTACTCGATGCTCGCGGTCCAGCTCCAGTCACAGGAGGGCTGGCGGATCGTGCACCGGTCGGACTCGCTGGACATGCTGACCGCGCCGCCGGGCTGGCTGTCAGCCGGCTGACGCCTCGACCCAGCGCGTCAGCACCGCGGCGGCCGCTCCGGAGTCGACCGCCTCCGCCGCCTTGGCGTACGCCGCCGGCAGCGCCTCGTCCACGGTCGCGCCCGGCGCGTCGTACACGGCGAGCCCGGCGGCGGCGTTGAGGAGCACCGCGTCGCGCACCGGCCCCTGCTCACCGTCGAGGAGCCGGTGGACGACCTCGGCGTTGTGCTGCGCGTCACCGCCGCGGAGGTCCTCCTGACGGGAGAGGGTGATGCCGAGTCCGGCCGGGTCGACCTGCGAGGCCGTCACGACGCCGTCGTGCACGAGCCAGACCTGCGAGGTCGTGGTCGTGGTCAGCTCGTCGAGGCCGTCGTCGCCGCGGAAGACCCAGGCGTCGACACCGCGTCGCGCGAGCACCCCGGCCATCACCGGCGCCATCCGCGAGTCGGCACAGCCGACGGCCTGGGCCGCGGGCCGCACCGGGTTGGCGAGCGGACCGAGGATGTTGAACGTCGTGGGGATCGCGAGCTCGCGGCGCGGACCCGCGGCGTGGCGCATCGCCGGGTGGAAGGCCGCGGCGAAGCAGAACGTGATGCCCACCTGCTCGGCGATCCGCGCGACCTCGTCCGCGCGCAGGTCGAGGCGGATGCCGAGGGCCTCGAGCACGTCCGCCGACCCCGCCTGCGAGGACGCCGACCGGTTGCCGTGCTTGACCACCCGGGCGCCGGCGCCGGCGGCGACGATGGCGGCCATGGTCGAGATGTTCACGCTCATCGACCGGTCTCCCCCGGTGCCCACCACGTCGAGAGCCCGGCCGGGGATCGTCAGCGGCGTGGCCACGGCGTACATCGCGTCGATGAGGCCGGTGACCTCGTCGATCGTCTCGCCCTTCGCCCGCAGCGCCACCGCGAAGCCCGCGATCTGCGCCGGCGTGGCGGCCTCGGCCAGGATCTCGCCCATCGCCCAGGCGGCCTGCTCGCCGGTCAGGTCGCTGCGTTGGACGAGTGCCCCGAGCACCTCGCTCCAGGTGGGGGACACGGCCGTCAGCCGGCGGAGGTGGTGGCCGGGACGCGTGGCCGCAGGAGAGCCGTGACGGCCTCGGCGAGCCGGAGCGGGTCGATCGGGTGCGGGACCGCGGCCTCGGCGCGGGACCAGGTGGCCAGCCAGGCGTCCTGCGGACGCCCGATCAGCACGAGGATCGGGGGACACCGGTAGATCTCGTCCTTGAGCTGCTTGGCGATGCCCATGCCCCCGGCCGGGACCGCCTCGCCGTCGAGGATCGCCAGGTCGATGCCCCCGGCGTCCATGTTCTGGAGGACGACCGGCGCGGTGGCGACCTCGACGTACTCGAGCTCCGGGAGGTCCGGGTGCGGCCGGCGTCCGAGCGCGAGGATCACCTGCTGCCGGACGTCGACGTCGTCGCTGAAGACCAGCACGCGCAGCCGCTTCTCGGCCGATGCGGCCGCGTGGGAGTCGCTCACGGGCAGAAGGCTACCGTCCGTCCGGCGCCCGGGCGGCCCGGGCAGCGGCCCGGGCCTCACGAGCCTCGAGCAGGTCGAGCCGCCGGTCCTCCCGCTTCGCCTCCGCCGTCGACGCGCGCACCCACTGCACGAAGAGGACGGCGAAGAACAGCAGCCCGACGAAGTCGCCCGCGCTCCACAGGATGCCGCCGGCGAGGTGCTGGTCGCTGTGCGGGTTCGGCAGCCAGGCGGCCATCGGCCCGTCGTGGAGCTCGGGGTACCAGTCGCCGCCGATCAGCCGCTCCTGCGCCATGATCGTGACGCCCATGAAGGCGTGGAACGGCAGGGTGAGCACGGTCAGCACCAGCCGGAACGGGTAGCTGATGCGACCCGGGAGCGGGTCGATCCCCATCAGCGGCCAGAAGAACAGGCAGCCCACGACCACCATGTGCAGGTGGGTCATCTCGTGCAGGTAGTCGTGGTGGAGGGTCGCGGTGTACCAGCCGGAGAAGTAGAGCGCCCACGGCGTCACGATGAAGAGGGTGAAGGTCAGCGGCGGGAACGACAGCACCTTCGCGACCCGTGAGTGGAGGGCGCCCAGCAGCCAGCGGCGGGGCCGACGGGGCAGGGTCCGCAGCGCCAGCGTGATCGGTGCCCCCAGGGCCAACGCCAGCGGCACCAGCATCGACAGGATCATGTGCTGCGCCATGTGGTCGCTGAGCAGGGTGTCGTCGTAGGCCCCGATGCCGGAGACCGTGGCCATCGCCGCCGCGACCATCCCGCCCAGGAAGGCCGCCGTGCGACCGAGTGGCCACCGGTCGCCGCGGCGGTGCATCCGCAGGACGCCCCAGAGGTACAGGGCGGTGGTCAGCAGGATCGCCAGGGAGGCCCAGGACAGCAGCTCCCACTGGGTGAACACGGTGCCGAGGGTGAACCGCGGGAGGGCCTCCTCGTGGCCGCCGGCGCCGTGCATCACGGGTGGGATCACGCCAGCGAGAATAGGCCGGGTTGCACGCACCGAAACAACTGGCCGTCGCCAGGGGGTCGGGGTGCCCGGCTCGGAGGCCTCGGGACATAATGACCTCCGTGGCGACAGCTTCGACGACGATCCCGGCCTCGCGGCTCCACGGACACCACGACCGCCCGAGCATGGTGAGCGTCGGGACGATCATCTGGCTGTCGAGCGAGCTGATGTTCTTCGCGGCGCTGTTCGCGTCGTACTTCACGATCCGGGCGGTCAGCCCGGACCTCTGGGCCCAGAGCACCGAGAAGCTCGACGTCCCCTTCGCGTCGGTGAACACCACGATCCTGGTGCTGTCGTCGCTGACCTGTCAGCTGGGCGTGTTCGCGGCCGAGCGCGGCCAGGTCGGGCGGGCCGGTTCGGTCTTCCAGGTGAACCGCTGGGGCCTGCGCGAGTGGTTCATCCTGACCTACTTCATGGGCGCGGTGTTCGTCGCCGGCCAGTGCACGGAGTACACCTCGCTGATCCACGAGGGGATCACGATCCCGGCGTCGGGCTACGGCTCGATGTTCTACCTCACCACGGGCTTCCACGCCCTCCACGTGACCGGCGGGCTGGTCGCGTTCCTGTACGTGCTCGGCCGCACCTTCATGGCCCGGCGCTTCACCCACGAGCAGGCGGTCAGCGCGATCGTCGTGTCGTACTACTGGCACTTCGTCGACGTGGTCTGGATCGGACTGTTCGCCACCATCTACCTCATCCAGTGACCGCCCCCCTGACCACTCCGTGACCGCGAAGGACCGACTGTGCGCTTCCTGAACCGCCCCCTCGGCCGTCTCTCCCGGTATCGCCGGGGTCCGGTCGCCGGACTGCTCGTGGTGCTGCTCGGGCTGTTCCTCACCGGAGCGCTGTACGCCGCGTTCTCCCCCGCCTCGTCGGCGCGCGACGACGAGTCGGCGGCGCAGATCAAGAAGGGTCACGAGCTGTTCCTCGTCGGCTGCTCCTTCTGCCACGGCCAGAACGGCCAGGGGATCAAGACGATCGACGGCAACCAGCTCGGCCCGCCGCTCGCCGGCGTGGGAGCCGCCGCGGTCGACTTCCAGGTCGGCACCGGTCGCATGCCGGCGGTCCAGCCCGGCCCGCAGATCCCGCAGAAGGAAGTCAGCTACACGCCCGACGAGATCGCCGAGCTCGCGGCGTACGTCGCCTCGCTCGGCCCGGGTCCGGCCGTCCCGAACGAGTCCGACTACAACATCAACGACATGACCGACTCGGAGCGGGCCGAGGCGATCGTCAAGGGCGGCGAGATCTTCCGCACGAACTGCAGCGCCTGCCACAACTTCGAGGGCTCCGGCGGCGCCATGCCGCAGGGCGGCTACGCCCCGAAGATCCGCGGGGTCGAGCCGAAGTACATCTTCGAGGCGATGCTCACCGGCCCCCAGGCGATGGACAACTTCTCCAACGGCAACCTGTCGGTCGACGAGAAGCGCGACATCATCGCCTACCTCCAGTCGCTGCAGGACAACCCGGAGTACGGCGGGTTCGGCATGGGCGGCATCGGGCCGGTGAGCGAGGGCATGTTCGCCTGGCTCGTCGGGATCGGCTCGCTGGTCGTCGTGGCCACGTGGATCGCCGCCCACACCGCTCGGACGTCGAGGCAGAAGGCAGACTCGTGAACGACAACCTCCCCGAGACCACCCACGACGGACACCTGCCCGTCGCGGCCGAGGAGCCGATTCCCGACCCGGGCCTCGAGGCGCACCAGTGGCGGCCGACCGACGTCGACCCGCGCGCCGAGAAGCGCGCCGAGCGCCAGGTCGCCCTGCTCTTCGGGCTGGCCGTCGTCGGGTCGATCCTGTTCATCGTCAGCTACATCGTCTTCAAGGTCGGCGACGACCCGGACACGGTCGCCAACCTCGGTGCCAGCAACGTCGCGCTCGGCCTGTGCCTGGCACTGACGCTGCTCGCCATGGGCACGGGCATGATCCAGTGGGCCCGCAAGCTGATGGGCGACCACGAGATCGTCGAGATGCGTCACCCCGCGTCGTCGTCCCAGGAGGACCGCGAGGCCGCCGTGGCGATCCTGCAGACGAGCCTGGAGGAGTCCGGGCTCGGACGTCGGCCGCTGATCCGCAACTCGCTGCTGGCCGCGGGCGGCGTCCTCGGCCTGCTGCCGGTGATCATGCTGCGCGACCTCGGCCCGCTCCCCCACGACTCCCTCGACCACACGATCTGGGACCTCGAGACCTGGACCCCGGAGATGCAGACCTGGTGGAAGGCCCAGGGCCGCAGCCTCCAGCGCGTCTGCCGCGACGTCATCGGGACCCCGATCAAGGTCACCGACCTCGAGATCGGCGACCTGGTGAACGCCGAGCCCGAGGTGATGTTCGCGATCGACCCCGAGACGAAGGAACCCCTCGTCGAGGGCACGGCTCTGCTCGTCGCGAAGTCCAAGGCGGCGGTGATCCTGCACCGGATGCTGCCCAGCGAGATCGTCTCGACGCAGACCCGCAACTGGTCGGTCGACGGCATCGTCTGCTACTCCAAGATCTGCACCCACGTCGGCTGCCCGATCTCCCTCAACGAGCGCACGACGCATCACCTGCTGTGCCCGTGCCACCAGTCGACCTTCGACCTCGCGGACGCCGGCCGGGTGCTGTTCGGCCCCGCTGCCCGGCCGCTGCCGCAGCTCGAGCTGACCGTGGACGACGAGGGATACTTGGCAGCAAGGCGTGACTTCACCCAACCCGTCGGGCCGAGTTTCTGGGAGCGAGGCTGACCATGTCGCTGGACACCAGCAAGATCGCCGACACCAACCGCGGAACGGCCGCGACGCGGAAGAAGCCGAACAAGGCCGGTGCGGTCGCCGGCTGGGCGGACGACCGGCTCAAGGTCGGCACCCTGACCAGGGTCTTCGCGCGCAAGGTCTTCCCCGACCACTGGTCGTTCATGCTCGGCGAGATCGCGCTGTGGTCGTTCGTGGTCCTGCTGCTGACCGGCACGTTCCTCACGTTCTGGTTCACGCCGTCGATGTCGGAGTCGGCGTACCAGGGCTCCTACGCGCAGCTGCGCGGCGTACCGATGTCCGACGCCTACGCCTCGACCCTGCACATCAGCTTCGACGTGCGCGGCGGACTGCTGATGCGGCAGATGCACCACTGGTCGGCGATGCTGTTCATCGCCGCGATGTTCGTGCACATGATGCGGACGTTCGTGACCGGCGCCTTCCGCAAGCCGCGCGAGCTGAACTGGATCGTCGGCTCCGTGCTGCTCCTGCTCGGCATCCTCGAGGGTTTCGCGGGCTACTCGCTGCCCGACGACCTGCTGTCCGGCACCGGCCTGCGCATCGCCGACGGGCTGATCAAGGCGACGCCGGTCGTGGGCACCTACATGTCGTTCTTCCTGTTCGGCGGTGAGTTCCCCGGCGACGTGGTGATCCCGCGGCTGTACATCCTCCACGTGCTGCTGATCCCGGGGCTGATCCTCGCCCTGATCGGGCTGCACATGGTGCTGCTGGTCTTCCACAAGCACACCCAGTGGGCGGGGCCGGGCCGCACCGAGCAGAACGTCGTCGGCTACCCGATGCTGCCGGTGTACGCCGCGAAGGCCGGCGGCTTCTTCTTCATGGTCTTCGGCGTGACGGCGCTGATGGGCGCGCTGCTCTCGATCAACCCGATCTGGAAGTACGGCCCCTACGACCCGAGCCAGGTCACCGCCGGCTCCCAGCCCGACTGGTACATGGGCATCGCCGAGGGCCTGTTGCGCATCATGCCCAACTGGGAGACCCATATCTGGGGGGTCACGATCTCCTGGAACGTCCTGATCCCCGGCCAGATCGCACCCTTCCTGCTCTTCGGCCTGATCGTGGGCTGGCCGTTCCTCGAGCAGTGGGTGACCGGTGACCGGCGCGAGCACCACCTGCTCCAGCGTCCCCGCAACGCCCCCACGCGCACGGCGTTCCTGGCCGCGATGGTGACCGAGTACGGCCTGCTCTGGGCCGCGGGCGGCAACGACATCCTCGCCACCCACTTCCACTGGAGCCTGAACTCCATCACCTACTTCATGCGGGCCGCGATCTTCGTCATCCCGGCGATCGTGTTCTACGTGACGCGCCGCTGGTGCATCGGGCTCCAGCGCCAGGACAACGACCGGCTCCTGCACGGCTACGAGACCGGCATCATCATGCGGTCGGCCGAGGGCGGCTACAGCGAGCGGCACCTGCCGATCAGCGAGGCCAGCGCCTACACGCTCACCGCCCGCCAGCGCGACCAGGTGCACGAGATCGAGTCGGACGTCGACGAGAACGGCGTCCGCGCTCCGGGCACCCGGATCGAGAAGGTGCGGGCGAAGCTGTCACGCGGCATGTACGCCGACAACATCCAGAAGCCGACCGCCGAGGAGCTCGAGGAGGCCCGCCACCACGCGGAGCACACCCACGAGCTCGAGGCCGGCCTCGACCACCCCGCCGCGGGTCACGAGTTCGACGACCACGCCCTCCGCGACGCCGACGACGTCCCCCTCCGCCACCACTGACCCGGCGATCACGTGACGCCGTAGCACGCTGACCTGGCGATCACGTGACGCCGTAGCACGCTGACCCGGCGATCACGTGACGCCGTAGAACGCTGACCTGGCGATCACGTGACTGCTACGACGTCGGCGGTGGGGAGGACCGGAGGAGGGTGTACGGCGCGGACCGGGCGATCGTGTCTGCGGCAGGGTCGCGATCCTGACCGGCCCAGGCGAGCTCACCCATCCGCCGCCGTGCTCGCGCGATCCCCGACCGTAGGAGCGCCCCGGCTGCCGGAGCCGGCCCCCTGATGTGCTCGTCGCGAAAGACGTCGATGATCCATCCCCCTTCCTCGCGCAGGAACGCGCGTCGTTCCTCGTCATGCTCGAGACGATCCGGGCCGTGCCACGCGACTCCGTCGTACTCGGCGGCATAGCGCAGCTCGGGGACCGCGAGGTCGAGGAAGCACGGACCATGCGGGCCGACCACCTCGTACTGGGGCACGTACGGCGGCAACGTGATCTCGTCCTCCCAGCACAAGGCGAGCCAACACTCCGCCGCCGAGCCGAACTCGTGCCGGGCGCGCGGGGCGAGCGACCTGAGCTGCGTGACCCAGCGATAGCCCTTGAACCTGGTATCAGCCTGCTGGCTGATGTCCCGGGTGCTGAAGTCTGCAACCTTCATCATGGCGCACATCGCGGCGAACGCCTGACGACGCGGGAGCTGCATCCCGAGATCGCACGCCGTGCGGAGCTTCGACGTCACCCGCAGACCGTCGATCTCCACGATCTCGCTCGGCAGGAAGGTGCGCTCACCGCTGCGCACCGCCTCTCGCTTCATCCGGTTTCCGGGCGCACGGAAGATGTCGACCTCGGGAATCCTGCGATGGTCACCGGGCGCCAGGACCATCGGCGCCAGATGAAGCCAGCCCGCGGTGCGATCTGTGACGACGGCATCGGAGGGTACGACGAGCTTGGCGCACGCGACGCGCAGCTCCAGCCCGTCGTCGAGCCCGGCCAGGTGCAACGCCCCGCGCAACGGGCTGACGACGAGACCCTCCTTCATGAGCCGGGCCAGGCGTCGCGACGTGACACCGAGGGCAAAGGCCTCGGCGCGGGTGAACGGTCGGTCAGAGGGGAGTCCGAGTCCGGAGCTCGGCAATGGCGATGTCATGGAGCACGGATGCCCGCTCGCCGTGCCTCGAACCCCTCCGACCTCGGGACCTGTGGAAAAGCTGCTGGGCACTCGGGAGCTCCGGGTGCCGCAGCGTCACGCGATCGCCGGGTCGGCGCCCGACAGCGTCACGCGATCGCCGGGTCGGCGCCCGACAGCGTCACGCGATCGCCAGGTCAGTGGAGGGCGGAGCCTTGCTGGTAGGCCTTGAAGGACTCGTTCCAGTCGCCGTAGCCGTTGGTGAGCTCCATCGGCTTGTCGGTGCCGGTGTACTGGACGACGTCGCCGACGTTGGTCATGTGGTAGAGCCAGTCGGCGTTGGCCGTGCTCATGCCGGTGCAGCCGTGGGAGACGTTGGCGTGGCCTTGGTCGGCCACCGACCACGGGGCGGCGTGGATGAACTCACCGGAGTACGTCACCCGCATCGCCCACTGGACGCCCTTGATGTTGTAGGCGTCGGCGCCGGTGATGCCGACGGTCTCGGAGTTCATGTCCTTGCTCGGGAACTTCTCGATGATGACCTTGGTGCCGGAGCGCGTGGTGTACGCCGGCTGCTGGCCGGTCGTGATCGGCAGGGTCCGCAGCAGCTTGCCGTTGCTGAAGACCCGCATCTGGTCGGTCACGGTGTTGACGCGGTAGACGTGGGCGTCGCCGATGTTGAAGCTGACGCTGCGGTCGAGCTGGCCGAAGATGCCGTTGCCCGCGGGGACGCCGTTGATGTCGGCGTTGACCGTGACCTTGGTGCCGGCCTTCCAGTAGTGCACCGGACGCCAGTGCACCTCGGTGTTGCTGATCCAGTGCCAGGTGCCGTTCTGGGCAGGCTGCGACACGACGTGGAGGTTCCGCTCGATCGAGGCGCGGTTGGTGACCGGGACGTCGAACCGGACGATCACCGGCATCCCGATCCCGACCGTCTGGCCGGCGAGCGGCGCGATCGACGGGAACGTCTGCTGGGCCAGGGTCAGCGCCGCGGTGCGGAAGTGGGTGACCCGGGTGATCGACTTGCCACCCTCGACCGACGCCTGGCTCCGCATCGTGTACGACGTGCCGGGCTCGAGCAGGGCGCCCGCGAGCCAGCTCTTGTTGTCCGGCGACATCTTCCCCGGCACCGGTCCGGACTTCGAGGTCACGTTGACGGCCGTCAGCGTGCCGGAGTCGGCGATCACCGAGAGCCGGCGGCTGACCGGGACGGCGGTGTCGCCCTTGCGGACGTTGGCGTGCAGGGCCGGCTTGGCGGCGTCAGGCTGCCCGCTCTGCGAGTGCAGGACGTCGCTCAGCCCACCGTCGCCGGAGTCGGGCGACGAGCTGCTGTTGCCGCAGCCGGCGGCGGCCAAGCAGACCGCCATCAGGACACCGACGAACATCGGCAGGCGGGCGCGGTGGACGGACATCAGGCTCCCCGTGGAGGTGAAAGAACGATGGCTTCAATGTAACCCGAGACCCCCGGCGCACCCCGAATCGTAGCCGCCGGTCGATCTCGGCTGGTGGTACGACGCTCCCGGGCCGCCGGAAGTTGCCGGCGGGCGCGTCAGTGGGCGTGCTCGCCGCGGTAGAACTCGAAGACCCAGCCGGTCAGGGCCACCGCGCCGAGCCCGATCCCGATGATCAGCAGCCACCAGGCGCCGATCGCCACGCCGTACACCATCACGGCGAGCGACCCGCCGCACCACAGCGGCCACCAGGAGTACGGCGGGAAGAAGCCCAGCTCCCCCGCCCCGTCGGCGATCTCGGCGTCCTTGCGGTCCTCGGGCCGCGCCTCCATCTTGGTGGCGTGGAAGCCGAGGTAGACGGTGACCATCGCCATCAGCAGGGTGGTCATCACCAGCGCCGAGGTGCCGGTCCAGTCGCCGGCGATGAACCAGTACGCCGGGGAGACGATCACGAAGAACGCCGTCGAGATGGCGAAGATCCAGGCTTCGATCCTCACTGGTCGTCACCCATCTGCTCGCGCAGGTGCTCCTCGCGGCCCTCGACGTCGGGCGCGTCGGCGAACGACCCGGAGCTCGCCATGGCGTAGTTGTCCTCCATCTCGATCGCCGCGATCTCCGGGTGGTGGAGGTCGAACGCCGGCGACTCCGAGCGGATGCGCGGGATGCTGTCGAAGTTGTGTCGTGGCGGCGGACAGCTGGTCGCCCACTCCAGCGAGCGCCCCCAGCCCCAGGGATCGTCGACCTCGACCAACGGCGCGTGTCGCGTGATCCAGACGTTGTAGAGGAACGGCAGGGTCGAGGCGCCGAGCAGGAACGCACCCACCGTCGAGACCTGGTTGAGCGTGGTGAAGCCGTCGCTGGGCAGGTAGTCGGCGTACCGCCGGGGCATGCCCTCGGCACCGAGCCAGTGCTGCACGAGGAACGTCGTGTGGAAGCCGATGAACAGCATCCAGAAGTGGACCTTGCCGAGCCGCTCGTCGAGCATCCGGCCGGTCATCTTCGGCCACCAGAAGTAGAAGCCGGCGAACATCGCGAACACCACCGTGCCGAACACGACGTAGTGGAAGTGCGCCACCACGAAGTAGGAGTCGGACACGTGGAAGTCCAGCGGCGGGCTCGCCAGGATGATGCCGGTCAGGCCACCGAACAGGAACGTCGTCAGGAACCCGATCGACCACAGCATGGGGGTGTCGAAGGATATGGATCCCCCCCACATCGTGCCTATCCAGTTGAAGAACTTCACTCCCGTCGGTACGGCGATCAGGAAGGTCATCCCGGAGAAGAACGGCAGGTCGACCCGGCCGGTGACGAACATGTGGTGGGCCCACACCGCGATCGAGAGCACCGCGATGGACAGGGTCGCGCCCACCAGGCCGACGTACCCGAAGACCGGCTTGCGGCTGAACACCGGGAGGATCTCGGTGATGATGCCGAAGAACGGCAGCGCGATGATGTAGACCTCGGGATGGCCGAAGAACCAGAACAGGTGTTGCCACAGGATCGGCCCACCGTGACTGGTGTCGAAGACGTGGGCCCCGAGCCGTCGGTCGGCCTCCAGCGAGAGCAGCGCACCGGCCAGCACCGGGAACGCGACCAGCACCAGCAGGCTGGTGACCATCGTGTTCCACACGAAGATCGGCATCCGGAACATGGTCATGCCGGGGGCGCGCATGCAGATGATCGTGGTGATGAAGTTGACGGCGCCGAGGATCGTGCCGAGACCCGCCATCCACAGGCCCATCACCCACAGGTCACCCCCGACGTTGGGCGAGCG
This sequence comes from uncultured Actinomycetota bacterium, assembly GCA_963708035.1. GTDB lineage: Bacteria > Actinomycetota > Actinomycetes > Propionibacteriales > Nocardioidaceae > Nocardioides. The sequence goes on along the minus strand of OY970188.1, from coordinate 906,083 downwards.
GACGGCGTCGGAGAGCGGTGTGTAGGCGAACCAGCCGAAGTCGGCGGCGCCGGAGGGGGTGATGAACCCCGAGCCGGCGATCAGTCCGCCGAACAGGAACAGCCAGTAGCTGAGCATGTTCAGGCGCGGGAACGCGACGTCGGGAGAGCCGATCTGCAGCGGCATGATCACGTTGCCGAACCCGAAGAACAACGGGGTCGCGAACAGCAGCAGCATGATCGTGCCGTGCATCGTGAACAGCTGGTTGTAGACCTCGTCGTTGACGAACTGCATGCCCGGGTTGGCCAGCTCCGAGCGCATCAGCAGCGCCATGATGCCGCCGGCGAGGAACCACGCGAACGACGTCGCGATGTAGAGCTTGCCGATCACCTTGTGGTCGGTGGTGGTGATGACCTTGATGATCGCCTGGCCGAGCTCGCGTCGGGGACGACCGACCGCGGCAGCGGTCGACGGCGTGGTGGCAGTCATTCGGAGCCTCCCTCAGAACCGCTCTCGAGGCCCGCCTGCGTCTGGCTCGAGATCCCGCCGAGCAGGGGCTGGTCTGATGTGTTGCCTTGGGCCTGCAGCTGCTGCAGGTAGGACTGGAAGTCGGCTTCGCTGACGATCTTGACGTTGAAGAGCATGCGCGAGTGGTAGACGCCGCACAGCTCGTAGCACTTGCCGCGGTAGTCGCCGGTGACGATCGGCTTCACCTGGAAGTGGTTGTCCTGGTCCGCGGGCCCCGGGATGACGTCCTGCTTCTCCAGGAAGCCGGGGACCCCGAAGTCGTGGATCACGTCGGGCGAGTGCAGCTTGAACTCGACGGTCTCGCCGACCGGGAGGTAGAGGGTCGGCGGGTTGCCCGCCTCACCCACGCTGTAGAGCACCTGGTCGCCGGACGTGTTGACGATCCCGCCGGGCATGTAGTTGAAGGTCCAGGACCATTGCTGGCCCACGACGTAGACCGTCACGTCGGGGTTCTTGACGTCCTCGAGAACGGCGTTCTGGGTGCGCTCGGTGTGCACGAAGAAGACGACCACCATGATGATCGGCGCGACCGTGTAGAAGATCTCGAGCGGCAGGTTGTAGCGGGTCTGGACGGGGACCTCGTCGTCGCTGCGCCGGCGGTAGCGCCAGGCGGCGTAGAAGATCAGGCCCCAGACCACGGCGCCGGTCAGCAACGCGGCCACCCAGGCCCAGCGCCACAGCGTGAAGACGTGCTGACCCTGGGCGGTGGCGGGGTCCGGCAGAGCCAGGTTGGACCACTCGTGCCGGTCCTTCTCGCTGCAGCCGCTGAGGGTCAGGACGAGGACACCGGCGGTGAGGGCGACGCAGGCGCGTCGGGCGATCCGACCCACGAACCAGCCTTTCTGCGAAGTGACCTGCTGGGCGTTCTCCAACATCCCGCACACTATCCGAACCGGTGTGCGACCGCCGGGGTGGGTCGCCGGTAAGTCGGGGGTCTCCGGCGGCGCTAGGTTGGCCGCGTGTCCGACCCCCGGGTCTACCTGGACGCCGCCTCCAGCGAGGCCCTGCACCCGGCGGCGAAGCAGGCGTTCGACGCGGCCTCGGAGGCGGCGTACGCCGACCCGCGGCGGCTTCATCACTCCGGCCGCGCGGCCCGGCTCGTCCTCGACAACGCGCGGGCCGCGACGGCCGAGGCGCTGGGAGTTCAGCCCGACGAGCTCACGTTCACGAGCTCGGGGACCGAGGCCGTGCACCGCGGCCTGCTCGGCCTCCATCGTGGGTCCCGTGCCGCGGGTGGGCGCATCGTGCACGCGGCGGTCGAGCACTCGGCGGTGCTGCACGCGGCCGCGTGGTCGGGAGCGACGACGCGCGTCGTGGCGGTCGACCCCACCGGAGGCATCCGGCTCGACGACCTGGACCTGACCGAGGCGGCCGTGGTCGCCTGCCAGTCGGCCAACCACGAGGTCGGCACGCTGCAGCCGGTCGCCGAGGTGGTGCGGGCCGCCGGCGACGTGCCGGTGTTCGTCGACGCGTGCGCGTCCGCGGGCCGGCTGCCTCTGCCGGAGGGCTGGTCCGCGCTGGCCGCCTCCGCGCACAAGTGGGGCGGTCCGCCGGGCGTCGGCGTCCTCGTCGTACGTCGCGGAGCCCGGTGGCGCGACCCCTTCCCGACCGACGAGCGGGCCGCCGAGCACGGGCTCGGGTTCGAGAACGTCCCGGCGATCCTCGCGGCCGCAGCGGCCCTCCAGGCGGTCGTCGCGGAGCGGGAGACCGCGAACGTGAGGGCGCACTCGCTGGTCGGCTGGATCCGCCGGGTGGTCGCCGGTCTGCCGGACGTCGAGGTCGTGGGCGACCCGACCGACCGGCTCCCCCACCTGGTCACGTTCTCCTGCCTGTACGTCGACGGCGAGGCCCTGGTGACCGAGCTCGACCGCCTCGGGTTCGAGGTGGCCAGCGGGTCGGCCTGCACGTCGTCCTCGCTCGAGCCGAGCCACGTCCTCGCGGCGATGGGCGCCCTCACGCACGGCAACGTCCGGGTCTCGGTCGACCGGAACACGACCGAGGACGACGTCGAGCGGTTCCTGGCCGTCCTGCCGGAGGCGATCGAGTCGCTCCGGGCACGCCTGTGATGCGCGAGCTGGACTGCCGCGGCCAGGTCTGCCCGGCACCGATCATCGAGCTGGCGCGGCACATCGGTGACGTCGAGCGCGGTGAGCTGCTCGGGGTCGTGTCCTCCGACGCGGCCGCTCGCGCCGACGTCCCGGCCTGGTGCCGGATGACCGGGCACGACTACGTCGGCGAGGAGGCCGCCGAGGACGGCGTCCCGCGCTACGTCGTACGCCGCGTCGGCTGATCAGCGCAGATGCGCGGCGACATCGCTCGCCGCGTGGTCGCCGTACGCCCCACGGATGCGCTCGACGAACTGGTCGGAGGTGAAGGAGTACTCCTGGGTGCCCACCGTCTCCACGACGTACGCCGCGAGGGTGCAGCCGACCTGCGCGGCCCGCTCGTGGCCGAACCCCCACTCGAGGCCGGCCAGGAACCCGGCCCGGAAGGCGTCGCCGACTCCGGTCGGCTCGACCGCGGTGACGCCGGGGGTCGCCTTCACCTCGATCGTCTCCGCGTCGCGGGCGTAGATGCGGACCCCGTCGGGCCCCAACGTGGTGACCTGCGTGCCGACCCGCTCGAGCACCTCGTCGGCCGACCAGCCGGTCTTGGACTCGATCATGTGCGACTCGTACTCGTTGGAGAACAGGTAGCTCGCGCCGTCGATCAGGTCGCGGATCAGGTCACCCTCGCTGAAGGCCAGCTGCTGGCTGGGGTCGGCGATGAACCGGAAGCCGCGCTGCCGGCACTCGCGCGTGTGGCGCAGCATGCCCTCGGGGTCGTCGGCGGCGATCAGGACGTAGTCCGGCTCACCCGTCCGCGCCACGATCGGCCCGAGCTCGATGAGCCGCGCCTCGCTCATGGCGCCGGGGTAGAACGAGGCGAACTGCGCCATCGACGAGTCGGTCGTGCACACGAAGCGGGCGGTGTGCTTGGAGTCGGAGATGCGCACGAACGAGCAGTCGACGCCGTGGCGCTCGAGCCAGCTCTGGTAGTCGACGGTGAAGTCCTCACCGGCCGCGCCGACCAGCACCGGTCGCAGGCCCAGCCGGCCGAGCCCGAAGCACATGTTCGGGGCCACGCCGCCGCGGCGGATCTCCAGGTCGTCGACGAGGAAGGAGACCGAGATCTTGTCCAGCTGCTCGACGACCAGCGAGTCCTGGAAGCGTCCCCGGAACGTCATCAGGTGGTCGGAGGCGATCGAGCCGCAGATCAGCAGGGACACGTTCCACAACACTAGGGGAACGTCGGCTGGGTGTACCCATCGGTAGCCGTTAGCGTCACGGGTATGACCTCCCGTCCGAGCCGCGCCCGCTCGTCGTATGACGAGATCGAGACCCCGGCCGAGATGCGCGAGGATGCCGCCGCCGTGGCGCGCGCGCTACGCCTGGGGCCGCCGAGCCTGGAGTACGCCGACTACCCGCGTGAGGTCGGCAAGCCGGAGATCACCGTCCACGAGGCGGCGACCCGGATCGCGAACGCGCTGCACCTGCATCTGGACTGACCGGAGCCCTACCGGGGCAGGTGACAAGCCGCCTTGCGAGCAAGCTCGCAGCGACGATCCCTGCGGTCGTTCCGCATCGGCTCCGCCGATCCGGAACGTCCTCGCTCTAGTGGAACGAGTCTCCACACGCGCAGGAGCCGGTCGCGTTCGGGTTGTCGATCGTGAAGCCCTGCTTCTCGATGGTGTCGACGAAGTCGATCATCGCGCCGTTGAGGTAGGGGACGCTCATCCGGTCGACCACGACCGCGACCCCGTCGAAGTCGGTGACGACGTCGCCGTCGAGGTTCCGCTCGTCGAAGAACAGCTGGTAGCGCAGGCCGCTGCAGCCACCCGGCTGCACCGAGATGCGCAGCTGGAGGTCGTCGCGACCCTCCTGCTCGAGCAGGCTCTGCACCTTGGCGGCCGCGACCGGGCTCAGGTTGATCTGGTCGGTGCGTCGCTCGGTGACCTGGTCGGTCATGCTGAGGGCTCCTTCGTCGAGGTCTGCGAGAGCGCGTCGCTCAGGCCGTCTGACAGGTGCAATTCTCGCACAGGAGTGGTTATTCCGAGGGATCCGCACCGCTCAGTGGGACCACGTGCGCGCCACCCGCTCCGCCAGCCGGGCGAGACTCCCGGCCGGGTCGCCGAGCGCCCTCTCCTCCCCCACCAGGTCGACCAGCGAGTACGCCGACTCGATGCCGAGTGCCCGCATCTCCCGCGCCCCGACCAGCACCTGCCCGGCCAGGGCCACGCAGGGCCGCAGCGCCTCCGCCGCGACCGTGGCCACGCCGTACGGCACCTTGCCCGAGCGGCTCGAGAAGTCGAACGCGCCCTCGCCGGTCAGCACCAGGTCGGCCGCACGGGCCCGGCCGGCGAGGTCGACCGCCTCGGCGACGATGTCCAGGCCGGGACGCCGGTCGGCCCCGAGGAGGAGCAGCGCGAAGCCCATCCCGCCGGCCGCTCCGGCGCCCTTCGCCAGGGCGGTACGCCGGTCGGCCACCGCCGCGAACCCCTCGAGGACGCCGTCGAGCACCGGCAGCCGCTCCTCGGCGATCCCCTTCTGCGGGCCGTAGCTCTTGGTGGCGCCGAAGAGGCCGGTGAGCGGGCTGTCGACGTCCGTCGCCGCGGTCAGGCGCAGACCCTGCGCGGCCGTGCGCGCCGGCGCCAGGTCGAGCCGGGTGATCCCCTCGAGCCCGGTCACGCCTCGGTCGAGCGGCACGTCGGCGGTGGCACCGAGCGCGCCGAGCAGGCCCGCGCCACCGTCGTTGGTGCCCGAGCCACCGAGACCCACGACGATCTCCCGGGCACCCGCGACGGCGGCACTCCGGATGAGCTCGCCGACGCCCCACGTGGTCGCGCTCTCGGCGCCCTCGCCCCTCGTCAGGGCGAGTCCGCACGCCTGGGCACTCTCGACCCAGGCCCGCTCCCCCAGGCGCAGGACCGCTCCGGGCACCGGCTCGTGGTGCGGTCCGGTGACGGTGACGGCCGACAGCTCGCCGCCGAGCGCCGCGTGCAGCACGTCGACGAACCCGGGTCCGCCGTCCGCCATCGGGGCGAGGTCGAGCTCGTCGCCGGGTGCCTGTCGTGCCCATCCGTCGGCGATCGCCCGCGCCGCCTCGACGGCGGTCAGGGTCCCGGCGAACTTGTCCGGGGCGATCAGCACGCGCACGCGCCCATCCTGCCAAGGGCGGCTCAGTCGACCGATCGGCGCGTGCGGTCCACGAGGTCGGCCACGACCGCGCGCAGGTCCCCGGCCCGCTCGTAGGTCGCCCGCTGCCGGCGTGCGCCGTTGCCGGTCGCGCGCAGCCGGGCCAGCCCGTCGGAGACCAGGTCGTCGTCGCCGGCATCGGCCAGGGCCGGGGCGACCCGGTCGACCAGTGCGCCCACGGCGTCGAACGCCGGGACCAGCTCCCACGTCCGCGGGTCGACGAGGTCGCCGCCCACGCCGTACCGGGAGGCACGCCAGCCGGCGGCCCGGAGCAGGTCGCTGCGCACCGGCTCGTCGGTCTCCGGGGCGTGGGCGAGCGTCTCGACCAGCGCCCGCGCGAGCGCCACGACGAGCAGGGCGTCCTCGATCTCGGTGCAGGTGTCGGCGACCCGGATCTCGACCGTCGGGAAGCTCGCGGCCAGGCGGGCGTCGAAGTACAGCATCCCCTCGTCCAGCGCCGCACCGGAGTCGATCAGCGCCCGGCTGACGCGCCGGTACTCCGCGACCGAGCCGAACGGCTCGGCGGTGCCGGCGGAGGGCCAGTGACCCCAGAGCTGGTAGCGCCAGGAGGCGTACCCGGTGTCGGCACTCACGGCGTACGGCGAGTTCGCGGACAGGGCGACGAGGAGCGGCAGCCAGGGCCGCAACCCGTCGATGACGCGCACCCCCTCCTCGTCGTCGGCGATGTCGACGTGCACGTGCATCCCCAGCGTCCCGGCCCGTCGCCCCGTCTCGCCGAACTCGTCGACGATGTGCTCGTAGCGGGGGTTCGCGCTCACCTCCGGCTCGGGCGGCCCGAGCGGCGGGATCGCGACCGCCGCCAGGTCGCAGCCGGACTCCTCGGCGGCCGCCAGCGCCGTACGCCGCGCCTCGCGGAGCTCGGCCGCGATCGTGCCCAGGTCCTCGGACGGGTCGGTGTGCGTCTCGACCATGTGCCGCAGGAGCTCGCCCTCGAGCTCCTGCGCGGCCGGCCGCTCCTCGTCCTGCCGGTCGGCCCGGTGCTCGTGCAGGACCTGCCCCGCCGCGTTCGCGAGCTCACCCGTCTCCGGGTCGACGAGGAGCAGCTCCTCCTCCACCCCGACCTTGCGCACGGCTGCCATGCCTGCATTCTCCCGGCCTGCGCCACACCCCTAGGTTGGGGTGAGTGAGCGAGGTGCTGATCCGGCCGATGACGGCCGACGACGTGCACGCCGCCGAGCGCGTCACCGCCGTCGGGTTCCACGAGCTGGACACCCGGATGTTCCGGCGCTCGTGGCCGGAGCCCCAGCCGCGCTCGTCCGAGCGCGGTGCGATCTGGGTCGCGCGGGTGCGGCACCTGCTCGCCACCGATCCCGGCGGCTCCTGGGTGGCGGAGCGCGACGGCGAGCTGCTGGGCATCGTGGTGTCGTTCGTGCGGGAGAAGATGTGGCTGCTGGCGTCGTACGCCGTGGTGCCGGGGTCGCAGGGCCTGGGGCTCGGCAAGGCCGTGCTGGCTCCGGCGCTGGACCACGGGCGAGGCTGCCTGCGCGGCATGCTCAACGCGTCCAGCGACCCGAAGGCGCTGCGGCGCTACCACGCGGCCGGCTTCACCCTGCACCCGCAGATGTTCGTGCGCGGCACACCCGACCGCACGCAGATCCCGGTGCTCGAGAAGCTCCGCGAGGGCACCGAGACCGACTTCGACCTGATGGACTCCATCGACCGTCGCACCCGCGGGGCAGCCCACGGGGTCGACCACCAGCTGTTGATCCGGCAGTTCCGGCTGGTGGTCAGCGAGACGTCGTCGGCCCAGGGCTACGCCTACCTCGATGACGGGGTGGTCCTGCTGGCCGCCACCGACCGGCGTACCGCGTCGCGCCTGATGTGGGAGGCGATCGCGTCCAGCGACGACGTGATGGTCGGGCACATCACGCCCGAGAACAGCTGGGCCGTGGACGTCGGCCTGGCGGCGCGGCTCGAGCTGCACCAGGAGGGCTACCTCGGGCTGCGGAACATGAAGCCGCCGAAGCCCTACCTGTCCCACGGCGCCCTGATGTGACCTCCCTACGATGACGCCATGACGACGGTGGACCTGCCGCTGCTTCCGCTCGGCCGGGGCACCGACCTGGACGCGGAGCGAGGCGTCGAGTGCCCGGGTGACCTGCCCGCCCCCTCGGACCCGGACCTGGTCGAGCGGGCGCGCGCCGCCAAGGAGGCGCTGGGCCGGCGGGTCTTCGTGCTCGGGCACCACTACCAGCGCGACGAGGTGATCCAGTTCGCCGACGTCACCGGCGACTCCTTCAAGCTCGCGCGCGACGCTGCGGCCCGCCCCGAGGCCGAGTACGTCGTGTTCTGCGGTGTCCACTTCATGGCGGAGTCGGCCGACATCCTGACCGGACCGGAGCAGATCGTCGTGCTGCCCGACCTCGCCGCCGGCTGCTCGATGGCCGACATGGCGCGGCTCGCTCAGGTCGAGGACTGCTGGGACGCCCTGACGGACGCCGGTGTCGCGGAGAGCGTCGTCCCGGTCACCTACATGAACTCGTCGGCCGACATCAAGGCGTTCTGCGGGCGCCACGGCGGCGCCGTCTGCACCTCGAGCAACGCCGACGTCGCGCTGGAGTGGGCGTTCGCGCAGAGGCCGGGCGCGAAGGTGCTGTTCCTCCCCGACCAGCACCTCGGCCGGAACACCGCGGTGCTCAAGCTCGGCATGTCGCTCGAGGACTGTGTCGTCTGGGATCCGCGTCAGCCCGGAGGCGGGGTGACGCCGGAGGAGCTCGCCGCGGCCCGGGTGATCCTGTGGAAGGGACACTGCTCGGTGCACGGCCGGTTCTCGGCCGACGTCATCGAGGAGCTGCGTGCCACCAGGCCGGGGATCAAGGTGCTGGTCCATCCCGAGTGCACGCACGACGTCGTGACCCGGGCGGACCTGGTCGGGTCGACGGAGTTCATCATCAAGACCGTCGAGGCGGCGCCGGCCGGGTCCGCGTGGGCGGTCGGCACCGAGCTCAACCTCGTGCAGCGGCTGGCCCGCGAGCACCCGGACCAGGAGATCGTCTTCCTCGACCGGAACGTGTGCTACTGCTCCACCATGAACCGGATCGACCTCCCCCACCTCGTGTGGGTGCTCGAGTCGCTCGTCGACGGCGTCGTCGTCAATCGGATCTCCGTCGATCGCGACACCGAGCAGCACGCGAAGGTCGCCTTGCAGCGGATGCTCGACCTCCCCGGCCGCTCCCACCGGGACTGACCCCCGTTCAGCATCCTCCGGTGGGCGGGCAGCTGTCCGGGATGACGAGCGGCGGGAAGAAGTCGTAGCGGATGACCCGGTGCCCCTGCCCGTCGAGCAGGGTCACCGGCATCGACGGGAACGGCTGCATGTCGTTGCTCGGCCGGTGCGCGGCGACCCGCTGCTCGGTGTGCCGGAACACGTAGGTGTAGGTACCGAAGACCGGGTGCAGCACCGTGCCGTCCGGAGCGTCCACCTCGGCCGACGCCACACCGGCGTACCGGGCGAGCGCGCCGGCGTACAGCTCGTGACCGCACACCTTGCCCTCGCCGCTGGAGCACACCTGCCACCACGACACGGTGCTGCCCTGGTGCCGGAAGCCGTTCTTGCCGTACCAGCTCCGCGGGACCGGCCCACTCGGCAGCGGAGCGGTCCAGATCTGGTTCCCGCCGTCCCTGATGCCGTCGCCGCCCACGTCGCAGCTCGCCCACCGCGTGTGCCGGGGGTTGACGAAGGTGGCGGTCAGACCTTGGGCGTCCCGCGCGTAGGCGTCGACCGTCCAGCCGTGCAGGAACGTCGCGGGCGGCCCGGCGGTGGTGGAGTCCTGGAGCGTGGCGCCCTGGTGCTGGACCTCGAGGTCGCCCTGCCCCTTCGGTGCCTCGACCGGTGGAGCGGGCAGGCGCAGGCGCGCGCACCGGTCGGTGATCGCCTGCTGCTCCGGCGTCAGTGGGGCTGCGGACGAGGCCGAGGGCCGGCTCGGCGTCGTGGTCAGACCCTGGGCGGGGCCCCGCTCGTCGGAGCGGGACGACCCGACCAGCTGGGTCACGGTGAGCACCCCGACGACTCCGGCCGCGGCCAGCCCGGCTGCGGCGGCGCCGTGGCGACGGCGACGTCGCGTCCGCGCGCGGCGGGCGACGGTGTCCCCACTGAAGCCGAGCGGTGACCCGCCGTCGTCGGAGGCCAGCTCCAACAGGTCGCTCATGCGTTCGTTCATCGCTGCTCCTCCAGCTCGATGTCCAGGCCCTGCTCGTGGAGGGCGTTGCGCACCTGCTCCAGCGCCCGCGCGGTCTGGCTCTTGACCGTCCCGGTGCTGATCCCCAGGTGGTGCGCCGTGTCCTCCACCGACAGGTCCGCGAAGTAGCGGAGCACCACGCACTGCCTGCGACGGTGCGGGAGCGACTGCAGGGCGCGCACGACGGCCAGCCGGCGGTCGACCTGCTCGGTGGGGTCCGCCCCGGCATCCGGCACCGGATGGCCACCGACCTCGCGGCGCCAGGGCCGGCGCCCCTGGTCGACCACGGCGGTGGTCACCGCTCGGTGGGCGTAGGCGCGCAGCCCGCCGCTGCGCTCGATCCGCGACCACGCGACGTACAGCTTGACCAGGGCGTCCTGGGTCGCGTCCTCGGCGCGCTGCCAGTCGCCGCACATGAGGTACGCCGTACGCCGGAGCTCGCGCGCGTGGCCGTCCACGAACTGCACGAACTCGCTGTCCTCGGCGTCCCGCACCTGCGGCTCCCTTCCGTCACCACCTGAACGGAACGCGACCCCTCACAGGTTGCCGTCGGCCCGGCTAGAGTCCCGGGGCTCCCCAGAGCGCGAGCCAGCGCTGGAGGTCCTGCTCCATCGGGAGCTCGGCGGCGAGGGTGTCGCGGACCTGGATCTCCAGCAGGTTGTCGCGGGTCTTCTCGCCGCTGGGCGCGAACGCGTAGAACGTGCCTTGCTTGTAGAGGTAGACCAGCCCGAAGGTGCGCCCGGCGGCGTCGTGGAACGGCACCACGGAGCAGAGCAGCCCGGTCGAGAAGCCCTGCTCCTCGAGCGCCGCGTTCACCGCGTGCAGATCGGTGCAGAGCCCTTCGACGTCGTCGTCGACCCGGTCGACGACGAGCCAGGTGAAGCCGAAGTCGTCGGGGTGCACCTGGACGTCCGGCTTGTCGGCGTCGTCGCGCAGCAGAGCCACGACGTCGTCCTCCGTCTGCTGGTACGCCGCGCCGTCGGGCGCGCGGTAGCAGACCGAACCGGTGCCGGTCGGGGTGAACCCGGACGCCGTCTGCAGCGTCACCGCCGCGGACGGCACCAGGAACAACGAGTCGAGGTTCGCCTGCTTGGGCGTGGTGCGTCCGGTGATGGCGCCCCAGAAGCGACTCACAGCGCGGGCGGGCCGTCGGCCGGCCGGCCGAGCTCCTGCTCGATCCGCGCCAGCTGCTGCAGGCGCTGCTCGAGGGACGGGTGGGTCGAGGTGAGCTGGCTCAGGCTGACGCCCTTGATGGCCGGCGCGATGAAGAACGCGTTCATCGCGCTGGACGCCCGCAGGTCGGCGGTCGGGATGGCGTTCATGCCGCCGGAGATCTTCTGCAGCGCGGTCGCGAGGGCACGCGGCTTCAACGTCAGCTGAGCACCCGCTCGATCCGCGGCCAGCTCGCGGTAGCGGGAGAGCAACCGGGTCAGGAAGAAGCTGACGGCGTAGACCACGAGGCTGATCACCAGCACGACCAGCCAGATCGGCGGGCCGTTGTTGTCACGGTTGCGGCCGCCGCCGAACCACGCGCCGTACTGTGCGCCGCGACTGAGCCCACCGGCGATGATGCCGGCCGACGACGCGATGGTCATCACCAGCACGTCGCGGTGTGCGACGTGGCTGAGCTCGTGGGCGAGCACGGCCTCCATCTCGTCGGCGGTGAGCATCCCGAGGATGCCGGTGGTGACGCACACGACCGACCGGTTGGGCGATCGGCCCGTCGCGAAGGCGTTGGGCACGTTCACGTCGGCGACGCCGACGCGCGGCTTCGGCATGTCGGCCAGCGCGCAGAGCCGGTCGATCATCTGGTGCAGCTCGGGGGCCTCCTCGGGCGTCACCTCGCGGGCGCGCATCGCCTTCATCGCGACCGTGTCGGAGTTGTACCACTGGAACCAGACGACACCGAGCCCGATCAGCGCGATGAACGGCGCCCACGTCGGCGGCAGCACGAACATCAGGACGACGATCAGCGCGACGAAGATGCCGCCCAGCAGGAACATGACCGTCGTCATCCGGGCGGTGAGACCGTGGTCGGGAGCGAAGCGCGTACGGGCCATGCCGACATTCTCCCCGAACCACCCAAGCGGGTGGGCTCAGCCCGGGATCAGACCGTCCCCGCTGAGCATGTCCTTGACCTCGGCCAGCGTCGCGTCGGCCATCGGCAGGATCAGGTCGGAGGCGTCCAGCGACTCCGCGACGTGGGGTACGCCGGCGGTGCGGACACCGTCCAACAGGGCGCCGAGAGCGTCGTGGAACGCCGCGTCGTCGCCGGCCTCGATCGCCCCCTCGACCTTGGCGTCGAGGTCGTTGAGGGCCGAGACGGCGTCGTCGGACAGGTCGAACTGACCCTCGCCGAGGATCCGCACGATCACTGCGGGTCCTTCGAGTCGGCGGACGACTGCGCCTGGGGCTCTGCCTTCAGGATGTCGCCGCCGTCCTCGGCACCCTCGATCGCCGGCGGTGTGCTCGGGCCGCCCTTGAGCCGGGCCAGCTCGGCCTCGACCTCGGACTGCGAGCTCATCGCCTCGAGCTCGCGTGCGATGTCGTCGCCCTGGTTCAGCGAGCTGGCGTCCTCGAGGGCGCCCGAGGCGATCAGCTCGTCGATCGCGCCGGCGCGGGCCTGCATCTGGGCGGTCTTGTCCTCGGCACGCTGGATGGCCATGCCGACGTCGCCCATCTCCTCGCCGATGCCGGACATCGCCTCGTTGATCTTGGTCTGCGCCTCGGCGGCGGTGTACGTCGCCTTGATGGTCTCCTTGCGCGTGCGGAACGCCTCGACCTTGGCGCTGAGCCGCTGCTGGGCGAGCGTGAGCTTCTCCTCCTCGCCCTGAAGCTGCGCCTGCTGTGTCTTCAGGTCGGCGATCTGCGCGGTGAGCCCCGACTTGCGGGTGAGGGCCTCGCGGGCGAGGTCCTCGCGGCTGGCCTTGATCGCCTGCTCGGCCTGCCCCTGGAGCTTGTCGGACTGCGCCGTGAGCTGGTTGACCTGGAGCTCGACGCGCTTGCGCGACGTGGCGACGTCGGCGACCCCACGGCGTACCTGGGCGAGCAGGTCGAGCTGCCGCTGGTAGCTGTAGTCGAGCGTCTCCCGAGGATCCTCGGCCCGATCGAGCGCCTTGTTCGCCTTGGCCCTGAAGATCAGGCTGATGCGTTGCCACATGCTCATGGGGGTCAGCCTATGGGTAGACGTCAAGGTACGAGCACGACGGTAGGCTGGCCGCTCCGGGCCCTTTCCGGACCACTTCCACCCGTCAGCACGAGCAGGAAGCCACGCGTTGTTCCGCCGTACCAAGTCCGAGACCGAGACCGCCGCCGACACGACGTCGAGCATCGGCGCCGACGACCTGCCCGCCGCCGCCCAGAAGAAGGGGCGGCCCACTCCCAGCCGGCGTGAGGCCGAGGCCGCGAGGAAGGCCAAGGCGAAGGTGCCTCGGACCCGGAAGGAGCAGGCGGCCGCGCGCCGCCTGGCGCGCACCGAGTCGAGCGGCAAGATGCGCGAGGCCATGAGGAGTGGCGACGACCGCTACCTCCCCGCGCGCGACAAGGGGCCGGTGCGCCGGTTCGTCCGCGACTACATCGACTCGCGGTTCTGGATCCTCGAGCTGATGCTGCCGGCGATGGTCCTGTTCCTGGTCTTCGGCTACAGCGGCAGCTCGACGCTCGCCGGCTACGCCAACCTCGCGCTCCCCGCGATGCTGCTGGTCGTGCTGTTCGAGGGCTTCCGGATGCGCTCCAAGCTGCGCAAGGAGCTCGCCCGGCGCTTCCCCGACGAGGCCGATGCCACCCGCGGCGCCACGATGTACGCCGTCATGCGCGCGCTGCAGGTGCGCTTCCTGCGGATGCCCAAGCCGCAGGTGAAGACCGGTCAGCAGCTGCCCGAGCGCTACCGCTGAGGCAGCGACTCACGCGTCGTAGTCGACGACGACCTTCTCGGACGTCGGGTGGGACTGGCAGGTGAGCACGTAGCCGTCGGCGATCTCCTCGGGCTCGAGGGCGTAGTTCACGTCCATCTCGACCGTGCCCTCGACGAGCTTGGCCCGGCAGGTGCCGCAGACGCCGCCTCGGCAGGCGAACGGCAGGTCGGAGCGGACCTCGAGCGCGGCCTCGAGGATGCCGACGCCGTCGCGGTCGAGGTCGACCTCGGAGGTGCGGCCGTCCAGCCGGAACGTGACATGGGAGGCGCCGGTGCCGCCTGGGGTCTCGGTCTGCCGGGGCGCGTGCGGCACGGGGTCGGCGTGGAACAGCTCGGTGTGGACCGCATGGGCGTCGACGCCGTGGTCGAGGAGGAGCTCGCGCAGGTCGAGGACCATCTGCTGGGGTCCGCACAGGAACCACTCATCGACGTCCTCGACCGGCCGCAGGGACTTCAGGATCCGGGTGAGCCGGTCGCCGTCGAGCCGCCCCGAGAAGAGCTCGACGTCCTGCTGCTCGCGGGACAGCACGTGGACCAGGTGGAAGCGCTCGGGGTAGCGGTCCTTCAGGTCGTGCAGCTCGTCGAGGAACATCACCGTGCGATGAGTGCGGTTGGCGTACACCAGCATCACCCGCGCACCGGGCTCCTGCTCGAGGATCGTCGAGACGATCGAGATCACCGGGGTGATGCCGGAGCCGGCCGCGATCGCGACGTACGACTTCTCCGACGCCGGGTCGAGCACCGTTGTGAAGCGACCCGCGGGGGTCATCACGTCCAGCTCGTCGCCGCGGTGCAGCGTCCCGACGACGCCCTCGCTGAACGCACCACCGGGCAGCTTCTTGACGCCGATGGTCAGGACGCCGGAGCTCGGCGTCGTGCAGATCGAGAAGCTCCGGCGCTCGCCGTCGTCGCCGCGGACGGTGAGGTGCTGCCCGTGCTTGAAGCGGTAGGCCTCGGCGAGCTCCGGCGGTACGTCGAAGGTGATCGCGACCGAGTCGTCGGTCAGCTGCTCGACGTCGGCCACCCGGAGCTGGTGGAACTGCGGCTTGGGCATCGGTGTCTACAGGGCCTTGAAGTGGTCGAAGGGCTCCCTGCAGGAGCCGCACACCCACAGACTCTTGCAGGCGGTGGAGCCGAACCGGCTGGACTCCCGGGTGTCGAGACTCCCGCACTGCGGGCAGCGCACGGACAGCGTCAGGGACACCGGCCCGCCGGCGACGGGGGCGGGGCCCGGCGGCGCGATGCCGGCGAGGGCGAGCTTCTCGCGGCCGTCCGGCGTCAGGTCGTCGGTGGACCAGGCGGGACTGAGCACGAACTCCACGTCCACGTGCCGGTAGCCCGCCAGCTCCAGCGTGCTGACGATGTCCTCGCGGATCGTCTCCATCGCCGGGCAGCCGGAGTACGTCGGCGTGATCGTCACGTGCACCCGGCCCTGGTCGTCCTCCGTGACGTCGCGCAGGATGCCGAGGTCCTCGATGGTGACCATCGGCAGCTCGGGGTCGAGGACGCCGGCCGCGAGCTGCCGGGCGCGGGGCATGGTCGTCGAGGTCACCATGTCGCCCCCGGGTGCGAGCGGTGGAGGTGCTGCATCTCGGCGAGCAGGTAGCCGAGGTGCTCGGTGTGCAGGCCCTCGCGGCCGCCGCCGAGGGCCGCCGGGACCTCGGGGAGCTCGAGCGTCGCCTCCGCGACCACCCGGCGTACGTCGGAGAGGACGGTGTCGCGGATCGCCGCCGGGTCGGCGACGCGGCCCGCCAGCGAAGGGTCCACGGGAGCGAACAGCTCCTCGACGTACGGCCACTCGGCGTCCAGGGCAGCCTGCATCCGCGCGTGGGACTCCTCGGTGCCGTCGCCGAGCCGCAGCACCCAGTGGGTGGCGTGGTCGACGTGGTAGGCGACCTCCTTGACCGCCTTGCCGGCCACCCCGGAGAGCGTCGCGTCCTCGCACACCGCGAGCGCGCGGTAGAGGTGCAGCTGGTACGTCGCGAACACCAGCAGCCGCGCCATCGCGACCCCGAAGTCGTCCATCGGCCGCTCGACCAGCTTGACGTTGCGGAACCCGCGGTCGTCGCGCAGGTAGGCGAGGTCGTCCTCCGTGCGTCCCTGTCCTTCGAGCTCACCCGCGTAGGTCAGGAGCGTGCGGGCCTGGCCCAGCTGGTCGAGCCCGATGTTGGCGAGGGCGACGTCCTCCTCCAGCTCCGGCGCGCGGCTGATCCACCAGCCCATCCGCTGAGCGGAGACGAGGGCGTCGTCGGCGAGGCCGAGGGTGTAGTCGAAGAGCGGGGTGTCCACTACAGGTGCTCGACCCCCTCCGGGACGTCGTAGAACGTGGGGTGGCGGTAGATCTTGTCGGCCGCCGGGTCGAAGAACGAGTCGCGCTCGTCGGGCGTCGAGGCCTCGATGTCGGACGCCTTCACCACCCAGATCGACACGCCCTCGCCGCGTCGGGTGTAGAGGTCGCGCGCGTTGCGCAGCGCCATCTCGGCATCGGGAGCGTGGAGCGAGCCGGCGTGCACGTGCGAGAGCCCCCGACGGGCGCGGACGAAGACCTCCCACAAGGCCCAGTCGCGGGTGCTCATGCGACGGACTCGGTGCGTCGTGCCCGCTTGTCGGCGTACGCCTCGGCCGCCTCGCGCACCCAGGCGCCCGCCTCGTGGGCACCGCGCTTGTGCGCCATCCGCTCGGCGTTGCACGGCCCGTTGCCCTTGATCACCTCGAACAGCTCGGTGAAGTCGATCGCGCCGTAGTCGTAGTGGCCGCGCTCGGCGTTCCACCGCAGGTCGGGGTCGGGCAGGGTCAGCCCGAGCGCCTCGGACTGCGGCACGGTCATGTCGACGAAGCGCTGCCGGAGCTCGTCGTTCGAGAACCGTTTGATCCCCCACGCCATCGACTGCGCGGAGTTGGGCGAGTCGTCGTCGGGCGGGCCGAACATCATCAGCGACGGCCACCAGTAGCGGTCGACGGCGTCCTGGGCCATCGCCTTCTGCTCGGCCGTGCCGTGCGAGAGCGTGTGCAGGATCTCGAACCCCTGCCGCTGGTGGAACGACTCCTCCTTGCACACCCGCACCATGGCCCGGGCATAGGGGCCGTAGGAGCAGCGGCACAACGGCACCTGGTTGGTGATCGCGGCACCGTCGACGAGCCAGCCGATCGCGCCGACGTCGGCCCAGGTGAGCGTCGGGTAGTTGAAGATCGAGGAGTACTTCTGCCGGCCGGAGTGCAGCTGGTCGACGAGGTCGGCGCGGTCGACGCCCAGCGTCTCGGCCGCGGCGTACAGGTAGAGGCCGTGGCCGGCCTCGTCCTGCACCTTGGCCATCAGGATCGCCTTGCGGCGCAGGCTCGGCGCCCGGCTGATCCAGTTGCCCTCGGGCTGCATGCCGATGATCTCGGAGTGCGCGTGCTGGGCGATCTGCCGGACCAGGGACTTCCGGTAGGCCTCGGGCATGTCGTCGCGGGGCTCGATGCGGCCCTCGTCCGCGAGCAGGGCGGTGAACGCCGCCGGGTCGTGCTGCTCGGCCGCGTGCTGCTGGTCGGTGCCGAAGTCGTTGCCGTACACGCCCCCACCGTACCAGTGATGTGACACTTTTCCGCAGCCCTGCCGATTCGGTGTAACACCACCGTCGCTGCCACCATGGCCGCGTGAGCACCCCCTCCGCCGACGTCTCGGTCCGCATCGCCTGGGCGGACGACGCCGAGGCCATCGCCGCGATCCAGGCGCGCGCCTGGGCCACGTCGTACGCCGGGCTGGTGCCGGCCGCGGGCGAGCTCCGGGAGGCGGACTTCGCGCAGCTCTGGCGCGACGCGCTCACCCGGCCGGCCGACGCGCGGCACCGCGCCCTGGTGGCGCTCGAGCGCAACCGGATCGTCGGCTTCGCGATCACGACGCCCGCCACCGACCCCGACTGCGACGGGCTGACCGACGGCGAGCTCATGGAGCTCACCGTCGACGCCGACGAGCGCGGCCGGGGCCACGGGTCGCGCCTGCTGCAGGCGGCCGTGGACACCATGGCGGCCGACCGTTTCGCCCGCGCGGTGACCTGGCTGGTCGCGGACGACGACGAGCTGCGCGCCTTCCTGACCGAGACGGGGTGGGCTCCCGACGGTGCGCACCGGACGCTCGACCTCGACGGCACGGGCGCGACCCAGGTCAAGCAGGTGCGGCTGCACACGGCTCTGTCGTGAGACGCCTTGGATTTCGGTCCGGCGAGGGCCACCATGGATGTCCCGGCCCCGACAGGAGGCGCTCGATGTTCGGACCACTGCCGTTGCTGCACCGGATCGTGCTCGCCGCGATCAGCCTCTGCTTCGGCGTCGTGGCCGGCGTCTGGACCGCCCATGCCACCCCGCTCCCGGTCGCCATCTCCGGCGGTGCTCTCGCGGGCGGGCTGATCGGCCTGGTCGCGGCGTACGCCCTCGTGCACGCGACCAACCCGGCCCCGCGTCCCGTGCGGGTGACACGCCGCCACTGACCCGGCGGCGCCCCACTAGGGTCGGCGGGTGGCCGACCCAGCCCCGAGCGAGCTCCCCGAGGCGGACCGTCGCGCGATCGTCCGCGACGGCCTGGGCGTGGGGATCGCGACCGGGCTGTACGGCGTCTCCTTCGGCGCCGTCTCCGTGGCCGCCGGGCTCTCGGTCCTCCAGACCTGCGCCCTGTCGCTGGTGATGTTCACCGGCGCCTCGCAGTTCGCGTTCGTCGGCGTCGCGGCCGCCGGCGGGGCGCCGCTCTCGGGCGCGCTCACCGCGCTGATGCTCGGGACGCGGAACACTCTCTACGGCCTCAAGCTGGCGCCGCTGCTCGACTTCCGCGGCTGGCGCCGGGCGACGACCGCGCACCTGGTGATCGACGAGTCCACCGCGATGTCGGTGACCCGCACCTCCCGGGCTGCGGCCCGGGTCGGCTTCCTCACCACCGGTGTCAGCCGTGTTCGTCCTCTGGAACCTCTTCACGCTCGTCGGCGCGCTCGCCGGGAACCTGATCGGCGACCCGCGCACCTACGGGCTCGACGCCGCGGTCGGCGGCGCCTTCCTGGCCCTGCTCTGGCCGCGCCTCGCCGATCCGCGCAACCGGGTGATCGCGGTCTGCGCGGCGGCCGTCGCCCTGGGCGTGGTGCCGATCACCGCGGCCGGCGTACCGGTGCTCGTGGCGGGCGGGGTCGCCCTGCTCGCCGGCGTGCTGACGTCGTCCGCGGCCGACGCGACCGAGCTGCCCCGACGATGACCTGGGCGGCGATCCTCGGCGCCGGTGTCGGCTGCTACCTCCTCAAGCTCGCGGGCGTGTCACTCCCGGCGCGGGTGCTCGAGCATCCGGTCGTGGAGCGGGTTGCCGACCTCATCCCGGTCGCCCTGCTCGCGGCGCTCGTCGCCGTGCAGGTCGCCGCCGACGGCACGCGGCTCACCGTCGACGCCCGCCTCGCCGGGCTCGGCGCGGCGGTGGTCGCGCTGGTCCTCCGCGCGCCGTTCCTCGTGGTCGTCTTCGTCGCCGCGGCGACGGCCGCGCTGCTCCGGCTGGTGTTCCCCGGCTGGTGAGCTCAGGGCAGGTCGAGCAGGTCCTCGAGCCCGACGGTCAGACCGGGCCGGCCGGCGATGGCGCGGACCGCGAGCAGCACACCGGGCACGAACGACGCGCGGTCCGTCGAGTCGTGCCGGATGGTCAGGGTCTCCCCCGGCCCGCCCAGCACGACCTCCTGGTGCGCGACGAGCCCGCGGGCCCGGACGCTGTGCACCCGGACGCCCTCGACGTCGGCTCCCCTGGCGCCGTCGAGCTGGGTGGTCGTCGCGTCGGGCACGGGCCCGAGTCCCGCCTCGCGCCGGGCCGCGGCCACCAGCTGCGCCGTACGCCGCGACGTACCGCTGGGGGCGTCGACCTTCTCGGGGTGGTGCAGCTCCACGATCTCGACCGACTCGAAGAACGGCGCGGCGGTCGCGGCGAAGCGCGTCATCAGCACGGCACCGACCGAGAAGTTCGGGGCGACGAGCACGCCGGTGGACGGCGCTTCGGCCAGCAGCTGCCGCAGCTCGTCCAGCCGGGCGTCGTCGAAGCCGGTGGTCCCGACGACGCAGTGGAGGTCGCGACCGATGCACCAGCGGAGGTGTTCCATCACGACGTCGGGCCGGGTGAAGTCCACGACCACCTCGGCGTCGCCGAGCGGATCCAGCGCGTCGCCCGATCCGACCTCCGCCACCAGGTCGAGGTCGTCCGCGTCGTCCACGCCGCGGCACACCTCGGAACCGACCCGGCCGCGCGCGCCGAGCACGCCCACCTTGATCGTCACGCCCACAACCTAGGGCACGTGCCGCCGACACGACCGCGGCCTCGGATCTGGCAATCTGAGGGCATGCCAGTGCCGCAGGTGCCGCCGCGCATGATCTGGGCCGTCGAGCTGATGGACCCCCAGCCCGGCGACAACATCCTCGAGATCGGGTGCGGCCCCGGGTACGGCGCCGAGCTGATCTGCCAGCGGCTCACCACCGGCAAGCTGTTCGCGATCGACCGGTCCGAGTCCGGCGTGGACCGCACCCGCCGACGCAACCAGAAGTACGTCGACGCCGGGCGGCTGACGGTCCGTCAGATCGACCTCGCGACGCTGCGGGTGCCGGTGAAGCGGCTGCACAAGGTGTTCGCGTTCAACGTGAACCTGTTCTGGGTCCGCGACTGCGCCGACGAGATCGCGCTGCTGCACGAGCGGGTGCTGCCCGGCGGAGGCGTCTACCTCTACTACGAGACCACCCAGCCCGAGCTGGTGCCCAACATCGTCCGCAAGACCTCCGCGGCGCTGACCGCGGGGGGCTTCCGGGTCTCGGTGGTCGACCAGAAGGCCCCGCCGGTGGTGGCCATCATCGGGCGCAGATGAGTTTATTTCCTGATATTGACTTTGTATTAGGTTATTTCCTAAACTGTGGTCGGACTCAGGACGGAGGTGCGGCGTGGACGTCGTGGTGCTGACCGTCGACCAGGACGGGAGCCGCGCGGGCACCGACCAGGTCCCGGCGGCCCTCGAGGCGCTCGCGGGCATCCCCTCCCTCCTGCCCTTCGAGCGCACCGTCGGTGACGAGCTCCAGGGCGTCCTCGACGACCCCGCCGCGCTCGTGCGCGCGCTGGAGTGGCTGCTCCGTGCCGGCGCGTGGAACGTCGGGATCGGCGTGGGCGCCATCGAGACCCCCCTCCCCGACCACGCCCGTGCGGGCCGCGGCCCGGCGTACCTCGCGGCCCGCGAGGCCGTCACCGCGGCCAAGGGCAGTCCCTGGCACGTGCGTGCCGTCGCCGGCGATGACGAGAAGGGCGGCCGCGAGGACCGGGTCCGAGCCCTCGAGTCCGCCGTCTGGCTCTGGGCCGCGCTGCTGGGTCGGCGTACGCCGCGGGGCTGGGAGGTCTCCGACCTCGTCGACCAGGGGCTCACCTACGACGAGACCGCGTCCCGCCTGTACATCTCCCAGTCCGCCGTGAGCCAGCGCGCTGCGGCGGCCGGGATCGCCGAGGGCCGCCGGGCCCGCGAGCTCGTCGAGTTCCTCACCCGCACCGCACTCGGAGGTGACCGATGACGGCGGACGTCGTCGTACCGATCCTGGTCGCGATCGCGGCCGTCCTCTCGGTGGCCGGCCTGGTCACCGGCCGCGCGGCCCGCGTCGTCGCGGCCGCGTCGTTGCTGTTGCTCCTGGTCGCGATGCTGGTCGGCTGGAACAGCGACGCGACGCACGACCTCGACCACTGGACCGCCGCGCTCGCCGCGGTCCTGGCCGTGGCCGGCGGCGGACTCGTGACCACGCAGGTCTTCACGTTCGTCGAGGATCCCGAACGCGTGCGCGGCGCCGGCGCCGTGCTGCGGGGCGGCGCCTGGATCGGCGCGCTGGAGCGCCTGGCCGTGTACGTCGCGCTGGTGGCGGGATGGGCGCCCGGCCTCGCCGTGGTGCTCGCGGTCAAGGGGCTCGGGCGCTACCCGGAGCTGCGCAGCCAGGACGACACCGCGGTCGCCGAGCGCTTCATCATCGGCACCTTCGCCAGCGTGCTCTGGGCCGTCGCCTGCGCCGGCGTCGCCGTGCTGGCGCCGTGAGGGCAGCGGCTCCGCCCCGGCTCGTGCCGGAGCGGAGCCTCCTCGCTCAGACCTTGACCGCGTCCAGGACGGCCGTGACCTCCTCGGGGGTGGCGGCGGCACGGAGCGCGGCGACCTGCTCGGTGTCGGTGAAGATCCCCGCGATCCGCGAGAGCAGGGCGAGGTGGTCGTCACCGGCGCCGGCCACGCCGACGACGAACTCCGCCGGCTTGCCGTTCCAGTCGACCGGCTCGTCGTAGCGCACGAACGACAGCGCGGTCCGGTGGATCGAGGACTTGGCCTCGTTCGTGCCGTGCGGGATGGCCAGGCCGTTGCCCATGAACGTCGACACCGAGGTCTCGCGGTCGTGCATCGACGCGACGTAGCTCTCGTCGACCGCACCCGCCGCCACGAGCAGCCGGCCCGCCTCGTCGATCGCGTCGTCGCGCGTCCTGGCCCGACCGCCGAGCACGATCGAGCTGGTCGCCAGCACGCCTCCGGAGTCGTCGGCCACGACGGCCTCCGGCTCCGACGCCCCGCCGGCACCGTCGCCGTTCGTCTGACCGATCAGGTCCACGATCTCGTCGTAGCGCGGACTGGCCATGAAGTTGTCGACCGCGACGTGCACCGCGGACGGCGTCTTCTGGGTGGCCCGGTCGGCGAGGTCCTGATGGCTGACCACCAGGTCGTAGGTGTCGGTGAGGTCGGAGATCGCCTTGTTGACCACGGTGACCCCGTCGTGGCCGGCGGTCTTGATCTTGCTGCGCAGCACCGACGCGCCCATCGCGGAGGAGCCCATGCCCGCGTCGCAGGCGAAGACGATGGAGCTGGATCGTGCCGGTCCGGGTGCCGCCGGCCAGCGTGGCGGCCACCGAGGACTTCTTGCCCTTGTTGGTCTCCATCTGCGCCGTCGCGGCCATCAGGTCGCCGTCCTCGTCGCGGTCGATCTTGAGCAGGAACGACGCGACCAGGAAGGAGACCGTCGCCGCGAGGATCACCGAGAGCGTCACCCCGAACAGGCTTCCGGGAGGCGCCGCGATCCAGATCGCGATGATGGAACCCGGCGACGCCGGAGAGCGCAGCCCGGAGTTGAACAGCACGTTCGTGGCGACGCCGGTCATGCCGCCGAGGATGCAGGCGAGGACCAGCTTGGGCTTCATCAGGACGTACGGGAAGTAGATCTCGTGGATGCCGCCGATGAACTGGATCAGGATCGCGCCGGGTGCCGAGGCCTTGGCCACGCCCTTGCCGAACATCCAGAACGCCAGCAGGACGCCGAGCCCGGGACCGGGGTTGGCCTCCAGCAGGAACAGCACCGACTTGCCGTGCTGCTGCGACTGGTCCAGTCCCAGCGGCGTGAGGACGCCGTGGTTGACCGCGTTGTTCAGGAACAGGATCTTGGCCGGCTCGATGAAGATCGAGGTGAGCGGCAGCAGGTGGTGGTTGACCAGGGTCTCCACCACGTTGGAGGCGATCGTGCTGAACCAGTCGACGAAACGCGCAGCCGCACCGAAGCCGACCAGCGCGAGGATCATCCCCCAGATGCCGGCCGAGAAGTTGTTGACGAGCATCTCGAAGCCGGGGCGGATCTTGTGTGACCACAGCGCGTCGAGCTTCTTCATGCTCCAGCCGCCCAGCGGGCCCATCACCATGGCGCCCATGAACATCGGGACGCTGCCGCCGGCGATCGCGCCGAACGTGGCGATGGCGCCGACGACGCCGCCGCGGATGTTGTTGTCGTACATCATCCGGCCGCCGGTGTACCCGATGAGCAGCGGCAGGAGGTAGGTGATCATCGGGCCGACGATCCCGGCGCTGGTGTGCATCGGGGTTCCGTCGGGGTTGGTCCAGGCCCCGAGGACCGACACGAAGCCGTAGCCGTGCGTCTGCGCGGAGACGTTGAAGATCTTGTCTCCGATCAGGGCGATCCAGCCGGTCTGGATGAACAGGGCCGTGATCAGGCCCCAGGCGATGAACGCGCCGATGTTCGGCAGCACCATGTTGGACAGGAAGGTGCCGAACTGCTGGACGCGTACGCGAGCCCCGGCGCGGGCTGGCGGAATGGCAGTGGAGGCCATCGGGGTTCCTCTCGGTCAAGCGGCACGTGACGACCGTCACGGTCCGTTAACCGGGAGTCTGCAACACATTCGGGCACGTTCACAAGTATTCGGGCAGGATTTCATGCCCGTTAATGTGGTTTCTCGCCCGGAGACCGGCTAGCGTCGGACCGGTCGCCGCCCGTCGAAAGGATGACCGCCCCCATGAAGGCCTTGCGCTTCTACGCTCCCGAGGACGTCCGGCTCGAGGAGGTGCCCGAGCCCGACCTGCGGACCCGACGAGGTCAAGCTGCGGGTGCGCAACTGCTCGACCTGCGGGACCGACGTCAAGATCCTCCACAACGGCCACCAGAACCTCACTCCCCCGCGGACCATCGGCCACGAGATCGCCGGCGAGGTCGTCGAGGTCGGTGCCGACGTGAACGCGACGTACGGCAGCAGCTGGCAGGTCGGCGACCGGGCCCAGGTGATCGCGGCCGTGCCGTGCGGCGAGTGCTACGAGTGCCGGAAGGGCTGGATGGCGGTCTGCCAGAACCAGACCTCGGTCGGCTACCAGTACGACGGCGGCTTCGCCGAGTACATGATCGTGCCGCAGCAGGTGCTCAAGGTCGACGGCCTGAACCGGATCCCCGACAACGTCGGGTACGACGAGGCCTCGGCCGCGGAGCCGTTCGCGTGCGCGATCAACGCCCAGGAGCTGCTCGGCATCGAGTCGGGCGACACGGTCGTGGTCTTCGGCGCGGGACCGATCGGCTGCATGCACATCCGGATCGCGCGTGGCGTCCACGACTGCGGGCCGGTCTACCTGGTCGACGTCAACGCCGACCGCCTGAAGATGTCGGCCGAGGCCGTGCAGCCCGACGAGACCATCGACGGCTCCGACGTCGACGTGGTCGAGCGGGTGATGGAGCTGACCGGCGGACGCGGCGCGGACGTCGTCATCACCGCGACCGCCGCGAACGTGACGCAGGAGCAGGCGATCGCGATGGCCGCGCGCAACGGCCGCATCTCGTTCTTCGGCGGGCTGCCCAAGACCAACCCGACCATCACCTGCGACTCCAACCTCGTGCACTACCGCCAGCTCCACATCCACGGGGCCAACGGATCCGCGCCCGAGCACAACAAGCGGGCCCTGGAGTACATCTCCACCGGCCAGGTCCCGGTCAAGGACCTGATCACCCGGCACATCCCGCTCGACGACGTCCTGTCGGCGTTCGACATCGTCGCGAAGGGCGAGGCGATCAAGGTCACCGTCGAGCCGTGACCGACGAAGGAGGTCACGGCGTGGCGACGGGGAGGTTGAGCAAGTCCCACGGCTGAGCCTGCGAGGCCGTGACGGGCGCGCCGAAACCCGGTGTCGAGCCGTAGAACCATCCGGGTCGTCCGCCTGGCGTGCTCGTATACGAGCACGCCAGGCGGACGACCCGGTTTCTCAGAAGGGCAGCGACTAAACCGAACCGCCCGCCCGTGGCGTAGAACAGGCATGGAGACACTGATCTCCGGAGGGCGGGACATGACCGAGCGCGGGACTCCGGCGGAGTTCGCGCGCTGGGTGCAGCCCCACCTCACGGTGCTCGCGCGGTACGCCGGCCGACAGGTCGACGCCGCGGACCGCGACGACGTCGTGCAGGAGGCGCTGATCCGCGCCTGGCAGCGATGGTCGACGTACGACGAGTCGCGCGGGACGGCCGCCGCCTGGCTGCTCGGGATCGTGGCGGACCGGTGCCGACGACACCGCACCCGGCGGCCGGCTCCTCTGGTCGAGCTGGTCGAGCAGGGGGCTGCGCCCGAACGCCCCGTCGACGTCGACCTCGAGCGGGCGATCACCCGGTTGAGCGGTCGCCAGCGCCAGGCCGTCGACCTCCACTACTTCGTCGGCCTGGACGTCGCCACCGCTGCCGAGGTGATGGGCTGCGCGCCCGGCACGGTCAAGGCGACCCTGCACCAGGCCCGAGCACGACTGCGTGAGCTGTTGGGAGACGACGATGACTGAGCTGATGGACGAGAAGGACGAGATGGACGAGCGGCTCTCCGCTGCCGCGCGCCAGTGGCAGGCCGAGCAGCCGCCCGCTGCCCCCGTGCCGCTCGAGCGCCTCGACGAGCCGCTGCGCCGCACGGTGCCGTGGCGTCCCGCGGTCGCAGCGGCGGCGGCCGTGCTGATGGTCGGCGGCGGGGTGGCGGCCCTCAGTGCCCGGGGCCACGACAGCTCGGGGTCGTTGCCTCCCGCCCGGCACGGAGGCTGGGTCTCGACCCCGACGACCCAGGTGACCCAGCACCACAACGGGACCTGGGTGGTGCCGTGGCAGGACCTCCCGGCCGGCCATCCGGACGTGCGGCACCGGGAACACGGACAGGTCGTCACGCCGTTCGACCGGATCTCGGCGACGGGTGAGATCCACGGAACGCTGCACCCGGGCGACGTCCTGACGTTCAGCGCCACTCTGGAGTCGTCCACCCGCCTCGTCCTCGACCCGTGCCCCGACTTCAACGTCGCGTTCGGCAAGGACTCCTGGCACACGTGGCAGCTGAACTGCCGACAGGTCCCCTACCGGGACGGCCAGGGTCGGCCCGTGCTGCCGGCGTTCCAGGACGTCCGGTTCGAGATGAGGGTGCGCGTGCCCGACGTGCGCGGGGACCAGAAGGTGCTCTGGACGCTCAACGGACCGCAGCAGATGCCGGGGTTCTACGGCATCGTGAAGGTCACCCCGCGCTGAGGTTCAGCGCGGTCCCACGATCGCCAGGATCTCCGGCTGGGAGAACAGCTCGGCGGCGAGGACGCGGACGTCCTCGAGCGTGACCCCGTCGATGCGGGCGAGGACCTCGTCGATGCTGAGCAGCTCATCGTCGACCAGCTCGGACTTCCCCAGCCGGGTCATCCGCGACGCGGAGTCCTCCAGGCCCAGCACGAGGCCGCCCTTGAGCTGGCCCTTGCCACGGGTGAGCTCCTCGTCGTCGATGCCGTCCTGGGCGATCTTGGCCAGCTCGGCACGGACGACGTCGAGCACCTGCTCCAGCTTGTTCGGCAGGCAGCCGACCGAGACACCGACCAGCCCCGCGTCGACGTGCTGGCTGGCGAACGAGAACACCGAGTAGGCCAGGCCGCGCTTCTCGCGGACCTCCTGGAAGAGGCGGCTGGACGTCCCGCCGCCGAGCGCGGCGTTGAGGACGCCCAGCGCGAACCGGCGGTCGTCGGACCGGGTGATGCCCTGCATACCGAGCACGATGTTGACCTGCTCGAACTGCCGAGTCGCCTGGGCAAGGCCGGTCGCCGCCTTGCGGGACCGGTCGGTCTGCTTGGTGATGACCGGCTCGGCGATCCGGTCGAGGAACCCGCGGCGGGAGAACGCCGCCCGCACCAGTCGCACGACGTGGGCGTGGTCGACGTTGCCGGCCACCGAGACGACCATGCGCTCGGGCCGGTAGTGACGCTGGTAGAAGCGACGGACCTGCTCCCGGGTCATCGCCTCGATCGAGGCGACCGTGCCGGCGATCGGCCGGCCGAGCGGCGAGTCGCCCCAGGCCAGCGCCGAGAAGAGGTTGTGGGCCACGTCGTCGGGGTCGTCGTCGTGCATCGCGATCTCGTCGAGGATCACGTCACGCTCGGCGTCGACGTCCTCCGGCGTGAGCAGCGACGAGGTCACCATGTCGCCGAGGACGTCGACCGCGAGCGGGAGGTCCTGGTCGAGGATGCGCGCGTGGAAGCAGGTGTACTCCTTGGCGGTGAACGCGTTGAACTCGCCGCCCACCGCGTCGAGCGCGACCGAGATGTCGAGCGCGGAGCGCTCGCGGGTGCCCTTGAACAGCAGGTGCTCGAGGAAGTGCGAGCAGCCGTGCAGAGCCGGCGACTCGTCGCGCGAGCCGACACCGACCCACACCCCGATCGTGGCCGACCGCTGGCCGGGCACCTGCTCGCTGATGACGCGGAGCCCGCTCGGCAGGGTGGTACGCCGGACCACGCCGCCGTCCTCCTTGAGCAGCGTGCGCGTCGTGGCGGTCGGCTTGGCCCCCACGGGCTGGGAAACCGACGACCGGCCGGCAGCGGGCTGCCGGCCGGTCGACGTGGTTGCCACGTAGGTCACTCGGCGTCCGCAGCCTCGGCCGCAGGCGCGTCCTGCGTCGAGGACGACTCCTCGACCACGGGGACCAACGAGAGCTTGCCGCGGTCGTCGATCTCGCCGATCTCGACCTGGATCTTCTGACCCACGGAGACGACGTCCTCGACGTTCTCGACCCGCTTGCCGCCCACCAGAGCACGGAGCTTGGTGATGTGGAGCAGGCCGTCCTTGCCCGGGAGCAGGGAGACGAACGCGCCGAAGTTGGTCGTCTTCACGACGGTGCCGAGGTAGCGCTCGCCGACCTCCGGCATCGTCGGGTTGGCGATCGCGTTGACCGCGGTCCGCGCGGCCTCGGCCGCCTCGCCGTTGGTCGCTCCGATGTAGATCGTGCCGTCGTCCTCGATGGACAGGCTCGCGCCGGTGTCCTCCTGGATCTGGTTGATCACCTTGCCCTTGGGGCCGATGACCTCGCCGATCTTGTCGACCGGCACCTTCATCGTGATGATCCGCGGAGCGTGGACCGACATCTCCTCGGGACCCTCGATGGCCTCGCCCATGACCTCGAGGATCGTGTGGCGGGCGTCGCGGGCCTGCGTGAGAGCCGCGCCGAGGACCTCGGCGGGGATGCCGTCGAGCTTGGTGTCCAGCTGGAGCGCGGTGACGAACTCCTTGGTGCCGGCGACCTTGAAGTCCATGTCGCCGAAGGCGTCCTCGGCTCCGAGGATGTCGGTCAGCGCGACGTACTGCGTCTCGCCGTCCACCTCGCCGGAGATCAGACCCATCGCGATGCCCGCGACCGACGCCCGCAGCGGGACCCCGGCCTGGAGCAGCGACATGGTGGAGGCG
Organism: uncultured Actinomycetota bacterium; assembly: GCA_963708035.1. GTDB lineage: Bacteria > Actinomycetota > Actinomycetes > Propionibacteriales > Nocardioidaceae > Nocardioides. The sequence goes on along the minus strand of OY970188.1, from coordinate 877,248 downwards.
CACACGGAGCCCATCGACGTGGAGCCGTTGGAGCCCATCGCCTCGGAGAGCTGCCGGATCGCGTAGGGGAACTCCTCACGCGTCGGCAGCACGGGCAGCAGCGCGCGGCGCGCGAGCGCACCGTGGCCGACCTCGCGGCGCTTCGGCGAACCGACGCGGCCGGTCTCACCCGTGGAGAACGGCGGGAAGACGTACTTGTGCATGTAGCGACGGTGCTTCTCCGGCGACAGCGTGTCGAGCTGCTGCTCCATCTTCAGCATGTCGAGCGTCGTGACGCCCAGGATCTGGGTCTCGCCGCGCTCGAACAGGGCCGAGCCGTGGACCCGCGGGATCACGTCGACCTCGGCGTGCAGCGGACGGATGTCGGCGAGGCCGCGCCCGTCGATGCGGATCTTGTCGCGGAGCACGCGCTCGCGGACGACCTGCTTGTTCACCGAGCGGAACGCCGCACCGATCTCCTTCTCGCGGCCCTCGAACTGGGCGGCGAGCTTCTCGAGCAGGCTCTCCTTGAGCTCGTCGACCCGGAGCTCACGCTCCTGCTTGTCGCCGATGGTCATCGCGGACACCAGGTCGGCCTTCGCGGCCGCCTCGACCGCGTCGTACACGTCGTCCTCGTAGTCGAGGAAGACCGGGAACTCCTGGATCGGCTTCGCGGCCTGCTTCGCCAGCTCGCTCTGCGCCTCGCAGAGCTGCTTGATGAACGGCTTGGCGGCGTCGAGCCCGCCGGCCACGATCTCCTCGGTCGGCGCCTGGATGCCGCTCTGGACGAGGTCCCAGGTCTGCTCGGTCGCCTCGGCCTCGACCATCATGATCGCTACGTCGCCGGTCTCGGTGACCCGGCCCGCGACGACCATGTCGAAGACGGCGGACTCGAGCTGGCTGTGCGACGGGAAGGCGACCCACTGGCCCTCGATCAGGCCGACGCGGACGCCGCCGACCGGGCCGGAGAACGGCAGGCCGGAGAGCTGGGTGGACATCGACGCGGCGTTGATGGCGAGCACGTCGTAGGGCTGGTCGGGGTCGAGCGCCAGCACGGTGATGACGACCTGGACCTCGTTGCGCAGGCCCTTCTTGAAGGTCGGGCGCAGGGGGCGGTCGATGAGGCGGCAGGTGAGGATGGCGTCCTCGCCGGGACGACCCTCGCTGCGGAAGAACGAGCCGGGGATCTGGCCCACGGCGTACATCCGCTCCTCGACGTCGATCGTCAGGGGGAAGAAGTCGAACTGCTCCTTGGGGTGCTTCCCGGCCGTGGTGGCCGAGAGCAGCATGGTCTCGTCGTCGAGGTACGCCGTGACGGCGCCCGCGGCCTGACGAGCCAACAGCCCGGTCTCGAACTTGATCGTCCGCTGACCGAACTTGCCGTTGTCGAGAATGGTCTCTACGGCAGAAATGATGGGTTCAGACATGGGCGGATGCCCTGTCCTTTCTCTTCGCGGAGCGACCCCGCGAACGCCCGCGGCGGTCTCTCCTCAGCTGGGAGAGTCCGGCCGGTCTTCGATCGAGACCCGCGGCCGCGCCCCGACACGGGGTCGGCGTCCGAAGATCACTACCGAGGACCGGGCCGACGTGTGCGGGCCGCTCCTGGTTCGGTGAATGTTCAATTGTGTGTGCTTCGAGCCTACTGGCCGAGGGATCCGGTCAGGGTCGCCCCCGAGCCGGAACATGGAAGGAGCGGCCACCCGGTCCGTGTGAGGGGGTAGCCGCTCCGATGCCTCATCGACGCAGGCCGAGACGCTCGATGATCGAGCGGTAGCGGTCGATGTCGGTCTTGTTCAGGTAGTTCAGCAGCCGCCGACGCTGACCCACGAGCAGCAGCAGACCACGACGCGTGTGGTGGTCGTGCTTGTGCTCCTTGAGGTGCTCGGTCAGGTGGCTGATGCGGTGGCTGAGCAGCGCGATCTGCACCTCGGGCGAACCGGTGTCGCCCTCGTTCGTCGCGTACTGATCGATGATCTTCTTCTTGGTCTCCGCATCGGTACCGATCGACATGCGGGCTCCTTCCGGCTGGTCCGTTGCGCGGCGCGCCGGGGCCTGTTCACCCGGGCACTCTCGATCCGCGGCCGTTGCACGGCAACCGGAGGAGATTATCAGCGGCCCGTGGCCCGGCCCAAAACGCCGGAGCGTGGGCTGCTCGTGAAACCCCTGGTCAGATGGCCGGCGGCGGGTCGTTGCGGTGCTGCTGCTCGGTCGTGGTCTGGCTGCCGTCGGCGTGCGTCGTGGTCGACACCGTGCGCGCGCTGCGACCGCGGTTCAGCTGCACGGCCGTCAGCACGATCACCAGTGCTCCGGCGAGCACCAGGATCCAGCCCACCAGGGTCAGGTCGACGTTGCTGATCGTGTCCTGGACGGCGAGCGCGAGGATCAGGCCCAGCGCGAGCAGGAAGATGCCGAGTCCGTAGCCCATGGGTGAGCTCCCTTTCGGTCGAGGCGCCCGGGGACGGGCGGTCGCCCCCTCCTGTTCCCCCTCATCCGCGCGGCATGCGCCCGGATCCGCGGCGCTAGCCGGTGACCACGCGGCGTACCAGGTCGTCCCAGCCGGTGATGATGCGGCGCACCTGCATCTCCTCGACCCGCACCTGCTGCTCCAGGATCGGGACCTCGAGCGGCGCCATCAGTGCCGTGGTCAGGAACGGGAGGTCCCCTCGGACGTCGAGCTCGCCGAGCAGGTAGCGCACGTGCATCGCGGTGAACGACATCGCGGCGAAGCTCCGAGCGCCCGCCCGGCCGGCCGCGATGATCAGGTCGCGATGGAGCAGGTTCAGCTCGATCCGGGCATGGCCGAACGCCAGCAGCCGCTCCATCGGCGGGGCTCCCGGCCCGAGCGGCGGTGGTCCGGAGAGGATCCCGGCCTGGAACGCCGTCTCGCTGCGGTTCAGCAGCGCGGCCATCAGGCCCTCGCGGCTGTCGAAACGCCGGAAGACGGTGCCCTTGCCCACACCGGCGCGCGCGGCGACCGCGTCCATCGTCACCGCGTCCACCCCGCACTCACCGATCAGGGCGTCGGCGGCGGACAGGAGCGCCTCGCGGTTGCGCGCCGCGTCGCGTCGTTCCTTCGGCTCGTCGTCGACCAGCGGGAGCGGGATCGGCACGTGCGCAGCGTAGAGGTCGGCCGGGACAGCAGGCACCCAGAGCGCCGTCGTCGCGACGGACGGGAGCACGCCTCAGAGGTGGCCGGCGAGGAACTGCATCATCTCGATCGTGTGAGCGTTCCAGTAGATCCGCGTGTGGCCTCCCTCGCCCTGCACCCAGGGGTCGGGTGGGGTCGGGGCCCGCTCGGAGAGCGCGATGGCGCCGTCGTGCCACGGGTCGTGGTCGGCCGACCACAGCCCCCACGGCAGCCGCTCGAGCACCGACAGGTCGTCCAGGGCCGCGTCGTCGGCGTGCATCGCGGGGCTGAAGAGCGCCAGCGCCGCCGCCCAGCCCGGGTCGGACTGGACGTAGCGGAGCGCGCCGTACCCGCCTCGCGACCAGCCCCACAGCGCCCGCCGGTCGGCCGCGAAGCCGCGGGCCGCCAGCCACCGAGGGAGCTCCTGATGCAGCATCGCCGGCGGGTCGACCCCCGCGGTGGGGAGCCAACCGGCCGGACCGTCATCCGTGCCGGCCAGCACGAAGGGCGGGGCGCCGGCCTCGACGGCTGCGGTCACGAACCTGCCGAGACCGAACCCGCGGAAGGCCGCGGCGGTCGCGCTCGACCCGTGCAGCACGACGATGACGGGCAGCCCGGCGCCGTCGCCATGGCCGGCGGGTACGGCGGTGAACAGGTCGATGGGTCCCATGTGCGTCGACGTGAGGTGCTCGAGGCGGATCCGGCCCTCGGCGGCGTCGGGGATGAACGGGTCGGGGTTGAGGCCCAGCTTGTCGCGGATCCGGAACCGCTCGGTGTACGACGCCGACTCCCAGCCGACGACTCCGGCCGCACCTACGCCCGCGACCGCGACCCCGCCGACCAGCAGCCCGCGCCGGCTGATCACCGGCCAGGCTCCTCGCACGGGACTCCCATGGGTGCAGGGTACGGCCGGGTCGGCTAGGCCTCGAGCACCCGACGTACGGCGTCGCGAGCGGCCTTCGGGTCGCTCGCCGCCAGCGCCGCCTCGGCGGCGTCCTCCAGCGCGTCCATGCTCGCCGCCGCCAGCCGGGCGCCCACCGGACGCACCGCCGCGGACGCCATCGACAGCGACGTGACACCCATGCCGACCAGCACGCAGGCGAGCAGGGGGTCGGCGGCGGCCTCTCCGCAGACCCCGACCGGCTTGCCGGCCTGCTTCCCGGCCTCGGCCGTGATCGCGACCAGCTGGAGGACCGCCGGCTGCCACGAGTCGGTGAGGTGCGCGAGGTCGGTGGCCATCCGGTCGGCGGCCATCGTGTACTGGGTGAGGTCGTTGGTGCCGATCGAGAGGAAGTCGACCACCTCGAGCATCCGGTGGGCCAGGAGCGCGGCCGACGGCACCTCGACCATGACGCCGGGCTTGAGCCCGCGCGAGCGCACCTCGTCGGCGAACGACGCGGCCTCGGCCACGGTCGCCACCATCGGTGCCATCACCCAGGTCTCGGTGCCGGTCTCACGGGCGGCCGCGGCGATGCCGTCCAGCTGCCGCGCGAGGAGGTCGGGGTTGTCGAAGGACAGGCGAAGGCCGCGGACACCGAGGGCGGGGTTCTCCTCGCCCTCGTGGGTCGCGAACGCCACCGGCTTGTCGGACCCGGCATCGAGGGTCCGGACGACGACGTACCGCCCGGTGAACGGCGCCAGCACCTCGCCGTAGATCGCCGCCTGCTCCTCCACGGACGGCTCGTCCGCGCGGTTGAGGAAGCACAGCTCGGTGCGGAACAGGCCGACGCCCTCGACCGGTCCGCCGGCGGCGCCGCGCGCGGACTCGCCGTCCGCGACGTTGGCCAGGATCTTGACCCGGGTGCCGTCCGCGGTCTCCCCCGGCCCGCTCCAGGTGGCGAGCGCCTCACGCTCGGCTCGGTCCTGGGCGACCAGCCGCTCCGCCTCGTCGGCATCGGGCGACGGCTCGACGGTGCCCGCCACCCCGTCCACCAGGACGGGGGTGCCGGCGGCCAGGCCCATCGCGCCGGCCGTGCCGACCACGCACGGGATCGCCAGCTGGCGGGCGATGATCGCGGTGTGGCTGGTCGGGCCACCGCGCTCGGTCACCAGCGCGACGATCACCGACGGGTCGAGGGTCGCGGTGTCGGAGGGTGCGAGGTCCTCGGCCACGAGCACCGCCGGGGCGTCGGGCATCTGCACGCCCGGCTCCGGCTCGCCCACGAGGTGGGCGACCACCCGGCGTTCGATGTCGCGCAGGTCGGTGACCCGCTCGGCCATCAGCCCGCCCATCGAGGTGAACACCTGCACGAACTGCTCCACCGCCTGGTGCACCGAGTCCAGCAGGTCGTCGCCCGCCTTCAGGTGCTTGCGGACGGCCGAGCGCAGCCCCTTGTCGCGGGCGAGCCCCGCGCTGGCGGTCAGCACCTCGGCGGCGGCGTCGGAGGCCTTCTCGGCGCGCCGGGCGAACCCGTCGCCGACCGCGGCGGCCGCCTCGTCGTACGCCGCGAGCCCGCTCTCCTCGTCGTACGCCGCGGCGTCGAAGCGGGCGACCGCGTCCGGGGACACCTCGCCCCGCACGAGGAGCGCCGGTCCGTAGCCGACGCCCGGGACGACCGGGGTGCCGTGCAGCGTGGACGTGACCGGCGGGGCGCTCATGGCGACACGCTGCCACGCCCCACCTTGACAAGTCAACACGTTCGGGCGTAAAACCACACAGACACAGATGAGGAGTCCGCGAGTGACGATGTACGCCGAGGAGCGCCAGCAGGCGATCGCGCGTCTCGTCAACCAGCGCGGGCGGATGTCGGTCAACCAGCTGGCACGAGAGTACGACGTCACGACCGAGACCGTGCGCCGCGACCTGTCGACCCTGGAACGGATGGGCCTGGTCCGCCGGGTGCACGGCGGCGTCGTGCCCCCGTCCTCCCTGTCGCTGATCGAGGCCGGGCTGCGCGAGCGCGACCAGGTGAACACCGAGACCAAGGAGCGGATCGCCCGGGCGGCGCTCGACCAGCTGCCGCCGCCCGGCGGCACGATGCTGCTCGACGCCGGGACCACGGCGGCTCGCCTCGCGAGCCTGCTGCCGCCCGACCACGAGCTGACCGTGGTCACCCACGGGGTCCCGATCGCGGCCCGGCTCGCGGGCCAGCGCCAGATCGACCTCCGTCTGCTGCCCGGCCGGGTCCGGCGTACCACGCAGGCGGCCGTCGGCGCCGACACCGTCGACGTGCTGTCGCACCTCCGGGTGGACGTCGCGTTCCTCGGCACCAACGGCATCACCGCCGAGCACGGGCTCACCACCCCCGACCCGGACGAGGCGGCGGTGAAGCGCGCGCTGATCGCGAGCGGGCGCCGCGTCGTCGCCCTGGCCGACGCCTCGAAGTTCGGCGTCGAGACCGCCGTCCGCTTCGCGGCCCCCGGCGAGATCGACGTGCTCGTGACCGACTCGGGCGTCTCCCCCGCTGACCGGCGGGCGCTCACCAAGGCCGGCATCGAGGTGGTCGTGGCATGAGCCGTGCCGACAGCGGGTGGGCGGCATGATCGTCACCCTCACCGCCAACCCCAGCATCGACCGCACCGTCAACCTCACCGCTCCCCTCGAGCGCGGCGCCGTGCAGCGCGCGCAGTCGGTCATCTCGCAGGCGGGCGGCAAGGGCGTCAACATCTCGCGGGCCTGCGTCGCCGCCGACCTGCCCTCCATCGCCGTCCTCCCCGCACCCAAGAACGACCCGTTCGTGCTCGAGCTCCTCGCCGCCGGGATCGACTGCCGGCCGGTCGAGCACGAGGGCGACCTCCGCGTGAACATCACCATCACCGAGCCCGACGGCACCACCACGAAGCTGAACAGCCCCGGCCCCCAGGCGACGCCCCACCTGCTCCGCGAGCTCGAGGAGGCGCTGATCCGCCGTGCCGCGAGCTCGGACTGGATCGTCCTCGCCGGCTCGCTGCCTCCCGGCGCACCGCCCGAGTGGTACGCCGAGCTGGTCACCGCCCTGCGCGCGGCGGGGGCCCGGGTCGCGGTGGACACCAGCGACGCCCCGCTCAAGGCGCTCGTCGAGGCGCTCTCGGACAGCGACGCCGGTGCCCCGCACCTGATGAAGCCCAACGGCGAGGAGCTGGCGTCGTTCACCGGGCACCGCGCCGAGGAGCTCGAAGCGGACCCCCACGCCGCGGCCGAGGCCGCCCACGAGCTGGTCGAGCGGGGAGTCGAGTCCGTCCTCGTCACCCTGGGCCCCCGTGGCGCGGTGCTGGTCAGCGCCGAGGGTGCCTGGCAGGCGACTCCCCCACCCACGACCGTGGTCAGCACGGTCGGGGCGGGCGACTCCAGTCTGTTCGGCTACCTCTACGGCGACGTCACCGACCGCGACCCCGACCACCGACTCGCCCTGGCCGTGGCCTACGGCAGCGCAGCCGCCGGACTCCCCGGCACGACCATCCCCCACCCCCGGCAGGTACGCCCGGACCTGGTCCACGTCACCCGCCTCCCACCCCCCGCAGAGAGCTGACCATGTCCGACCTGATCACGAGCGCCCTCGTGCGCCTCGACGCCGACCTCGGCCCCGAGAAGCACGACGTCATCCGCGCCCTGGCGGCCGTCGTCGCCGACGCGGGACGTACCTCCGACCCCGACCAGCTCGCGGCCGACGCCATCACCCGCGAGGAGACGGCGTCGACCGGCCTGGCCGGCGGCATCGCCATCCCGCACAGCCGGACCGCCGCCGTCGACGAGCCGACCCTCGCCTTCGTCCGGCTGTCTCCGGCCGTCGAGTTCGGCGCCAAGGACGGTCCCGCCGACATCGCCTTCTTGATCGCGGCGCCGTCGGGTGGCGACGCCACGCACCTGCAGCTGCTCACCAAGCTCGCGCGCGCCCTGGTCCGGTCCGACTTCACCGCCGCCCTGCGTGGCGCGTCCACCGAGCAGGAGGTCGTCGACCTCGTGCTCGAGGCCGTGGGCGAGACCCCGGCACCTGCACCGGCCGCCACGACGACCGCGGGGAGCGCCAGGTCCCTCGTGGCGGTGACCGCCTGCCCGACCGGCATCGCGCACACCTACATGGCCGCCGAGGCCCTCGAAGCCGCGGCGGCCGCTGCCGGTGTCCCGATCTCGGTCGAGACGCAGGGGTCCGCCGGCTCCAAGCCGCTCTCACCCGCCACGATCGCGGCCGCCTCCGCGGTGATCTTCGCCGTGGACGTCGGCGTACGCGACCGTGGCCGGTTCGCCGGCAAGCCGGTCGTGTCGTCCGGCGTGAAGCGGGCCATCGACGACGGCGACGCGATGATCGCGGAGGCGCTCCGGTACGCCGACGACCCGAACGCGCCGCGCGTCGAAGGCTCGGTGACGGCCGGTGAGAACAGCGGTGGGGGCGCCGGCGAGTCCTGGGGAGCCCGGGTACGCCGCGTGCTGATGACCGGCGTGTCCTACATGATCCCGTTCGTGGCCGCGGGCGGCCTCATGATCGCGCTCGGCTTCCTGTTCGGCGGCTACGAGATCGTCGGACCCTACGGCGACATCGCGGTGAACAACACGCTCTTCGACCTGCCGGACGCCGGAGCGCTGGGACTGCACCACGTCCTGTTCGGCACCGGCTTCTTCGCCAGCGGCTTCTTCGCCTACATCGGAGCCTTGTTCTTCATCATCGGCAAGACGGCGTTCGCGCTGTTCATCCCGGCCCTGGCCGGCTACATCGCCTACGCCATCGCCGACCGGCCCGGCATCGCTCCCGGCTTCATCCTCGGCGGCCTGGCCACCAACCTGTTCAACGTCACGGCCACCAACGGCACCGCCCTCCCGGCAACCGGCTTCCTGGGCGCCATCGCGGGCGGCGTCCTCGCCGGGCTGATCGCCCACTGGATCGCCGGCTGGAGCGTCCCGGCCTGGGCCCGAGGCCTCATGCCGGTGATGGTGATCCCGCTGCTCACGTCCGTGATCGCCGGGCTGCTCATGATCCTGGTGCTCGGCAGGCCCATCTCCTGGCTGATGGACAAGCTCAACGCGGGGCTCACGAACATGAGCGGGAGCAGCGCGGTCGTGCTCGGCGTCATCCTCGGCCTGATGATGGCCTTCGACATGGGCGGCCCCCTCAACAAGGTCGCCTACGTGTTCGCCACCACCGGGATCGGCGCCGCCGGCCTGGCCAGCGACGCACCGCAGCTGAAGATCATGGCCGCGGTGATGCTGGCCGGGATGGTTCCGCCGATCGCGCTGGGCCTGGCGACGGTCCTGCGTCCGCAGCTGTTCACGGTGGCCGAGCGTGAGAACGGCAAGGCCGGCTGGCTGCTGGGGGCATCGTTCATCACCGAGGGAGCCATCCCGTTCGCGGCGGCCGACCCGCTGCGGGTGATCCCGTCGATCATGCTGGGCAGTGCCGTCACCGGTGGCCTCAGCGAGCTGCTCAACGTGGCCGTGCGCGCACCGCACGGCGGCATCTTCGTGCTCTTCGCCGTCCACAACGTCCTCGGCTACCTGATCGCCCTGGCTGCCGGCGTCGTCGTCGGCGCCTTCGCGGTCGTCACCGCCAAGACCGTCTGGCCCGCCGAGACCGACATCGCCACGGTCTGACCTGCACCACTCGACGTACGACCCATCGAAGGAGACCCCATGCCCACCAAGTCCGTCGTCGTCGGCTCCGCCGTCGGCCTCCACGCCCGCCCCGCCGCACTGATCTCCGAGGCGGCCGGAGAGCTCGACTCCGAGGTCCTGATCGGCGTCCCCGGCGGCGACCCCGTGGACGCGAGCTCCGCCCTGCTGATCATGACCCTCGGTGCCGGCAAGGGCGACACCGTCGAGGTGTCCGGGGACGACCAGGCCGACGTCGACGCCATCGCCGCCCTGGTCGAGCAGGACCTCGACGCCTGAGCGAGGACCTTCCGTCGAGGCGAAGCCGAGACGGAAGACCGCAGCGAACGCCGCGGCGAGCTCGCTCGCGAGGCTACGGCCGCGGCGAGTCGGGCCCGCCCGCGGCCCGTCGGCGAGACAGGTGCTCGTCGATGACACCGGCGGCGGCGGTGCGCGCGTCGGGGCTGGCGCCGAGGGCGTTGCGGAACGGGTCGCGCCCCACCGTCCACATCCGGGTCTCCGCGGCCGCTCGGATCGTGGCCGTCCGGGCGACGTCGCGGAGCAGGGCGATCTCGCCGAACCCGTCCCCCGGGCCGAGCGTGCGGCCGTACTCGACGACGTCGACGGTGCCGCTGTCGACGACGTAGAACTCGTCCCCCACCTCGCCGGCGGCGACGATGGTGTCGCCCGCGTGTGCGGTCCTCGGACTGGCCGCCCTGACCAGCCGCTCGAGCTGCGGCAGCGGCAGCGGGGTGAGGAAGGGGACGTCGTGCAGGAGGTCGCGCACGCGACTGGCGGTCTGCTGTCCGCGGTCGAGCCGGGCGCACCACCGCCACGTGCCGAGGGCCAGGAGCGTGTACGCCGACCCGACGGCGACCAGGCTCCCCCGGATGCCGAGCCACCCGATGAGCAGCGGGGCGAGTGCGGCCCCGAGCGCGCTGAAGCCGGCGTAGAACAGCTCGCTCACGCCGTACACGCGGCCGATCACGGCGTCGTCCGCGAGCCGCGGGATCACCCCCATCAGACCGCCCTCGACCAGGGTGAACCCCAGGCCCACGGGCAGCATCACCGCGACCACGAGCGCGACCCCGCCGAGACCGGCCACGGCGACGAGCACACCGAAGACGAGGGCGCCGACGACCAGGGCCCGGCCGTACCCCGTGCGCCGCACGAGGCGGAGCAGGAGGGCGCTGCCGAGGATCCCGCCGACTCCCCACACCAGGTAGAGCAGGCCGGGACCGCCCTCACCGAGCCCGAGGTCGTCGATCGCCAGCGCCACCAGCTGCACGTCGGTGGTCCCCTCCAGCAGGAGCAGACCGACGAACAGCACGAACGGCGCGTGCAGGGCCGGAGTCGCGAGCACGGCCCGGACCCCGGCCAGGAGCCCCGCGTCCTCGTCCTCGTCGTCGGCGGTCTCGCTGGCCCGGACGGTGGGCAGGCCCCAGGTCAGGACGGTCGTGAGTGCGGCCAGCCCGGCCGCGACGGCGACCACGGCACCGGTGCCGAGCAGCGCGATCAGCAGGCCCCCGGCCCCGGCCCCCACCAGGAACCCCGCGCTGTCGGCGGCGCTCCAGAGCGCGGTCGCCCGGACCAGCTCCGCCGGCGTGTGCGCGAGCGCGGGCAACAGGGTCTCCAGCGCCGGCCGCGGCGGTGCGGCGACGACGCTGGCGGCCGCGGTCGCCACCACGAGCCACCGCAGCGGGAGCCCGCCGAGCACGAGCAGGGCGACCACCCCGAACGCCGCGCAGGCGAGCCCGCAGCTCAGTGACACCACGCGTGACCGGTCGTGCCGGTCGAGGATGCCGCCGGCCACGGGCGCGACCAGCAACGCCGGCACCAAGCCGGGCGACGCTGACCGCGCCGACCCCGGCCGCGCCGGACTCCAGGTACGCCGCGACCCCGACCGCGATCGTGAACATCCACTGGGCGGAGGAGAACAGCAGCCAGCTGCCGAGAACGCGGACCAGCGATCCGACCATCGTCCCTCTCCCAGGCTGGCGGGCACCATGAGACCACGGCCGGCGTCCGGCGTGCACTCGCGTCCGCACCCGTGTCCGCACGAGGCCGCGTTACGTCGGCGTTACGCCGGGCGACTGGACTGCTCGCGAGCCCGGAGCCTCCGGGCTCCCCACGACCGGAAGAGAGTCGCCATGTCTCGCTCCAGGCGGGTCGTCGTACCCGCACTCACCGCCGTCTCCGGGCTCGTCCTGGCCGGCGCCCTCCTCGGCCTCGCGGCCGCGCCCGCGGGTGCCCGCGGCGCGACCGGGAAGACCTTCACCCTGCAGTCCGGCACCACGCTGTCCGGGTACGACGTCGCCACCAGCAAGAACGGCACGACGTACGTCGCGTGGATCGGCGACAAGGCGAGCACCCCGGGCCTGCGGAACCTCCACCTGTGCGTCCTGAAGACCTCCTCGAGGTCGTGCGTCGGCGGCGTCCAGACCACCACCGCGCTGGGCGACTCGTCGGCCAAGGACGTGAAGGTCGTCATCTCCGGCGGTCAGGTCGAGCTCGTCTGGATCGCCCAGGTCGCCGCGAACGCCGGCGAGTTCAGTGGCGTGTTCGGCACGAACGTCGTGTCCCAGGGCAGTCTGGGCACGTCCGTGGCGGTGCCCGGGGCGCCCACCCTCGGCAGCCTCACCTCGGCCATCGCCCACCGGGGCGGCGGGGTGAGCCTGGCCGCGGTCGGCGAGTCCGGCACGCTCGACAAGCGTGCGTACTACTACCCCACGGTGTCGGCGACCCCGAAGACCTTCGTCCGTCCCTACTTCGTCGGCAACGCCCAGCTCGCCGACAACGGCAAGCAGACGGTGATCACGACGAGCCAGTACGCCTCCCTGTCCGGCAAGGTCGCCGTGGCATGGAAGCCGTCGAACGGAACCCACTGGAAGAGCTTCAAGAAGGTCAAGGGCTCCTACACCAAGGGCGGCACCGAGCAGCTGGTGAACGCCGGCGGGCACATCCGGATGGTCGACGTCAGCGGCAAGGCCATCTACCAGCCGTTCACGTGGAAGTGGAACGGGAAGTCCTTCGGCAAGCCGAAGTCGACCGGGGACCACAACGACATCTCCAGCGTCGACGCGGTGACCGACCACAGCGGTCGGCTGGTCACGGCCGACGTCGAGGTCGACGGGATCATGGTCTCCAACTTCGGCAAGGGCTCCCACGCGGCGCGCTTCCTGTTCAAGGTGAAGCAGACCTTCGCCGGTGGGCCCGCCCAGATCTCGACCCGGGCGAACGGCCGGGGCTTCCTGGTCTGGGGCATCGAGAAGCAAGGGGTGACCGGCCAGGTCCTCAAGGCCCAGGCGATCAAGCTCCCGGTGCCGAAGAAGAAGCACCATCACCACCACCACGGCGCGCACTCCGGCGCGGCCTTCACGTCACGCGGCCGGCCCTGACGCACCTGCCAGGGACCACCCACGTGCGTACGCCGGCCCGTCCAGGGGGGAGGACGGGCCGGCGGCGGTCCTATCATCGGGGCGTGCGCATCGCCCTCCTGGGCGGGGTCGCCGTCACCGGGGGGATGCCGCCAGAGACCGTGGAGGGAGCCCACCTCGGAGGCCGTCGGGCCCACCTGCTCGTGGCCGCCCTGGCGCTGGAGCCGGGACCCCTCCCGGCGGAGCGACTCGCCTCGCTGATCTGGGACGACCCGCCGTCGACGTGGCGGGTCGCGGTGCGCGGGCTCGTCGGCGACCTGCGCAAGAGGTTCGGGGCGATCGACGACGAGGTGGTCGTGACGACGCCGACCGGCTACCGGCTGGCCGCCGGCGTCAGCACCGACGTGGCCGAGCTCGAGACGACGGTCGCCACCGCGGCCGGGCTGCGCGCGACCGGCCGCTGGCACGCGCTGCTGACGCGGCTGGGCGCCGCTCCGACGCTGGATCCCGCGGATCTGGCGGCCGGCATCGAGGCGCCGTGGCTCGACCCGCACCGGGCCCGGCTCCAGGAGACCGTGCTCCAGGCCGGACTGCTCGCGATCGCGGCGTACGGCGAGCTGGCCGACCACACGGCGGCGGTCGGCCTCGGTCGTCACCTGGTCGCCGCGCACCCGCTGGACGAGCGGGTCCACCGTGCGCTGATCCACGCGCTCGCCGCGGCCGGCGACCGGTCCGGAGCGGTGCAGGCCTTCGAGGCGTGCCGGGCGGTCCTCGCCGACGAGCTCGGCGTCGACCCGTCCGCGGACACCGTCGCGACGTACCTGCGGGTGCTCGAGGCCGGTGAGACGTCCGGGCCGGCCCGCCTGCCGGCCTCGGCGACCTCGTTCGTCGGGCGCGACGCCGACCTCCGGCGGCTCGCCACCGCGGCCACCCGGCCGGGTCTGGTCTCGGTGACCGGGCCGGGTGGCGTCGGCAAGTCACGCCTGGCCGCCGAGGTGGCGGCCCGCGCCGTCGACGTGCCCGGTGGCCGGCACTGGGTGTCGCTGGCGCACGTCGCGGAGGACGCGCTGGTCGACGCCACCGTGGCGATGACGCTCGGTCTGCCGGTCACCAGCGACGAGCCGGCCCGGACGGTCGCCGGCCACCTCGCTCGGCTCGGACGCACCGTCGTCGTGCTGGACGGCTGCGAGGCCGTCCGCGACGGGGCGGCGTCCATCGCGCGATCGCTCCTCGAGGGTGCCCCGGACACCACGGTCGTCGTGACCAGCCGGGTGGCGCTGGGCCTGTCCGAGGAGCGGACCGTCTCGCTCGCCCCGCTCGAGCTGCCGGCGGACGCCACCGTCGAGGAGCTCGCGGCCAGCGACCCGGTGCGGCTGATCGCCGACCGGATCGCGGAGTACGGCGGCGAGCTCGTCGTCGACGCGAGCCTGGCCCCTTCCCTCGACGTCCTGTGCCGGCACTGTGCCGGCCTGCCGCTCGCCCTCGAGCTGCTCGCGGCCCAGCTGACCGCGATGTCCCCCACCGACATCGTCGAGCACCTCGACGAGATGACCGCGGACTCCGCCGACGCGGTCCGCCAGGTCGCCGAGGCGAGCCACGCCCTGCTGCAGCCCGACGAAGCGGCGGTGTTCCGGCGGATGTCGGTGCTCGAGGGCCAGGTCGACCTCGCCGCCATCCGCGCGGTCTCGGCCGGGGACGACGTGGCCGGCGTACGGGTGGTGCGGCTGCTGCGTGAGCTCGGGGACCGCGGGCTCGTCGTCGTGCACCGCACCGGGACGCGCTGGACCTACGAGCACGACGACGACCTGCACCGGTTCGCGCGCCAGCACCTGGTGGAGGCAGGCGAGGAGCGCGAGGCCTACGGACGGCTCACCGACCTGGTGCGAGGCGTCCTGCCCGACGACCCGCGGTCGCCACCGGCTCCCTTCGCGGACGCGGTCACCGCGCTCCTGCCGTCCGTCCGTGGTCTGCTCGGCGCGGGGGTCACCGGGGTCGCCGACCGGAGCCGCTGCCTCGAGCTCGCGTTCCGGCTGCACCGGTACTGGGCGTCGACCAACGTCGGTGAAGGCTGCTTCTGGCTGTCGCGGCTGCTCGAGGCGCGCGGCGACGAGGGCGAGGAGTGGGCCGGCTACGCGACGTACGCCCTGGGCTACCTGAACTACTGGGCCGGGGAGGACCTCGTCGCCGTCCCCCAGCTCGAACGCGCCATCTCGCTGCTCGCGGACGTCGACAGCGCCTACGTCGCCCGGGCGCAGATCTTCCTGGCCGGCATCGTCGACGACCTGGACCGCGGACCCGAGTCGGTGGCGCTCGTGCGCCAGGCGATCGAGTCGGCCCGGGGACACGGCTTCGACCTGCAGGTGAGCGCGGCGATGGGGCTGGGCAGCGTGCTCGCCGAGCGCGGCGACCCCGAGGCGGCGGCGTACGCCGAGGCGGCGCTCGACCTCTGCGAGGAGGGCGGGTCGGCCGAGCAGCTGGCGGCGAGCCTCCCGACCGCCGCGATGATCGCCTGGCAGGTGGGCGCCCTGGACCGGGTACGCCGCTGGGTCGAGCGGGCGATGCCGATGCACACCGACCAGCGCCGGATCGCCCGCGTCGTCCTGCTGTCCGTGGCCTGTGGGCTGCACCTCGCGGACGGCGACCTGGACGCCGCCGTCGAGGTCGGCCGCACCGCCGACCTCGAGGGCACCGAGCTCGGGGTCGAGCGGGAGCTGCCCCTCCTGCGCTCGCTCCTGGCCCTGGCCCTGCTGAGCCGCGGCGACGTGGACGAGGCCCACGACCGGGCGCGCGCGGCCGTCTCCGCGGCCCGGGCCCTGAGCTACCACTCGTCCCTCGCCACCGCGCTGGAGACCGCCGCCCTGGTGGCGCACGCCCGGGGGGCGTCGGTGGAGCAGGTCGCCCCGTGGGCGGCCACGGCCGCCGAGATCAGGCGGGCGGGCGACCGGCCGGTGCCCGCGCTGCTGGCGGCTCGCGTGGCGGCGCTCCGCGGCGCGCTGCCCGCCGCCGACCCGCTGCCACCGCCGGAGGCGGCCGCCGCCGCGCTCGCGTAGCCGGTCCGGTCGGGCTCAGGTCCAGGCCGAGGCCAGCCGGCGGACGATCTCGGTCAGCCGCTCGGGACTGGTCGCCATGTTCAGGCGGACGTGACCGGTGAGGCCGGGCGCGTAGTCGTGACCCGGCCCCAGCTTGACCCGCCCGCGCTCGAGGGCGACCGCCGCCGGGTCGTCGTGCCCGTAGCCGCGCGCGTCGAGCCACACCAGGTACGTCGCCTCCAGCGGCCGCATCCGGGCCAGCGGCAGGTGCTCGGCGAGGAGCTCGCCGAGCAGGGTCCGCAGCTGGTCGAGGCGCTCCACGAGGGAGGCCAGCCACGGGTCGCCGTCGGTGTACGCCGCGACCGCGGCCGCCACGCCGAGCGGCGACCACGAGTCGTTGCGCGCCATCGGCTGCTCGACCAGGGTGCGCCGCGCCACGGGGTCCGGGACCACGAGCTGCGCGCACCGGAGGCCCGCGGTGTTGAAGGCCTTGGAGGCGGCCACCACGGCGATCGCGTGCTCGTGGGTGCCGGGCAGGTCGAGGTACGACGTGTGGTGGGCGCCGGGCAGCACCAGCGGCGCATGGATCTCGTCCGAGACGACCCGGGCCCGGTGCCGCAGGACCACGTCGCGGATGCCCTCGAGCTCCTCCCGCGTGAAGACCCGGCCCCAGGGGTTGTGCGGCTGGGTCAGCAGCAGCGTCCGCGCGCCGTCCCCGAGGAGCGAGTCGAGCCGGTCGAGGTCCACCTCGGCCCGAGGCGCGTCCGGCTCGACGACCAGGTCCACCCGCTTGCGCCCGGTGATGCCGGCGATGTCGAGCTGCGGCGAGTAGCCGGGGACCAGGAACACGACCGGCCCGTCCTCGCACAGCGTGTCCAGCGCGAAGCGGACGCCCGCCGTCACGTCGACGACGGGCAGGACCCACGCCGGGTCCACGACGGACCCGTAGTGCCGCGCGGCGAACCCGGCGTACGCCTCCGCCAGCTCCGGGGTGTGGCCGTAGACCGGGTAGCCGGTGACCCCGTCGCGCACGGCGCGGAGCACGGCCTCCTGCACCACCGGGTCGAGCGCGTAGTCCATCTCCGCCACCCAGGCCGGGATGACGTCGTCGGGGACCGTGCCCCACTTCAGCACCAGCGACCGGCGGGCCTCCGCGTCCGTGAGGTCGACGACGGGTCGCCGGGCCGCAGCCGGGGTCACGCGGGTCGCCCGAGGATCTCGTGCGCTCGTCGCACGTCGTCGTGCATGGTCTCGATCAGCGCGTCGACGTCGTCGAAGCGCACCATGCCGCGGATCCGGTCGACGAACGACACCTCGACCTCGACGTCGTAGAGCTCGAGGTCGTCCCGGTCGAGGACGTAGGACTCGACGCGCCGCTCGCGCTCTCCGTCGAACGTCGGGTTGGTGCCGACGCTGATCGCGGCCGGGAAGCGCTCGCCGGTGTCCAGCCGCCGCAACCACCCGGCGTACACACCGTCGCTCGGAGCCGCGGTCATCCCCCGGGTCGGGACGTTGGCCGTGGGGAAGCCGAGCTCCCGCCCGCGCTGGTCTCCGCGGACCACGACTCCGCGGACGACGAACGGCCGGCCGAGCGCCTGCGCGGCGCCGGCGACGTCGCCGGCGGCGAGGCAGGTGCGGACGTACGTCGACGACCACACCTGCGGGCCGCCGTCGAGGGGCACGCCGATCGTGCGGAAGCCGAGGCTCTCGCCGCTGGCGGTCAGGCTCGCCACGTCACCGGCCGCGCGCGACCCGTAGCGGAAGTTCGCGCCCACCACGACGACGGCCGCGTGCAAGGTGTCGGCCAGGACGCGTCGGGCGAACTCGTCGGGCGACCACGACGCGATCTCGCGGTCGAAGGGCAGGGCGAGGACGTCGTCGACCCCCGCCGCCCGCAGGAGGCCGGCCCGGCTCTCCACGTCGGTGAGCGTGACCGGGGCGTGCTCGGGACGGAGCACCGCCATCGGATGCGGGTCGAAGGTCACCGCGACGACGCGCAGGCCCTCGTCGTCCGCGGCCGTGCGGGCCTCGCGCACGACGTGCTGGTGACCGAGATGCACGCCGTCGAAGTTGCCGATCACCACGGCCGTGCGACCGAGGTCCACCGGGACGTCGTCCAGGGACCGCCAGATCTGCACGTCCGGCAGCCTAGCCACGCGGAACGGCACCGGACCGACGGGGACGGGTCAGTCCCGGGCGGCGGCGTACCGCCGCAGCGCCTCGGCGCGCTCCTCCGCGTGGTCGACGACCGGCTCCGGATAACCGTGCTCGTAGGCACCCTCGACCCGCCACGGCTGGTGGATCCTGCGCCCCGGCACGTGCGCGAGCTCGGGCACCCATCGGCGGACGTAGTCGCCGTCCGGGTCGAACTTCTCCCCTTGGGTGACCGGGTTGAAGACCCGGAAGTACGGCGACGCGTCGGTGCCCGTCCCGGCCACCCACTGCCACCCGTGGTTGTTGCTCGCGAGGTCGCCGTCGAGCAGCCGGTCCAGGAAGTGCCGTGCGCCCGTCGGCCACCAGACGTGGAGGTCCTTGCACAGGAAGCTGGCGGTGATCATCCGCACCCGGTTGTGCATCCAGCCCGTCGTGGCGAGCTGCCGCATCCCCGCGTCGACGATCGGGTAGCCGGTGCGTCCCTCGCGCCAGGCGAGGACGAGGTCGTCCGGGTCGTCGTACGGCATCGACCGGAGCTCGGGCCGCAGGTCGCGCCACGCGGAGCGCGGCTCCGACCTGAGCACGTCGGCGTAGAACTCCCGCCAGGCCAGCTCGTCGACGAAGCTCCGCGCGGCCCGGGAACGCGCGCCGGCGAGGTCGGCGAGGATCGTGCGGGGATGGAGAGCGCCGACCTTGAGGTACGGCGAGAGCCGGCTGGTGCCCGGGAGGTCGGGACGGTCACGCCCGTCGGCGTAGTCCGCCAGGTGCTCGTCGCGGAAGGTCCGCCAGCGCCGCAGCGCGGCATCCTCGCCCGCCGTCGGGAGGTCGACGGGGCACTCGGCGAGGGCGCGGTCGAGCCGGGTCGCCGCACGATCGTCGGACAGGTCGTCGCCGAGCCGCACGTCGCGCGGGGCACGCGCCGGCTCGGACCAGCCGTGCTCGCGCCACGCCCGTGCGAACGGTGTGAAGACCCGGTACGGCGTGCCGTCCTTCGTCGTCACGCGGCCCGGACCGACGGCGTACGGCGAGCCGGTCGCCGTCCACTCGATGTCGCGGTGAGCCAGGCGCTCGCGGACCCGGTCGTCGCGGCCCGCGCCGTACGGCGTGGTCTCGGCGCTGACGTGCACCGACGTACGCACCGACCTCGGCGGCGAACGCGGCGACCTTCGTGGCCGGTTCGCCGACCCGCACGGTCAGGCGGCCGTCGTAGGAGTCGGCGGCCGCGCGGATGCTCGCCGCCAGCCAGCCGCGGCGTACCGGTCCGGCGCCGTCCCACAGCGCCGGGTCGATCACGAACAGCACGTGCACGTCACCGCCGGAGGCCTCGGCCGCGTCCGCGGCGGCGCCGAGGGCCGGCAGGTCGCGCCGGCGCAGGTCGCGGCGGAGCCACAGGACGCTGGTCACCGAGCCACCCTGCCACGGGGCGGACGCAGGCAGCCTCACCCCTCCCGGTCCCGGTCGCGTCACGAGGCCAGAGCGGCGGTGACTCGCGCGTGGAGCAGCTGGAACGCGGGCTCGCCGGCGGAGGTCGCGCTGCGCTCGGTGGTGATCCGGCGCTGGTTGGCGAGCGACTCACCGGCAGCGAACTGGTCTCGCGTCAGATCGAGCTCGAGTCCACCGGCCGTCACGTTCCAGTAGTGCACGCCCTCCACCCGGCCCTCGTACACGACGTCGGCGACCATCAGGTCGCCTCCGAGCAGGCTCTGGAGGACGAGCGCGGTGGTTCCGCACTGACCGCGCGACGGCCGCTCTCTGCCCCGGGCCAGGTAGTCGTCCGTGGCGTAGCAGGTGTCAGGGCCCCAGGACGAACGCACCGCTGCTTCGATCTCGCTCAAGGTCCAGGTCGGCATGGGCCGCATTCTGGCGCTCCCCACGGACGGGCGCGTCGGAGGGACGTGCCACGTCGCGCCTCGGATCTGTTGGTCGAACGTTCGATCAACCGCACGGGACCCGGTCACCTGCCGCGTCAGACGAAGACCGCGACCGCCTTCGCGCCGCTCTCCGACGGCTGGTAGAGCGCGAGGAACTCGCCGTCGGGGGCGAACAGGGCGGTCGTCGCGACGAGGTCGAGGTCGAGGGCCTTGCCGACGCGGACGGCGGCGGCCTGCGCCTCGTCGAGGTCGTGCGCCCGGAACGAGGCGCGAGCCGCGTCCGCGATCGGGGTCATCGTGAACTGCTCGGTGAGCTCCTCGAGGGTGGCGGCGTCGTCGAGCGTGAAGGACCCCACCGCGGTTCGCCGGAGCGCGGTCAAATGACCGCCGACACCGAGCGCGGCACCGAGGTCGCGCGCGATGGCGCGGACGTAGGTGCCGCTGGAGCAGTGCAGGGACACACGTACGTCGGGCAGCTCGACGGTGTCGACCTCCAGGGAGTGGATCACGATGCGGCGTGACGGCAGCTCCACGCTCTCGCCGGCGCGGACCCGGGCGTAGGCACGCTTCCCGTCGACCTTGACCGCCGACACGGCGCTGGGGACCTGGTCGAGCGGTCCCACGAAGGTCGCCAGCGCGCGCCGGACGGCGTCGTCGGTCAGGTCGTCGGTCGCCCTCGACTCGAGGAGGTCGCCCTCGGCATCGTCGGTCGAGGTCGTCGCGCCCAGTCGGATCGTCGCGTCGTACCGCTTGTCCTCGAGCGTCAGGTGACCGAGCAGGCGGGTGGCGCGGTTGAGAGCGAGCACGAGCACGCCGGTGGCCATCGGGTCGAGGGTGCCCGCATGGCCGACCTTGCGGGTGCCGGAGAGGCGGCGGACCCGCGAGACGACGTCGTGGGAGGTGATGCCGCCGGGCTTGTCGACGACGACCAGCCCGGACTCGGGGCTCACAGTGCCTCGTCTGCCTCGCCGGGCTCGTCGGACTCGTGCGGCTTCTTGTAGGGGTCCGCCTCGCCGGCGTAGCTCTCGACGCGCCGGGCCGCAGCCTCCTCGTCGAGCGCCTTGGCCCGGGCGAGCACCTCGTCGAGGTGTCGTGCGTTCTCGGGCAGGGCGTCGTGCACGAACGTCAGCGTCGGCGCGTGCCGCATCGCGAGCTGCTTGGCGACCTCGGAGCGGAGCAGGCCCTTGGCCGACTCGAGCGCCGCCGCGGTGCTGACCAGGTCGTGCTCCTCGCCGAGCACGGTGTAGAACACGGTGGCCTGCTGGCTGTCTCCGGTGACGCGGACGTCGGTCACGGTCACGAACCCGAGCCGCGGGTCCTTGATCCGCCGCTCGAGCATCTCGGCGACGGTGACCTGGATCCGGTCCGCGATCCTCCGGATACGGGGGTTGGTCATCGGGGTTCCTCGGTCGGTGCGGCTTCCCCCGCTCAGGCGGGGGAACCGGAACTGGTAGGGGGTTCCAGAGGCCATCAGGTGCGGTTTCCCCCGCTCAAGCGGGGGAAACCGCCACCACGTCTGCCTCAGGCGCGCGGGATCTCCCGCATCTCGAAGGCCTCGACGACGTCGCCCTCCTTGATGTCCTGGTAGTTCCGCAGGACCAGACCACACTCGAAGCCCTCGCGGACCTCGGAGGCGTCGTCCTTCTCCCGCTTCAGCGATGCCAGGTCGAGGTTCTCGGCCACGACCGCGCCGTCGCGGATCAGGCGCACCTTGGCGTTGCGCCGGATCACGCCGCTGGTGACCATGCAGCCGGCGATGTTGCCGACCTTCGACGAGCGGAAGATCGCGCGGACCTCCGCCTGGCCGAGGGTCGACTCCTCGAACTCCGGCTTGAGCATGCCCTTGAGGGCCGCCTCGATCTCCTCGATCGCGTTGTAGATGACCGAGTAGTAGCGGATCTCGACGCCTTCCTTGTCCGCCAGCTCGGTCGCCTTGCCCTGGGGCCGGACGTTGAAGCCGATGATGATCGCGTCGGACGCGGCGGCCAGCATCACGTTGGTCTCGGTGATCGCACCGACACCGCGGTCGATGACGCGCAGCGACACCTCGTCACCGACGTCGATCTTGGCCAACGAGTCCTCGAGGGCCTCGACCGAGCCGGACACGTCGCCCTTGAGGATCAGCGTGAGCTCCTGGCTCTCGCCCTTCTCCATGGAGGCCATGAAGTCCTCGAGGGTACGGCGCACGCGACGCTGGGCCTGCATGGCGGCACGCTCGCGCGACTCGCGCTTCTCGGCGATCTGGCGGGCCACCCGGTCGTCCTCGACGACCAGGAAGTTCTGACCCGCACCGGGAACCGCGGAGAGACCGAGCACCATCGCCGGCTGCGACGGGAACGCCTCGTCCATCGGCTCGGCGTTCTCGTCGAGCAGCGCCCGCACGCGACCGTGCGCCGGGCCGGCGACGATCGAGTCGCCGACGCGGAGCGTGCCGCGCTGGACCAGCACCGTCGCGACCGGGCCGCGGCCACGGTCGAGGTGAGCCTCGACGACGATGCCCTGGGCGTCCTGCTCGGGGTTGGCGCGCAGGTCGAGCGACGCGTCCGCGGTCAGCACGATCGCCTCGAGCAGCTTGTCGAGGTTGAGCTCGGACTTGGCCGAGACATCGACGAACATCGTGTCGCCGCCGTACTCCTCGGGCACCAGGCCGTACTCGGTGAGCTGGCCACGGACCTTCGTCGGGTCGGCCTCCGGCTTGTCGATCTTGTTCACCGCGACCACGATCGGCACGTTGGCCGCCTTGGCGTGGTTGAGCGCCTCCACGGTCTGGGGCATCACCCCGTCGTCGGCCGCGACCACGAGGACCGCGATGTCCGACGACTGCGACCCACGGGCACGCATGGCGGTGAACGCCTCGTGACCCGGGGTGTCGATGAACGTGATGGCCCGCTCGTTGTCGTCGACGACCGTGTGCACCTGGTAGGCACCGATGTGCTGGGTGATGCCACCGGCCTCCTTGTCGACCACGTTGGCCGACCGGAGGGCGTCCAGGAGCTTCGTCTTGCCGTGGTCGACGTGACCCATGACGGTGACGACCGGCGGACGGACGACCAGGTCGCCCTCGTCGCCCTCGTCCTCGCCGAACTCGAGGTCGAACGACTCGAGCAGCTCGCGGTCCTCGTCCTCGGGGGAGACGACCTCGACGACGTAGTTGAGCTCCTCACCGAGCAGCTCCAACGTCGCGTCGTTGACCGACTCCGTCGCGGTCACCATCTCGCCGAGGGAGAACAGCATCTGCACCAGCGACGCCGCGTCGACGTTGATCTTCTCCGCGAAGTCGGTCAGGGACGCGCCACGGGCGAGGCGCACGGTCTCGCCGTTGCCCTTGCGGACCCGCACACCGCCGATCGTCGGGGCCTCCATGGCCTCGAACTCCTGGCGACGCGCGCGCTTGGACTTGCGGCCGCGTCGGGACGGACCGCCGGGGCGACCGAACGCGCCCTGGGTCTGGCCACGCTGGCCGGGACGTCCGCGACCTCCGGGGCCGCCGAACGCCGGGCCGCCACGACCCGGGGCGCCGCCGCCACCAGGACCACCGCGACCGGGCGCACCTGCACCCACGCCGCCGCCGCGACCGGGAGCGCCACCGCGCGCCGGGGCACCGCCACGACCGGGAGCGCCGCCGCCACGACCGGGGCCGCCGGCAGGGCCGCCGGGGCCACCGGGGCCGCGGTTGGCACCGAAGGTGCTCGGGTTGCGGGCGATCATCGCCGGGTTGGGACGCGGCATGCCCGGACGGCCACCGCCGGCCGGACGCGGCGGACGGTTGTCGTCCTCCTCGGGGTCGCGCGGAGCGGGGGCCGGGCGCCGGCCCATGCCCTGGCTGGACGCGAACGGGTTGTTGCCGGGTCGCGGCGTACCGGGACGGGCAGCGGGACGGGGGGTCGGCGTAGCGGGCGCGGACGCCTCGTCGGCCGGGGCGTCGGGCTCAGCCGGTGGCTCCGGCTCGGCGACCGGTGCCTCGGGCTCGGCGGGTGCCGCTGCCTTCGGACCGGGCCTCGGGGCCGCGGGTGCCTCGGGCTCGGCGACGGTCGCGCCGTTGGACTCGGCGGTCGCGGGAGCGGCGGCCGGAGCCTTCTTCGCAGCCGGCTTCTCAGCCGGCGCCTCGACGGTCTCGGTGGTGGCCTTGGAGGCCAGCAACGCGTCGCCGTAGGTCTTCTTGAACTTCATCTCGACGGGGAGCTCGATCGTCGAGGAAGCAGACTTGACGAACTCGCCCATCTCCTTCAGCTTGTCGAGAACCTCTTTGCTCTCGATGCCGTAGGTCTTGGCGAGCTCGTGTACTCGGGTCTTGGCCACTGTTCTCCTTCTGGCCCAAGACCCGCTTCCCTCTGCGTGAGGGGTGGATCTCAGACCGCTGGTGGGTGTTGCAAACTCATCGGGAAGTACTCATCGAGTGCTCATGAGCTGCTGCTCCAGTCCTGATCTGTTGGTGGTCTGTCATGCGTGCCGAGCGAGGCGACGTACGCCGCCAGCGGCGCGCTGTCGAGGGCGGTGGTGACCCGGAGGGCCCTGCCGAACGCCCGACGGCGTACCGCGAGGTCGAAGCACGCGGACGTGGGATGCAGGTGCGCCCCTCGTCCGGCCCGGGTGGCTGCTGGATCGGGCACGACGGCTGGTCGGCCGTCGGTGTCCGAGCCGGCGGTCACCCGCAACAACTCGCTCTTCGCGACCCGCTCACGACACCCGATGCACGTGCGGACCGGTCCGGAGACCGCCGTCGAGGCAGGGGACACCGATGCGCGAGCCACTGATGGAACCCTACCGCGCACCGGAGGAATTCCCCGAATACGGGCTCCCGGATGGCGGCCGCCGGACCCGGCTATCGTGCGCCGGGTGCGTCCGCTCGCTGCCCTGCTGTCCCCGGTCGCGCGCCGCCTGGTGTATCCGGGCGGGCACACGCGGCTCCCGGCCGACCGGACCGACCTGGAGCTGCGCGTCGACGGCGCGTCGCTGCGGGGCTGGGAGGTCAACCCCGGCCGCGACCGGGCACTCGTCTACTACGGCGGCAACGGCGAAGGCCTGGACTGGCTCGTTCCCGAGCTCGGCCGGCGCTTCCCCGACCACACGTCGTACCTGCTCGCCTACCGGGGGTACGGCGCGAGCGACGGCCGGCCGGGCGAACGCGCACTGACCGCGGACGCGCTCGCGGTGTTCGACCACGCAGCGGCCCGGCACGGCGCGGTCGACGTGGTCGGGCGGAGCCTCGGCAGCGGCGTGGCGATGCAGGTCGCGGTACGCCGCCCCGTCGGCCGGCTGGTGCTGATCACGCCCTTCGACAGCCTGGTCGCCACCGCCGCCGACCTCTTTCCGTGGCTGCCCGTGCGCCACCTCCTGCGCGATCGGTGGGACTCCGCCGCGGTCGCCCATCGGCTCCGCGCGCCGGTGCTGGTCGTCCGCGCCGGTCGCGACGCGACCGTGTGGCCGGCACGGACCGACCGCCTGATGGAGGTGCTGCCCGAGGACACGGCCGTTCTGGACCTGCCCGAGGCCGAGCACGCCTCCCTGCACGAGGACCCGTCGTACTGGCCGGCGATCGAGGAGTTCCTCGGGCCCTGACGGCGTCGACGGTCGACCCTAGGCTCGGGCACGTGGCCGCCTTCCGCGACGACTTCGACACCGACCGGCTCGACCCGCGCGTCTGGGACCCGCACTACCTCCCCCACTGGGGGACGCGGGCAGGCACGGCGGCCCACTACGAGCTCGGCGACGGCTCGCTCCGCCTGTCCATCCCGGTGGACCGCCCGCTGTGGTGCGCCGACCAGCACGAGACGCCGCTCCGGGTCTCGGGCATCGCGTCCGGAGGCCACTCGGGCCCGGTCGGCAGCACGGTCGGTGGGCAGCCGTTCCTCGCCGGCCAGACCGTGCGCGAGGAGCAGCCGCTTCTCGAGGGGTGGCTCCCGAGTCGGGGTGTGGTCGCGGTCCGCTGCCGGATGGAGATCTCCCACCGCTCGATGGCCGCCGTCTGGCTGAGCGGCTTCGAGGAGTCGCCCGAGGAGAGCGGGGAGCTCTGCCTGGTCGAGGTCTTCGGCAAGGACCTCGAGCCGGGCCGGTCCGCCGAGGTCGGGATCGGCACCAAGCAGCTCGGCGACCCGCGGCTCCTCCACGACTTCGTGGCTCCCCGGCTCCCGATCGACGTCGCGGAGTGGCACGAGTACGCCGTGAGCTGGGACGACGACGCGGCCACGTTCACCGTCGACGGGGCACCCGTCCACACCTGCCGCAACCCGCCGACGTACCGGCTCCAGGTGATGATCGCGGTGTTCGACTTCCCGGACTGGTCACGCGGGGCCGACGACCACCTGGTGCCGGTGCTCGAGGTGGACCGGATCAGCGGCTCGGACTAGTCCGGAGCCTCGTCGTCCGCCTCGTCCGAGCGGATGTCGATCCGCCATCCGGTCAGTCGGGCGGCGAGTCGGGCGTTCTGGCCCTCCTTGCCGATGGCGAGCGAGAGCTGGAAGTCGGGCACCACGACCCGGGCGGACTTCGCCTCCGCGTCGACGATGTCGACGCGGGTGACCCGTGCCGGGGAGAGGGCGTTGCCGACGAACTCCGCGGCCTCCTCCGAGAAGTCGACGATGTCGATCTTCTCGCCGTGGAGCTCGGACATCACGTTGCGCACGCGCTGCCCCATCGGGCCGATGCACGAGCCCTTGGCGTTCACGCCGGACGCCGTCGACGACACGGCGATCTTGGTGCGGTGGCCCGCCTCGCGCGCGATCGCTGCGATCTCGACCGTGCCGTCGGCGATCTCGGGGACCTCGAGCGCGAACAGCTTCTTGACCAGGTTGGGGTGCGAGCGCGACAGCGTGATCTGCGGTCCGCGCATGCCCTTGCGCACCGAGATCACCAGGCACTTGATGCGCTCGCCGTGCTGGTACTTCTCTCCCGGCACCCGCTCCCCCAGGGGCAGCAGGGCCTCGAGCTTGCCGAGGTCGACCATCACGTCGTCGGGGTTGCGGCCCTGCTGGATGACCCCCGAGATCAGGTCGCCCTCCTTGCCGGAGAACTCGCCGTACCGGATGTCGTCCTCGGCGTCGCGGAGCCGCTGGAGCATGATCTGCTTCGCAGTCGTCGCCGCGATCCGGCCGAAGCCCTCGGGGGTGTCGTCGTACTCGCCGAGCTTGGTGCCCTCGTCGTCGAGCTCGGCGGCGTACACCGTCACGTGGCCGGTCCGGCGGTCGAGCTCGACGCGCGCCTCCTCCACGGCGCCGGGAGTCTTGTGGTACGCCGTCAGCAGTGCCTGCTCGATCGCCTCGACGAGGATGTCGAAGGAGATCTCCTTCTCACGCTCGAGCGTGCGCAGGATCGACAGGTCGATGTCCATCGCCTAGCTCTCCTTCGACGGTCGGTTGAACTCGATCTGGACCAGGGCCTTGGCCACGTCGGCGTACTCCAGCCGCTGCCGGCTGCCGGACACGTCGAGGGAGACCCCGGAGTCGTCGCACGACCCGATGCGGCCGGTGAGCTGGTCGCCGTCGCGCAGGCTCACCCGGACCAGCCGGTCGTGGTTGCGTCGCCAGTGGCGTGGCTCGGTGAGTGGCCGGTCGACGCCCCGCGAGGTGACCTCGAGGGTGTAGGCGCGCTCGCCCATCAGGTCGTCGCCGTCGAGCTCGTCGGAGACGGCCCGCGTGGCCTCGGCGATGTCGTCGAGGGTGACCCCGCCGTCCTTGTCGACGGCGACGCGCAGCACCCGCTTCTTCCCCGCCGGCGTCACCTCGACGCCCTCGAGGTCGAGACCGAGGCCGGACAGCGGGTCGCGGAGCGCATCGCTGATGCGGGAGCTGTCCGGCATGAACGGACTCACGACGCGACCTCCTGTGCTGTTGTCGCTGCTCACGATAGCGGGTGTGGGAGCGCTCGCCATCACGCCCGACGAGGGGTGGTCGCCGCCCGAGGGCGGCGGTCGCGGTGCGGCCCGAGGATAGGGTCGCGGACGTGTCGGGCTCCTCTCTCACGCGCCGTGGCGTCCTGCGTCTCGCGGGCGCCGGCGGTGTTGCGGGAGCGCTGGCGACGGGCCTCCTGACCGGGTGCGACCTCGACCCCCACTCGTCGCCGGCACCTTCGTCCGCACCGACCCCCGACCCGGACCAGCACATCGTGGACGCGGCCCGGGACGAGCTCCGCGACCTCCTCTACTGGCTGTCCCCCGACGGTCCGACGGCCCCGCTGGCCGAGGCGCACCGGCTCCAGCTGGCGGCGCTCGACGGGCACCCCCGACCCCACACCCGTCGAGGCCCCGCCTGGTCGACGGCCGATGCCGTGGTCCGGGAGCGACGGGCGGCCGAGCGGTTCACCCACTGGGCGGTCACCTGTGAGAACGGCGACCTGGCGCGGGTGCTCGCGTCGGTCGCGGGCGGGATCCGGATGCAGCCGCTGCTCCTCGAACGCGCACCCCACGGGAAGGCCACCGCATGAGCACGACGCCGGTCGACGTCCTGCAGCGCACGCTCGCCGCCGAGCACGCGGCCGTCTTCGTGCTCGCCGCTCTCGGGGGGCGGGCCGCCGACCTGCCGCCGTCTCCCCTGCGGTCCGCGCTCGACACGGCGTACGCCGAGCACGTCGAGCGGCGCGACCGGCTGCGGACGATGGTCACCGACGCCGGCGACGTGCCGGTGGCCTCGGAGCCGGCCTACCGGCTCCCGGCACCCCTCACCACGGCCGCCCAGATCGCGGCCGAGGGGCTCCGCGTAGAGCGCGCGTGCGCCACGACGTACGCCGCCCTCGTGGCCGCGACCACCGGCGGCGGCGCCGGGCGTCGCTGGGCCGTCGATGCGCTGGTGACCACGGCGACCGGCGAGCGGGCGTTCGGAGGGCAGCCCGAGGCGCTGCCCGGAGTCGGGTCGTCCTGAGGTGCGAAAGGCCCCCGGCCCGAGGGCCAGGGGCGGACGCCTGGCGCTCCGAGGAATTCCCGAGACATTCCCCGAAGCAACCGGCGCCGAGGGCCGATGGGGGTATCGGCCGGAGGGTCAGGATCGAGGGGGGTGATCCGTGACCCGCTGTGCACAATCATGCAACGCGGGCCGGGACGCCGGGGAAACCTTCGTGCCTCATGTTTGTGCAATGCCAAAACATGAAGTCCACCGCGCACCGGGTGGCTCAGAGGCGGGCCAGCACCTCGGGGAGCTCGGACAGGGCGTGGACGACGCCGTCCGGGATGCCCTCGCTGTGCCCCACCTGGGTCGCCGGGATCGCGCTCAGCGGGATGTGAACCGCGCGCATCCCCGCCTGCTGAGCGCCCCAGACGTCGTCGAAGAGCCGGTCGCCGACGTAGACGCAGCGCGTCGGATCGGTGACGCCGACGGCGTCCATCGCGGCCTCGAAGGCGTGCGGTGACGGCTTGGTCCAGGCGATCTCGCTGGTGTAGACGTCCCCGTCGACCAGGTCGTAGACGCCGTCGCGCTCGAAGATCTCGACGTGCCACCGGCGCGGCCAGATCGTGTTCGACAGCACCCCCACCCGCACACCGTCCTCCCGCAGCCGCTCGAACAACGGCCGCACCTCGGGGTCGGTGTAGGTGTGCGGCTCCCAGAACTCCCGGTACGCCGCGAGCAGCTCCGGGTCGTGGTCGAGGCCGGCCACCTCGAACAGGTCGCCGATGGTCGCGCTCCGCTGGTGGTCGCGGGAGCGCCCCCACACGACGCTCCCGGCCTCGTGCAGCGCGGCCCGGGCCACGTCCGGGTCGTGCCCGACCGTGGTGACGGCGGCGGCCAGCGCCAGGGACTCGGCGTGGAAGTCGACGTCGTGCCACCGGGTGAGCGTGCCGCCCCAGTCGAAGATCACCGCGTCGAGGTCCACGGAACGACCCTAGGACGGACGCCCGTGCCGCCCGCAATGGCGTTGCGGTCCCGGACCCCGCCTGGTGGGGTGCGGCCATGACCTCGGACGACTTCGACGGCGGCTGGGACAACCGGGTGACCCTGGTGGAGGGCCGGTGGGTCGACCGGACGCCCCGGTTCCCCGATCGCGAGCCCCAGCTGCGGCGTGAGGCGCACCTGCTGCCCTGGTTGGCGCCGTTGCTCCCGCTCCCGGTCCCGGTCCCCGTGGTCGTCTCCGAGGCTCCGTTCACGGTGCGGCACGAGTACCTGCCTGGTGGGCCGTGCCCGGGGACCTCGGCGGCGCACGGCGCCGCGATCGGAGACTTCCTGCGGGCCCTGCACGGAGTCGACCCGGACGAGGCGACGCGACGCGGTGCCCGCGACGCCGCGGGCTCCCACGCGGAGGTCCGGGAGACGCTGGCGCGGATGGAGCGCAACGTCCTCCCGCTGCTCCCCGGTGACCTCGTCGCTCGAGGTCAGGCTCTCCTGGCGAGGCTGGCGACCCCACCGCCGGTGGGTCGCGTGATCCACGGCGACCTCGGTCCCGAGCACATCCGGGTCGTCGACGAGCGGATCGGCGGGGTCATCGACTGGGGTGACAGCTGCGTGGGCGACCCCGCCCTCGACCTGGCCTGGACGACGCTCGGGGCACGGCCGACGTTCGCCGAGGCCGTGCTCGCGGCGTACCAGCCGGACGAGGGCCAGCGGGCCCGAGCCCGCGACTGGCACCTGCTCGGGCCGTGGCACGAGGTCCTGTACGGCCTGGGTTCCGGCGGGCCCGCGTTCATCGCGAGCGGGCTCGCCGGAACCGTCGAGCGCTTGGAGCGCTTCGGGTCCTAGTGAGGCACGTTGTAGTAGTTCTGGCTCCCGGCGCCCTTCGCCTTGTTCCCCGAGCCCCGGACGTCGTAGTCAGCGTAGAAGCCGTAGCTGCCGGCGCTGTTCGCGGTGTTCTTGGTCAGGGTGTAGCGGTACTGCGTCAGAGGCGTCGAGTTCGAGACGTAGATCCCCGTGTAGCCGGCGTTGTTGAACGTGCTGTTGCTGATCGTGTAACCGGGGGTCTCGCCCGAGACGTACGCGCCGTAGTACGCGCCCGAGGCGTGGAAGTCGTCGACCTTGGCGGCGGAGTAGTAGTCGTAGATGCCATACGTCGTCGTCGAGTCGTTGCCCGTGGCCTGGCTGTGGGTCAGCCGCGTGCCGTCGTTCTCGTAGAGATAGAAGGCGTAGTCGGCGTTGTCGACGGTGACGTGGTCGATGTGCGGGCTCTGCGAGTACTCGACGTAGATCCCGTAGTAGTCGTTGGTGCCCTTGAGGTTGATCTTGAGGTGCGACAGGACCAGCTTCGAGCCGTTGTAGGAGTAGACGCCATAGCCGAAGCCCTTGATGGTGCCGTTGCGCACGGTCACGGAGTCATACCCGTCCCCGTTCTCGATCCCGTAGTAGCTGGACGACTCGGGCCCGGAGATCTTGTGGCCGTTCAGGTTGATGTCGATACCGCTCTTGCCGATCTCGAGACCGTTCGTGGCGGTGCAGTTCAGGTCGTGCGTCAGCTTCACGTCGTGCTTGATCACGTCCCCGCAGTGCGGCTGTGCGGCATAGGCGGCGCTCGGCGCGAGAAGCGTGACGCCTCCCAGTGCCAGCACGGCCGCGAAGCCGAGTGCGAGTCTCTTTCCCGTCGTGGGCATCCGTTCCCCTTATGTCGGTGCTGGTCCCGAGACGTCTGGCGAGGGAGCGTAGCGGCGTTCTGTGAGGCGCTCGGGGACGATCGCGGCGTGTCCCGGTCGCCCTGCTGGAGGCTCCGCGGGATGCCAGGATGGGGCGGTGGCGAACGAGACTCGGGCGTACGGCGCCACGGCGCGCCGGCTCCACTGGCTGACGGTGCTGGCGCTCCCCCAATGGTGTGACTCGGGACGTGTTCAGGCGCGGACCACGTGCACCACGTGGTTGACCACCTCGCCGGCCGGGACCTCCTCACGCTCACCGGTACGCCGGTCACGGACCTCGACCGTGCCCTCCGCGAGGTTGCGGCCGACCACGACGATGGTGGGCACGCCGATCAGCTCGGCGTCCTTGAACTTCACGCCGGGGCTGACCTTCACGCGGTCGTCGTAGATCACCTCGACGCCGGCCGCGGCCAGCTCCGTGGCGATCCGGTCCGCGGCGGCGAAGATGCTGTCGTCCTTGCCGGTCGCGACCAGGTGGACGTCGGCGGGTGCCACGTTGCGGGGCCAGCACAGCCCGAGCTCGTCGAGCGTGTTCTCCGCGATGGCGGCCACCGCCCGCGAGGGCCCGACGCCGTACGAGCCCATCGTGACGGTGACCAGCTTGCCGTTCTCGTCGAGCACCTGGAGCCCCAGGGCATCGGCGAACTTCCGGCCGAGCTGGAAGATGTGACCCATCTCGATGCCGCGGGCCGCCTCCAGCACGCCGTCCCGGCCCTCCACGACGCAGACCGGGCAGGGATCTCCGGCGCGCACGTCGGCGGCCTCGATCTCGCCGTCCGGCGTGAAGTCGCGGCCGGCCACCAGGTCGAGCACGTGGCTGTCGTGCACGTCGGCGCCGGCCACCCAGCGCGAGCCCTGGACGACACGGGGGTCGACCAGGAACCGGATCTTCGAGGCGTTCTTCTCCCCGAGGACGCCCGGCCCCATGTAGCCCTTGGCGAGCTCGGGGTGGCGGGCGAAGTCCTGGTCGCCGAAGGGATGGAACTCGGCGGGGTAGACCGAGGCCTCGAGGCGCTTCTGGTCGACCTCCCGGTCACCGGGTACGCCGATCGCGAGGTCCTCGGTCGTGCCGTCGGGGTGGGTGAGGACCATCAGCACGCTCTTGAGGGTGTCGTCGGCCCGCCAGGCGCGGTCGTCGCGCGGGAACCGCTCGTTCAGCATCGTCACCAGTGACTCGATGGTCGGGGTGTCCGGGGTGTCCTCGGCGTGGGCCGCGGGCGCGTCGTCGTACGAGACGGGTGCGGGGGCGGCGATGTGCACGGCCTCGACGTTCGCGGCGTAGTCGCACAGGGAGCAACGGACGTAGGTGTCCTCGCCGACCTCGGCCTTGGCCAGGAACTCCTCGGACTTCGAGCCGCCCATCGCGCCGGCGTGCGCCTGGACGATGACGTACTCGAAGCCGAGCTTGTCGAAGATCCGGATGTAGGCGTCGCGGTGACGTTGGTACGACGCGTCCAGGCCGGCGTCGTCGATGTCGAACGAGTAGGAGTCCTTCATCGTGAACTCCCGGCCGCGCAGCACACCGGCCCGCGGCCGCGCCTCGTCGCGGTACTTGGTCTGGATCTGGTAGATCGTGAGCGGGAGGTCCTTGTACGACGAGTACAGGTCCTTCACGACGAGGGTGAACATCTCCTCGTGCGTGGGACCCAGCAGGTAGTCGGCACCCTTGCGGTCCTGGAGCCGGAAGATGCTGTCGCCGTACTCGGTCCAGCGGCCGCTGGCGTCGTAGGGCTCGCGCGGGAGGAGCGCCGGGAACAGCAGCTCCTGGCCGCCGATCGCGTCCATCTCGTCGCGCACGATGTTCTCGATCCGGCGCAGCACGCGCAGGCCCAGGGGCAGCCACGTGTAGATGCCCGGTGCGTTGCGCCGGATGTAGCCCGCCCGGACCAGGAGCCGGTGGCTCGGCACCTCGGCGTCCGCCGGGTCGTCCCGCAACGTGCGGACGAAGAGGCTGGACATGCGCAGCAGGGCGCCTCGGCTCGTCGGGCTCATGGCGGCAAGGCTACTGAGCGCGGGTGGACCCCTGCGAAGCGGTTTCCTCCGGTGCCCGGCCGGCCGCCCGTCGGACGGGCGGTGTGTCACGCAGCGCCCGCCAGGACAGGAAGGCCGCGACGGCGGACACCAGCCCGATCGCCGCGCCCGCGACGACGTCCTGCACGTGGTGGACGTGCGCCAGGACCCGGGCGACCGCGATCAGCACGGTGATCGCCAGCAGCACGAGGCCCGCCGTACGCCGGTGACGCAGCACGACGACCGAGGTCACCGTCCCGACCGCGGTGTGGTCGGAGGGGAACCCGTTGTCCGCGACGTGGGAGAACCACGGGTGGACCGACGGATCCTGGACGAACGGTCGTGGGTCGGTGTGCACGGCGCCGGCCACCTTCACCAGGACCGCGACCGCGACCAGTCCCACGACCATCTCGACGGCGAACGCGACCTTCTCCGCCCGCGGCACCACCAGCCAGAGAACGACGGCCACCAGGGCGATCAGGTACAGACCGTCCTGGGCGACCGCGGAGACCAGTGCGTGCATGCTGGGAAGTGTCCTCGACGTACCTGATCAGAGCCTGACTGCTCCTAGAACATCACCGTGGCGAACGTCGCCGTCTCGTGGAAGCCGACCCGCTCGTAGGCCCGGCGGGCGGGCTCGTTCCAGATGTTGGCGTAGAGGGAGACCACCGGCGCGATGTCACGACGGCACGCCTCGACCACCGCGGCCACGCCGCCCGCCGCGAGGCCCTCCCCGCGCCGGTCGGGGGCCACCCAGACGCCCTGGATCTGCGCGGCGTACGGCGTGGCGTGCGCGACCTCCGCCTTGAACACGACCCGGCCGTCCTCGATCCGCGCGAACGACCAGCCGAGCCCGATCAGCTGCCGGACGCGGGAGCGGTAGATCGGCGCTCCCCCTTCGGCCTCGGGATCGACCCCGACCTCCTCGGTGTACATCGCGACGCACGCGGGGTAGAGCGCGGCGAAGTCGTCCGGGGTCGTCCGGCGGACGGCGGGGTCGGGAGCGAGGTGCGGCGCCTGGGCGAGCTCGAGGTGCGGCTGGTCCCAGCGCGTCTCGCGCGCCGGCGACCACGCCTCGGAGAGGCGGTCCCACAGCGGCCACACCTGGTCCTGGAGACCGACGATCGTGACGACCGACCGGGGACGCGTGAGAGCACGCTCCGCGAAGACCCGGGCGTCGTCCGGGGTGCACTCGACCGGCACCAGGTTGGCGCCCACGTGGCAGGCGGCGACGAGCCGGCCGGCGTCGTACCGGCCCCACATCTCGCCGGCGAGCAGCCGACCCTCGAGGTTCGTGCTCCGGGCGCGGTACTCCGCGAACGCGTTCACGACCGGGTTGCGGGCGGCGAGCTCGAGGAAGTCCGGGAGGTCGGCGGGTCCGAGCACGGTCACTCCCTGCCGTGCGCGGAACCTGGACAGGGTCACAGCGCGAGCCTACGCGGGTTCTCCGGTCGGCCGCCGCGTCATCGGCGGTTGTAGACGTCCCCTTCGTCACCGAACGACGAGGTCACGGTCTGCGCGTAGCCGAGCCGCTCCAGACCGAACAGGCTCTCGATGCTGGCGAGGAGGGAGTAGTGGTTGTACTTCCGGTCACTGGTGGTGCCGGGCGTCACGAACGGCCCGCAGCGTCCTCGCGAGGTACGGCGCCGCGGAGTGGGCGCCCCACGTGGTCCGGAAACCCTTGTTCTCGATGTTGACCACGAAGACGTGCCGGACCGGCGGAAGAGCGGTCGAGACCGTCGTCGCCCGCGGCGCCGCCGGACCTACGTCGTCACCGGAGCGCTGATGGAGGCCGACCGCGAGCCCGGCCACGAGCACGGCCGAGCCCGCGATCCCGAGAACGGTCGCACGAGGTGTGCGCACCTCAGCTGACCGTGACACTCGCCTCGGCACCGTCGACCGGCTCCATGCCCTCGGCGATGCGCATGGCCTCCTCGATCAGGGTCTCCACGATCTGCGACTCGGGCACGGTCTTGATCACCTCGCCCTTGACGAAGATCTGGCCCTTGCCGTTGCCGGAGGCGACGCCGAGGTCGGCCTCACGCGCCTCGCCGGGGCCGTTGACCACGCAGCCCATGACCGCGACGCGCAGCGGCACCTCGAGACCCTCGAGCCCCGCGGTGACCGCGTCGGCGAGCTTGTAGACATCCACCTGGGCGCGTCCACAGGACGGGCAGGAGACGATCTCGAGCCGCCGCGGCCGGAGGTTGAGCGACTCCAGGATCTGGATGCCGACCTTGACCTCCTCGACGGGCGGAGCCGAGAGCGAGACCCGGATCGTGTCGCCGATGCCCTGGCCGAGGAGGGCACCGAAGGCGGTCGCCGACTTGATCGTCCCCTGGAACGCCGGCCCCGCCTCCGTCACACCGAGGTGCAGCGGCCAGTCACCGCGCTCCGCCAGGAGCTCGTACGCGCGGACCATGACCACCGGGTCGTGGTGCTTGACCGAGATCTTGAAGTCGTGGAAGTCGTGCTCCTCGAACAGGCTCGCCTCCCACACGGCGCTCTCGACCAGCGCCTCCGGGGTGGCCTTGCCGTACTTCTCGAGCAGGCGCTTGTCGAGGCTGCCGGCGTTGACGCCGATCCGGATCGAGGTGCCGTGGGCCTTGGCCGTCTGGGCGATCTCCTTGACCTGGTCGTCGAACTTGCGGATGTTGCCGGGGTTGACCCGCACCGCCGCGCAGCCGGCCTCGATCGCGGCGAACACGTACTTCGGCTGGAAGTGGATGTCGGCGATGACCGGGATCTGGGAGTGCTGGGCGATCTCCGGCAGGGCCTCCGCGTCGTCCTGGCTCGGGCAGGCCACGCGCACGATGTCGCAGCCCGACGCCGTGAGCTCGGCGATCTGCTGGAGGGTGGTGTTGACGTCGGCGGTCAGGGTCGTCGTCATCGACTGCACCGAGATCGGGTGGTCGCTGCCGACCCCGACCTTGCCGACCATGATCTGGCGCGTCTTGCGGCGGGGCGCGAGCACGGGCGGAGGTGCCTCGGGCATGCCCAGACTGACGGCCGTCATGCGTTCAGGGTAAGCGCTGGAACGGCGTTCTCCCGAGTCGGCGAGGTCACGACACCTGCACCGGGACCACCAGGTCGCCCACGATCAGGACGACGCCCATCACCAGCAGGAAGCTGGCGACGACGTACGCGACCGGGAGGAGCTTCGCGACGTCGACGTACCCGGGGTCGGGACGTCGGCGGAGCCGGGCGAAGCCGCGGCGGATCGCCTCCCACAGCGCTCCGGCGATGTGCCCGCCGTCGAGCGGCAGGAGCGGCACGAAGTTGAAGAGGCCGATGAAGAAGTTGAAGCCCGCGACGAGTCCCAGGAGGCTGACCAGCTTCTCCTTCAGCGGGAAGTCGTGGGCGGACGCCGTCTCGCCGGCCAGGCGGCCGCCACCGACCACGCTGACCGGGCTGTCCGCCGCGCGGGGCTTCACCCCGGCGATCGCCTCGGCGACGCCCCACACCTTGACCGGGAGGGTCGCCAGCGCCTGGCCCGACTGCTTGGCCAGGCTGCCCATCTGCTCGACGGTGTAGAGCGGGCCGCCGGTGGCGTAGGTGACCGTCGGCGAGACGCCCAGGAACCCGACCGGGGTCAGCTTGGTCGGGTCGTTCTCGTCGGTGGGTCGCGGTGTGACCATCGTGTTGGTGTGCAGCGTGACCTGCCGACCGTCGCGCACGACGACGATGGTGGCGGCGCCGTTGCGGTTGTGCCGGATCAGGTCCTGCATGTCCGTCCAGTCGTGGATGGGCGTGCCGTTGAACGAGACGAACCGGTCACCGGCCTTCAGCCCTGCGTTCGCCGCGGGGCTCACCGGGTCCTTGTCCGTGCAGACCCGGCCGTCCTCGGCGGCGGGGACGACGCAGGCCTCGACCTTGCTCACCGTCCGGTGGACGATCTCGTCGGCCGGGTTGCCGTACGTCGCGAACAGCCCGCCGAAGATGACGAAGGCGATCAGCAGGTTGACGGTCGGGCCGCCGGCCATCACGACGACCTTCTTCCACCACGCCATCCGGTAGAAGAGGCGGTCCTCGTCCGCGACGGTGATCGTCTCCCACTCGGCCGCGCGCGCGTCGGAGATCAGCTGGGCGAAGAGACCGGTGTTGGACTTGCGGACGGTGACGACGCGGTTGCCGTCGGCGTCGTACTCGACCTTGCCGGCGTGCTCCTTGTCGGGCGGGAGCATGCCGACGATCTTGACGTAGCCGCCGAGCGGGATCGCCTTGACGCCGTACTCGGTCTCGCCCAGCTTCCGGCTCCAGACGGTGGGCCCGAAGCCGATGAAGTACTGCGTGACCTTCCCGCCGAACGCCTTGGCCGGGATCATGTGGCCGAGCTCGTGCAGGCCGATCGAGAGCAGGATGGCGGCCAC
The DNA here is from genome assembly GCA_963708035.1 of uncultured Actinomycetota bacterium. Lineage (GTDB taxonomy): Bacteria > Actinomycetota > Actinomycetes > Propionibacteriales > Nocardioidaceae > Nocardioides. Next base: position 839,293 of record OY970188.1, on the reverse strand, counting down.
GAAGGCCACGACTCCCAGGAGGTAGAGCAGGGCGGTCATCGGTTCTTCCGGTCAGGGCCTTCGATCAGGCGAGTGGCCTCGGCGCGGGCCCAGGCGTCAGCGGCCAGGACGTCGTCGAGTGTCAGTGCTGGTTTCGAGGGTACGTCGTGCGTCTCCAGCACGCGGGAAACCGTGTCGATGATCTCCACGAAGCCGAGTCGGCCCGCACGGAACGCCTCGACCGCCACCTCGTTGGCCGCGTTGTAGACCGCGGGTGCCGTCGCGCCGGTCGTCCCGGCCTCCCGGGCGAGCCGGACCGCCGGGAAGGCGTCGTCGTCGAGCGGCAGGAACTCCCAGGTGTTGGCGCGCGTCCAGTCGACCGGGGGTGCGGTGTCCGGCACCCGGTCCGGCCAGGCGAGACCGAGCGCGATCGGGATCAGCATGGTCGGCGGGCTCGCCTGGACCAGCGTCGACCCGTCGACGAACTCGACCATCGAGTGCACGACGCTGGTCGGGTGGACCACGACCTCGATCCGGTCGTAGGGGATCCCGAAGAGCAGGTGCGCCTCGATCACCTCGAGCCCCTTGTTGACCAGCGTCGCCGAGTTGATCGTCACGACGGGTCCCATGTCCCAGGTCGGGTGTGCCAGCGCCTGCTCCACGGTGACGTCGAGCAGGTCGCCCCGGGCGCGTCCCCGGAACGGCCCGCCGGACGCGGTCAGCACCAGCCGGCGTACCTCGTCGGGCGCGCCTCCGCGCAGGCACTGGGCCAGCGCGGAGTGCTCGGAGTCGACGGGCACGATCTGGCCCGGCTTCGCCCGCTCGAGCACGAGCGGGCCGCCCATGATCAGGGACTCCTTGTTCGCCAGGGCCAACGTGTTGCCGGCGTCCAGCGTCGCCAGGGTGGCGCTCAGCCCCACGGCGCCGGTGATGCCGTTCAGCACCACGTCGCAGGCCCCGGCCGCCGCCTCGGCCGACGCGTCGGCTCCGAGGCCGCTGAACGCCGGACGGAACTCGGCGACCTGGGCGTCGAAGAGGTCCCGGTTGCCGCCACCGGCCGTCAGGCCCACGACGCGGAACCGGTCGGGGTTGGCGCGCACGATCTCGAGCGCCTGGGTGCCGATCGAGCCGGTCGAGCCGAGGACGACGACGTCGCGGGACCGGGTCATGGGCGCCATTCTCCTCGGTGTCTCCCCCGTGTCTCCCCCGTACGCCGTGACCCGGCCCCGCAGCGTGCTCCCGGCCGCTCAGGGAAGGCGGTCCAGCACGGTCTGGGCCTGAGTCGTCATCGCTTCCTGCGTGGGCGCCGAGCCACCCCGCACCACGTCGATCAGGTAGACGCCCACGGAGCCCTTCAGGAACGCCAGGCCACGCCCGGCGACGTCGATCTGGGGCAGGGCGAGGTCGAGCCACTCGGAGCGGTCGCCGATCCCGGTGCCCGGGGTCAGGTGCAGGAGGTTCGCGGCCTGGCCGGCGGCCTGTTTCGCCTCAGCCAGGAGCTGGTCCCACCCGGCCTGGGCGTCGCCGCTGCTCGCGGCCTGGAGCACGAAGACCGTGAGCACGTTGGGCGTCTGGCCGCCGTACACGCACTCGTGCCGGACCTTGTTCCCCTCCTCCTTCCCGGGGCCGAAGGCGGCATGGGTCATCGCCGACGCCTCGTCCTGGGTGACGAGCGCGCAGGGGTCGATGGTGTTCGTGCCTCCGACCGCGCTCAGCGAGGCGTGAGGCACGTGGTGCGGTGAGGTCGAGGGTGACGACGGGCTGGTCGCCTGCGACACCTCGAGCGACGCAGGTGGCGTCGCGTGTGCGGCCGGCTTGTCCTTGCCTCCGCAGGCGGTGAGCGCGGCGGCCAGCAGGACGGTCGCCGCGAGGGTGGGGACCGGTTTCATCGGTGGCTCCTTGTCAGGTCGGGGCGGTTCCGGAGACGGGGGACGCAGCGCAGGATCCGCTCGGCGCGGATCCCCGTCCCCTCGGCCACCTGCTGCACCGACCCCATCGAGCCCTCGAAGAGGAAGAGCACGACGTCGTCGTCGGTGATCCGCAGGCAGCCGAGGTAGCTCGCGGGACCCCCGGTGACCGCGAGCTCTGACGCGGCACGCACGAGCCGGCGGTCGAGATCGCCGACCTCCTCGTCGCTGGCACCGGGCCAGAAGCACTCGGCGACCCAGTGGGTGGTCCTCGTCATGGAGCCGAACGTAGGTTCCGCGGGACCCGCCGGAATCAGGGTTTCCCCTACGAGTGCGTGTGGTCGGCCCCCTGCAGCTCGGCCAGTCGGCCCGCCAGCGCCGCACGGCGTACTCCGAGCTTGCGGTACACCCGCGTCAGGTTGACCTCGACCGTCTTCGGGCTGAGGAAGGCGCGCTCCGCGATCTCGCGGTTGCTCAGACCCTCGGCGGCGAGCCGGGCCACGATCTCCTCCGTCGGGGTCAGCCGCCCGGCCGAGCCGCGACCCGGGATCCGGGCGAGCTCGCTGCGCACCCGCTCGGCCCAGACCGGGGTGCGGGCAGCCTCGAACGCCGCCAGCGCCTCCTCCAGCGCCTCGCGGGCGAGCCGCTTCTCCCTCCGCCGGCGCCGGAGCTGGCCCAGGACCAGGAGCGTGCGCGCGCGCTCGAATGGCATGGGCAGCGCGTCGTACCGGGCGAGTGACCGCTCGGCGGCCGCGACCGCCTCGTCCAGCTCGCCGCGGGCGGCCAGCAGGGTCGCGCGGCAGCGTTCGGCGACCGCCGAGGAGGACCGGCCCGCGGAGGACGTCGCCTCGTCGTCGAGGCGTGCGAGCACCGATGCTGCCTCGTCGAGCTCCCCCGTCGCGATCAGGGCCTCGACGAGCTCGCCGGCGTGGGCACACATCCGCGGCTCGCGGATCCCGGCCTCGCGCTTGACCAGGTCGAGCGTGCGCAGGTGCACGACCGCCCGGGCGTGGTCACCCCTCGACGAGGCCACCAGGCCGAGCGCCAGCCAGGCCGGGAGTGCGTCGAGGCCGACCGCGGGGTCGGGGGCATCCGTGGTGACGACCTGGCGTGCCGCCGAATCCGCCTCCGCCAGCCGGCCGAGCCTGGCCAGGGCCACGGCGTGGAACCCCGTCTCCCAGGGGAAGCCGGCCTTCCCGCCGATCTCCTCGGTGCGGTCGAGCGCCTCCTGCGTGAGCGCGAAGGCCTCGACGAAGCGGCCGGCCATCAGCTGCCCCTCGGCCATCCAGCCGAGGATCGCGGGGAGGATCGACCGGTTCTCGACGCTCGCACGGTCGTACATCCCGCGCAGCAGCGCGAGCCCCTCGTCCACGCGACCGTCGTACGTCAGGAGCCGGCCGACCAGGTCGTCGCCGTGGGAGGCGGTCCGCACGGGCGGGAAGCGTGGTGTGAACTCGGCGTCCAGTCCCTCCAGCCGCTCGAGGTGGACGCCGAGACCGGCGTAGAACTCGGCCTCGACCAGCGCGGCGCGGGCCTGGAAGACCACCTCCGGGTCCGGGTGCGGGACCTGGTCGACCGCCTCGACCGCGCGCTGGGCTGCGTCCAGCTTGCGCGGGATGTCGTTGTCGGAGATCCGTGACAGGAGCTCGAGCACCTCCGAGCGGACCAGGGGATCATCCACTGCCTCGTCCGCGGCCTGGATGCCGTGCTCCACGGCGCGCTCGAGCGAGCCCGCGAGCCGGGTGACGTACATGAGGTGGAAGAGGGCGGTGGCCCGGAGCATCCCGGCGGGCAGGGTCGCCACGAGCGCCTCGAGCTCGGCGACGGCGCCGGGGGCGTCGCCGGAGCTGTGGAGCAGCCGGCCGTGGGCGATCCGGCGGCGGGCCAGGGCGTCGTCGTCCGTCGGCGGTGTCAGCCGGCACGCCATCAGCAGGAGGTCGGCCGCCGCGTCGGGAGCACCGCGGCGCCAGGCCTGCTCGGCCGCCCCCTCGAGCGCGACCGCCACCTGTGCGTCCGGCTCCTCGCTCGCCGTGGCCAGGTGTCTCGCCCGCTCCTCGAGGTTGTCCGAGAGCATGGCGAGGGCGCGGTGCAGCTCGCGGCGCCGCGTCGACGGGAGCGAGCCGTACGCCGCGGCGGCCAGGATCGGGTGGCTGAACCGCACGCGGCCGGACTCGACGGTGACGATGCCCTGACGGGCCGCGGCCTCGAGCGCGTCGCGCAGGTCGAGGGCCGCAGGGTCGAGATGCGCGAGGAGGTTCACGGTCGGGTCGCGCGGCACCGCGGCGAGCCCGACGGCGTCCCGGACGTGGCCCGGCAGCCCCTCCAGCCGCGATCGGGCGAGCTCCAGGATGCTGTCGGGGACCGGACCCGCCAGGTCCTCGCCGGCCCGGGACGCTCCGAACGCACGCGCCAGCTCGAGGGCGTGCAACGGGTTGCCCTGGGAGAGCTCGGCGATCCGGACCACCCGGGGCCAGGCCGGTGCCCAGCCGAGGGTCCGGCGGAGGATCCGCGAGAGGTCGCTCGGATCGACCGGACCCACGTGGAGGCTGTCGGCTGCGGCCCTCGGGCATCGCGCGTGGCAGCTCCACGGCCCAGTCGACCGGGTCGTCGCCGGCGGGCGGGCGGTCACCACCGAGCAGCGGAACGGCGCCGAGGGTGCGCACGACGGCGACCCGCGCGCCGGTGCCGGCCAGCCGGCGTACCACGAAGGCGAGGACGCGGGCCGTGGGCTGGTCGAGCCACTGGGAGTCGTCGACCGCCAGGAGGAGCGGCTTCTCTGCGGCCACGGACCGCACGGCCGCCGCGGTCGCGAGCCCGAGCGACAGCCGGTCGATCGGCTCGGCACCGTCGTCCAGTCGCATCACCGTGCGGAGCACGCGCGCCTGCGGGGCGGGCAGCGCGTCCACGACCTCGAGACCGACGGCATCGAGCAGCCCGACGAGTCCGGCGTACGACAGGTTCATCTCGGCGCGGGTCGGCTGGCACACGGCCACGGCGTACTCCTGCTCCCGCGCGGAGCGGAGGAGCCCACGCAGGAGCGTGGTCTTCCCGATGCCGGGCGCCCCCTCGATCAGGACCGAGCGTGGCTCGGCCACTCGGTCGGCGAGCAGCGCGTCGAGGATCCCGATCTCGGCCGTGCGGCCCGCGATCGCCTCCGTCATGCCCGGCCTCCCTCGACAGCCGACCCGAGATGAACGGTCTCGCGTCGTGCCACCGTCGGCAAGACCACCGAGCGGCGACCTAGACTCCGGCCATGCTGGACCGCCGTGCCCTGGTACGCCGCCCGTCCCCTCGCCTCGCGGAGGGCCTGGTCACCCACATCGACCGGCAGCCGGTCGACGTCGACCTGGCGATGCGGCAGTGGGAGGGATACGTCGACGCCCTGCGGGGTGCCGGCTGGGAGACCATCGAGGTGCCCCCGATCGAGACCTGTCCCGATGGCGTCTTCGTCGAGGACACGGTCGTGATGTACGGCAACCGAGCGGTCATCACGCGACCCGGGGCCGACGAGCGGAAGCCCGAGACGGCCGCGACCGCCGAGGTCCTGGGCGCCCTCGGCTACGACGTCGTGAGGATCGAGGCCCCGGGCACCCTCGACGGGGGCGACGTGCTCAAGCACGACGGAACGGTGTGGGTGGGGCTCGGCGGGCGCACCAACCGGGCCGGCTTCGACCAGCTGGCGGCGTACCTCGCGCCCTACGGCGCGCGGGCCGTCCCCGTTCCTCTCAGCAAGGTGCTGCACCTGAAGTCGGCGGTGACGGCGCTGCCGGACGGCACCGTCGTCGGCTACGCACCGCTCGTGGACGACTCGGAGGTCTGGGACCCCTTCCTCGCCGTACCCGAGGAGTCGGGGTCGCACGTCGTCCTGCTCGGCGACGACACGGTGCTGATGAGCTCCGACGCGCCGCAGAGCAGGCAGCTGTTCGAGGAGCGTGGCCTCGACGTCGTCGCGGTGGACATCGGCGAGTTCATCAAGCTCGAGGGATGTGTGACCTGCCTGTCGGTGCGGCTGCGGCACACACCCTGACGCCCCTGCTCGTCAGTCGGTGAAGGCGCAGAACTCGTTGCCGTCGGGGTCGGCCAGCACCGTCCAGCCGATCCCGCCGTCACCCTTCGCCCGCAGCACGGTCGCGCCGTGCGCGACGAGGGCGTCGAGGTCGTCGGTGGTGACGTCGACGTGGACGCGGTTCTTGGTGGTCTTCGGCTCGGGCACGCCGCCGAAGACGACGTAGTCCCACGGGCACTCCGGGATGTCCTGGAGCGCGGCGTCGCCGTCGTCGTCGGTGACCGCACCGCCCAGCACCTCACACCACCAGGAGGCGATGTCGCGGCTCGCGCGAGCGTCGTCGGCGCAGTCCCAGACCAGCTCGTAGGGGCGCTTGTCGAAGCCCTCCTCGCGCGGGAACACGCAGTGCTCCTGACCGTCCGGGTCGAGCAGCGTCGTCCACCGGGGGTACGCCGCGAAGAAGGTCGCGCCGGCGTCGAGCGCGCGCTGCACGGACTCGGCGTTCACGTCGAGGTGCACGCGGTTCTTCACGGTCTTGGGCTCCGGGACGACGTTCAGCCACACCTGCACACGGCCGGCGTCGTCGCGCAGGTGGGCATCGCCGTCGTCGTGCATCTCGAGCGACCAGCCGAGCATGGTCGACCAGTACTCCCCCGAGGCCTTCGCGTCGGCCACGTCGATGCAGAGATCCTTGTACCTCGCCAGCGGCATGGAGGGGATTCTGGCAGACCGTCCCGACACCTCAGGTGGGCCACGGATTCCGTGGATCAGTGGCTCCGGCACCGCTGGAACCGGTCGTCGGCACCGCCGTAGGCTGCGGTCATGAGCACCACGGTCGCCGGCGGCACGTCCCTCACCCAGCAGCGCAACCTGGTCACCGAGATCCCGGGCCCTCGGTCGCAGGAGAAGCTGGCCCGCAAGAAGCAGTACGTCGCCGACGGAGTGGGCACCACCCTGCCGGTGTTCGTCGAGGCCGCCGGCGGCGGCGTCATCCTCGACGCCGACGGCAACACCCTCATCGACCTCGGGTCGGGCATCGCGGTGACCACCGTCGGCAACGCAGCGCCGTCGGTCGTGTCGCGCGTGCAGGACCAGGTCGCGGCGTTCACCCACACCTGCTTCATGATCACGCCGTACGACGGCTACGTGGACGTGGCGGTGGCCCTCGCCGAGCTCACCCCGGGTGACCACGCGAAGAAGTCGGCGCTGTTCAACTCCGGTGCGGAGGCGGTCGAGAACGCGGTCAAGATCGCGCGCGTCGCGACGGGCAAGGACGCGGTCGTCGTCTTCGACCACGCCTACCACGGGCGCACCAACCTGACGATGGCGATGACCTCGAAGAACATGCCGTACAAGAACGGCTTCGGTCCCTTCGCCGGTGAGGTCTACCGGGTGCCGATGTCCTACCCGTTCCGCGAGACCGAAGGGATCAAGGGTGCCGACGCCGCGGCCCGCGCCATCGACCAGATCGACAAGCAGGTCGGCGCACAGAACCTCGCCTGCCTCGTGATCGAGCCGATCCTCGGCGAGGGCGGTTTCGTGGTGCCGGCCGACGGGTTCCTGCCCGCCCTGGCCGCGTGGTGCCGCGACAACGACGTGCTGTTCGTGGCCGACGAGATCCAGTCGGGCTTCTGTCGCACGGGCGACTGGTTCGCCTGCAACCACGAGGGCGTCGTACCCGACCTGATCACGACCGCCAAGGGCATCGCCGGCGGGCTGCCTCTGGCTGCCGTCACCGGCCGGGCCGAGATCATGGACTCCGTCCACGCCGGCGGCCTCGGCGGCACGTACGGCGGCAACCCGGTCGCCTGCGCGGCCGCACTCGGGGCGATCGAGGAGATGCGCACCCACGACCTCCCCTCGCGGGCCCGGACGATCGAGTCCGTCATCCGTCGCCGGCTGGAAACGATCGCGGCCGACCACCCGACCATCGGCGACATCCGCGGCCGCGGCGCCATGATGGCGATCGAGCTGGTCAAGCCCGGCACCCTCGAGCCGGACGCCGCCCGCGCAGGGGCTGTCGCGGCGTACTGCCACCGCAACGGTGTCGTCGTCCTCACCTGCGGCACCTGGGGCAACGTCTTCCGCTTCCTGCCGCCCCTCTCGATCGGCGACGACCTGCTCGAGGAGGCCTTCGACGTCATCGCCGAGGCCTTCGCCGCCACCGCCTGAGCCTCGCCTGAGGACCGCCTGCGGTACGGCGGCGGACGGGTGCGTTTGGATCTGGGTGTAATCTCGATTACATGATTACAGATGAGGCCCGCGAGCGGGTGCGGGGCTGGTTCTCCGGTCGGCTGCCCGCGGAGTGGCAGGAGTCCCCTGCCGACATCAGCATCGACCGCGACGAGATCGTGGTGACCCTCCGGCTGGCCGACGTGAGCGCCGGCGAGAGCGAGGCGGAGACCGAGGAGGCGCGGGCCGGGCGGGCCAGCGCGTTCCGCGAGGACACCCGCGAGCAGCGGATGGCGATCGCCCGGGAGGCGCAGCGGCGCTACGAGCGCACCGTGAGCTGGGGCGTGAGGCTCGGCGACCACGAGGAGCTCTTCACCCACCTGGCCGCCCCGACCATGACCCGGCTGCGGCAGCCGCAGCGCCAGGTGCTCGACACCCTCGTCGACGCCGGGGTGGCGCGGTCGCGGGCGGATGCGCTCGCGTGGTGCGTGCGGCTGGTCGCCCAGCACGAGGACGACTGGCTCACCGAGCTCCGCGACGCGATGAGCACGGTGGCCGACGTACGGACGAAGGGCCCGACCGCCTGAGCGGAGGTGGAGGCGTGTAACCGACCCCAGTGGGGCCGACACGCCGGTCCCGAAGCGGGGTGAAGATCCCCGAAGGGTCGGTTACACGCCCCCGTACGCCGCCCGACCACCGAGGTCAGGCACCCTCCGCCACCGGGTAGATCGCGTCCGCGACGAGACCGTGGGCCTCGCGGTGGACGCTGGCGGCGGCCTCGGCGTCGGGGGCCTCGACGAGGCAGAAGATCTTCCCCTGCGACTCGTCCACCCAGTACTTCAGGTAGCTCACGCCGTACCGCTCCTGCGTCTGCAGGTCGGCCGCGTGGGCCTGCGCGGCGTCGGCCATGCCGACCGGTCCGGGCAGGGTGTGCACGTCCATGAACAGCGCCATCGACGGCTCCTTTCTCGACGGCCACAAGGACCGTCCTTGTGCCACCATGAGCGTCGCGCGACGTGGCCCCTCGGGCCATGACCCAGCGCCCGACGAGGTTGACCGGATGACCAGCGACGACGCCGCCCCGCTCCCCACCGCCTTCGCGGCGGCGCTCGAGCGGCTGCGCCTCGAGGGCGCGATCTTCCTGCGCGCGGAGTACCGCGACCCGTGGTCCTACGTCTCGCTGACCGGTCCGGAGACCGCCGCGATCCTGCGACCCGGCACCGACCGCGTCGTGCTGTTCCACCTCGTCGCCTCCGGCACCTGCTGGGTCGAGGTGGACGGCGAGGTGCGCCACTGGGCCTCGGCCGGCGACGTGATCGTCCTGCCGTACGGCGACCAGCACCGGATGGGCGGCGTCGGTGACGCGACGTCGGTGCCCCTCGGCTCGATCATGGAGGCGCCTCCGTGGACGCGCCTGCCGGTCATCCGGCACGGCGGGGACGGCGGCGAGCTCACGAACGTGGTCTGCGGGTTCCTGCACAGCGAGGACGTCCTCTTCGACCCGGCCCTCCGGGTCTTCCCGGCCGTGTTCGTGGTCCGGCCCCGCGACGAGGCCTCGGCCGGCTGGGTGCGGGCGAACATCGAGTACGCCCTGAGCCAGGCCGACACCTCCCCTCTCGGCCCCGATGCGGTCCCGACGAGGCTGCCGGAGCTGCTCCTGGTGGAGGTGCTGCGGCAGCACCTGGCCACGGCCCCGTCGCTCGACCACGGCTGGGCCGCGGCCCTCCGCGACCCGGTGCTCCAGCCCGCGCTCGCCGCGATCCACGGCGAGCCCGGCCAGCGCTGGACCGTCGACGCCCTGTCGCGGCGGGCCGCGGTGTCGCGTTCCGCGCTCGACGCCCGCTTCCGCGAGGTGCTCGGCCTCTCCCCCATCCGCTACCTGGCCGAGTGGCGCATGCACCTGGCCCGCGACCTGCTCACGTCCACGGACCTGGGGGTCGCGGCCGTCGCCAGGCGCGTGGGGTACGACGCGGAGGAGGCGTTCAGCCGCGCGTTCAAGCGCCACAGCGGTACGGCGCCCGCCCAATGGCGCGCTCGCCACCACCTCCGGCCACCGGCCACGTCAGCGAGCACGGGCCGCCGGTCCGGAATGGCAGCCGGCGTCGACGACGTTGCCCCTACGTGACCAACCCCGCACTCTCCGTCCTCGACCTCGTCCCGGTCCGCAGCGGTCAGACCACCGGAGAGGCCCTGGCCGCCACCCGCTCGCTCGCCCAGGTGTCCGACCGGCTCGGATACCGGCGCTACTGGCTCGCCGAGCACCACAACATGCCGGCCGTGGCGGCCACCAACCCGCCCGTGCTCGTCGCCATGGTCGCCGGCGTCACCGACCGCATCCGCGTCGGGTCGGGCGGCGTGATGCTGCCCAACCACGCGCCGCTCGTCGTCGCCGAGCAGTTCGCGCTCCTGGAGGCGGCGTACCCGGGGCGCATCGACCTCGGCATCGGGCGCGCCCCGGGCACCGACCCGCTCACCAGCGTTGCGCTGCGCCACGGGGCGGGCGGGGTCACCGACGACGCGGTGAACCACTTCCCGCAGTACGTCGAGGACGTCGTCGCGATGATGTCGCCCGACGGGGTGGCGATGCAGGTGGCGGGGCGCGTCCAGGCCCTCCGCGCCACACCCCACGCCACGACGGCGCCCGACCTCTGGCTGCTCGGCTCGTCGGACTTCTCCGCCCAGCTCGCCGCCGCGCGCGGGCTGCCCTACGTCTTCGCCCACCACTTCTCCGGTCGCGGCACCGCGGAGGCACTCGAGCTCTACCGCTCCCGCTACCAGCCGTCCGAGCGCTACCCGGAGCCGCGCACCTTCCTGACCGTCAACGCCGTGGTCGCCGACACCCAGGAGGAGGCCGACCGGCGCGCGCTGCCCAACCTGCTGACGATGGTGGCCCTCCGCACCGGCCAGCCGCTGTTCGCGCAGCCGACGATCGAGGAGGCCGAGGCACGCGGGCTTCCCGAGGAGCACCGCGCCCTCGCCGAGCAGATGACCGGACGCTGGGTCGTCGCGACCCCGGACGACGCGGCGAAGCAGGTCGCCGAGCTGGCTGCGACGTACGCCGTCGACGAGGTGATGATCCACCCGATCGCCGGCGCATCCGCCGACACCGCGCCCGACCGGGCGCCCCACCGCGAGCAGACCCTGCAGCTGCTGGCCGAGGCCTCTGGGCTCTGACCGCGCGGTGGGTCTCTAGGGACTCACCGTCTCGCAGTCGGTCTCGTCGATCACCTCGACGCTCGAGCAGGTGTCGTTCCCGGACCCCATGCCCGGGGAGTGGTCCGTCCCCGGGCCGCCGCGGAACGTGTCGTCGTACGCCGACCCCAGGAAGGTGTCGTCGCCTCCGCGGCCGTGGAACACCGTGCCCCAGGACCCGGACGCGGACAGCTGGTCCGGCCCCGGGGTGCCGGTGATGGTCCAGGACGTGCCCCATGCCGAGAGGTCGACGCGCTCCACCTGAGCCACGGTGAGGCTCACCGCGTGGTCGAGGGTGTAGACGAGCAACCCGGTGCTCATCGACCAGACCGCTGACGACGGCTCCGTCGTCGGGTTGATCGTCTGCGTGTGCAGGTCGACGAGGTCGCGGGTCCCCGGGCCGCCGTCGACCACCTGGTCGGCGCCCGGCACGTCGGTGATCTGGGTGAACAGCTTGTCGGCGCCCGGTCCGCCGTACAGCCGGTCGGCGGCCGGACCCATGTCGTCCAGCAGGTCGTCGCCCGGGCCGCCGCGCAGCAGGTCCTCCCCGCCGCCGGCGCTGATCATGTCGTCACCGAGCCCACCGATGGCGACGTCGGCAGCGGACCCACCGAGGCCGGGATCCGTCACGATCCGGTCGTTGCCGCCCCTGCCGCTGATCCGGTCGGCACCCGGGCCGCCGCCGAGCAGGTCGCGGAACCGGCTCCCGGCGATGGTGTCGCCGTGGGCCGAGCCGAGGATCCACGCACCGCGTGAGGCGAACCGGTCGTGACCCTCGCCGGTGGCGGTGCCCGTGGCGGCGTCGATGTGCACGGCATGGCCGGCCGCTTCCCACGAGACGGTGTCGGGGACGATCTCGTCGGCCGGCCGGCGGTCACGACCCGGAAGGAGCCGGTCGTCGCCGAGGCCCCCGACGAGGTAGTCGCCCACCCGCTCGGTGCTTCCCTCGTCGTTGACGTGCAGCCAGTCCCTGCCACCCAGCAGGACGTCGTTCCCGGGTCCCGCGACGAGCCGGTCCTGGCCCGGGCCCCCGCACAGCCGATCGTCCCCACCCAGTCCGGTCACCGTGTCGTTGCCGCCGAGGGCGGCGATCACGTCGGGACCGGCGGTCCCTCTCAGGACGTCGGCGTGGCCGGTGCCGACGATGGTCGCCACCCGTCCGCCGCACCTCGCCGAGCGGTCCGGCGAGTCGTCTCTCGCGTCGGCGGCCGCGGGCAGGCCCCAGGCCACGGCCAGCGAGCACGCGGTTGTCACCCCGAGACGTCGGATCTCCATGTCGTCGCCTCTCTCGAGCCGGTGCGCGGAGACCGGCTCGCACGGTCAGATGCACACGAGGAGGCTTCGGTTCGCCGACGAGCCGGGTCAGTGTGCGCCCGCGGCTCCCGAGGCGACGTCGCCCGAGAGCCGCTGGGCGAAGTAGATCGGGACCGCCGACAGCAGCACGAGCACCGCGGCGACCACGTTCACCACCGGCGCCTGGTTGGGCCGGAAGAGGTTCTGGAAGATCCAGATCGGCAGCGTCTGCGTCTCCGGCCCCGCGGTGAAGGTGGTGACCACGATCTCGTCGAAGGACAGCCCGAACGCCAGCAGGCCGCCGGCCAGCAGCGCCGACTGCAGCATCGGGAAGGTCACCAGCCGGAACGTCGTGAACGGGCCGGCGCCGAGGTCGGCCGAGGCCTGCTCGAGCGACGGAGCGACGCGTTGGAGTCGCGCCTGGACGTTGTTGAAGACCGTCACGATGCAGAAGGTCGCGTGCGCGACCACGATCGTGAAGAAGCCGAGCTCGAGCCCGAGCATCGTCCGGAACGCGTTGTTGAGCGCGATGCCCGTGACGATGCCCGGCAGCGCGATCGGCAGGATGATCAGCAGCGAGACGACGTTCCGGCCGTAGAAGCGGGTACGCCGCAGGGCCAGCGCCGCGAGCGTCCCGAGCACCAGGGCGATCGCCGTCGCGAGCAGCGCGACCTCGATGCTCACCAGCAGGGCGTGCCGTGCACCCGAGCTGTGCACCGCAATCCGCCACCAGTGGAAGGTCAGCCCCGGCGGTGGCCAGGTGAACGTGCGGTCGACGTTGAAGGAGTTCAGCACCACCAGCGCCAGCGGCACGTACACGACCAGCAGCACGAGGCCGGTGAGCACACGGAGCACGACCTTGAGCCGTCCGTCGATGGTCACAGGTTCTCCAGGGCGCCGGTGCGACGTACCGCCGCGAGGTAGACGAGCATCACCACGACCGGGACGGTGGCGAAGGCCGCCGCGAACGGCAGGTTGTTGGCGGTGCCGACGTTGGCGTAGACGACGGTCCCGATGAGCTGCTGGGCACCGCCCACGATGGTCACCGCGATGTAGTCGCCCAGGGTCAGCGAGAACGTGAAGATGGAGCCGGCCACGACCGCGGGGAACGCCATCGGCAGCACCACGCGCCGCAAGGTCGTGAAGGACCCGGCGCCGAGGTCACCGCTGGCCTCCAGCAGCGAGTCGGGCACCCGCTCGAGGCCGGCGTAGATCGGCAGGATCATGTACGGCAGCCAGAGGTAGGCGAGCGTGACCGTGGTGGCGGCCAGGCCGTAGCCCGGCGAGTGGATGCCGAACGGCCGGCCCAGCCAGTCGATCAGGCCGCCCTCGGAGAACATGCCGCGCCAGGCGTACGCCTTGACCAGGTACGACGCCCACAGCGGCATCAGCACCGCGATCACGAGCAGCCGGCGGACGCGGGGCGAGGCGACCTTCGCCATGTACAGCGCGATCGGGAACGCCAGCACGGCGTCCACGACCGTCACCAGCGCCGCGATCCCGATCGTCCGGAACGCGATCGTCCGGTAGACGGGGATGTCCCACAGCTGCCGGTAGTTGTCGAAGGACCAGACCCGCTCGATCTCACCGGTGAAGTCGTTCTGCCCCCACAGCGACGACACGAACAGCGCGGCCAGCGCCGCGAGGTACGCCACGCCGAGCCACAGCATCGGCGGCAGGAGCAGCAGCGTGGTGCGCAGGCCGGCCGAACGGCTCAGCAACGACCCCCGCCGGGGCTGCTTCGCCCCGGCGGGAGCCGCCTGCGCTGTGGGAGCCGACACGACCGATGGTCAGCCCTTGATCTCGGTCCAGGCCTGGGTCCAGTCGCCGTAGTCGGTGCAGGTCGTGTCCGTGCGCCCGTCCAGGCACTGGGTGATCGGCGTGGTCCAGTACCAGATCTTCTTGGCGAAGGCCGCGTCGGTCGTGTGGTAGTCGTCGCAGAAGGCCTTGCCGGTGATCTGGCACGCCTGCCCGTTGGCCGGCGCCTCGCCGAAGTACTGCGCGACCTCCGACTGCGGCTTCGGCTCGGTGATGTAGGACATCCAGGCGTAGGCGCAGTTCGGGTGCTCCGCCTTCGCGCTGATCATCCAGGTGTCCGACCAGCCGGTGGCGCCCTCGGTGGGCAGGATCGCCTTGACCGGCACCTTCTCGCCGGCCGCCACCTGCTGGATGACCTCCCAGGTCGTGCCGATCACCGAGTCGCCGGTCTTGAACGCCTGGACCTCCTTCAGGTAGTCCGCCCAGTACTCCGAGACGTTCTGACGCTGGTCCTTGAGCAGGGAGACCGCCGCGTCGAGCTGCTTCTGGTCGAGGGCGTACGGGTTCTTGATGCCGAGGTCCGGCTGGGTCTTCATCAGGTACAGCGCCGCGTCGGCGATGTAGATCGGCGAGTCGTACGCCGTGACCTTGCCCTTGTACTTCGACGCGTCGGTGAACACCGCGCCCCAGCTGGTCGGGGCCGGCTTCACGTCGTCGGTGCGGTACATCAGCAGGTTGGCGCCCCAGCCGTGCGGCACGCCGTACATCTGGCCGTTGACGCTGTTCCAGGAGCGGTCCTTGAGGAACGGCTCGATCTGGCTGTAGTCCTTGATCAGGTCGGTGTTCACCGGCGCGACGTCGCCGGAGGCGATGAGGCGCAGCGAGGCGTCGCCGGACGCCGAGACCACGTCGTACCCGCCGGACTTCATCAGGTTGACGGCCTCGTCGGAGGTGCCGAAGTACTTCACGTTGGCCTGGCAGCCGGTCTGCTGCTCGAACGGCGTGACCCAGTCGACCTTGGGGTCGTTGCTGCCGTCCTCGGCGTAGCCCGGCCAGGCGAGGATGTTGACCTTGCCCTCCATCTGGCCGAGGGACTTCTGCATCGGGATGTCGGGGACCTGGAAGCCTTGACTGCCCGGCGCCGCGTCGTCCGACGCCTTCGACGTGCCGCAGCCGGCCACGAGGGCGAGGGCCGCGACGCCCACCAGTGCCCCGAGGGCGCGGAACTTCGTGCGAGTTCTGGTCATGCTGTCTCCTCGGTTTCCTCGGTCCCTCCCGAGAGAGCGATCAGGGAGTCGCGGTGGAGTGCCACCGCGACGAGTCGGTCGGATGCCTCGAGCGCCGGCTCGGAGGCACCTCCGTTGTTGGGCCGCGACACGGTCAGCGTCGTCCCGCCGTCGAGCTCGACGATGGCGTGGGTGGTCGGCCCGAGGTAGACGACCTCGCGCACCCGACCCGGCAGCGTCAGCTCGCCACCGTCCAGCGAGCTCCCGGCCGGCACCACGCGCAGCCGCTCGGGGCGTACGGCGTACTCACCGGGCGTGCCCAGCAGCTGCTGCGCTGCGGCACCGCCGATCCGGTTCGACGTGCCGACGAAGCCGGCGACGAACGAGCTCGCGGGGCTCTCGTACAGCTCGACCGGCGTCGCGACCTGCTCCACGCGGCCCTGGTTGAACACCGCGACCCGGTCGCTCATCGAGAGCGCCTCCTCCTGGTCGTGGGTCACGAACACGAAGGTGATCCCGACGTCGCGCTGGATCTGCTTCAGCTCGAGCTGCATCTCGCGGCGCAGCTTGAGGTCCAGCGCCCCCAGCGGCTCGTCGAGCAGCAGCACCTTCGGGCGGTTGATCAGGGCGCGGGCCAGCGCCACCCGCTGCCGCTGCCCACCGGAGAGCTGGTGGGGACGTCGCTTGCCGAACCCCTCGAGCCGGACGGCGGCGAGGGCCTCCTGCGCCCGGTCGCGGCGCTGCTTGCGGTCGACCTTCTTCACCCGCAGGCCGTACTCGACGTTCGTGAGCACGTCCATGTGCGGGAAGATCGCGTAGTCCTGGAAGACGGTGTTCACGTCACGGCGGTGGGGCGGGAGGTCCGTCACGTCCTCGTCGCCGAGCAGGATCCGTCCCGCGGTCGGGCGCTCGAAGCCGGCCACCAGCCGGAGCACCGTCGTCTTGCCCGAGCCGGACGGCCCGAGCATCGAGAAGAACTCGCCGTCGGCGATCTCCAGGCCGAGGCCGTCCACGGCGCGCACGTCACCGAAGTCCTTGCTCAGGTCCTGGGTCGTGACGGCCGACACGTCAGGCGCTCATCTCGCGGCGTCCCCAGGGCGAGCCGTACTCGGTCAGCAGGTCGAGGAACGGCACGCTGTCGAAGGCCTCCGGGCCGAGCACGCCGGCGCCTGACCACGTGCCGTTGGACAGCAGCTCGAGGGCGACGACGGGGTTGATCGCGGTCTGCCAGACCACGCACTGGTGGCCGTACTCCCGCATCGTCCACTCGTTGTCGACGACGTGGTAGTAGTACGTCGACCGAGGCTGTCCGTCCTTGCCCGTCCCGGTCACCCAGAGGCCGGCACAGGTCTTGCCCTTCATCCGCGGCCCGACGGTCGCCGGGTCGGGGAGCACCGCGGCGACGACGTCGCGCGGGCTGACCTCGACGCCCTTGACCCGGATCTTCTCGGTGCGGTCGAGACCGAGCGTGTTCAGCACCTTGAGGATGGTGATGAACTCGTCGCCCAGGCCGTACTTGAACGTCGCGCGCCGGCAGTCGACCCAGCGCGGCATCAGGAGCACCTCCTCGTGCTCGACGTTCACGCACTCGACGGGCCCGATCCCCTCCGGGAAGTCGAACACCTCCGGCTCGCTGAACGGTGCCGTGGTGTGCCACTCGCCGTCCTGCCAGATCACCGGCGGGTTGAGGCACTCCTCGATCGTGGTCCACATCGAGAACGACGGCGCGAAGATCTCGTGGCCGGCCTCGTCGGTCACCACGAGGTTGGCGCCGTCGCGGGTGCCCAGCTCGTCGATCTCGGAGAAGTCGTGGTCGGCGGCGTACCTCGCGAAGACGTCGGAGAGGCCGGGCTCCACCCCGATGCCGACCAGCGCGAGCCGCCCGGCCGACTCCCAGCGGTCGGCCACGGCGAACTGCTCGTCGCCGAGCTTCACGCCGGTCTTCTCGTACGGCGTCTCCGGGTGCGGCTTCGACAGCGACATCGCCATGTCGAGGTAGTCGGCGCCCGCGTCGAAGGCACCCTCGAAGATCGTCATGTCGAAGACCGGGTCGACGGCGTTCATCACGTGGGTGATGCGGTGCTCGCGGCACAGCGCCGTCACCGACGCCGCGTCCGACGCGTCGACCTGCGCCGCGACGTACCGGTCGTCCTGGGCAGCGGCCCGCTCCGCCCGGCTCGGGTCGTAGTCCGCGACCACGATCGTCTCGAAGAAGTCCCGACGCGCGGCGATCGACGCGAACGCCGCCCCCACGCCGCCGGAACCGACCAGCAGGATCCTCATCCGCTGCTGCCTCCTCCTGGCCCTGGTGTCTTCGTGCTCATGGCTCCCGGCCGGAAGGCCGGTCCGTGTCCGGGGACGACGATGTCGGCGATCCCGAGGATGCGCTCGCGACTCCGGTCCAACGCGTCCTGGTCCCACGCCAGCGGGTCCCGGACGGGTGTCATGTCCGCGAACCACCAGGCGTGGGTGAGCACGACCGTACCGTCATCGGTGCGCACGACGAGGGCAGCGCACTCCTGGGCGTGACCGGGCGTCTCGATGACCGAGACGTCGGGGCCGAGGTGGTGGCCGTCGCCGTCGTGGTCGAGCCACAGCGACCCGTCGTACACCGAGTCGACGTCCACCACGCGCGCGGTCGGGAACATCCCGACGTTGCGGGTGTGGTCGAGATGGTGGTGCGTGACGAAGACGTGGGTGACGTCGTGGACGGTGAGCCCGTGGCCGGCGAGGGCGTCGGTGAGCAGCGCGGGGTCGGACAGGATGCCGGGATCCACGACGATGACGAGGTCGCCGTCGCGGACCAGGCTGACGCTGGGGTGGACGGACTGTCCGGCCTCGGTCTCCTCGACGTGGCCGGCGATGAGGACGTCGACCGTCGCCATGGCTTCCTCCTCCTGTTGTCCGTGGGTGCTCTCGCGTCGCCCGGTCTCGACGCGCACGTCACGACCTCGTTCCTCGGTCGTGGCGCTTGCTCGACCCTCCTTCGCGACACGACCCGCTCGGTCCCTCGCAGCTCCAGCCCTTCTCGGTCTCGACGCGCACGACACGACCTCGTTCCTCGGTCGTGGCGCTTGCTCGACCCTCCTTCGCGACACGACCCGCTCGGTCCCTCGCAGCTCCAGCCCTTCTCGGTCTCGACGCGCACGACACGACCTCGTTCCTCGGTCGTGGTGCTTGCTCGACCCTCCTTCGCGACACGACCCGCTCGTTCCTCGCGGCTCGTTGCTCAGTCGCCGATGTAGGACATGACGTGCTTGATCCGGGTGTAGTCCTCGAGCCCGTACATCGACAGGTCCTTGCCGTAGCCGGAGTGCTTGAAGCCCCCGTGCGGCATCTCGGAGATGAAGGGGATGTGGGTGTTGATCCAGACGACGCCGAAGTCGAGGTGCTTCGACATCCGCATCGCGCGTGCGTGGTCCTTGGTCCACACGCTCGAGGCCAGGCCGTACTCCACGCCGTTGGCCCACCGCAGCGCCTCCGCCTCGTCGCCGAACTTCTGGACGGTGATCACCGGCCCGAAGATCTCGTTCTGGATCTGCTCGTCGTCCTGCTGGAGGCCGGCCAGGACGGTCGGCTCGTAGAAGTAGCCGACGCTCCCCTGGCGGTGGCCGCCGATCTCGACGGTGGCGTGGTCCGGAAGGCGGTCGACCATGCCGGTGACCCGGTCCAGCTGGTCGGCGTTGTTGAGCGCGCCGTAGAGCACGTCCTCGTCGTCGGGCAGCCCGGTCCTGGTGTTCTTGGCCTGCTCGGTGAGCGCCGCCACGAACTCGTGGTGGACGCCGGGACCGGCGAGCACGCGGGTCGCCGCGGTGCAGTCCTGGCCGGCGTTGAAGTAGCCCGCCACGGCGATCCCCTCGGCCGCCCGCTCGATGTCGGCGTCGTCGAAGACGATCACCGGCGCCTTGCCGCCGAGCTCGAGGTGCACCCGCTTGAGGTCCTTCGCCGCCGACCCGGCGACCTCCATCCCCGCACGCACGGATCCGGTGATCGCCACCATCTGCGGCGTCTTGTGGTCCACCAGCGCGCGGCCGGTGTCGCGGTCACCGCAGACGACGTTGAGGACGCCCGGCGGCAGGAACTCCTGGCAGATCTCCGCGAGCAGGGTCGAGCTCGCCGGCGTCGTGTCGCTCGGCTTGAGCACGATGGTGTTGCCGCCGGCCAGGGCCGGCGCGATCTTCCAGATCATCATCATCAGCGGGTAGTTCCACGGCGTGACCTGGCCGACGACGCCGATCGGCTCGCGCCGGACCCAGGAGGTGTGGTCGGCCATGTACTCGCCGGCCGAGCGGCCCTCGAGCAGGCGCGCGGCTCCGGCGAAGAACTTGAAGTGGTCGGAGGCGTACGGCATCTCCTCGGACATCGTCAGGCCGAGCGGCTTGCCGGTGTCCTGGCACTCGACGGCGTTGATCTCGTCGATCCTCGCCTCGATGGCCTGGGCGATCTTCAGCATCGCGTTCCCGCGGTCCTGCGGCGTGGACTGGCCCCAGGACTCGAACGCCGTCGCGGCGGCGGCGTACGCGCGGTCGACGTCCTCGGCGCCCGACTTCGGCGCCTGGGCGTACACCTCGCCGGTGGTCGGGTCGACGATGTCGTAGGTCTCACCGGAGGCGCTGTCGACGAGCTCCCCGTTGATCACGTTCTTGAACGTCTGGTCCGCCATGGCGGGAGCCTAACGTGGCGCGCTGCGGATCCGACAGTGGTGCACCGTCGAGTCAACCGTATCCGTCACCGGATCGACCTGTGACGGGCCGATTCGGCGGTCGGGTGCCGTCCTCGGCGAGCTCACGCCTCGTGGACGCGGGCCCCGTTCACCCAGGTCGAGCTGACCCGGGCCGCGCCGATCTCGTCGGCCGGGCCCGTGAACGGGTCGCGGTCGAGGACGGCGAGGTCGGCGGCGTGACCGGGAGCGAGCACGCCGGCGCCGTCGGTGCGGTCGCGGCCGTTGACCCACGCCGAGCCGGCCGTGTACGCCGCGAACGCGGTCGTCAGGTCGACGGCCTGCTCGGGGAGGAAGGGCTCGGTGGGGTCGTCGTACGCCGTGCGGGTGACGGCGGTGTGGATGGCGGCGACCGGGTCCGGCGACGTGACCGGCCAGTCGCTGCCCATCACCAGCCGGGCACCGGCCCGGTGGAGCCCGCCGAACGGGTACTGCCAGGTCGCCCGCTCGTCGCCGAGGAACGGGATGGTCAGGTCGTCCATCTGCGGCTCGTGCGTCGCCCACAGCGCCTGCGCGTTCGCGGCGACCCCGAGCTCGGCGAAGCGCGGCACGTCGTCGGGATGCACCACCTGGAGGTGCGCGATGTGGTGTCGCAGGTCGTCGGAGTGACCGGCCGCGCGCGCCGCCGCGAACGCGTCGAGCGCCTCGCGCGTGCCGCGGTCGCCGATGCAGTGCACGTGCACCTGGAAGCCCTCGCCCGCGAGCGCGACCACGACCTCCTTCAGCTCCTCGGCGTCGACGAACGAGTGACCCGCGTTGTCGGTCGCGTGCCCCTGCCCGTCGAGGTACGGCGACAGCATCGCGGCCGTGAAGTTCTCGCAGACGCCGTCCTGCATGATCTTGATGCTGGTGGCGCGGAATCGGCCGCCCGACTGGGTCCGGCGCCGCTCGACCAGGTCGGGGATCTGCGCCAGCCCGAGGTTCCGGTCCCACCAGAGCGCGCCCACGACGTCCGCGACGAGGGAGCCGTCCGCGACCGCATCGAGGTACGTCGAGCCGGTGTCGGCCATCCCGTCGTAGGCGCCCACGATCGCGTCCTGCCAGGCGGTCACCCCGAGGGAGAACAGGTACTGCTGACCCTCCAGCAGACCCTCGGCGTACGCCGCCTTCGGCAGGTCCGGCAGGTGTGCCGCGACCAGGTCCATGGCGCCCTCGTGGAGGGTCCCTTGCGGGGTCCCGTCGGGCAGGCGCTCGATCCGGCCGTCGGCGGGGTCCGGCGTCTCGGCGGTGATCCCGGCGACCTCGAGTGCCCGCGAGTTCACCCACGCGCCGTGGTGGTCGCGGTTGGGCAGGAAGACCGGCCGGTCCGGCACGACGGTGTCGAGGTCGGCGGCCGTGGGGGTGCCACCCGGGAACGGCGCCATCGCCCAGCCGCCGCCGGTGATCCACGGGCCGTCGTGCCGCGCGGCGTACGCCGCCACCATCGCGAGGTAGTCCTCCCGCGTCGTGCCGTCGGTGAGGTCGCACTGCCGCCGCTCGAGCCCACCCTGGATCGGGTGGCAGTGGGCGTCGGTGAAACCGGGAGACACCAGGCCGCCGTCGAGCTCGACGACGTCGTGCCCGGCCCGGTCGAGCCGCTCGAGCGCCGCGGGGTCCAGCACGTCGGTGACCGTGCCGTCGTCGATCAGCAGGCCGTGCCCGGGCAGGTGTCGGCGTCCGTCGAAGACCGAACCTCCGGTGAACAGGGTGGCCATCAGCGTCCTTCCAGTAGGGGGCCGGCGGGATCGTGGGTGATGCCCAGCTTGCGGACGGCGAGCCCCGAGAGCGCCTCGAGGCACACCCGGTTGGCGAGGTACGCCGTGATCTCGGCGTGGTCGTAGGGCGGCGACACCTCCACCACGTCGATGCCGGCCACCGGCAGCTCACGACAGATGCGACGGACCGCGTCGAGCAGCTCCCGTGACGACAGCCCACCGGGCTCGGGTGTCCCGGTGCCGGGTGCGTGGCCCGGGTCGCAGACGTCGATGTCGACCGAGAGGAACACCGCGTCGCAGTCGTCCATCGCGATCTCGAACGCCTCGTCGAGACAGGCCTCGAGCCCGCGCTTGCCGATCTCGGTCATCTCGTAGGAGCGCATGTCCTGGTCCGCCATCCACTTCATGGTCTCGGGCCCGGGCCAGTAGCCGCGGAGCCCCATCTGGAGGAACCGGTCGCCGCGCAGGGCGCCGGACTCGATCAGCCGGCGCATCGGCTGTCCGTGCCCGTACAGCGACCCGAACTCGATGTCGCCCGTGTCGGCGTGGGCGTCGAAGTGGATCATCGAGACGCGGCCGAAGCCGAGGTGCCGGGCCACGCCGGTGGCGTCCGGGAGCGCGATCGAGTGGTCGCCGCCGAGCACCAGCGGGACCGTCCCGGCCGAGGCCACGGCGTACACCGCGTCCTCGAGGGCCTTCAGGGCACGCTCGATCTCGCCGGGTGCCATCTCGACGTCGCCCATGTCGACGACGCTGAGGTCCTGGAGCGCATCCACCCGCAGGGCCAGGTGGGGCCGCGAGCCGTCCTGGGGCAGGTAGTCGGTCTGCCGGATCGCCGTCGGGCCGAAGCGCGTGCCCGGCCGGTGCGAGGTGCCGCCGTCGAAGGGCGCCCCGACCACGACCACGTCGGCCGCCGCCAGCGCCGCGCTGTCCGCGACATCGACCGCCGGGACGCCGAGGAAGGTGATGTCGGGGCCGAACTGCGCGCCGTAGCGGGTCATGGACGTTTCCTATCAGTCGTGAGTCCGTCGCGCCTACCTTCGGATTCAGTGACGTTCGGCGCGCCAGACCTACGGATTCGCTTGCAGAGGCCGCAGGCGCGCATCATGATGGGAGCACCCTTCGACCAGCGAGGAACCGATATCCATGCCCGGCGAGACCGCCTACGACAACGCACGCCTGCAGCAGGCAGCTCGTGACCATCTGTGGATGCACTTCACGCGTCACTCGGCCTACGACGAGGGCGAGGTGCCGATCATCGTGCGCGGTGAGGGCCCCTACATCTACGACGTGAACGGCAAGCGCTACCTCGACGGCCTGGCCGGCCTGTTCGTCAGCCAGCTCGGGCACGGGCGCACGGAGCTGGCCGAGGCGGCCGCCAAGCAGACCGAGCAGCTCGCGTTCATGCCGCTGTGGTCCTATGCCCACCCGAACGCGATCGAGCTCGCCGAGCGGGTCGCCAACTACGCCCCCGGCGACCTCAACCGCGTCTTCTTCACCAGCGGCGGCGGCGAGGCCGTCGAGACCGCGTGGAAGCTGGCCAAGAACTACTTCAAGATCACCGGCAAGCAGTACAAGCACAAGGTGATCAGCCGGGCGATCGCCTACCACGGCACCCCGCAGGGCGCCCTGTCGATCACCGGCCTGCCCGGCATGAAGGCGCCGTTCGAGCCGCTCGTGCCGTCGACGTTCCGGGTGCCGAACACGAACTACTACCGCGCGCCGTACTTCGAGGACGACGAGAAGAAGTTCGGCCTCTGGGCCGCCAACGAGATCGCGGTCGCGATCGAGAACGAGGGCCCGGACACCGTGGCCGCGGTGTTCCTCGAGCCGGTGCAGAACTCCGGCGGCTGCTTCCCGCCGCCGCCCGGGTACTTCGACCGGGTGCGCGAGATCTGCGACGAGTACGACGTCCTGCTGGTCAGCGACGAGGTGATCTGCGCCTTCGGCCGGCTCGGCCACATGTTCGGCGCGGAGCGGTACGGCTACCAGCCGGACATCATCACCTGCGCCAAGGGCATCACCTCCGGCTACGCGCCGCTCGGCGCCATGATCGCCACGGACCGGCTGATGGAGCCGTTCCTGCACGGCACCGAGACCTTCCTCCACGGCTACACGTTCGGTGGGCACCCGGTCTCGACCGCGGTCGCGATGGCCAACCTCGACATCTTCGAGAAGGAGCGCATCAACGAGCACGTCCGTGAGAACGAAGGCGCGTTCCGCGGGACCCTCGAGAAGCTCAAGGACCTGCCGATCGTGGGCGACGTCCGCGGCGACGGGTTCTTCTTCGGCATCGAGCTGGTGAAGGACAAGAACACCAAGGAGACCTTCAACGAGGAGGAGTCGGAGAAGCTGCTCCGCGGCTTCCTCTCCAAGGCGCTGTACGACGCCGGCCTGTACTGCCGCGCCGACGACCGCGGCGACCCGGTGGTCCAGCTCGCTCCCCCGCTGATCTGCGACCAGGAGCACTTCGACGAGATCGAGCAGATCCTGCGCGAGGTGCTGTCGAAGGCCGCGACGCTCCTCTGACCCGGCCTCGGCGTACGACGCGCTACTGGCCGGCGGTCGCCAGCGCGGCCCGGTCCTTGCGGCGCGGCTTGTCCACGGCCAGGGCGCGCCGGCGACGACGGTTGTTGAGCTCGCCGCTGACCACGACCAGCACGGACACCAGCAGCATCACCGTGCCGACGACGTTGATCTGCATCGGGATGGTCTTGCGCGAGACACCCCAGACGTACATCGGGAACGTCGTGGTGTTGCCGGCGTTCAGGTTCGTGATGATGAAGTCGTCGAAGGACAGCGAGAAGCTCAGCATCGCCGCGGCCGCGATGCCCGGCAGCACCAGCGGGAAGGTGACCCGCCAGAACGTCTGGCTCGGCGTCGCGTAGAGATCCGCGGCCGCCTGTTCCAGCGTGTCGTTGAGCCCGGCCAGCCGGGACCGCACGGTGACGACCACGAAGGACAGGCAGAACATGATGTGGGCGATCAGGATCGTCCAGAAGCCGAGCTGCCCGGCGAACCCCGCGGAGACGAACAGCGCCAGCAACGAGGACCCCATCACGATCTCGGGTGCGGCCATCGGCAGGAAGATCAGGATGTTCGTGGTCGACCGGCCGACGAAGTCGTGGCGCACCAGCGCGAACGCCGCGAGCGTGCCGAGGATCGTGGCCCCGAGCGTCGCCAGGAACCCGATCTCGACGCTGCGCCTGAGGGCGTCGCACATGCTCGGGTCGGAGCACGGGTGCAGCCAGTTGTCGAAGGTGAACGTGTTGAACTTGTAGATCTTCGACTGCTCGTTCGGGAGCTTGTTGAAGCTCATCAGGATCACGATGAAGATCGGCACGAACGTGTAGACGAGCACGAGGATCCCGAGCAGCAGCACCAGGTGCTTGCGCAGCCAGCGGATCACAGCAGGTCCTCCGTTCCCGCGCGCTTCACGTAGACCAGGACCATCGCCACGATCAGCACCATCAGCATCACCGAGAGCGCCCCGGCGGCCGGGTAGTCGTTGGCCTGGGTGAACAGCGCCTGGATCGTGTTGCCGATCATCCGGGTCTTGGTGCTGCCGAGGAGCTGGTCGTTGATGTAGTCGCCCACGGCCGGGATGAAGGTCAGCAGCGTCCCGGAGATCACGCCGGGCAGCGAGAGCGGCCAGGTGACCTTCCAGAAGCCGACGGCCGGGTTGGCGTAGAGGTCGTTCGACGCCTCGATCAACCGGTAGTCGATCTTGTCGATGCTGGCGAACAACGGCAGCACCATGAACGGCAGGAAGTTGTAGGTGAGCCCCATGACCACCGCGAACGGCGTGTAGAGCAGGTGGCCGTTCGGGCCGAGGATGTGCAGGAACTGCAGGGTGTTCACGACCACGCCGTCGTCGGCCAGGATCAGCTTCCACGACAGGGTGCGCACGAGGAAGCTGGTGAAGAACGGCGCGATCACCAGCACCAGCATCAGGTTCTTCCAGCGTCCCGACTTGAACGCGATCGCATAGGCGAGGACGTAGCCGATGACCAGGCAGAGCAAGGTCGCGATCGCGCCGTACGCCAGGGAGCGCACCAGCTGCGGCCAGTAGTCCTTGAGCGCGTTTCCGTAGTTGCTCCACTGGTAGACCATGTTGTAGCCGCGGAAGTCGGACCCGTCCTTGTTGAACAGGCTGGTGGCGACCAGCGAGTAGAACGGGACCAGGAAGAACAACGCCAGCCACACCACACCGGGCGCCAGCAGGATGTAGCCGACGAGTCCCTTCCGGCGGACCGTCTCAGTAGCCATCGGCCGGGCTCACTCGTCGTCGAGCTGGGCGCCGGCGGCGGCGTCCTGTTCGTGGTCGAGCAGGAAGGCGTACTCCGGTCGCCAGGAGAGCTCCACCTTGTCGCCGAACCGGAAGAGCCGGCGGCGTCCGGTGTTCTGCTCGAACACCTGGAGCTCCTGTCCCCACGGCATCTTCACGAGGTACTGGGTGCTGACGCCCACGAAGCTGACGTCGGTCACCACACCACCGGGAATCGTGTTCCCGGGCGCGTCGAGGGCCTCCCCCTCGTCGCCGATCAGGACCTTCTCCGGCCGGATGCCCACCCAGCCGCGGTCGCTGTCGGCGTGGCAGCGGGCGGCGGGGATGGACACCTCGATGCCGTGCATGTCGACCGTCGTGAGGTCCGCGTTGCGGCCCTTGATCTCGCCCTCGATGAGGTTGGACTGACCGAGGAAGTTCGCGACGAACGTCGTGCGCGGGTTCTCGTAGAGGTTGTCGGGTGAGCCCATCTGCTCGATCAGGCCGGCGTTCATCACCGCGATGGTGTCGGCCATGGTCATGGCCTCCTCCTGGTCGTGGGTGACGTGGATGAACGTGATGCCGACCTCGGTCTGGATGCGCTTGAGCTCGATCTGCATCGCACGGCGCAGCTTGAGGTCGAGCGCGCCGAGCGGCTCGTCGAGGAGCAGCACCTCGGGCTTGTTGATCAGGGCCCGCGCCAGCGCGACGCGCTGCTGCTGACCGCCCGAGAGCTGCGCCGGGCGCTTGCGCGCCTGGGTGGTCAGCTCGACCAGCTCCAGCATCGAGTTCACCTGGTTCTCGACGTCCGACTTGCGCTGGCGACGGAGCCCGAAGGCGACGTTCTCGAAGATGTCGAGGTGCGGGAACAGGGCATAGCTCTGGAACACCGTGTTCACCGGACGCCGGTACGGCTTGTCGTAGGTGATCTCGCGCTCGCCGAGCCGGATCGTGCCCGACGTCGGGGTCTCGAGGCCGGCGACCATCCGCAGGGTCGTCGTCTTCCCGCAGCCGGACGGGCCGAGGAGGGCGAAGAACGACCCGGTGGGCACGTCGAGGTCGAGGTTGTCGACGGCGGTGAAGGTGGCGAACTGCTTGGTCAGGCCGCGGAGCTCGAGGCCGGCCGTGACCTGCTCCGATCCCGATGACTGCGGCTCGGTGTGCTCAACCACTTGTGACATCTGCCCAGTCCCTTTCGTAGGCGATCTCCTGCCGGTCGTCCAGCGCCATGAACCCCCACGTGTTCGAGAGCATCTCCTCGTCGGGGAAGATCAGGTGACTCTCGGCGGCCTTCTCAGCGCCCGGGATCTTGCGCATCTCCTCCTGAGCGCCTTCGACCGGGCAGATGTACCAGTTGTAGTTCGCGAGCTGGGCCGCGACCTTGGGCTCGTAGTAGTAGTTGATCCACTCCTCGGCGTTCGACTCGTGGGTCGCGAGGTTGGGCACGAGCATGTTGTCGGCCCAGAGCGACAGCCCTTCCTCCGGCGTGACGAACTTGAGGTTGGGGTTGTCCTGCTGGGCGATGATCACGTCACCGGACCAGGCCTCGCAGGCCAGCGTGTTCCCGGACGCCAGGTCGTTGAGGTAGTCGTTGCCGTTGAAGGACCGGACCTGCCCGTCGGAGACCGCCTTGTGCAGCGAGTCGATGGCGTTCTGCCACTGCGTGTCGGTGAACTGCTCCGGGTTGGCGCCGACCGTGCGGAGCATGAACCCCATCGTGTCGCGCATCTCGGTGAGCAGCGTGATCTTGCCCTTGAGGTCGGACCTGGTCAGCAGCTCGGTGAAGCTCTTCACCTCGTCGGTCTCGTCCGCGTTGTAGGCGATGCCGGTGAGCCCGCTCTGCCACGGGGCGTGGTACTTCTCGTTCGGGTCCCACGGCTTCTTGCGGAGCGCGGGGATGAGGTTCTTGTGGACGTTGGGGATCTTGCTGGCGTCCAGCGGCTGGATCCAGCCCAGCCCGATCATCCGGGCGGCCATCCAGTCCGTCATCACGATCATGTCGCGCTTGATCGGCTGGCACGCCGCCAGCTGGTTCTTCACCTTGGCGTAGAACTCGGCGTTGTCGTTGATGTCGTCGGTGTAGCTGACCGAGATCCCGGTCTGCTCCTGGAAGACCGAGACCGTGGAGCCCGACTGGTGGATCTTGTCGATGTACGCCGGCCAGTTGCTGATGATCAGCCGCTTGTCGGTGGCCGAGACGTCCTCGGCCTTGCACAGGGCCGGGTCCTGCTGCGCGCCGGAGACGGAGAAGAACGGCAGCTTCAGTGCCGCCAGGCTCGCCCCCGCGAACGCCACGCCCCCCGCTCCCCGGAGCACCGTTCGCCGACTGAGGCCCGAGCCACCGGGACCAGCCATCTCCCCTCCTTGCTGCCGACCGGTTCGGATCGTGTCATGCGGACCCGGGCGCGACAAGTGATTCCGTGGACGAAAAACCGTGGCGCGACGAAATCCGGTGGTGTTCCGGTGCTGGACCGGTGGTGCTGAGGCTGACAGCATAGGCCCGTGACGAAGAAGCAGCCTCGGGCGACGCTGGACGAAGTATCCAAAGCGATCATCGAACAGCTCCAGGCTGACGGACGTCGCTCCTATGCCGCGATCGGCAAGGTGGTCGGCCTCTCCGAGGCCGCCGTCCGGCAACGCGTGCAGCGGTTGATCGACGCCGGGGTCATGCAGGTCGTCGCCGTCACCGACCCGCTCGAGCTCGGGTTCGCCCGGCAGGCGATGGTCGGCGTACGCGTGAACGGGCCGATGGAACCCGTCGCGGACGCCCTCGCCGACCTCGACGAGGTCGACTACGTCGTCATCACCGCCGGGGTCTACGACCTGCTCGTCGAGGTCGTCTGCGAGAGCGACGAGCACCTGCTCGAGGTGATCTCCGGCAAGATCCGCCGGATCTCCGGCGTCGTCGGGACCGAGACCTTCATGTACCTCAAGCTGCGCAAGCAGACCTACTCGTGGGGTGTCCGCTGAGCAACGACGTCCCCACCGCA
The DNA here is from genome assembly GCA_963708035.1 of uncultured Actinomycetota bacterium. Lineage (GTDB taxonomy): Bacteria > Actinomycetota > Actinomycetes > Propionibacteriales > Nocardioidaceae > Nocardioides. Next base: position 810,089 of record OY970188.1, on the reverse strand, counting down.
CGTCCCGACTACCGGCACCTGAGCTTCTGGCACGAGACCGTCCCCGGCGACCTGTCCCCGCGGCCATCCCTTCCCGGCGACCAGGACGTCGACGTCGCGATCGTCGGCGCCGGCTTCACCGGGCTGTGGACCGCCCTGTACCTCGCCCGTGCCGATCCGTCGCTGCGGATCGCCGTCATCGAGGCCGAGACCGCCGGGTTCGGCGCCAGCGGCCGCAACGGCGGCTGGTCCTCGGCGCTGTTCCCCTCCTCGCTGGACTCGATCGCGAAGCGCTCGACGCGTGAGGGCGCGCTGGCGCTGCACCGGGCGATGCGCGAGAGCGTCGACGAGATCCTCGGCACGGCCGGCGAGGAAGGCATCGACTTCCACGCGGCCAAGGGCGGCACGATCACGCTGGCGAGGTCTCGGGCACAGCTGGCTCGCGCCAAGGGCGAGATGTCCGAGGCGCGCGCGTGGGGTCTCGACGAGGACGACGTCCGGCTGCTCGACGCCACGGAGGCGACGGGCGTGCTCGCCGCGACCCGCGTGCTCGGCGCGACGTACACGCCGGACTGCGCGGCCATCCACCCGGGCCGCCTGGTGCGCGGCCTCGCCGATGCCGTCGTACGCCGCGGGGTCGCGCTGTACGAGCGGACTCCGGCGACGAGCATCGCTCCCGGTCGCGTCGTCACCCGCCACGGGATCGTGCGTGCCGCGCACGTGATCCGTGCGACCGAGGGCTACACCCCGACGCTCGCGGGGCAGCGTCGCCGGATGGTGCCGGTCTACTCGTTGATCATCGCGACCGAGCCGCTGCCGGCCGAGACGTGGGAGCAGATCGGGCTCCGCCGGCGGGAGACGTTCAGCGACCACCGCCACCTCATCATCTACGGCCAGCGGACCGCCGACGACCGGTTCGTCTTCGGCGGCCGCGGCGCGCCGTACCACTTCGGCTCGCGGATCCGCCCGGGCTACGACCGGGTGCCACGTGTCTTCGACGACCTCCACGAGACCCTCGTCGACCTGTTCCCCGTGGTGAAGGGCGCCGCGATCACCCACCGATGGGGCGGAGCCCTCGGCATCGCCCGCGACTGGACCGCCTCGGTCGGGCTCGACCGAGGCACCGGCCTCGGGTGGGCGGGCGGCTACGTCGGCGACGGCGTGACCACGACCAACCTGGCCGGGCGGACCCTGGCCGACCTGGTCCTGGGCCGCGACACCGACCTGACCCGGCTGCCCTGGGTCGGCCACCACTCGCGGAGCTGGGAGCCGGAGCCGCTGCGCTGGCTCGGGATCAACGTCGGCCTGCGGGCCATGGCCCTCGCGGACCGCGAGGAGGCGCGCACCGGCCGCGAGAGCCGGGTCGCCCGGCTGGTCTCGCCGTTCATCCACTGAGCGCGACCGGAAGCGAATCGGAAAAAGCCGTTGCACGGGCCCGCGGGTCCTGCCACACTCGACCGCGGCTCGGCATCAGGCCGGTGCCCACGAGTGAGAGGAGATGCGACGTGACGACCGAAGTCTTCGGCATGCCCACCGCCGTTCTCTCTCATGACTGGAGCACCACCACCCATGCTTTCGGAGCCCACCGACTCCTCGCGCACTGACGCGTTCCAGGCGCTGCTCGACCAGAGCCACGCCGACAGCTACACCCACGTCGACTCCCTGACCGGGATCGACCCGTCCTTCGTCTTCGACTTCACCGCGTACGACGACCTCGACGAGGGCCAGCGCTGGTCCACCTGGATGTCCGTCGAGCCGTTGCAACGCGGTCCCGAGCCGCGCCCGGACTGGATCGTCACCTCCCAGGGAGCGATCGACACCGATCTCGGCATCCTCAAGACCGGCAAGGAGGCGGACGTCTTCCTGCTCGAGCGCGCCGACCCCCTCGACCCCGACAACGGGGTCGTGATGGCCGCGAAGCGCTACCGGGCACCGGAGCACCGCAGCTTCCACCGGTCCGCCGCGTACACCGAGGGGCGCTCGATGAAGCGCTCCCGCGACAACCGCGCACTCAAGCGGAAGAGCACGTTCGGCCGCGAGGTCGCCACCGGCGAGTGGGCGGTCTCGGAGTGGGGCGCGCTCGTGCGACTGTGGGAGCTCGGCCTGCCGGTCCCCTACCCGGTGCAGATCGACGGCACCGAGATCCTGATGGAGTGGATCACCCACGACGGGGAGACCGCGCCGCGGCTGGCCCAGACCAGGCCCGACCCGGACCTGCTCGGGTCGTACTTCGACCAGGTCCGCGACGCCCTGGCGACGCTCGTGCAGGCCGGCCTCGTCCACGGCGACCTCTCGGCGTACAACATCCTCGCCGCGGGGCCGCGCCTGGTGATCATCGACCTCCCGCAGGTCGTCGACCTGGTCGGCAACGCCAACGGGATGGACTACCTGCTCCGCGACTGCGCCAACATCTGCGGATGGTTCCGGGGCAAGGGGCTCGAGGTCGACGAGCAGGAGCTGTTCGGGGAGCTCATGGCCCACGCGTTCTGACGCCGGGATCTAGAGTCGGCGTGTGCGCAAGGTCCGCGGGCGGTCCATCCGCGTCCGCCCGATGGCCGGCTCGGCGCGCGTCGACTACGGGGACGTGCCGGTCGACCCCTACCGGGAGGCGCTCTACACGCCGGAGGAGCTGTACGACGTCTCGCCGTACGCCGAGTCGCTGGACGCGCGCACCTACGCGTGGTCACGCGAGCCACCGACCCCCCAGGCGACCCTCGCGCAGGCCCTGCACGACCACGCGATCGACGAGGCCCTGACCTCCTGGCTCACCGGGCGGCACCTGGTCGGCGTGATGGGCGGGCACGACCTCGACCGCTCCTCCGCGGCGTACGCCGACGCCGCACGGCTCGGCTGGATGCTCGGCCGGCAGTACGTCGTCGCCACCGGCGGCGGCCCGGGCGCGATGGAGGCCGCCAACCTCGGCGGTCTCCTCTCCGGCTCGACGCGCGACGACCTGGCGGCCGCGGTGGCGACGCTGGCCGGCGTCCCGTCGTTCCGGCCGTCGGTCGACCAGTGGGCGGCGAAGGCGATGGCCGTCCGCGCGGGCACCGCCCGGCGCGACTCGTTGGGGGTGCCGACGTGGTTCTACGGTCACGAGCCGTCGAACGTGTTCGCGACCGCGATCGCGAAGTACTTCCGCAACGCCACCCGCGAGGCGATCCTGCTCCAGATCTGCGACGGAGGCATCGTGTTCCTGCCGGGGGCCGGCGGCACGGTCCAGGAGATCTTCCAGGACGCCTGCGAGAACTACTACGCGACACCGGACTCGGTCGCACCGATGGTGCTGGTGGGTGCGGCGTACTGGACCGAGACGCTGCCGGCCTGGCCGCTCCTCCAGGCGCTCGCCCGCGGCCGGGCGATGGAGGGCCACATCCACCTCGTCGACACCGTGGACGACGCGGCCGGGCTCTTCGCGGCGCGGTGAGGGCGGCGGCGTCGGATGACCCGCCTCAGCCCTCCGTCGCCGCCAGCTGGCCGCAGGCGCCGTCGATCTCGCGGCCGCGGGTGTCCCGGACCGTGGTCGGGATGCCGCGGGCCTCGAGACGGCGGACGAACTCGCGCTCGTCGGCCGGGTCGGACGCGGTCCACTTCGAGCCCGGGGTCGGGTTGAGCGGGATCAGGTTCACGTGCACCCAGCCCCAGTCGCCCCGTGCCAGCAGGACGTCGGCGAGGAGGTCGGCGCGCCAGGCCTGGTCGTTGATGCCGCGCATCATGGCGTACTCGATCGAGACGCGGCGCTTGGTGACCCGCGCGTAGTTCCAGGCCGCGTCGACGGTCTCGTCCACGCTGAACCGGGTGTTGATCGGGACCAGCTCGTTGCGCAGCTCGTCGTCCGGCGCGTGCAGCGAGAGCGCCAGCGTGACGGGGATGCCCTCCGCGGCCAGCTGGTTGATCCGCGGCACCAGGCCGACGGTGGAGACGGTGACGCCGCGCGCGCTCATGCCCAGCCCGGACGGCGCGGGCTCGGTGAGCCGGCGTACGGCGCCGATCACGGCCCGGTAGTTCGCGAGCGGCTCGCCCATGCCCATGAACACGACGTTCGACACGCGACCCGGCCCGCCCGGGACCTCGCCGCGCGACAGCGACCGGGCACCGGCCACGACCTGCTCCACGATCTCGGCGGTCGACATGTTGCGCTGGAGCCCGCCCTGGCCGGTGGCGCAGAACGGACAGGCCATCCCGCACCCCGCCTGCGAGGAGACGCACAGGGTGACCCGGTCCGGGTAGCGCATCAGGACCGACTCCACGAGAGCACCGTCGAACAGGCGCCACAGCGTCTTGCGGGTCGTGCCGCGGTCCGCCTCGAGCGTGCGCAGCGGCGTCATCAGCGACGGCAGGAACGCCGACGTGATCGCGTCCCGTTGTGCGGCGGGAAGATCGGTCATCGCCTCGGGGTCCTCCACGAGCCGCTCGAAGTAGTGCAGCGACACCTGCCGGGCGCGGAACGCCGGCAGGCCGAGCTCCACGGCGTACGCCCGGCGCTCCTCCAGGGAGAGGTCGGCGAGGTGACGCGGCGGCTTGGGCCGGCCGCGCGGCTCGGCCATCACCAGCGGCAGCGCTCGCGCGGGGGCGTCGACGGACTCGGGCGTGCTCATCGCGCCGATCATCCCAGCCCGGAGCGACCGCGCCGAAACGGCGACGTCTTGTCCTGCCTCATTCTGAAAGTTACTATCATTTCCTAGTCACCACTTTTTAGGTCTCGCTCTCGGAAGGAGCCTCCATGATCCGCAGTCCGCAGGCCCGCTGGTGGGCGATCGGCGCCACCGCGACCACGATGCTCGTGGTCGGGCTCGACATGACCGTGCTGAACGTCGCCCTGCCGACGATCGCGGTCGACCTGCACGCGTCGAGCGCCCAGCTGCAGTGGTTCGTGGACGCCTACACCCTGGTGATGTCGGCGATGCTGCTGCCGGCCGGGATGCTCGGCGACCGGTTCGGCCGCAAACGGCTCACCCTCGCCTCGCTCGTGGTGTTCGGGATCGGCTCGCTCTGGTGTGCGTACGCCGGCTCTCCTGCGAGCCTGATCGCCGCGCGGGCTCTGCTCGGTCTCGGCTCCGCGGTGCTGATCCCGCTCGCGATGTCGGCCGCGGTCGTGCTCTTCGAGCCGGAGGAGCGGCCGCGCGCGGTGATGGTCCTCGGCCTGTCGACGATGGTCGGTCTCCCCCTCGGCCCGATCCTCGCCGGCGTGATGCTCGAGCACTTCTGGTGGGGCTCGGTGTTCCTGGTCAACGTCCCGGTCATCGGGTTCGCCGTCGCCGCGGTCGCGCTGTGCATGCCCGAGACCCGGGGCGAGCGGGACCGGCCGATCGACTGGGCCGGTGTCGTGGCCTCGGGGCTGGGCCTCCTCGGCGTGACCTACGGCGTGATCGAGGGACCGGACCGGGGCTGGACGAGTGCCGGCACCCTGCTGCCGCTGCTCGGCGGGGCCGCCGTGCTCGCGGCGTTCCTGGTCTGGGAGCGTCGGCAGCGGCGTGCCGTCCCGGTCTTCGACTACGCCGTGTGGGCCGACCCGACGTTCCGCTGGGGCGCGATCGGGGCGACCGTGGCCAGCCTCGCGATGTTCGGCCTGCTCTTCGTGACCCCGCAGTACTTCCACGCGGTCCTCGGCAGCGATGCCCTCGGCACCGGGCTGCGGACGCTGCCGATGGTGGCCGGCCTCCTGGTCGGGATGCGGGGCACCATGCTGCTGGTCCGCCGGGTGCGAGCGCGGACGCTCGCCGCCACCGGCTTCGGCCTCACCGCGGTCGGCCTCGCGGTCGGCGCGACGACGACGGTCGACAGCGGCTTCCTGCGCTGCGCGCTCTGGACCGCGCTGGTCGGCCTGGGCTTCGGGATGGCTCTCTTCTCCTCGCAGAACCAGGCCCTGATGACGCTGCCTCGTCGGCGCGCCGCGTCGGGGTCGGCGTTGATCCAGGCGCTCCGGCAGACCGGCAGCGTCCTCGGCATCGCCGTGCTGGGCGCCGTGCTCAACGGCGCCTACCGCTCTCGCGTGGGCGACCTGACCGTCCCCGACCGGGTCCGCACCACGGTGACCGACTCCCCCCAGGCAGGTGTCACCGTCGCCGAGCGGCTGTCCGCCGCCGGGCTGCTGCACGGCGTGCAGGCGGCGTTCGTGCACGGCATGGACGCGACGCTCTGGGCGTCGGCGCTGGTCGCCGTGCTCGGTGCGATCGTCATGTGGTGGCGGCTGCCGGGCGGCGTACCGGCACCGGCGGGCGGCGAGACGACGGTGGATGCCCCAGAATCGGAGCATGCCGCCGTCACCTCCGAGTCCGCCGCCCGGGTCTGACGTGCCGGCCCTCGGCCTCCGGGAGCGCAAGAAGGCCAGGACCAAGGCCGAGATCCAGCGGCAGGCGCTGCGGTTGTTCAGCGAGCAGGGGTACGCCGAGACCTCCGTCGAGCAGATCGCGGCGGCGGCGGAGGTCTCGCCCAGCACCTTCTTCCGCTACTACCCCACCAAGGACGACGTGGTCCTCGCGGACTTCATGGACAGCCGGACCATGGAGGTCCTGCTCGACGCGCCCGCCGACCTCGAGCCCCTGGCTGCCCTGCGGTACGCCGTGGTCGAGGGCATGCGGTCGCTGCCCGCCGAGGACCTCGAGCTCGAGACCCTGCGCAACCGGCTGATCCGGACGATCCCCGAGCTCCGGCGGGGCATGATCGCGGAGATGACCCGCCCGATCGGGCTGCTCGCGGAGGCGCTGGAGCGGCGCCTCGGCCGTGGGCCCGACGACCCGGACGTCCGGATGTTCGCGGCGGCCGCGGTCGGGGCCCTGCTCACGGTCGCGGACCCCGAGAGCGAGGAGATCCCGCCGTACGACGTCGACGCGGTCACGCACCGGCTCGACGACGCGATCGCCCGGCTCGGCACCATGCTCGTCCTGCCGGAGCAGGGCACCGAGGCCCGGTAGCCGCTCAGTAGGCGTACCCGCGCGTCGTACCGCTGGACGAGCCACCGGTGGGTGACTGCTGGGTGCCGGTGACGGGCTGTCCGGTGGGCGACACGGCGTACCACGTGCCACCGAACTCGTTGATGCCCTCGCCGTTCACGTCGCCGGGCTTCTGGTCCTGGGAGAACGTGTAGACCGGGTGCCCGGCGACGGTCGCGATCGCGGTGCCGTCCGGTGTCGTCGTCCGGGCGGTGGTGACCGAGAGCTTCCCGGTACCGCCGGGTGAGACCGCCGGCCAGAACTGCAGGCACTGGGTCGCGCACGTCGACGTGTTCTGACCGTCGGCGGAGAGCGTGTAGAGCGTCATGCCGCGGCCGTCGACCAGCACCTTCCCGAGCGAGGTCGACGCGACGCTCAGGCCGTGGCCGGCGGTTCCGCCGCCCGAGCCGGTGGCGGGCTGCTGCGCCGCGGTGCTGGAGCTGCCGCTGCCGCACGCACTCAGCGTGAGCAGCGCGGTCGCGCTCACCGCGACCAGGGTGGAGATCTTCATGGGTTTCCTCCTCGTGTCTTCACCAGGAGGTACGACGAGCCGACGCCACCGGGTTCGGCGCGGCACCTGTGAAGGTGCTGAGGAACCCGGCCGACGCGCTAGCCGTCGAGCTGGACCATCACCCAGATCACGAGGACCGCCGTCAGCCCGATCACGACCGCCGTCGTGACGACGCCCAGGAGCATGAACTGGGCGAACCGCCGGGTCTTGCGCGGGACGAGCAGGCCGAGCGGGACGATGAGCGCGAGCGCGATCAGCGGGAAGAGCTTCTGCGCCGACGAGTCGCTCAGCAGCAGGCCGAGGAGCGTGGCGTAGATGCCGGGGATCACGATCACGTAGGCGACACCGGTGAAGAAGCCCACCAGGCTGGCGAACGTCGGGTGGGACCGGTGCCACCAGTCCGGCTCGGGCGCGGGCTCCTCGCCGTCCTGCTCGACGGCCGGCGTGGCCCCGCTCTCGGTCATGGGCTCAGCATGTCATCCCGGTCCACGGCTCCCAGGGATTGGACGTCCGGCATCGCGAGGCGTGCCCACCAGTCCAGGTCGGGCGGAGCGCCGGCCAGTGCGGATCGCACCAGCGTCCACGCCGTTCCGTGGCCGACGAGGACGAGCGCCCTTCCGGGATAGTCCCGCCCATTCGGCACCTCGCCCTCCCGGTGCCCGTCGAGGATCCGGGTCACGGCGGTGACGACGCGCCGGCGCGTGTCCGCGAGCGGCTCCCACCCGGCGTACGCCGGGACGAACGGGTCCTCGAACGCGCGACGTACGACGGCCTCGAAGTCCTCGACCCAGTCGGTGGAGTCCCGCTCGTGCTCGCGGAGGTCGTCGACGACCTCGACCGGTTGGTCGGTGAGCAGCCGCGCGGTCGCCAGCGCCTTGGGCTCCGGCGAGGAGAACCATGCGGCATCGCCGGGAAGACGGCCGCGCAGCGCCCGCACGTCGTCGGCGTACGCCGGGTCCAGCTGCCACTCGTGCGCGGGGCGCCCGCGGTCGACGAGCGGGCGGCCGTGGCGGACCAGGTAGAGCCGGGCGGTCACAGGTTCGGCTGGCTGGAACCGTTCAGAGCCGGCGACCCCCCGGTCTGGACCGGGATGTTGTCGACGGCGACGCCGTACTCCGGCGTGTACTTCGGGTTGTGCCGGAACGTGTCGATGAACTGCTGCAGCCGTGGGTCGTCCGCGGACTGCACCCGCAGCTGGTAGCCCCACGAGCTGATCACGATCGGGGCCGGCAGGTCGTTGTCGGCCCACGGCGACAGGTCCATGAACCGGTTGGAGCGGCCGCCGTCCTGGGGCTCCGCGAGCATGGACTGCTTCTTGAACAGGTCGACCAGCCGGGTGACCTGGCTGCTCGACAGGTCGGGCCGGTAGGTGATCCACACCGCGCCGTGCTCCAGGTTGTGCACGGCTCGCTCGGACGGGATCGGCTTGGTGTAGACGCCGGCGTTCATCCAGACCGGGTTGTGCGGCCCGCCGACCGGGGGCGTCACGGCGTACGTCACCGGGCCGTCGACATGGTCGTGCGAGAGGGCGTCCGAGCCGGCAGTGCCCGGACCCGGGTAGGTGCCGGTGTTGTAGGCGAGCACGCCCTTGATGTCGGTGGGGTTCTTCACCCGGCTCGGCTTGTCCTGCTGGACGGTCTGGCCGGTGGGCGTCGACGGGATCACCTGCTGGCCGGCGTCGAGCTCGCCCTGCGCCTTCTTGCCCTGGCCCAACGAGAAGGCGACGCCGCCCGCGATGGCGAGCAGGATCACCACGATGACCGAGCCGCCGACGATCGCCCGCCGGCGCTCGCGGGCCTTCTGCTCGCGCTGGACCTTCTCCACCAGCGCCCGGCGTTCGGCGGCACGCTGCTTCTTCGTCTGGGACGCCACAGCGAGGAAGCGTAGGCGCCGCGTCAAAATTCCGTGCGCGCGACTCGGTACGGCGCCCGTCTAGCGGCCCCGCCGGCGCGCGGCCCAGGTGGCCCCGAGCTCGCCGTAGTAGAGCCAGCCACCGAAGAAGCTCAACGCGAGGATGCCGAGCAAGATCGCGTAGGGCCACAACGTCGCAGCCTTCGCCACGGCGATGCCGTAGGCGAGGGCCACGGACACCGCCAGCGCACGCCCGACGAAGGCCTGGACCTGGAGTCGCTGGTTGACCTGGCGCTCGTCCGGCTGACGTCGGACCACCGCCCCGGCGTCGCTGTCGGTGCTGCCGACGATGTACAGCGCGGCTGCGATCGCTATCAGCACCGGGATCATCTCCGGCACGCTGCGCCATCCGTAGATGGCGCCGCTCAAGCAGACGGGAACCGCGGACAGTGTCAGGAACAGCACGGGTGCGCGCAGTCGGCGCGACTGTGAGGTCATTTCTGGTTCCTTACCCCTCATCGGACTCGAAGATCGCCTCCAGCGGGCGTGCGCACACGCGCGCGATCCGGAAGGCCAGCGGCAGCGAAGGTAGGTATCGACCGCTCTCGATCGAGATGACGGTCTGCCGGGACACGTGAAGCATCGCCGCGAGCTCGGCCTGCGACCAGCCGGCGGCGAGCCGGAGCTCCCGCACCTTGTTCCGCATGACGTCAAGCTACCTTGACATTCGTCACGTGTCAAGCGACCTTTACTCGTTGCCACCGCCGAACGAACGCCGCGCGACCGCTCATCGACCTGTGGGTGTGCCGCCCACCTACGCTCGGTCCATGACCGCGGGCCGCCGCACGGTGCTCATCACCGGCAACCCGGGCTCCGGGAAGACGACGATGGCCGGCGAGCTCACGCGCCTCGGGCACCACGCCATCGACGCGGACGACGAGATCGCCCGCTGGGAGGACGGCCCGGACGGTCGTCGCTGGACGTGGGACCGCGACCGGCTCGACCGAGCCATCACGCAGAGTCCTGGTCTGTACGTCTGCGGCATCGCGATCAACCTGCGCGACATGCTGGACCTCTTCGACCAGGTCTTCCTGCTGTCGATCGATGCCGCCATGCAGGTCGAGCGACTGGAGTCCGCGGGTGATCGGGACCCGGGTCTCTGGCAGCCGATCATCGAGGGTCGCTCCGTGTTCGAGGAGGAGATGAGGGCGGTCGGAGCCACCGTGCTCGATGGCCGTAGATCAGCCTCCGACCTGGCCGCTCAGATCGTGTGTGCGGGGCCTGGTTGAGCCGGGCTTCGGCTTGGAGTGCCTTCAGTCAGCGACGGTCAGTCGATGCACTGGTTCCAGACTCCCGCGGCCCAGGCCCCTGCGTCCGTGCGCCAGACATCAGCCTGAACCAGCCGATGACCCTTCCGGTTCAGCAGGTCGATCACCCGCACCGCCTGTCGATCACCCGCGCCTACGTCGTGCCCTCGCGCTTGGGTCCGCACGGAAGCGACGCGCCCGAACTTCGTCGAGCGCATGACCGCGTCGTGGAGGTCCACCCACGTCGCGGCTTGCGCTACGGGCTCGTAGAAGCTCACGCAGTCAGCTGCGCCGTCGTCCGCGCCGCCAAGGCCCCCTTCGCCGCCACCGCAACCGCTCACGACCACGCACGTGAGGGCCGCGACGCCCAGGCGCACCGGAGATCTCATGCACTTGAGACGGAGTGTCCCCGCTGGTGGTTCCCACCCACGCTCACCGGGAATGAGACTGCACCGGAACGCGGATTCGACCCGGGACCACCGGCGCGACAGCCGCCCGTCTCGCGCAGAGGTTCATCACGCTGGAAGGCGTCGCCGGTACGCGCGGCGACGCGGGCCAGCACGTCTGGGTCTACAGCACGCCCGACGCGACCGACGCGGACGTCTCTGCCACGCTGGCGGCCATGTACGCCGCGTCGTCGGTGGCCCGGGTGGAGCAGGTGCGCTAGTCCTCGGACCGCACCGACCACATGCGCACCGGGTGCACCGTTGTGGCCCTGAGGTCGCGCGAGCCAGGGCCACGAGCGCGCACGAGCTCGCCCTTCAGCCCGCGGGCGGGCGCTCAGAACACCAGGTAGTGGAGCAGCAGCCAGATCGGCGCGATCGTGGCCAGCAGCGAGTCGAGGCGGTCCATCAGACCGCCGTGACCGGGGATCACGTGGCTCATGTCCTTGATCCCGAGGTCACGCTTGATCACCGACTCGCAGAGGTCGCCGAGGGTGGCCATGACCACAGCAATCAGGCCGAGGCAGACCCCGATCCACCAGTCGGAGTCGAGCACCCAGACGATCATCGCCACGCCGACCGCGACGCAGAAGACGGCGGACCCCGCGAACCCCTCCCAGGACTTCTTGGGCGAGATGACCGGTGCCATCGGGTGACGCCCGAAGAGCACACCGGCCACGAAGCCGCCGATGTCGGAGGCCGCGGTCACCGCGATGAACGTGAGGATGCCCTTGACCCCGTCGTCGTACCGGTCGAAGCCGGTGGCCCCGCCCTCGCTCAGCATCAGCGCGACGAACGAGCCGAGGAAGGGCACGTAGACCAGGGTGAAGACCGACGCGGTCGCGTTCTGCACGTAGCCCGGGACCCCTCGCCGCAGCAGCCACAGCATCGTGACCAGGGCGGTGACGGCGGTGGCCGTGACCAGGGCGGGCGCACCCCAGAAGTACGCGACGACGACCATCACGACGCCGCCGGCGATCAGCGGCTGCTCCGGCAGGTCGATGTCCTTGGCCCGGAACCCGCGGTGGAGCTCCCAGACCGCGACCGTGACCGCGCCGGCCACGACGACCATGAACAGCGTCTTCCAGACCAGCAGGGTGACCAGGATCAGCGCGATCAGGACGACCGCACTGGCGATCGAGACCGGCACGTTGCGGCCGGCTCGCCCGTGGTCCTGGGCGGGCGTGTCGGTGGTCATCGGCGGCCGGGGCGCGGTGTCCAAGAGGTGGCCGAGCGCTCAGACCTCGAGCAGCTCGGACTCCTTGTGCTTGAGGAGGTCGTCGATGGCGTCCGTGTGCTTCTTGGTCGCCGCGTCGAGACGCTTCTCGGCGCCGGTCACGTCGTCCTTCCCCACCTCGCCGTCCTTCTCCATCCGCTCCAGCTGCTGCTTGGCGTGGCGGCGGAGGTTGCGGACGGCGACCCGGCCCTCCTCGGCCTTGTGCCGGGCGACCTTGATGTACTCCTTGCGGCGCTCCTCGGTCAGCTCGGGGAAGACGCAGCGGATCAGCTTGCCGTCGTTCGCGGGGTTCACGCCGAGGTCGGAGTCGCGGATCGCCCGCTCGACGTTGCCGAGCGCGCTCACGTCGTACGGCGACACCAGGATCACCCGGGCGTCCTGGGCGGTGAACGACGCGAGGCTCTGCAGCGGGGTCGGGGTGCCGTAGTAGTCGACCATGATCTTGCTGAACATCGCCGGGTTGGCCCGACCGGCCCGGATCGCGGAGAACTCCTCGCGGGTCGTCTCGACGGACTTGTCCATCTTGCCGTCGGCCTCTTTGAGGATGTCGTTGATCACGGTCCGTCCCTTCGATGTGGCGCTGCGGTCCCGCACGGACCCGACTCAGCCGGCGGTGACGAGCGTACCGATCCTCTCACCCTGGACCACGCGCAGCACGTTGCCCTCCGGGTGCAGCCCGAAGATGATCAGGTCGACCTTGTTCTCCTGCGCCAGGGTGAAGGCGGTCTGGTCGATCACCCGCAGGTTGCGCGAGATCGCCTCCTCGTAGGTGAGCTGGTCGTACCTCGTGGCGTCCGGGTCGAGCTTCGGGTCGGCGGAGTAGACACCGTCCACGCCGTTCTTGGTGAACAGCACCGCCTCGCAGTGGGTCTCGAGCGCGCGCTGGACAGCCACCGTGTCGGTGGTGAAGAAGGGCAGCCCCATCCCGGCGCCGAAGATGACGACCCGCCCCTTCTCGAGGTGCCGGATGGCCCGGAGCGGGATGTAAGGCTCGGCGATCTGGCCCATGGCGATGGCGGTCTGGACGCGGGTGACGACGTGCCGCTGCTCGAGGAACTCCTGGAGGGCCAGGCAGTTCATGACGATGCCCAACATGCCCATGTAGTCGGCGCGGACGCCGTCCATGCCGCGCTGGCGGAGCTCGGCGCCGCGGAAGAAGTTGCCGCCGCCGATGACCACGGCGATCTCCACCCCCGCGCCCGCGACCGCGGCGATCTCGCCGGCGATCCGGGAGACCACGTCGGGGTCGACCCCGAGCTTGCCACCGCCGAACTCCTCGCCGGACAGCTTGAGCAGGACGCGCTTGTAGGTGGTCACGGGCGGCTCCTTCGCGAGCGTCAGGGGGTGAAGATGTGGAAAGGCCGGCTGCGGATGCTCGCGTGAGTCATCTGCAACCGGCCTCCCCGAAGTCCGGATGAAACCTACCGGATCTAGGCGCCCACCTCGAACCGGGCGAAGCGCTTCACCGTCGTGCCCGCCTCGTCGAGGACGGCCTTGACCGACTTCTTGGGCTCGCTCACCGACGGCTGGTCGAGCAGGACGACATCCTTGAAGAAGGCGTTGAGCCGGCCCTCGGTGATCTTCGCGATCGCCTGCTCGGGCTTGCCCTCCTCGCGGGAGGTCGCCTCGGCGATCTGGCGCTCGTGCTCGACGGTCTCGGCCGGCACCTCGTCGCGGCTGAGGTACTGCGGCCGCATCGCCGCGACCTGCTTGGCCGCGTCACGAGCAGCGTCGGCGTCGCCGTCGTACTCGACCATCACGCCGATCGCCGGCGGGAGGTCGGAGGCGCGCTTGTGGAGGTAGGCCACGACGGGGCCGTCGAAGTGGGCGTACTGGCCCAGCTCGATCTTCTCGCCGATCGACACGGCGAGCGCCTCGACGATCTCCTGGACGGTCTGGTCACCCGCCTGGACGGACTTGAGCGCCTCGAGGTCGCCGGGCCGGGCCTCCGACCCCGCGTCGGCGATGCGCTGGGCGGCCGCGACGAAGTCGGGACTCTTCGCCACGAAGTCGGTCTCACACTTGAGCTCGACCAGGACGCCGGGAGCGTGCGCGACCAGCCCGGCCGTCGCCTCGCGCTCGGCGCCGCGCTTGGCCATCTTGGCGGCACCCTTGGTGCGCAGGATGTCGATGGCGGCGTCGAAGCTGCCGTCGGCCTCGTCGAGGGCCTTCTTGGCGTCCATCATCCCGGCCCCGGTCATGTCCCGGAGCTTCTTGACGTCGCTGGCGGAGAAGTTCGCCATGGGTTACCTGCCTCTCAGGTGGGTTCGGGCGCCGCGGCGCACCCGTGCGGGACGGGACGGCGTACGGCGGGAAGGTGCGGGAGCCGGACGGCTCAGGCGTCGCCGCTCTCGCTGTCGGCCGACTCGCCGGACTCGGTCGTCGACTCGGCGTTGGCGAAGCCCGCTGCCTCGGCGGCCTCCGCGGAACGGAACCAGACCTCGGCGTTGGTGCGGCCGTACCAGGGGCTGCTCGGGGCGTGGAACTTCATGGAGTTCTTGTTGCCCTTGATCGTGAAGCCCTCCGGAGCCGAGCCGTCCTCGAGCGGAGCGGCCGAGTCGGGCCCGAACTCGGCGTCCGTGGCCGCCGCGTCACCGTCGGACGAGCTCGTGGAGACCGCTGCCTCCGCCTCGACCGGGGCGGGGCCCGTGGTCGTGGCCTCGGCGGTCACCTCCGAGACCTCGGCGGCGGGCGCCTCGTCGGCCGGAGCCTCGCGGCGGGCGCCTCCTCGGCCGGAGCCTCGGTGGCCGGAGCCTCAGCAGCCGGCGCCTCCGTGGCCTGGGCAGCGACGTCGGCGGCCTCGGCTGCCTCGGTCGCGGCACCGGTGGACTCGGCGGCCGGAGCCTCGGCCGACGCGTCGCCGGTCGCGGTGGCGGCGGCCTGCTCGGCGTCGCCGCCCAGCAGCTCGCGCTCCCACTCGGCGAGGGGCTCCTCGGCGCCGACGCTGGCGTCGGAGCCGGCCTCGGTCTTCACCCCGGAGCGGGCGATCAGGCCCTCGGCGACGGCGTCCGCGACCACGCGCGTGAGCAGACCCACCGCGCGGATGGCGTCGTCGTTGCCGGGGATCGGGAAGTCGACCAGGTCGGGGTCGCAGTTGGAGTCCAGGATGCCGATGATCGGGATCCGCAGCTTGCGGGCCTCCTCGACGGCGAGGTGCTCCTTGTTGGTGTCGACGATCCAGACGGCGGCCGGCGTACGGCTCATCTCGCGGATGCCGCCCAGCGACTTGTTCAGCTTGTCGCGCTCGCGGCGCATCTGCAGCAGCTCCTTCTTGGTGCGGCTGCTGCCCGCGACGTCCTCGAAGTCGATCTCGTCGAGCTCCTTGAGGCGGTTGATCCGCTGGTGCACGGTCTGGAAGTTGGTGAGCATCCCACCGAGCCAGCGCTGGTTGACGTAGGGCATCCCGACGCGCGTCGCCTGCTCGGCGATGGCCTCCTGGGCCTGCTTCTTGGTGCCGACGAACATGATCGTGCCGCCCTTGGCGACCGTCTCCTTGACGAACGCGTAGGAACGGTCGATGTAGGCCAGCGACTGCTGCAGGTCGATGATGTAGATGCCGTTGCGCTCGGTCATGATGAAGCGCTTCATCTTCGGGTTCCACCGACGCGTCTGGTGACCGAAGTGCACGCCGCTCTCGAGCAGCTGGCGCATGGTGACGACTGCCATGGGTTCTCCTGTGCGGGCACTCGCGCGCCCGTTGGTTCTCAGTTGTCGCCGCCGGCGGGTGCCGGTGGCCCTGACGTCTGCGCGCGACCCCACCCGGCCGTGTCGGGTGGCCGGGACCGAGGATCGTCGCCCACGGGTGGTCGTCTGCCCGGAGCGGGCAGGCGTCGCGGTCTGCGGACGTGCGAAGTCAGCTCCGTGAGGAGCTGCTCGGACCAGGGTAGTCGAGCGTGGGTTGCGTCACCAATCGGCGCTGAGCGGCCCGCTGACCGTCCACAACAGTCCTTCCGGCACCAGTCTTCCCCAGCCGGTTCCGCACCACCGGCGGCCCGTCCCGGCTCGCACCGACCCTGGAGCCATGGACACGTCACTCCCCCGCCCGGTCCGGGTCCACGGTCGCCGGCCGCTGGTCGTCGTTGCCGTGGTGCTGGTCGCGCTCGTCTCCCTGGCGCGGCCCGCCGGCGCGGTCGGCGTACCCGTGGACCCGGTCCCGGTCGGGGTGTGGCCGCTCCAGCCGACGCCGCGGGTGGTCCGCGCCTTCGACCCGCCCGACTCGACGTGGGGTGCGGGCCATCGCGGCGTCGATCTCGCCGGTTCACTCGGCCAGGTCGTGCACACCGCCCTCGCCGGTCGCGTCACCTTCGCGGCTCGGCTGGCGGGCCGTGGAGTGGTCGTGGTCGACCACGGCGCCACCCGCACGACGTACGAGCCGGTCAGCGCCACGGTGCGGGTGGGCGACGTCCTCGCCCGCGGTCAGCCCCTCGGCACTCTCGAGCTCGCCGGCTCCCACTGCTTCCCTCGTGCGTGCCTGCACTGGGGGTGGCGGCGCGGCGACACCTACCTCGACCCGCTCCTGCTCGTGGGTGGCGGCCCGGTCGTGCTGTTGCCGCTCTGGCAGGACCTGCCCGACGAGACCAGGAGCGTCCCCGCCCAGCCGTTCGCTCCGTTCCTGGCCCGGCTGCTCTCCGGACCCGCGCCGGCTCCGCCGGTGTCGTCCCGGTCGCGTCCGCCCGGGAGGTCATCGGGCGGCCACGGCCGGGCCGTGGCCTGGCATCGACCGCTGGCCATGCGCCGGCTCGTGCTGTGAGGGCCTGCCCGCGGCAGCGGGTTCACAGCACGATGTACTGGCGTCCGTCGATCAGCTCACGCACGGCGTCCAGCTGACCGGCATGGGTGGCCGTCTCCACCACCACGTGCAGCGCGACCGAGCGCACGTCGGGGAAGCTGGCTCCGGCCTCCTCCCACCAGTCCTCGGGCTGAGCCGGAGGCTGGTCGAGGCTGCGGGCGGCCAGGATCTCGTCGGAGCGCGCGATGGCTGACCGGTACGCCGTCAACACGTCCTCCGCGGACTCGTCGGGGTCGACCACCCAGTCGCCGTTCTCACCCTCGGGCCAGAAGTCCAGTGGCTGTCCGGCGACCACCACCTCGAACCAGTAGCGCTCGTCGGACAGGGTGAGGTGCCGGACCAGCCCGAGGCACGACCAGCCCGATGGCAGGACCGGCCGGCGCAGCTGCTCGTCGGACAGGTCCTCCAGCTGCCTGAGCACGTGGCGTCGGACTCCGGCCAGGTGTGCGACCAGCTCTGTGCGTTCGGAGGAGTCGACGGCCACGCGGTCACGATAGGCGCCCGTCTCCGCCACCGTCCGTCGCGGGGTGTCCGCGGAGGTACGTCGCCCGCCGCTCCGCTCAGGCGCGCGGGTGCGCCTGCCGGTACGCCTGCCGCAGCCGGTCGGTGCTGATGTGGGTGTAGAGCTGCGTGGTCGCGAGCGAGGCGTGGCCGAGGAGCTCCTGCACCGATCGCAGGTCGGCCCCACCCTCGAGCAGGTGGGTCGCGGCGGTGTGGCGCAGACCGTGCGGACCGATGTCGGGCGCACCGGGCACGTCGGCGATCCGCCGGTGCACCACCGTGCGCACCGCCCTCTGGTCGATCCGGGCGCCGCGCGCACCCAGGAACAGCGCCGCGCCCGCGCCCGGACCAAGCAGCCGAGGTCGCCCGCGCGTCAGCCACGCGTCGACCGCCTCCGCCGCGGGGATGCCGAACGGCACGGTGCGCTCCTTGCGGCCCTTGCCGAAGACCCGGACGACGTTGCGGTGGCGGTCCAGGTCGTCGAGGTCCAGGGCGACCAGCTCGCCGACGCGGACGCCGGTCGCGTACAGCAGCTCGAGCATCGCCATGTCGCGAAGCCCCACCGGGCTGCCGTCGTCGGCGAGCCGGGCCGCCGCCGCGATGAGGTCCCGCGCCTCGTCCTGGCGCAGCACGGGCGGCAAGGTCTGCAGCGCCTTCGGCGAGCGGAGGCTGGCCCCCACGTCGGTCGGGATCCGCCCGGTGCGCGCGAGCCAGGCGGTGAACACCCGCACCGCGGTGGCCCGGCGGGCCAGCGTCGTCCGGGACCGGCCGGTCACCTGCTGGTGGGCCAGCCAGCTGCGCAGCGTCCGGAGGTCGAGGTCCGCCACATCCGCATGACCCAACCGGTCGGCGTGCTCGAGGAGGCCCGCGACGTCCGCGAGGTAGGCCCGGACCGTGTGCGGGGCCAGGTCGCGCTCGGAGACCAGATGTCGCTCGTACTCCGCGAGAACCGCCGGCACGTCGAGGGTCGCGCCTGCCATGCCGTCACTGTAGGGCGGCGCGCGGGGCAGGTCGGTCAGCCTCGCCGCCGCTCGGGCGGGGACCGCCGCGTCAACGCTCCCGAGCCCCGCGCCGGACCAGACGCTGGAAGAACGCGAGGTAGTCGTCGTACTGGCGGGCGCCGAGCCCGATCTTGACGTCCACGTCGTCGCGCAGGAACGAGATGTTGCCCCAGTTGTCCGACCCGGTGGTGACGAACCGCTCGACGTGGCCGGCGTGGGCGTCCTCGACGATCATCAGCTTGTCGTGCACGTGGTCGCCGTTGGCGAACACGCCGCGGTGGACCTCGGCCCCGGCCTCGACGAGCGCGTCCAACGGTTCTCGGACGAAGGGCCCGCGGACGATCTCGACCGAGGCTCCGCCCCGGAGCTTGTCGAGGAGGAGGTCGACGAGGTGCTGGCCACGAGGAGGGTGCCAGGCGTACATCACGATCCGGATGTGGGTCGACGGGTCCGCCGGCAGGGCGGCGATCGTGTCGGCGATCGGGTCGTTGCCGATCGAGAAACCGGGATAGAAGTACGCCGTGTCCCGGCCGAGCCGGTCCGTGACGGCGGGGTCGGTGACCGGCCGGTCACGCGCCTGGGCCCGGAAGATCGTGGAGAAGGCCCGCCACAGGTCGGGCCGGTCGACGAACGTGTACATGTCGCTGTACTGCTGCGTGGTGCCGAGCACACTCAGGTTGGTCGCGCCGACCATCACCACGTCACGGGAGGCGCCGGTCCGCGAGAACGACCACGACTTCTGGTGGCTGTGGCTGACGGTGCCACGAGCGGAGCGGTCGGTGAGCACGATGAACGACCCGTGGTGGCGGTCGGTGCCCAAAGCCTTGACCACGGCCTGGGTGGCTTGGAACGCGTGCGAGTGCCGTCCGTCGACGATGACCTGCACGTGGACGCCCCGGCGGCTCGCCGCGATCAGGGGCTCGGACACCTCACCGAGGGAGAACGAGTACGCGACGATCCGGATCGTGGCACCCCGGGGCGTGTGCCGGATGTTGTCGACGAGCTCGTGCACGGCTCGGTTGTCGGCGGGGTCGTCGGCCGGGTCGGCGAACAGCGGCCCGGGTCGCGCCGTGTAGGGCCCCTTGAGGTACCCGACCCCGGGCGGCAGCGGGTGGAGCCCGCTGTCCTCGCGGTCGTGGCCGAGGCGACAGCCGGCCAGGGCGAGCAGACCGCCCAGGGACACCGCGACGGCCAGGGCCACACGTGAGATCCGGCCGGGCATGGGCAGATCCTGTCACCCGGGTGAGCACGCTCCTGGCATCTCAGGACGGCGGCCCAGCGACCGGTCTCGGCTCACTCGTCGGCAGCGGGAGTCAGCCGCCAGCCGTGCGGAAGAAGCTCGACCAGACCGTCACGGGTCAGCCGGCGGAGCGCCGCCTGGACGTCCAGCAGCGCCATCCCCGCGGTCGTCGCGATGGAGTCGACGGGAGCCGGCCTGGCCAGCGGCACGGCGTCGAGGACCCGTTGGTCGCGGGGTGGCAGCCGGTCGCGGCGCCGCGAGGGCGCTCGCGGTGGGGACGCGAGGTGGGCGCCGGCCTCGCCGACGAGCTCGAGCACCTCGTCGCCGCGGGTGACGAGCGACGCGGCACCGGTGCGGATCAGCTCGTGCACGCCCTGCGACTGGGCGCTGGTGACGGGACCCGGCACGCCCATGAGGTGGCGGTTCAGCCGGGTGGCCCAGCTGGCGGTGTTGAGGGCACCGCTGCGGGCGGCGGCCTCGACCACGACGGTGCCGCGGGTGAGCGCGGCGATCAGCCGGTTGCGGCTGAGGAACCGACCGCGCGTCGGGGCGCAGCCCGGAGGCACCTCGGCGATCACCGCGGAGGTGCGACCGAGATGGTCCAGCAGGTCGCGGTGGGCGGTCGGGTAGGCGCGGTCGGCACCGCAGGCCAGCACCGCGATGTCGGACCCGTCCACCCCCAGGGCGCCCCGGTGGGCGGCCTGGTCGATGCCGAACGCCGCACCCGAGACGACCGGGTGACCGGCGCGCACCAGGGTGGCGGCGATGTCGGCGGCGACCTCGGTGCCGTACGTCGTGGCGGAGCGGGCGCCCACCACCGCCACGGCAGGGCCGAGCTGGTCGAGCCGGGTGGGCCCCTTGACCCACAGGCCCAGCGGCGGACCGCCGCGGTGGTCGAGCAGCTCGGCTCGCATCAGGTCGTCGACCTGGGTCGGCCACTCGTCGTCGCCCGGCACGAGGAAGCGCAGGCCGACCTTCGTGGCCCGCTCGAGGTCGGCGACCGGGTCGAGGTCACGCAGGCGGGAGGCGACGTCGCGGGCCTCGGGGGTCTCCTGCTCCGGGTCGCTCAACAGGTCGAGCAGCTTGACCGCACCGAGCTGGGCGGCGAGGGAGGCGATCTTCGGCTCGCCCGGCTCCGTGAGCCGGGACAGCGCCACCCGGGCGAGCCGGTCCTCGTCGCTCACGACGCTCTCCGGACGACCACGGCGTGGGCGAGCGGGTGGCCGGCGCGCAGCCGGTACGCCGTGTCGACGTCACTGATGCTCGGTGCCGGAGCGCCCCGGAGGTCGGCGACGGTCCACGCCAGGCGGTGCACCCGGACGGCTCCACGGCGACTGAGCTTGCCGTCGAGGACCTCTCGGTCGAGACGCGCCCGCCCGGCGTCGGGCAGCGGCCACTGACTGGCCAGCGCCGCGCTCGGGACCTGGGAGTTCAGCCTCCAGTCGCGCCCGGCGTACCGGTCGTGCTGGCGCTCACGTGCCTGGGCCACCCGTGCACGGACCTCGGCGGACCGCTCGCGCGTGGCGCCCGGAAGGTCGGGTGGATCGTCGCGCGTGGGCGGCAGCACGTGGCGCAGGATGTCGATCCGGTCGTGCACGGGTCCCGTGACGCGTCGTTGGTAGTGGTGGCGCTGCTGCTGGCTGCAGGTGCACTGGTTGCCGGGCCGGCTCGCGGAGTACTCCCCGCAGGGGCAGGGGTTGCAGGCCATCACCACCATCCCGCGCGCCGGGTACGTCGCGGACTCCTCTCCCCGCGCGATCGTGACCTCGCCGCTCTCGAGCGGCTGTCGCAGCGCGTCGATGACGTCGCTGCGGAACAACGGGAACTCGTCGAGGAACAGGTATTCTTAGCACAGTGGTCGATGAGGGGAGATCGGTGAAGGCAGTCTACGCAAGGATCAGTGACGACTCGGAGGAGACCGGGTTGGGCGTGGAGCGCCAGCTCAAGGACACCGAGGGCCTGTGCGCCAACCGAGGTTGGGAGTACGAGACCTACATCGACAACGACCTGTCCGCGTTCCAGAGGAAGATCGTCCGGCCGGACTTCGAGCGCATGGTCGAGGACCTGCTGGCCGGTCGGGTCGACGGCATCGTGGCCTACAACATCGACCGCGTGTGGCGGCAGCCGCGAGAACTGGAGCGGGTCATTGACATCTACTTCCAGAACCCGACGCTCACCTTCACCACCGTCGAGGGTGGGATCGACCTCGCCACAGACGATGGCCGGTTCATGGCCCGGATGCTCGTGTCGGTGGCACACAAGGCGTCCGCGGACACGGGCCGGCGTACGGCGCGCAAGCACCTGGAACTGGCCGAGAAGGGCGAGCCGGTCGGCCGCCGCACGTTCGGCTGGATGGCCGACAAGCGGACCCTCGATCCCGTCGAGGCTGAGCACGCCCGGCAGATGGTCGACGCCCTGCTTGGCGGCAAGGGCGTGCGCGAGATCGTCCGCGAGTGGAACGACGCCGGCATCCTCACCACGACGGGGAGCCGGTGGTCGCATCAGTCCCTCCGCAAGTACCTGCGCAACCCGCGACTGGTCGGACTGCGGACGCGGCACGGCAAGGTGTTCCTCGACGAGCACGGCCAGGCGATCCGCGGCACGTGGGAGCCGATGCTCGACCAAGACACGTACGACCGGGTGCAGCTCCTCCTCGACTCCCGCACCACGACGGGGACGACGGCTCGGCGCGGTGCTCGGAAGTACCACCTCACCGGGCTGCTGCGGTGTGGCCGCTGCCAGGGGCTGATGTTCGGCTCGAAGGCCCGGGAGGACGGGCGGTTCAACTACGTCTGCAATGCCTCGTCCGGCGAGGACCGGCACACGGTGGCCGCATCGGGGACCGCGGTGGACGAGAAGGTCGACAAGCTCGTGCTCGCCTACATTCAGAAGGAGGCGGTCGAGGGCAAGCGGAGGCCCGCGAAGTGGAAGGGCGAGAAGGCGCTGGCCGAGGTCGACGGCAAGATCAAGAAGCTCATGGACGCCTTCATGGCGGGGACGCTCTCGGAGGACACGGTGTTCCCCCGGGTTGAGGCGCTTGAGGCCGAGCGTGCCCGGATGCGACAGAGCCGGGCCGAGTGGCTTGCTTCAACCACTGGCCCGGCCCCGCACCGAGAGACGGCCGCGACATGGGAAGCGAGAGGTCCCGATGGTCGCCGCGTTGCCGCCGACAGAGTTCTGCGTGCGATGTACGTTCGCCCGGCTACGCGGCGGTCTGGTGCATTCGATCCTGAGCGGCTGGTACCTGTCTGGCGAGCAGATCCCCAAGATCCTGACGCTGCTCCTGCGTGAGGGGAGGTGCCGACTGGAGGCACTTCTCGATCCACTCCTCCGTGGTCACGGACATGGCCTGCGACCCGCTCGCCTCAGGTTCACCGGGTTTGGACACGCGACTATCGGTTCGTAGTCAGCGGCCGTGCGCAGAGAGTGTCGATTCACAGTCGATCCTTGATGACGGGGTCAGGACAGCGGCGTCGCCCTCCGGCTCGATGATCTGCATTC
Organism: uncultured Actinomycetota bacterium; assembly: GCA_963708035.1. Lineage (GTDB taxonomy): Bacteria > Actinomycetota > Actinomycetes > Propionibacteriales > Nocardioidaceae > Nocardioides. The sequence continues at coordinate 786,800 of OY970188.1, read as the reverse complement.
ACGGAACCGGGATCTCAACCCCGGCTCCGACGGGCAGCGTGGCCCGTGTTCACGCAGTCAACCTACGCGACCACTACCCGCATCCTGACAAGTGAGCCCCTCGGGGGCGTGAGCGGGTGGCGGTACGTGGCGACACCTGCTGGTCCCACGTTCATCGCCCACTCCCGGGCTGGAGTGAGTCGCCGCTGCAGGCCCCACTGTCGCCCTGCCATGATCGCGAACGTGGTCGCGTAGGCTGACATCTCGAACGCGGACAGTCTTGTCCGCCGGCACGGGAGTTGAGCTCCCCGTGGTCGTGACCTCAGATCGCCAGAGCCCAAGGGGCGCCCATCGGACCCAGCGATCGAATGGAGCACCCCATGCGCGCACTCCTGCTGCGAACCAATCAGGTGAGATCGTGAGCGCTCCATTCCGGCCGCTCGACTTCCTCCGGACGCTTCGTGAGGACGAGGCCCTCGAAAGCCATGAGTTCGCCGTGCTGACGGCTTTGGCGCTGGGGACTGACAACCAGACCTTCAAGGTGCGACGCACACAGGCACAGATCGCACTCGACTCGAAGGTCGACCGTCGTACGGTCAAGGCCGTGGTCGAGGAGCGCGAGCACACGAGGCGCTACATCGCCAGAGTGAAGCGGCCACATCGGCGGCGGATCGACGTGTGGCTCCGTCAGGAACCGGCACCCCATGCCGGTCATGAGTCGTCAGTCGACCGGCTCCCCGCGTCGGATTTTGTCCCTGGTGGTGGGCGCGAGAACCGACACCCCATGCGGGTACAACCGACACCCCATGCCGGTGCAACCGGCACCCCGTGCCGACCATCTGCCCTAACTGCCCCATCTGCCAGTAGTCCACAGACGATCACCGGCAACGGTGTCACGTTCGCCAAGGTGATCGTTGACTGCGACGACGACGATGGACAGGCAAGCAAGCCCTGCGGTTGTGGCCCTGGGTGGTCGTGTCCGAAGTGCCGCGACGAGCCACCGCGAGCCTCTCGGCATCCCGAGTGGCGGCAGCGGCAGTGGTGGGAACAGAACCAGCGCGAGAACGAGGATCCCAGAGCAGCAGGTCTCTGACTTAACCGGATCCCAGGCTTCTAGGTCAGTTGTGGGCTCGGTCGGGCGCTGCGCGCCCTCCCTCGTGTCAGACCTCCACTGGAGCCCTCTCCGCTGATCCGCCGCTGCGTGCCCGAAGGGCTAGCCTGGTTCCCCGCGCGCCCTGACGGGCGCCTTCCGTGAGTCCGACGTCCTCGCGGTGAGGGCGGCCGACGCGCTCACACGATGCACTCCCCCGTCGATCCGCCATCGGTCGACCCCACGATCCCGCCGAGCCGGCAAGGCGCTCGGCCCTACCTCCCAACAGGAGGACCACCACCGATGCAAGACGACGATCAGACAGGCAGCCCGCCGGGCTACCATCCCTTCGGCTTGAACGATCCGGGCTACCTGTCCATCACCGACCCCAAGTCACGCCGTCGCTGGCGATGGCGGGAGAACCAGCGGCGACACAAGCTCGGGCTGCCGTCACTCGGCGCGGAGGCCGGGAACAGACTCACCACGCCTCCTCCGGTCGGGCAGGCCGAGCCCAAGGCTCCTCGTGTGAACGCGGACCGCCTGCGCCCTCGGTTCCTCGGGGACGACCCAGGTCTCCTGGCTGAGCCGCATGAGTCTTGGAATCACCTCCTCCCGATGACCGCCGGGGACACACGCCGACGAGCCGCCTCCGTCGCCGTCATCGTCACGGCGGAGTTCCGAGCGACCTGGGAGCGCGTGTACCTCGCCAAGCGCACACGCGTTCGCGGCTGGCAGCACGCCGCCTGATCGAGACACCCGCTCCAACCTGCAACACGCCGCCGGCCCGATGCCGAGCGGTCGCCGACTCCGGCGAAGAACCCGGACGGCAGAAAGTTGGATCACACCCATCATGAGCACCACACGAACCAAGAAGATCACCACGTACGCCGACCTGCTTGACAAGGTGAACGCCGAGCACTCCGCCGAACAGAAAGTCGCCCACGACAGACTCGCGCACGCCCGCACTGACCTCGCACGCGAGCGACACGACGCCGAAGAGGCGGAGCAGACACTCGCCGACCTGGAGGCCGCTCACGGCAAGCTTCTCCAAGGAGTCCTGTACCCCCGAGGCGTACGCCACCGCCGCGGCCGCTCGCACTCTCGCCGATGTCCGCGTGAAGGGTGCGCAGCGACTCGTGGACAGGGCCGAGGAGCAAGTAAGACCAGTCGACACTGATGTGGCCGAAGCTCTGGTCCCTGCGGTTCTGCGAGCTGCGCCGAACGCACCCGTGTACGTCTCTTCGGTCGAGCCCCCCGCGCCCTCCGACCTGTCCGCCCTGCCCCTGGCAGTCGTCCAGCAGATCACCTCCACACAGACAGACGCGGAAGGCGGCCTGTCCACTAAGGAGTGCGTCATCCACTACTTCCGCCTGGAGCAGACGACGACGGAGCTCGACGCCCGAGACATCGCCACCGCGGCTGACGACCTCGGCCACATGGTTGAACCGATGATGGGCGGTCGCCGCGACCTCGGAGCCGGCGTCCTGGTGGACCGGGCCAGGGTGAGGGTTCGCCGGGCCGTCGTCGGCGTGCCCACGGTTACCGATCCCGACAACAGCGCGAGCGGCCTTGCGTGGGCCTTCTCCCGGCGACTCGCGGCTACGGCGCGCACCCCCGGATGGGCCATCCACCAGACCAAGGGCGGGTCACTGGAGACCAGCCACGTCACCATCACACCGGGCAGCGCCAAGCTGCTAAGCCAGACCGCTGGTGAAGGCGACACAACCGAGCTGCAGCTCGAAGCGCGGATCTCGGTGGCTCAGCACGAGACCGTCGGTGTGAATGTCCCTGTCGTCGTGCGGTCCATTGCACCCGAGCTGGACGGGATCGTCGTCAGCGGCCTTGGACGGCTCGCAGACGTCCAGGTCGACGTGCGCTCCCGAGGTACAGCACGGACGCCCGTCTATGCGGTCACCCTCAAGGCCACGGCGACCTGCCGCCTGGCCTGACCCACTTAGACCCGGGGGCCGGTGTCCGGTTCACATGAGACATCGGCCCCCGTGCGGCCCTCGGACGAGCCGCTTGACTAGTCCTCGAACCAGAAGGAACTACTCATGCACCATCTCGACTTCTTGGAACCCCACGAGCTTGACCTGCTCGATCAGTACCTCTGCACCTGGTGCGGTGAGCAGGAGACTCGACTGGGAGTCCGTCGAACTCTACGGCAGGATCACTTGCTCCGCTCGCTGTCGACAGGCTCGCTACCGACGCCGAGTCAGAGCGGGACTACCCACCTGATGGGTCCCGTCGGCCCACCACGATCGCGGCGAGACGTCGTCCGTGGCCCCTAGGGTGACATCTGGAGACTCACGTGAAGGGAAGCGAATGGCGAAGGAGACGACCAGGCTGGCCGTTGAACGGCTCAGCACACGTGGCGGAGACCGCACGGAAGCTGACATCCAGTCGGACATCCAAACCATCCTCACGGGCGGCGATCTCAACCTCACTGTTGATGACGTGCCCAAGCTCGAGCAGCAGACCGCCGATGGGACTCGGCGGCGCATCGACATCGCCATCTGCCACTGCGTCATCGAGGTCAAGAAGGATCTACGCAACGCCGCGGTACGCGCTGACGGCGAGACACAGCTCGCCGGGTACCTCAAGACACGTCACGAGCAGTACAACCGACGCTTCGTTGGCATCCTCACGGACGGCGTCGAATGGGTTCTGTACGACCTCGCCGAGGGCGAGGCAGTGGTCGAAGTCTCCAGGCTGACCAACGCAGGCGATGCAGACCGCCTGGTGGTCTGGCTGGAAGCGATCCTCGCTTCCGAGACCGCCGTTAGTCGCTGTCCCGAGCGAGATCGAGCAGCGCCTCGGCTCAGCCTCCCCGGCCCACCAGCTGGACTTCCATGAGTTGTCAGGGCTCTACGAGGCGAACAGAGACAAGCCGGAGGTCGCGCTCAAACGTAAGTTGTGGGCCAAGCTTCTCAAGACTGCCTTCGGGTCCTCGTTCGAGGACGACTCCGACACTTTCATCAACCACACCCTGCTCGTCCTGACTGCCGAGATCATCGCTCACGCCGTCGTCGGCATCGACGTCTCGGCCGCGGGGCCGGTCGGTGCGAAGGACCTGGTCGACCGGCAAGATGTTCGACGACTCCTTGATCCACGGTGTGGTCGAGGCCGACTTCTTCGACTGGGTCGTCGAAGTCCCAGGAGGCGAGACCTTCATCAGGACGCTCGCCGACCACGTCTCCAAGTTCGACTGGACACGAGTCGAGCACGACGTGCTGAAGCACCTGTACGAGTCGGTCATCAGCCAGGAGGCACGGCAGAAGCCTCGGTGAGTACTACACACCTGACTGGCTCGCAGACCGGATCGTCGCTTCGACGGTGTCCGACCCACTCAACCAGCGCGTTCTGGACCCGTCATGCGGCTCAGGCACGTTTGTCTTTCACGCTATCCGCGCTTACCTCGACGCCTCCGACGCCTCCGGGGTCGACGCTAGGCGATGCGATCGGCGGCTTGACGACGCACGTCTTGGGCATGGACATCCACCCCGTGGCCGTCACACTCGCTCGCGTCACTTACCTGCTGGCGATCGGCCCAGCGCGACTCGCAAGACCCCGAGCGGCCCGAGATCACGGTGCCGATCTACCTAGGCGACTCTCTCCAGTGGGAGCAGAACCGGGACCTGTTCAGTCGCGACGACGCCGTCACCATCACCACGACGAGTGACGACTTAGTCGGCGAAGGGGGAGGCATCCTCGGCGACGACGACCTCGTCTTCCCGGTCTCGGTGCTCAAGGATGCCGCCGTGTTCGACCGGTTGGTCTCGCGGATGGCAGACCTCGCGCTCGACTTCTCGGGCACCAAGCACCGCACACTGATAACTCCGGTCTTCAACCACTTCAAGATCGCCGAGGAAGACCGGCCTGTCTTGGGCGAGACGTTCGCCACGATGCGCGACCTGGCGCGCAGCGGACGGAACCACATCTGGGGCTACTACGTCCGCAACCTGATCCGACCGATCTGGCTCTCTATGCCCGAGAACCGAGTGGACGTGCTTGTCGGCAACCCTCCGTGGCTTCAGGTACTCGAAGATGACCCCGGCCATGAAGACTCGGTACAAGGCTCTCGCCAAGCCCCGCAACTTGCTCACAGGCGGACTCGGAGCATCCGGGCGGGACCTCTCCACTCTCTTCGTCGCCCGTGCGGTCGAGATGTACCTCAAGCCCGGCGGAGCCTTCGCGTTCGTCATGCCCCACGGCACCCTCACCCGGCTTCCCCACACCGGCTTCCGGTCGGGCAACTGGGCCTCCGCCGAGGCCGGGCAACTCACCGTTGCCTTCGGCACGTCCTGGGACCTCACGAAGGCACCAACCGGCTTCCCCATGGTCTCCTGCGTGGTGTGTGGGAGCGACACGTCTCCAGCCGTCGCCATGACCCCCAAGGTCGAGAAGTGGAACTCGACGCTCCGCGAGCCGGACGCGACGTGGGAGGCGGCCAAGGCCACATTCACCATCACCGACGGCACCGTCGCCCAGATGCAGCGCTGAGGACGACATGCCGGTCTCGCCGTACAAGCGCAAGTTCCGCGACGGAGCGATCTTGTATCCGCGTGTCCTGATGGCGGTCGAAGATGCACCGGCGACCACGCTCGGAGCCGGTGCCGGACGCCGCCGCGTGCGCTCCAGGCGGAGCACCACCGAGAAGGCTCCGTGGAAGCACGTGGAGACGATCCTGGGATCCGTCGAGACCCAGCACGTCTACCCGACGCACCTCGGAGAGACCATCGCGCCTTACCGCGCCCTGGAGCCGATCCTCTCAGTCCTCCCCCTCGGTGCTGACCGGCTGCTGACACAGAGTGAGATCGCCGAATACCCGGGTCTGGCCGAGTGGTGGTCCAAGGCGGAGAAGGCATGGGAGGCCAACAAGGTCGCCAACGACACCTCGGATCTCCTCACACGCATCGACTACCACGCACAACTTTCTGCGCAGGTGCCGATCGCCAGCCAGCGAGTCGTCTACACCAAGTCGGGTAACAGTCTCGCGGCGGCCCGCGTGGAAGACCCCTCAGCGGTCATCGACCACGTCCTGTACTGGAGTCCTGTTGCCACGGTGGCCGAGGGTCGGTACCTGACCGGCATCCTCAACTCCAGCGCGCTTCTCACCCGGGTGGCTCCCCTCCAGTCCCGAGGCTTGTTCGGCGCCCGTCACTTCGACAAGAACGTCTTCTACGTGGCGTTCGGCCCCTACGACAGCGCGAACGCCGACCACGTCGAGCTCGTGAACCTGGTGGAGCAGGCCGAGACGGTTGCCGCGGGAGCGCCGATCGCGCCTGCGTTCCGGACCACCCGTCGGAACATCCGCAAAGCACTCGCAGACGCCGGCCTGATCGAGAAGATCGAGGCGGCCGTCTCTCGCGTGCTCCCAGTGGTCGCTGGCGCGGAAGGCGCAGCGGCTGATGTGGTGGGCACCGAAAGGTCTGGTTCGCCGGCCGTCTTGAGCAAGACTTCGCTCGAACCGCTCGACCTTGAAGAGGCCGACGTCGAGATCGACCTCGACGTCGAATACGACGCCGAGCAGGCCGTCTACTTGTGGGGGTACCTCGTCAGCCACAAGGGTCACCGCGAAGCCGAGTACCACAACGTGGGGTCCCCGAAGACAGACTTCGACGCAGCCGGGCTCGCCGCTGCTGCGCTCGACGATCTCAGGCAGGTGATCGCGGCGGCGAATACTGCTGGCAAGACCGTGCGCCTCTACCACTACGGCGTCACCGAGCGCCTCCACGTCGAGCGGCTCGGCGACGGCGCTAGCGAAGTCCTGGGCGTCTCGACGGATCTCCTCGCTCTTATCCGCTCCCGCCTCCACAGCACCGTCGGCTACGGCCTCAAGGACTTGGGCCGGCTCGCCGGTGCCACGTGGCGAACCGACGGGCTCACTGGCCAGACAACCTATGACTGGATCGCTGAGGCTCGCACCGGCGACGATCAAGCCTGGAACGAGCTGCTCATGTACAACGAAGACGACGTGCGCGCCACTAAGGCCCTGCGCGAGTACCTCCGCGGCAACGTCGAGCAGCCTGGCGGCGATACAGCCGAAGCGGGGTAGCGGTCGAGTAGGCGCCACGCAGGTGTCACATCGACTTGAGAACCGTGGCGGGATCTCGGCTGCTATCCACCACCGGCGCGGCCATGCAGGAGGAAAGGGTCCCTCCCCCACCCCCCTCTCTATGTGGTCCCTGCCGGGGCGAGCCACGCCAGGGCCGCCACAACGAGTGCCTCGATCCCGGTGTCTAGAGTCGGCTGTACGACCGGGGCGAAGCTCGCTGAGTGGTTGACGGGGATGTCGTCGTTGACCCGCCCTGCCTTCTCGGCAACGGCGTACTGGTCGGGGTCGATACCCCCGATGCCCCAGTAGCTGTAGGGCACGCCTAGTGCGTTGGGGATGTCGCTGAAGTCTTCGCTGGCCGACTGCAACGGGAGTTCGGCGGCTCGGTTCCCGAAGTGTGCGGCGAAGGCGGCGGCAAGTGTTGTGGTGACATCGTGGTCGTTCTCGGTGAGTGGGTAGTGCTCGAACGGTTCGAGCTGTGGGGGTTCTGGCGAGCCGGCGGCGTCGCACTCGGCAGTGACAATGCGTCTTGATGGCGTCGAGAACCTTGCGGCGGGTGGCGTCGCTGTAGGTGCGGATGTTGACCAACAGCGTCGCTGTGTCGGGGATGACGTTGCTCTTCGTGCCGGCTTGGATGCTGCCGACAGTCACGACTGCCGGGTCTCCAGGGCGCACCTCGCGGGAGACGATGGTCTGGAGGTGCAGAACCGCGCTTGCTGCGATAACGACGGGATCAACTGCGGCCTGCGGCATGGAGCCGTGAGCGCCACGACCGTGGATGGTGATCTTGATGCTGTCCGCGGCACTGAGGACAGGTCCCGATCGGGTCCCCACGTGTCCCGTCAGGGAACGGGAGCACGTGCTGGGCCAAGGCGACCGTCGGCACCGGTGATCAGGTCAGCGAGCTGGTCGTCGACCATGGCGCGCGCTCCGTCGCCGGTCTCCTCAGCGGGCTGGAAGAGTGCCACCACCGTGCCAGCCCAGCGGTCGGTGGACCGGGCAAGGAGAGTCGCGGCGCCTGCCAGGCAGGAGACGTGGACGTCGTGCCCGCAAGCGTGCATCACAGGCGTCTGTTGGCCCTCGGTCTCAACAATGACGGTGCTGGCGTACTCCAGCCCAGTGGCCTCTAGAACGGGAAGGGCGTCCATGTCGGCTCGCATCAGCACCACCTGGCCGTGGCCGTTGTTCAAGATCCCGATCACCCCAGTCCCCCCGACGCCCGCGTGAACGTCGTAGCCGGCTTCCCGCAACCGGGTAGCCACCAAGTCGGCGGTGCGTGTCTCGTGGTGCGAGAGTTCGGGGTGCCGGTGCAGATCCCGGTACAAGTCCTCTACCCACCCTTGGGCCTCATTCAGGTGCGCGAGAACATCATCTGCGGCTGAAATCTGGTGTGGGGTTGCAGTCACGGCTCCTCCTCCTTCGTTGGATGGTTGCGCTTCTCGTGCGGTTCTCGGTGTCCGCGATGCCACTGAGGCCGAGGGATCGAGCCGATGTGATCGCTCAGTTGCCACCGATAGGCATCGGGCAACTGCCAGCCCCGCCACCGCGCTGCCAACGTCAGTCCCGCCCCCACGAACGTGGTGGCGATGAGGCCGAACGTTGGGTAGCCAGCCCGGTAGAGAACGACCATGACTCCACTGGCCAGGAGCGCAGACGTGGCGTACAGGGTGTTGCCCCCGAAAATCGATGGCATTCGGCGCAGCAGGATGTCGCGGATCATCCCTCCACCCACCGCGGTGATGGTGCCCAGTAGTACCGCGGGAAGCCATCCCAGCCCGAGGACCAAGGTCTTCTGAGCGCCGGCTGCTGCCCAACAACCAAGAGCAAGAGCGTCAAGGAGCGGAAACAAGCGCTCCCACAACCTGCCTCCGACTGGAATCAGGAACGCGATCGCGGCCCCCGCAAGGGCGGTCAGGATGTAGGCGTAATCGGTCAGTGCGATAGGCGTGCCGCGCTGAAGCAGCGTGTCGCGGATGAGCCCACCGCCGAGACCGGAGACGATAACCAAGTGCCGAACCCGATGGGATCCAGTCGTTCCGCCCGCGCGAACACACCCCCGAGCAGTGCGTTGGCCAGAACTCCGGTCAGGTCTACGGCGCGAAAGGTCTCGGTGACGTTGCGTCAGGAAGCGCCACCACGCACACCTCCCGTTGCTAGATGCATCCCTGTGTAGACCGCCAGAGACCCATCGCTAGGCCACCCACTCTAGAGAGAGCTCAGCTCGGCGCCTTGAGGTAGTGGATCGCGGCCCCGGGCTCCCGTCAGCGCGATCGTCCAGCCCACGCCCAGCTCCAGGGCGAGCAGCTCGGAGTCTCCATCAGACCAACGTCGTTACTCACCGTGCCGGTCCTGTCTCCGGCGTGCCCCGAAGAACATCGGCCTGACGGACGACGTAAGCCATAGCTAGGCCGGCGCAAAGGAGCAGTCGGCGGCCCACTGCACGAGGTCACAGCGATGTTGACTGCGGCCCGAGCCTCCTCTTCGGAGTTGAGCGCACCGACAGATCTCCACCGTGCCGCCGCTTCTGCCCGTCGTGCAGTTGACGCAGCATAGCGAGCACCATGGCGACGCCGTCGGAGAACTCCCCGTTGGGGAGGATGAACGTCCACTTCTGCGGCGCTTGGCGGATGTCGGCGACCATCGAGGTCAGAGTCTGCTTGTCGTTTGGGGTGTGACGATCGGACGGAAGGCGGCCTCGACGGCGCGGATGGCCTCGTCGTAGGCCTTCACGGGATCGGATGTGCGGCCGTACGCGGCGTTCCAGGCGTCGTCAGGTGCTCGGACGCCGTGCTCTCGACCTTCTCGACGACCTGCCGGACCTGAGCCGCCACGGACAGTCGACCCGCATGTCGCCGAGGCGATCTGGACGGACTGCGTACCCGACGCGTTCTCGCCAGCAGGTCTTCGAGACGTCAGCGCGCCGAAGTCCGGCCACATCTCCAAGATGTACTCGACGCTCCGTAGGAGCTCCAACTGTTGGAGTACCACTCCTTCTGCAGTGCGGTGATCGGACGATCTCTGGCTGCGGATCTGCAGGTAGAGCAGGACGGCACGCATCCGCTCGTTGTCGGTGCTGACCCGATTCGTCACCCACTCGATGAGTTCGGTGCGCAGGAACTCGGGCACGTCCGCGTGCGGCATCTGGAGCGCCCGCTCCGCCTTGTACGCACCCGGTCGCCACCCCACGAAGGAACCCTACGTCCGAATGCGGACGTGGGTACGCCGACCTCCTCGACTCGCAAGGGAGCACAACACTGCCTCACGACAGCGTCGTTGATGTCGTAGGTGGTCGGGCGGCCCGGGAGTACGGTCCGGTCATGGAGACCTTCGAGGTCGTCGTTCAGCCGGCCAGTCCTCGCCTCGCCGCCATGCTCGGGGACGCGCTCAAGGCCGAAGGCATAGAAGTCCAGTACGCGTCTGGTCCCCTGTCCAGGAGAGCCGCGGAGCTGTAGAGGCGACCAGCCTCGGTTGAATGCCGTGACTCTCATCGTCATGGCCGCAGACTCCGCGTCGGTACATCGCGCAATCGAGAAAGTCAGCGAGCGCGTAGGCGGAGGCTCAAGTCCAAGTGCAGCCCCGTCACAAGAAGTGAGGCGTACTAACGCGCAACCGCGTTACCGGCATAGTCGTGTCGGGCGCGAACTCGTTCGCTAGCGCGTGCAGTGCCCCAGAGTCCCGACGAACATTGTGCTTAGACAACTCGTCCAGGAACAGCACGCCGCAGTGCGACCGGCTGACCTCGCCGGGTCTGACCCGGCCGCTGCCTCCGCCCAGGAGGCTGGCCTTGCTGGCGTCGTGGTGGGGCGCGAAGAACGGCGGGCGCACGATCAGCTCGTCGCCCGGCTCGAGGGCACCGGCCAGCGAGTGGATGGCGGTCAGCTCGAGGGACTCCTCGGGCGAGAGGTCGGGCAGGAGGCCCGGGAGCCGCTCGGCGAGGGACGTCTTGCCCGACCCCTTCGGCCCGTCCAGCATCAGGTGGTGGCCCCCGGCGGCCGCGACCTCCAGCGCGTACTTCACGTCGGGCACGCCGTCGAGGTCGGCGAGGTCGTGCTCGGTCAGCCGCCGGGAACCGCGCCACTCGATGAGCCGGTTGCCCGACATCGGGGCGACGGGAGGGGCCGAGGGGACGGGCTCTCCGCGCAGCTCGGCGCGGACCTGGGCCAGGGACCTCATCCCGAGGACCGTCATGCCCGGGACCATGGCGGCCTCGCGCGCCTGGGGCTCCGGCACGATCACCCGCTCGAAGCCCCGCCGGGACGCCGCCAGCACCATCGGCAGCACGCCCGGCACCGAGCGGAGGCCACCGGTGAGGGTGAGCTCCCCGATCACGAGGGTGTCGGACAGCGAGCGCTGCGGGAGGTCGCCGCAGGCCGCCAGGACCGCGAGGGCGATCGCGAGGTCGAAGTGGGTGCCGCGCTTCACCAGGTCGGAGGGGGCCAGCAGGATCGTCACCCGGCGGGTGGCCGGCCAGAGGACGCCGGAGTTGGACACCGCCATCCGGCACCGGTCCTTCGCCTCGTGGAGGGACCCGTCCGGCCGCCCGACCAGCACCGTGCCGGGCGAACCGGGTGAGACGTCCGCCTGGACGTCGATGAGGTGGCCGAGCGCTCCCTGGAGCGCCACCGTGTGGGCGGTCGCGAGCGCCATCAGAGGAGCCCGCGGACGTGCTCGACCGTGGACGGGCCACGTCTCGGGCGGTGCACCGCGACCAGGTCGATGCGTGTCTCGGGCGGATGCACACCGTGCGCCTCGGCCCACCGGGCACCGAGCCGGGCCAGCCGCGCCAGCTTCTCCGGGGTGACCGCCTCGTGCGGCGTCCCGCAGACGTCGGAGGTGCGCGTCTTCACCTCGCACACGACCAGGACCGCGCCGTCGCGGAGGACCAGGTCGATCTCGCCGGCGTCGCAGCGCCAGTTGCGGTCCAGGACGACCATGCCCTGCCCGACCAGGTGGCGGGCCGCGAGGCGTTCGCCGTACGCACCCAGGGCGAGCCTCGCGGCGGCCGGGGATGCCGTGTCTGCGCTCATGCGTCCAGCGTCGGCGGGGGCTCCCCCGACCGGCGCTGACGCACCCACCGCCTGTGAACGGCGGGTGCGCCGACGTCCGTTGTGGACGAAAAGGGGACCGGCGCTACTGGATCAGCCGGACCGGGTCGCCGACGACCGTCGCGTTCCAGGTCGTCACGTCGTGCACCGAACCGCTCCCGAAGGTCATCTGCACGCGGTACCAGCAGCCACCGAAGCTGTTGTAGTTGCACGTGTAGTCACTGGGGATCGGGACGGTGATCGTCTCGAGCTTGCCGTTGTTCTTCGAGGTTCCACCGGACCCCTGGACGAACGGCGCGTCACAGTTCGAGATGGGCGTCGGCGACGAGCCGGCCGAGCCCCCGACCGCCGAGCAGCCTCCACCGGGGAACGGGTTGGTCGTGATCGAACCCGTCGCGTCGGTCGGTGGGAGCACCTTCACGTCACCACTGCCCTGTGCGTCACCCGCGTCGAAGTAGCCGAACGAGATGAACTGCCCCGCTGCTCCGGGAAGCACCCGGATCAGGTTGAACGTCGCGGTCGCCTGGTCCGCGTTGATCGAGATGGGCATGTGGCTGTAGCCCGCGACCGCGACCGAGGTCTCCAGGCCACTTTGGGTGACGGCTCGCATCGCGTAGGCGTTCGAGCCGTACCCCGAGGTCGTGTTCCCGCTGGCGGCGGACGCCGCAGAGTTGCCGGAATAGAGGATCCCGCTGCCGGAGCCACCAAGACTGACGTTGCTACGCACCTGCAGGTAGTAGTCGCCGGCGACGTCCGGGGTGAACGTGCACAGGCGCGTCCAGTTGTGGAAGACCTGCGCCAGCTGTGCGTCGTAGCTCGACTTGCCGGAAGTGAGCTGGTTGGCGGTCGGGGCGCTCGAGATGCCACCGTACTGCTTGACACACGGGTTCCCGGAGGTGTCTGACTGGACTGACGACTGCTCGGGGTTCTCGGAGTCGATCTGGTGCCGAAGGACGAACGTGGTCGTCAACGGCGTGCTTCCCCCACCGGGAAAGCTGTCGCCGGGACAGAACGAGTTGGACGCGCTCGGGTTGCCCGAGCTCGGCGAGTCGCTGGAGTAGCGGTTCACGGCGTCCGCCACGGTGACCCAGGGGTTCAGGTTCCCGGACCCGGTGTAGCTCGCCTTGCCCGGCAGGTTGCCACAGGGCAACACGGTGCTGCCGCTCGTCTTCGACGTCGGCGCGAACTCCGGATCGTAAAGCTGCAGGTCGATGGGACGGCCGACCGCTGCCGACTGCACCTTCACCACGAACACGTAGCCGAAGTCGTTGTACTCGTTGTTGTTGCCGCCGGTGCACCCGTCCACGCCGGAGGAGCAGGTCATGTCCTGGTACTGGTCACCCTGGATCTTGTCGACCTGGGGGCCTTCGATGTTGGCCCAGAACTGTGGCGTCGCCGGGCAGTTCGAGAACGGAGCGGCTCCCTTTGCGGACCCCCAGGGGGTCGGGGAGCTGCCACCGGTGCCCGCGGTGGGCTCGTTGCCGAACGTGTTGCACGGGCTGCCCATGGGCTGGGGTCCCTGGTAGTCGGCGACGGCCGAGCGGGTGATGGTCGCGGTCGGCACCCCGATGACCGAGCCGAACGTGTTCCGCATGGTGGCGGTGATGGTGACCTTGAGCTGCGTCTCGCGGGCGCCGAGACCGACGGTGACGGTGACGTTGGACCGGCTGTCGTCGAAGCCGTTGGTCGCGGCCACTGCCTGCGCCTTGGTGGTCGCGCTGGTCATGTCGTACGGCAGGTACGGCACCCCGGCCAGGGCCGCGGCGTCGGCAGCCTTCTGCTCCTCCTGGGCGAAGGCGTACCAGCCGGCGGTGTCGACGCCGATGGCGCAGCACCCCATGAAAACGGTCGGCAGCAGGAGCGCGGTGATGATCGCGACGTAACCGCCCTCTTCGGCGCGGACGCGCCGCAGCCGACGCCACAACGAGCTCATGAGTGCCCCCCGGTGCTCACGTTGCCGGTGCCGTTGCACTGGCCGGTCGCGAGTGGTTCGAAATCGAAGGACGCACGGTCGGAGAGGGTGATCGTCGAACCGAACAGACCCGTCATCATCTTGTGCGTGGCGTTCATGTACACGCCGACCCGCTCCAGTGGGGCGGACGCCGTGCCCGGGAAGCAGGCACTGATCGTGGAGGAGTTCCAGGAACCATCGGCGTACCGGAAGGCGCCGGCACCGCCGTTCGCGTTCTGCTGCCAGGTGAACCGTACGCAGTTGGCGTAGCCGGAGCAGTTCGTCGGCATCGTGGTGCTTCCGTTGGAACCGGGGTAACCCTTGTCGTTGGCCTTGTAGACCAGGATGTAGTTGATCTGGTTGGCCGGCATGGCCGAGCCCTCGCGCTGGATGGCGTCGGCGGCGAGCTGCGCGAGGGCCGGCGAGCCCGCAGGCGTGCACGGTGGCGCGCCGGCGTACCCGGTGTCACACGTGCCCGGCCCCGCACCCGCGCCCGTGGACGCGATTCGCGCCCCGACGCGGACGTCGGAGCTCACGACGTTGTAGTCGCGCAACAGGAACGCGAACTCGATGATCCCGAACACGAGCAGCACGAGGACGGGAGTGATCAACGCGGCCTCGACCGCGGCGGCTCCGCTTTCGTCACGTCGGCGCAACCGTCTGACGACACGTCTCACCCGCCAACTCCCCTTCAAGGTCAAGGGTCGGCGGGTCCCCCCGATCCACCGATCTCCGGGCGAAAGCGTAGGTGCGCGGACGGAAGCATCGAGGTGGAACGGAGAAATTTGACCGCGGTTTTACCCCTGGCCGACCTGGTCCAGACCAGCCTGGGGTATTTCGCGGCGTACGGCGGGCCCCAACGGCGCGCTCAGACCTTCGGCGGGTCGATCTCCTGCTGGCTGAGCTCCTCGACGTTCACGTCCTTGAACGTGAGCACCTTGACGTTCTTGGCGAAGCGGGCCGGGCGGTACATGTCCCACACCCAGGCGTCGGTCATCGACACCTCGAAGAACACGTCCCCGGACTCGGTGCGCGCCTTCACGTCCACCTGGTTGCACAGGTAGAACCGGCGGTCGGTCTCGACGACGTACTTGAAGATCCCGACGACGTCGCGGTACTCCCGGTAGAGGGTGAGCTCCATCTCGGTCTCGTAGTTCTCGAGATCCTCGGCGCTCATGCGGACTCTCCTCGTCTCCCGAGCGGGCTCGTCGACTCGACCCTAGTGCTGACGACCAGCTCCTCGACGGAGGGCGGCGCCGTGGCGACCTCGTCCACGGCCGGATCCGCCTCGATGCCGGCCGCACGGCGTACGTTGACGAAACGCATCCGGTGCTGGGGGCAGGGTCCGTGCCGGGTCAGCGCCGCGGAGTGCACGTCGGTGACGTAGCCCTTGTGCGTCTTGAAGTCGTACGCCGGGTGCTCGCGGTCGAGCTCGACCATGAGCCGGTCGCGGGTCACCTTCGCCAGGACGGACGCGGCGCTGATGCAGGCGGCGACCCGGTCGCCCTTCCACATGGCCAGGCCGGGGACGCCGAGGCCGTCGACGGGGAAGCCGTCGGTGAGGACGTACTCGGGTGGGGTGTCCAGGAGGGCGACCGCCCGGCGGAGGGCCTCGACGTTCGCCACGTGCATGCCCAGCCGGTCGCACTCGTCGGACTCGACCACCACGACCGACCAGGCGAGCGCCTTCTTCACCACCTGCGCGTAGACGCGCTCGCGGGCGAGCTCGGTGAGCAGCTTCGAGTCCGCGAGCCCCTTGATCTCCCCCGACTTGCCGGGCTTGAGGATCGCGGCGCCGGCCACCAGCGGGCCGGCGCAGGCTCCGCGCCCGGCCTCGTCGACCCCGGCGACCAGCTCCATGCCGGCGCGTCGCAGCGCGCGCTCGTAGCCGTACAGCCCGGCGTCACGCCGGACCGTGGCTCCCGGGGGCAGACGGGTCACCGGCCGTGGGTGCCCGAACCCTTGCCCGAGCCGGACGTGGACGACGCCGCCGGGATGCCGGCGAAGTCGGCCGGACGGTGGAGGACGTGGAAGCGGCTGTGCGGCCACAGCAGCACGAACACCTTGCCGACGACGTCGTCGACGGGGACGTAGGGGTCGGGCGTGCAGTCCGGCAGGTGCGGCTGGCACAGGTGCCGGGTCGAGTCGTCGGAGTTGTCCCGGTTGTCACCCATCACGAACAGCATGCCCTTCGGCACCGGGCCCGCCGTCCAGTTGCAGGTGGTGGTCATCGGGCCGTTGCAGGCCATGCCCGGGGTGTTCTTGATGTAGGAGCCCTCGTCGAGCGGGTGCCCGTTGACCAGGATCCGGCCCTGCTTGTCGCAGCAGTGGATCGTGTCTCCGGCCACGCCGATGACGCGCTTCACCAGGTGCCCGCCCGACGGGTACAGGCCGATCTTGGCCATCACCTTGCCGATCGGGTTGGACGGGCCGGCGTCCTCCTCCTCGCTCAGCCAGCCACCGGGGTCCTTGAAGACCACGACGTCGCCGCGCTGAGGAGTGCCGCCGAACCAGTACGACGTCTTCTCCACCAGGATCCGGTCGTTCTTGACCAGGCCCGGCTCCATCGACTCCGACGGGATGTAGAACGCCTGCACGAAGAAGGCCTTGATGACGACCGCGAGGAGGATCGCGATCGCCAGCAGCAGGATCGTCTCCTGCCACAGCGGCAGGTGCTTCTTGGTCCGTTTCGCCGACGGCTCGCGCTCCTGCTCGTCCAAGGAGGTGGCGGAGCTCGAGTCGGTCACGTCGCGAGCCTAGACGGTGGGTGGTTCCGAGAAACGTTGATCACCGACAGTCAGATCTCGCGGCGTTCCTTGATCTTGGCCGCCTTCCCGCGCAGGTTGCGCAGGTAGTACAGCTTCGCCCGGCGGACGTCACCGCGGGTCACGATCTCGATCTCCTCGAAGATCGGCGAGTGGAGCGGGAACGTGCGCTCGACACCGACGCCGAAGGAGACCTTGCGGACCGTGAACGTGCGGCCGATGCCGGAGCCCTGGAGGCGGATCACGACGCCTTGGAAGATCTGGACGCGTGAGCGCGTGCCCTCGGTGACCTTGACGTGGACCTTGACGGTGTCGCCGGCGCGGAAGTCGGGGAGGTCGTCGCGCTTGGCGGTGTTGCCGAGCTCGGTGACGACACCGATGTTGTGGACGGTCATGTCTCTCCTCACGAGTGCCACAGGTCAGCCGTGGTGGGGAAATGTCGTGTGCAGTTGGTGGCCGTCCGTGTGGCCGGCGGCGCCGTGCTCCCCCTGTGGCAGGAGACGGTGCGGAACCCGGGTCGAAGGTGACGGGATGTTCCTTGTTTGGCCGGACTGACCGAGGGGCAAGTCTGCCAGAACCGGGCTCCGCGGAGAAATCGGCTGTTGCCGCTAGCGACGCGGCTTGGTGAGGACGACGGCGCCGCGAGCACCCGCCCCCGGGCCCTGGAGGCGGTAGCCGGCCTTCTTGTACATCCGGAGGTTGTCGACGCTCTTCGCGCCCGTCCACAGCTCGTACGACGTCGCCTCGGCCGGAGCGGCCGCCTCGACCAGCTCGAGGAGGTACCGGCCGAGCCCGCGGCCCTGCAGGTCGGGGGCGACCATCACCCGGCCGACGTCCCACACCGTCCCGTTCCCCGCGAGCCGACCGCGGGTGGAGCCCACGATCCGGCCACCCGCGAGCGCGACGAACGTCGTCCACTCGTCGATGCCGCGCACGGCGTCCTCGAAGGACTCCTCGAGCGCCGGGATCACGACACCCGGGTTGGCCCACAGCTCCTGGAGCCAGCACGCCCGGGTCAGCGTGAACAGCTCGCCGGCGTCGGCCCGGGTGGCGAGCCGGATCTCCAGGGCCATGCCCCCGGCCGCGACCTGGGCCGCGGGGTGGGCGAGGTCGGGACGGCGGGCGACCGTACGGCGTACCGACTCGGCGTGGCGCCAGGCGGCGATCGCGGCGTGGTCTCCGGACAGCAGCACCTCGGGGACGTCACGGCCGCGCCAGGTGGCGGGCTTGGTGTACACCGGGTACTCGAGCAGGCCGTCCTCGTGGGACTCCTCGGCCAGCGAGTCGGGGTTGCCCATGAACCCGGGCAGCAGCCGGACGACCGCCTCGATGAACGCGGCGGCCGCCACCTCGCCGCCGTTGAGGACGAAGTCGCCCAGCGAGAGCTCGCGCACGTCGTACGTCGCGGCCGCCTCGTCGACGACGCGCTGGTCGATGCCCTCGTAGCGGCCACAGGCCACGACCAGGTGCTCGACCTCGGCCAGCTCGCGGGCGACGGCCTGGGTGAACGGCACGCCGCTCGGCGTCGGCACGACCAGGGTCGGCCGGCCGTCGCCGCGCACCTCGTCCAGCGCCTCGCCCCAGGGCTCGGGCTTCATCACCATGCCCGCGCCGCCACCGTAGGGAGTGTCGTCGACGGTGCGGTGCCGGTCGTGGGTCCAGTCGCGCAGGTCGTGCACGTCGATCCGCACCAGCCCGGACGCGCGCGCCCTGCCGGTCAGCGAGACGTCCAGCGAGGAGAACCACTCGGGGAAGATCGTGACGACGTCGATCCTCACGCCGTCGTCACCCTTCGTCGTCCGGGAACGGCGCGACCAGGCCCGGCCGGTCGGCCACCACCACCCGACCACCCGGTACGTCGACCTCCGGGACCAAGGCAGTCACGAACGGGACCAGCCCCTCGCGCCCGTCGGGCGTCCGGATCTGCAGGATGTCCTGGGCGCCGTGCAGGACGGCGGTGACCTCCCCCAGCGGTCGGCCCTCGAGGTCCACGGCGGCGAGCCCGACCAGCTGGTGGTCGTAGAACTCTTCCGGGTCCTCCGGCGACTCGTCCGCGCTGACGTCGGCGTACAGCAGCAGGCCGCGGGCGGACTCGGCCGCCGTCCGGTCGGTCAGCTCCTCGAACCGCGCCAGCAGAGTGGTCTGGTGCCATCGCGTCGCGGCGACGGTCAGCGCGCTCCAGGGAGCGGCCTGGCCGCGCGGACGCTCGACGCGGACCGTCGTACCGACGGCGAAGCGGCGTTCGGGCTCGTCGGTGCGGACCTCCACGGTCACCTCGCCGCGGATCCCGTGGGGCTTGCCGATGCGCCCCACGACGACCTCGATCGACTCGGCCTTGTCCACGGGCACAGGTTAGTCAGGGGCTCGGTGTCAGGCCGCCTCGCCGCAAGCGGCTTCGGCGCTCGCTGCGGTCGTTCCGACCCGGCTCCGCCGGGTCGGAACGTCCTCGCTCGCGTCAGCGACCCTGGTCGACGTCGACGAAGTCGATCCGGGAGCCACCCCGGCCGGCCAGCGCCGAGATGACGGTCCGGAAGGCGGTCGCGGTCCGGCCGTTGCGGCCGATCACCTTGCCGAGGTCGTCGGGGTGGACCCGCACCTCGAGCAGCGGACCGCGCCGCGTCTGCTTGTCGCGGACGGTGACGTCGTCCGGGTGGTCGACGACCCCACGCACCAGGTGCTCCAGAGCGTCGGCGAGCACGATCAGGCCTCGTCGCTCTTGGCGTCGGCGTCCGCCTGGGCGGTCTCCGCGGTCTCGGCCTCGTCGGCCGCACCCTCGGGCGTCTCGGCCTCGGGGACCGGAGCCGGCTCCTCGGTGGCGACCTCGGCCTCGGCCGTCGCCTCCTCGGCGGCGGGCGCGACAGCCTCGGTGGCCTCCGCGGCCGGCGCGGCGGTCTCGGCAGCGGGCTCCGCGGTCTCGGCAGCGGGCTCCGCGGTCTCGGCGGCGGGCTCGGCCCGCTTCGCGGCGCTCTTCTTCGAGGCCCGGCGGGTCACCGCCTCGGACTTCGGCTCGCTGGCCGCGTCCTTGAGCGCCTCGTTGAAGATCTCGAGCTTGTCGCGCTTGGGCTCGGCCACCCGCAGGGTGCCCTCGGTGTTCTTGTAGCCCTTGAACTTCTGCCAGTCGCCGGTGATCTTCAGCAGCTTGGAGACGGCCTCGGAGGGCTGGGCGCCCACGCCGAGCCAGTACTGCGCCCGGTCGGACACGACGCTGATGTACGACGGGTCCTCCTTCGGGTGGTACAGCCCGATCTCCTCGATCACCCTGCCGTCCCGCTTCTTGCGGGAGTCGACGACGACGATGCGGTAGTGCGGCGCACGGACCTTGCCCATGCGCTTCAAGCGGATCTTGACGGCCACGGTTGTGGTGTCTCCTCGAAAATGGTGTGTGGGTGAGGCTCGCGCACCAGCGTGTGGGGACACGGGCGCAGTCCTCGGTGGGCTGTCTCGATCGGTTGAGAGGGACCGGACGCGACAGGCTCGAGGAGCGATTCTGCCAGAACCCACAGATTCCGAGGAAATCCGGCAGGGTGCTGCCCGTGAGCATGCCCTACCGGCCGGACCCGGCGTACCCGTCCTCGTTCGCACCGGGGCCTCCGGCGAAGAAGCGACCGAGCTGGGTGTGGTTCCTGGTCGGCGGCCTCCTCATGGCAGCCGCCCTGGTCATCGCCGGGGTCACCTTCGGGAGGCTCGGCCTGGACATCGCGCACGACGACGCCGTGTTCCGCGCCTCGGGGACGCACACGGTCGTCGTCCCGGCGCACACCGAGCGCGGCCTCTTCGTGGTCGAGGGCGGACGGATCCCACGGTGCCGCGTCTCCGACGCCGCGGGGGCTGCGGTGCAGTTCCGCCTCCCCGACTCGCGCTTCACGTTCAACGGCTGGGAGGCCGTGCGCCTGTTCGACACCGCCGACGGCACGCTCACCTTCGACTGCGCCACGGGCGGGAGCGAGCAGTTCCGGATCGGCCGGGTGCCCGCGGGCCACGAGCTGGCCCGGGCCGGCGTCGTCGGCCTCCTCGTGCCCCTTCTCGTCGGCGGGCTCGGGTTCGTCGTCGTCCTGGTCACCGGCATCCTCTTCTACACCCGGCGGCCCGGTGCCGGGTACGGCGCACCGCCGCCGGGCCGGCAGCCGCCCCCGCCGCGGCCTGGCCCCCCACCACCTACCCCGGCCCGCCCGGCTATCCGGGTCAGCCCGGCCCACCGGGCTATCCCGGTCAACCGGGTCAACCGGGTCAACCGGGTCAACCGGGTCAGCCCGCTCAGCCCGGTCAGCCGGGTCAGCCCGGTCAGCCCGGTCAGCCGGGCCGGCCCGGCGAGCCCGAGCCTCCGGAGCAGCCCCCGACCTGGCCGCCCACGCCCTGACCGACCACGGTCAGGTGCGACCGACCACGACGGTGCCGCCGATCTCGTCGTCGGTCTCGACGACGGCCGTCATGCCCGCCGCGCGGGCGAGTGCGGCGGTGGCGTCGGCCTGGTCGCGGCCGGTCTCGATCACCAGCCGGCCACCCGGCCGGAGCCAGGCCGGGGCGCCGGTCACCACCCGGCGTACGACGTCGAGGCCGTCGACGCCTCCGTCGAGCGCGACCAGGTGCTCGTGGTCGCGGGCGTCGCGCGGCATGGTCGCGATGGCGTCGGTCGGGACGTACGGCGCGTTGACGACGAGCACGTCGACGCGACCACGGAGATCGTCGGGCAGCGCGGAGTAGAGGTCTCCCTCGTGCACTCGCTCGGGCGGCAGGTTGCGTCGAGCACACGCGACCGCGGCCGGGTCGGAGTCGGCGGCGTGCACCTCGGCGGTCGGCCAGGTCCGGGCCAGGGCGGCACCGAAGGCGGCCGTGCCGCAGCACAGGTCGACGACCACGCCGGCCGGCTCACGACCCGCCACCTCGACCACGAGCTCGCTGCGTCGCCGCGGGACGAACACACCGGGGTCGACGGCCACCCGCACGCCGGCGAAGGCCACCCAGCCGACGACGTACTCGAGCGGCTCGCCGGCCATCCGGCGGGCGGCCCACGCCATCAGCTCGCCCGGCGACGACGCCTCATCGAGCAGCAGCCGTGCCTCCTCCTCCGCGAAGACGCATCCGGAGGCACGCAGGGCGGCCACCAGCTGGGGCTCGTTCACACGACCTGCCCGCGCAGCACGACGGCGGCCGGCTCCCGCAGCACGCTCAGGTCGGCGCGCGGGTCGCGGGGGTAGACGACGAAGTCGGCGGGCGCGCCCTCGTCGAGGGTCGGGTTCCACCCGAGCCACTCGCGTGCACGCCAGCTGGCCGCACCGAGCGCGTAGTCCGCGGGCATGCCGTACGCCGCGAGCTCGGCCACCTCGTCGGCGATGCCGCCATGGGGCAGCACTCCCCCGGCGTCGGTGCCGGCGAAGATCGGCACCCCCGCGTCGTACGCGGCCATGATCGTCTCGCGGCGACGCGCGTGCAGGGCCAGCATGTGCTCCGAGTACGCCGGGAACTTGGCGCCGGCCTGCTCGGCGTACGACGGGAAGTTGTTCAGCTGGACGGCGGTCGGCACCAGCGCGGTGCCCCGCGCCGCCATCGTCTCGACCAGGTCGGTGGTCAGCCCCGTGCCGTGCTCGATGCAGTCGATGCCTGCCTCGATCAGGTCGGGGAGCACCGTCTCCCCGAAGCAGTGCGCGGTCACCCGGGCGCCGTGCTCGTGCGCGGTGGCGATGGCCGCCGCGAAGGCGTCCGCCGGGAACGACGGCGCCAGGTCGCCCTCCTCACGCGAGATCCAGTCGCCGACCAGCTTGACCCAGCCGTCGCCGGCCTGCGCCTCCTGGGCGACGTACGCCGTGATCTGGTCCGGCTCGATCTCGTGGGCGTAGTTGCGGATGTAGCGGCGCGTACGCGCGATGTGGCGCCCGCACCGGATCAGCCGGGGCAGGTCGTCGCGGTCCTGGACCCACCGGGTGTCCGCGGGCGAGCCGCAGTCGCGCAGCAGGAGAGCGCCGGTGTCGCGGTCGTCGACCGCCTGCTGCTCGGTCGTCGTCTCGTCGACGGCCCCGTGGGTGTCGAGGCCGAGGTGGCAGTGGGCGTCCACGAGGCCGGGGACGATCCAGCCCTCCGCCGCGGTCTCCGCGCCGGCGACCGCCTCGAGGGTGACCCGGCCGTCGACGACGTACAGGTCGCGGGCTTCGCCGTCGGGCAGGACCGGCCCCCGGAACCGCAGTGAGGTCATGCCGCGGACGCTACCGGCCGGACGGCCGGTCCCCCGCCAGGGCGGGTCGGCATGGTGGACGAACGGCTGGGCTCTCCTGGATAGGGTCACCGGGTGAGCACGACGCGGGCCGACACCTTGCGCAGGCACCGGCGCAACGCCCTGCAGTTCGTGCGGTTCTCCCTCGTGGGAGGCACGGGCGTGGTGGTGAACCTGATCGTGCTGATCATCGTCAAGCGCCTCGGCCCGCCGCCCGAGAACGCCATGCTCGCGCTCAGCCCGACCGGCTACCACGCCCGGTGGTACCACGCGTACTCCACCGTCGCGTTCCTCGTGGCCAACCTCTGGAACTTCCAGCTCAACCGACGCTGGACCTTCCGCAGTGCGCAGCACTCGACGTGGTGGAAGGAGTACTGGCCGTTCCTCGCGGTCGGGCTGCTCGGCCAGGCCCTGGGGCTGGTGCTGCTGACCGCGCTCATGCACCACGGCACACCGATCTCGCTGCCGACCGACCCGCTCGACGACACCTCCGGCCTCCGCACCCGGCTCTACTGGGCGCAGCTGATCGTGATCGTGGTGGTGACGCCCTTGTCGTTCGTGCTGAACAAGCTCTGGACGTTCGCTGCCGTGCGGACGCACCGGCTGTACGCGATCCCGCCGCACCCGGCCGCCGAGCGGGAGCTGGAGCACCTCGCCGCCGACGAGACCGACCCGGCCTGAGCCGGCCCGGCGCCATCCGAGCGAGCCGAGCTCGCACGTGGAACCAGGTTTGTCAGAGTCAATGCGTTACTGCGCGCTCTGCGGCCGCCATTAGTACGGCGTCGGGAGGAATCTCCTAGGCTGACCGCGTGCCCGGCCACTCGCTCGCCCAGCTGCGCAGGTCCAACCTGCGGGCGATCACGGCCCTCCTGAGCTCGGGCGGACCGCAGAGTCGCGCCGATCTCGCACGTGGGTCGGGTCTGTCCCGCACCACCGTCTCCAGCCTGGTCACCGAGCTGCTCGACACCGGGCTGGTGGTGGAGACCGAGGACCGCGGTACGCCGTACAAGGGCGGCAGCGGGCGGCCTCCGCTGTTGGTCGCGATGGCGATCCGTCCCGGCCGGGTGGCCGGAGTCGACATCGGTCACCGGCACGTCCGCGTGGCGGTGGCGGACCGGAGCGCGACGATCCTGGCCGAGGTCGAGACGCAGACCGACGCCGACCCCCACGGCAGTGCCACCCTCGACATCGCCGGCGACCTGGTCCGGACGGCTGCGAAGGAGGCCGGGATCCCGGTCGAGGACCTGCTCACGATCGGGCTCTGCGTTCCCGCACCGATCGACCGCCGGTCCGCCCGGGTCGACCAGGCCGTGCTGCCGGGGTGGCGTGAGCTGGCTCCTGCCCAGGAGCTCGAGCAGCGGGTCGGCGTCCCCGTCGTCGTCGACAACGACGCGAACCTCGGCGCGATGGCGGAGCACCAGCACGGGGCTGGCCGCGGCGTGGCCGACCTGCTCTACGTCAAGCTCGCCAGCGGTGTCGGCGCCGGGCTGGTGCTCGGCGGACGGCTCCATCGCGGGACCGCCGGTCTCGCCGGCGAGGTGGGCCACGTGCTGGCCCGCGAGGGCGGGGACGTCTGCCGCTGCGGGAGCCGGGGCTGCCTCGAGACCGAGGTCTCCACGCGGCGCCTGCTCGAGCTGCTCGGGTCGGTGTACGGCGAGGACCTCGACCTGCCCGGCCTGCTCCGGCTCGACGCCGACGGGGAGACCGCCGTACGCCGCGTGCTCACCGACGCCGGTCACACCGTCGGGCGCGTCCTCGCCGGGCTCTGCACCACCCTGAACCCCGCCCGGATCGTCGTCGGCGGCTCGCTCGGCTCGTCGGCCACCCTCGTGGAGGCGATCCGAGACGGCGTCGACCGCTACGCGCACCCCGAGGCCGCCGCCTCCTGCGAGGTGGTGTCCGGGAAGTTCGGTGGCCGGGCGGAGATCATCGGGTCGATCGCGCTGGCCGTCAGCCGTGCGGCCGAGGTGGCCTGAGCCGACCGTCAGCCGTCGGCGAGCCGGTCGAGCAGCCAGGACGGTCCGACGGTGCGCCCGGCCTTCGCCACCCGCGCGGACAGCAGCCGGTCGGCGGTGACCACCGTGACCACCTGACCGGAGTCCGCCGCCTTGTGCGCCTGCCGGACGATCTCGCTGTCACCGTCCTGCGGGGCGTGGACGACCGTGACATGACCGTCGCGACCGGCACGGACGCCGCCCTTCGCCGCACCCTCGAGCACCAGCACGACGTCGGTGATCTCCGGGTCGAGCTCGGCGGTGACCAGCTGCTCGTGGAGCCGGCGCGCCGCACCCGGTCGGTCCTTCCACCACCCGTCCGGGCGCGCCCCGACGACGTTCGCGCCGTCGACGACCAGGACGCTCATGCGCGGTGCCCGTGTCCCGAGTCGTGGCCGCGCCCTCCCCGGCGGGCAGACGGGTTCGGACGGAAGGGGCTGTGCCGGCGGCGGGCGCTAACTGAGCAGCCCCTGGATCTGCGCCGCGGACAGGGCCCGGTTGTAGATGCGCACCTCGTCGAGCTGGCCGTCGAAGAATGCCTCGAGAAGCCCCTTGTCGGGGGCGTTCTTGGCGCCGATGGCCAACGGGCTGTTGTTGTTGCAGGTGTGGGCCCCGGTGATCGACCGGCTGCCCGCCCGCTTGCCGTTGATCCAGACGGTGAGGGTGGAGCCGTTGTACGTCGCGGCGACGTGGGTCCACGTGTTCAGCGGGATCGTGCTCGTGCTGTCGAAGTACTGCCAGTTGCGGTTCACGCAGCCGCCGAAGAACCCACCGACCCGGACGTGACCGTCCGTGCGGATGTTGATCCAGTAGGCGTTGGCCTTCTCGAAGACCTCCCACCGGTCGTTGGTCTGCGGGTTCTGGACGCCGGTGTAGTTGACGTAGGCGGCCAAGGTGAAGCGGTCGACGTCGATGGCGTTGCGCTCGGGCACTGCGACGTACTGCTGGCTCGTGCCGACGAAGCGGGCTGCGAACGACTTTCCGGGAGGGCCGCTCGACCGGGCCGCCGACGCCGTGGTGTTGACGTAGGTGCCGTTGATCTTGTTGGCCGAGGAGTCCTTCGCCGTGGTCCCGGTGTCGCTGTTGAAGCTGTAGTAGAGCACCAGACCCTGGGTGGTCGGCGCCGCCGATGCCGGGCCGGCGAGCCCGGGGCCGATGACCACGAGGCCGGCCGCCACCAGGACGGCGACGACCGAGGTGACAGTGAACCTGCGCATGATGGAACCCCCCAGTTCGATCCCCGCTACTCGTAGCATGAGAGGCGCGCGGACCGGGGTCAAGAGCGCGGACTTGACGGCGCGGACGTCAGTCCCTGGCCTCGTGGGCGACTCGGAGATCCGCCGCCGTCCGCGGGCACGCAGAAGCGTTCACTTGAGGTACTTCGAGAAGTCCTGGGGCAGCTCGAGCGCGGCGGCCGCCTTCTCGTAGTCGATCTCCTCGCCGTCCGGGTTGCCGAACGGGTTGCCCGCGGTCGTCTTCTCGTCGGCGGCCTTGGCCTGGGCGGCGGCCTTGGCGGGGTTGCCGCTGACGCGGCGGCCCTTGGCCTGCTTGTTCTTCGCCGACTGCTTGGCCCGGCCGCGCTTGCCGCCCGAGGCCATCCCGGGCATGCCGGGGAGGCCGGGCATCCCGCCCTTGGCGAAGGAGGCCATCATCTTGCGCGCCTCGAAGAAGCGGTCGACCAGGCTGTTCACGTCGGACACCTGGCGGCCGGAGCCGCGGGCGATCCGCGCGCGCCGGGAGCCGTCGATGAGCTTCGGGTTGGCCCGCTCGGCGGGCGTCATCGACTGGATGATCGCCTGGATCCGGTCGATCTCGCGCTCGTCGAAGTTCTCGAGCTGGTCGCGGAACTGACCCATCCCGGGCAGCATCCCCATGATCTTCGACATCGACCCGAGCTTGCGGACCTGCTGCATCTGCTCGAGGAAGTCGTCCAGCGTGAAGTCACCGCCGGTGGTGAGCTTCTCCGCGGCCTTGAGCGCCTGCTCCTGGTCGAAGGTCTTCTCGGCCTGCTCGATCAGGGTCATCACGTCGCCCATGTCGAGGATGCGCGAGGCCATCCGGTCGGGGTGGAAGACGTCGAAGTCGGTGAGCTTCTCGCCCGCCGAGGCGAACATCACCGGCTTGCCGGTGAGGCTGCGGATGCTCAGCGCCGCACCACCGCGGGCGTCGCCGTCGAGCTTGGTGAGGACGACACCGTCGTACCCGACCCCGTCGAGGAACGCCTGCGCCGTCGCCACGGCGTCCTGGCCGATCATCGCGTCGACGACGAAGAGGACCTCGTCCGGCTCGACGGCGTCACGGATGTCGATCGCCTGCTGCATCATCTGCGCGTCGACGCCGAGGCGGCCGGCCGTGTCGACGATGACGACGTCGTACAGCTTGCGGCGGGCCTCCTCGATCGAGTCGCGGGCGACCTGCACCGGGTCGCCGACGCCGTTGCCGGCCTCCGGCGCGAAGACGGCGACGCCGGCCTGCTCGCCGACGACCTGGAGCTGGGTGACGGCGTTCGGGCGCTGGAGGTCGGCGGCGACGAGCATCGGCTGCCGGCCCTCCTCCTTGAGCCAGCGGGCGAGCTTGGCCGCGAGGGTCGTCTTGCCGGCGCCCTGGAGGCCGGCCAGCATGATCACGGTCGGGGGGTTCTTGGCGAAGCGCAGTCGGCGCGTCTCACCGCCGAGGATCTCGACGAGCTCGTCGTTGACGATCTTGACGACCTGCTGGGCCGGGTTCAGCGCCTGGCTGACCTCCTCGCCGCGCGCCCGCTCCTTGACGGCGTCCACGAACTCGCGCACGACCGGCAGCGCGACGTCCGCCTCGAGCAGAGCGATCCGGATCTCGCGCGCGGTCGCGTCGATGTCGGCCTCGGAGAGGCGGCCCTTGCCGCGGAGGTTCTTGAAGGTCTCGGCGAGCCGGTCGGAGAGCGTGGCGAACAAGTCGGTCCTCGTGGTGTCTGATGCGGAGTGTCCAGCCTAACCGGGGCTCCCCCGCGGCCGGGATTCCACGGGTCGCCGCGCGGTCGCGTGCTTGAGCCGGCGTACGGCGTGGCGGACCATGGCCGTATGGGGGAGCTCGCGACGACGCTGGTCGGCGGTGTCGTGATCCTCGGGGTGACCGGGTTCCTCGTCTACTTCCACCAGCGCAGCCTGGGCAAGCCGGGTGGCCGCGAGGGCCTGGGGCAGGTCGGCGACATGTTCGGCAACCTGATCGACGTGTTCAACCCCGCGGAGTCCCGCGCCAAGAACGCGCTCAAGGAGATCGAGCACTCCGGGCCGGTCACGCCCACCCCGGACGAGACGGACGACCCGGTCCGGCTCCTCACCCACCCCGACGGCACCCCGCGCGCGATCCGCATCCGCCGTCGTCGGTGACCTGGCTGCCGGGGTAGTCCCTGACAATTGGCACGCGACACGCCGGTGAAGGCGTGCCAAACGTCAGGGACTACCCGCTCAAGGCCTCCCGCACGGCGTGGGCGGCCGAG
Source organism: uncultured Actinomycetota bacterium (assembly GCA_963708035.1). Classification (GTDB taxonomy): domain Bacteria; phylum Actinomycetota; class Actinomycetes; order Propionibacteriales; family Nocardioidaceae; genus Nocardioides. Next base: position 758,238 of record OY970188.1, on the reverse strand, counting down.
GCGGCGCGGGTGTCGGAGAGGACGCCGGCGGAGGGCTCGTGGACGTAGAACACGTCGACGGCCTGGGGGCCGAGGGTGTCGACGTGGGCCGACCGGACGGCCAGGTCGAGGGCGGCCAGGGCGGCGCACACCCGGCGTACGACGCCGGGCCGGTCGTGGGTGCGTACCTCGAGGACCGTGGACCGCGCCGAGGCCTCCGGGCGTACGACGACCGTCGGCCCGATCGCCGACGCGTCCGCCGTCCAGCGGGCGTCGGGATCGAGGCGGCCGGTGGCGATCGCCTCGAACCGCTGCCGCAGGACGCGTTCGTCCAGCTCCTCCTCCGCCACCTCCCACACCGAGACGCCGACGTCGTCCTGCGACCAGGCGCGAGCCGATCGGACGGACGCGCGCTGCAGAGCGAACACCGCCGCGGCGTCGGCCAGCAGGCCGATCCGGTCCGGTGCGAGCACGGTCACCCGGACGCCGCCGTCCGCCGGCGCCACGCTGATCGAGGCGCCACCACGGCGGACCTCCCGAGGCACCTCCACCCACGCCGGCTCGACCGCGGCCGTCGACGGGCCGCCGAGCACGGCGTCGGTCCGGGCCGCCAGCGTCCGGACCAGTCCGGCGCGCCACGGAGACCAGGCCTTGGGCGCGGTGGCGCGGGCGTCGGCCTCGGTCAGCGCCAGCAGCAGGTCGAGGGTCTCGGCGTCCTCGAGCACCTCCGCGAGCCCCTGGGCGGTCGCGGGGTCCTCGGGGTCGCGCGTGGTCGCGGTCCGGGCCAGCAGCAGGTGGTGGCGGACCAGCCGCGCGACCAGGTCGGCCGCGCGCTCGTCGTACCCCATCCGCTCCGCCACGGCCCGCGCGACCGGCTCGCCCGCGAGGCTGTGCTCGGTGAGCCCGCCCTTGCCGATGTCGTGCAGCAGCGCCGCGAGCAGGAGTACGTCGGGCCTGCCGACCGACCGGATCAGGGTCGAGGCGTGCCGGCAGGTCTCCACCGCGTGCCGGTCGACGGTGAACCGATGGATCTCCGAGGCGTGCGGCAGCAGCCGGATCCGCTCCCACTCGGGCAGGAACGACGCGAGCGACCCGGTCTCCTCGAGGGTCTCCCACACCGGGAGCAGGCCCGGCCCGGCCGCCAGCAGCCGGACCAGCGCCTGGCGAGCCGCGGCCGGCCACGGTTCCGGGAGCTCGGGGCACTCGGCGCGGAGCCTGGCGGCCGTCGCCGGAGCGAGCTCGGCGTCGCGCTCGGCCGCCACCGCTGCGGCGCGCAGCAGCAGGGTCGGGTCGTCGCGCGGACGCGCGTCGCGGGTGAGCACGACCTCGGTACCCGACAGTGCGATCCCTGCCTCCACCGGCACCAGCTCGGGCCGGCGTACGCCGCGAGCCGCCGGCCGCGCGAGGACGCCGTCGACGCGACGCCACGTCAGCCGGGACAGATGGGTGATCCGGCGCCCGACCTCGCGCACGTGACGCTGTGCCGCCGCGCCGTCGTCGAGACCGAGGAGCACGGCCAGCGGGTCCCAGTGCTCGGGCGCGACCCGGTCCCGGGCCCGACCGGTGACCTCGTGCAGCGCGTCCCGGACGTCGAGGAGGGACGACCGTGATCGTTCGAGGTCGACGTGCGGCACGTCGACCAGCCAGCTCGTCACCAACGCACCGAGGACCGATGCGTCCCGCAGGCCGCCCTCCGCCTCCTTGAGGTCGGGCACGGACAGGTGGGCGAGCTCGCCGACGACCTCGTGCCGCTTGCGGACCAGCGCGCGCAGGTCGGGCAGCCGCTCGTCGCGCCGTCCGCCGCCAGTGCGCCAGCACCTCGGAGCGGACCCGCACGGTGAGGTCGGGGTCGCCGGCCAGGTGCCTCAGGTCGAGCAACCCGAGAGCCACCCGCAGGTCGGCGTCGGACTGCTCCAGCATCTGCGAGACGGTCCGCACCGAGTGGTCGAGCCGGGCTCCGGAGTCCCAGATCGGGTACCACACCTTCTCCGCGGCGTCCCCGAGGTCGAGGTCGTCGTGGTGGACGAGGACGACGTCGAGGTCGGAGTACGGCGCGAGCTCGCGGCGGCCGTACCCCCCGACCGCGACCAGCGCGCAGCCCGACTCGGGCACGCCCGCCACGTCGTACGCCGAGCGACACAGCGCGTCCGCCGAGTCGGCGCGGGCTGCCCGGTCCACGACCGTCCGCCTCGGCGAACCGGCTCGCTACAGCGCCGACTCGTCGCGGTCACCCGTCCGGACCCGGACCACGGTGTCGACCGGGCTCACCCAGACCTTGCCGTCGCCGATCCGTCCGGTCTGGGCGGTCTTCTGGATGATCCCGACGAGGTCCTCGGCGTCGCCGTCGTCGGTGACGATCTCGATCCGGATCTTGGGCACCAGCGCGATGTCGTACTCGGCGCCGCGGTAGACCTCCGTGTGCCCCTTCTGGCGCCCGTACCCGCTCACCTCCGACACGGTCATCCCGGTGACGCCGAACGTCTCGAGCGCCTCGCGGACGTCCTCCCACTTGTGCGGCTTGATCACCGCGGTGACGAGCTTCATGCCATGGCTCCTTCCTGGGCGCGGGCCTTCGCCGGCGCGGCCGGAACGGGGATGCGGACGCCGCCCGAGCGGCCCTCCAGGTCGTACGCCGACTCACCGTGCTCGGCGAAGTCGATGCCGTCGACCTCCTCGTCCTCGCTGACCCGCCAGCCGATCGTGTACTTGATCGCGAGCCCGATCACGGTGGTGAAGACGCCGGTCCAGACGATCGAGATGCCGGCCGCCCCGGCCTGGTGACCCAGCGACGTGAGCCCGCCGCCGTAGAACAGGCCGTCGATGCCGCCCGGCGCCGCCGACGTCGACAGGAACCCGATCAGGACGGTCCCGACGACTCCGCCGACGAGGTGCACGCCGACGACGTCCAGCGAGTCGTCGAGGTCGAGCTTGAACTTCAGGCCGACGGCGTACGCGCACGCCGCACCGGCGACGGCGCCGATGGCCAGGGCGCCGACGACGTTCACCGCGCCGCACGACGGCGTGATCGCGACGAGCCCGGCGACGATGCCCGACGCCGCGCCGAGCGACGTCGCCTTGCCGTGCAGGACGCGCTCCATCGCGAGCCAGGCGAGCATGGCGGCCATCGTCGCGATCGTGGTGTTGAGGAAGGTCACGCCGGTCTCCGTCATGAACTGCCGGGTGTTGGCCGCGTCGCTGTCACCCGTGAGCACGATCGAGCCGACGTTGAACCCGTACCAGCCGAACCACAGCAGCCCCGCGCCGATCATCGTCAGCGTCAGGTTGTGCGGCTTCATCGGGTCGCGCCGGAAGCCGACCCTTCGGCCGATGATCAGCGCGAGCACGCCGCCCGCGACACCCGCGTTGATGTGGACCACCGTGCCGCCGGCGTAGTCCTGCGCCGCGAGGTGGGTCGAGATCCAGCCACCGCCCCAGACCATGTGCGCGAGCGGGAAGTAGCACAGCGTCACCCACAGCGGCAGGAAGACCACCCAGGACGACAGCTTCACCCGGTCGGCGATGGCGCCGGAGATCAGGGCCGCGGTGATCACCGCGAAGGTGAGCTGGAAGCAGACCGCGACGTACGAGCCCCAGCCCACGCCGTCGAGGCCGAAGAGCGTGAACGGGTCGGCGAACAGTCCGCCGGCCAGGTCGTGCGGCCCGAACGACTCCGACCAGCCCCAGAGCACGTAGACGATGCCGACGACGGCCATCGCGACGTACGACATCATCATCATGTTGAGCACGGACTTCGACCGGGTCATGCCGCCGTAGAACAGCGCGAGTGCCGGCGTCGTCATCATCAGGACGAGGGCCGTCGCCACGATCATCCAGGCGTAGTAGCCGTCCATGGAACCTCCACGTCTGCTGCGGAAGGTGGGGCCACCCGGACGTCCTCGGCCGCGTGGTGCTCACCTCGATGCGACCAGCCTGAGGTCCCCAGGTTTCGGCGTGCGGCATCGCATGTTGCGGCCGTGCAACGTTCGGAGCCGGTCGTGTTACGGCTCTGTGAACGGCTCGGCGAGCTCACCCGGCGACGGTCGCCCCCAGCAGCGGCGCGACCGCCTCGGCGAACCTGCGGGCCATCAGCTCCGGCGGGTTGGCCAGGGCCTCCGTCGACGCCGACGCCCGGGCGCCGGCCGCGGCGACGGGGTCGTCGACCAGGTCCCGGACCGCGGCCGCCAGGACCGGCGCGAAGCCGTCCTCGTCGAAGAGCCGGACGTGGCGTCGCCCCTCGCGCTCGACCAGGGCGCCGGCGCGCGGGGCGACCACGGGCAGCCGGAAGGTCTCGGCGAGCAGGAACGAGCCGGAGTTGAGCACCCCCGTGTAGGGCAGGACGGCGAGGTCGGCGGCCCGCATCCAGACCTGGACGCGGCGCGCGGGGACGCGTTCGGTCATGCTCACCACGCGCGGGCTGTGGGACAGCCGCTCCACCAGGGCCGCCACCCCGGCGCCGCTGCCGGGGTTGCCCGCGACGAGCAGCCGCAGGTCCGGCGCGTCCAGCGGCGGCTGCTCGAAGGCGTCGAGGAGCCGGTCGATCCCCTTGTACGGACGGATCCGGCCGAGGGTGATCAGGACGCGGTGGTCGGAGGCGAGGCCGAGCCGCCGGCGGGCGCGCTGCCGGGTGATCCCGTCGGGGTAGACACCCTGGTAGCTGCTGTGCGGGATCACGACCACCCGCGCGGGATCGAGGGGGTACACCGGCTCGGTCGCCCGGAAGGTCGCCTCCGTCAGCACGTGGATCAGGTCGGCCTGGTCGGCGAGGATCCGGCACACCTCCACCTGGCTGTCGGCGTACGGCGCGTCGTGCGGGAGCACGTTGTGCACGGTCCAGACCAGCCGGCCGCCGGCGCTCCGGAACGCACGTAGGAGCCTCGCCAGCTCCGCTGCCCGGCCGCGGGCCTCCGTCTCGCTCGACGCCCCGTCCAGGATCGGCGCGGTCCAGTGCAGGTTCAGCACCCCGGGATCCGCCGACGCCGCGGCGGAGGCCAGGTGCTGCCAGAGGTCCGGCACCGGCTGCGCCGTGGCACCCACGTCGTCGAGCCGCGAGAACAGCATCGTCAGGAACGGGTTCCCCCGGCGGTAGTCGGGGAAGAAGTCGAGGACGCGGGTCACCCGAGCAGCGCGTCGACGAAGGCACCGGCGTCGAACGGCGCCATGTCGTCGGGCCCCTCGCCGAGGCCGACGAGCTTCACCGGTACGCCGAGCTCCCGCTGCACCGCGATCACGATCCCGCCCTTGGCCGAGCCGTCGAGCTTGGTCAGCGCGATGCCCGTCACGTCGACGATCTCGGAGAAGACGCGCGCCTGGACCAGGCCGTTCTGGCCGGTGGTCGCGTCGAGCACCAGGAGCACCTCGGTCACCGGCGCCTGCTTCTCGATCACGCGCTTGACCTTGCCGAGCTCGTCCATCAGGCCGGCCTTGTTCTGCAGTCGGCCGGCGGTGTCGACCACGACGGTGTCGGCAGCGCGCTCGATCCCCTCCTGCACCGCCTGGAAGGCGACGCTGGCCGGGTCGCTGCCCTCCGGCCCACGCACGACGTCGACGCCGACCCGCTCGCCCCAGGTGGCCAGCTGGTCGACGGCTGCGGCGCGGAACGTGTCGGCGGCGCCGAGCACGACCGACCGGTCCTCCGCGACGAGGATGCGGGCGAGCTTGCCGACGAGCGTGGTCTTGCCGGCGCCGTTCACGCCGACGACCAGGACGACGCCGGGCTTGCCGTCGGCGCCGGACACCTGCAGCCGGCGGTCGAGGTCCGGGCCGACGAGCTGGAGTAGCTCGTCCCGCAGCACGGCGCGTGGGTCACCGGCCTCGTGACCGTCGACGCGGAGACGCGTGCGGAGGTTCTCGACCAGCTGCTGCGTCGGGGCGACGCCGACGTCGGCGGTCAGCAGGGTGTCCTCGATCGCCTCCCAGGTGTCGGCGTCGAGCCGCTCCCGGGACAGCAGCGACAGCAGACCGCGCCCGAGCCCGCCCTGGGAACCGGCCAGCCGCTGACGAAGCCGGACGAGCCGGGACGCCGTCCCCTCCGGCCGCTCGAGGGTGGTGACCGCAGCGGGTTCGTCGACGGTGTCCTCGCGCGCCGGTACGCCGGGCGCCTCGGCAGGTCCGTCGACCGGCGGCGGGGCCGTGGGAGGCGTCGGGCGACGACGGCGGCCTCCGGCCACCAGCCCGACGACGATCAGCGCCGCCAGGACCAGGACGCCGATCACGAGGTACAGCACGGTCATGCCGTCATCCAATCATCAGGCGGGACCTCGGGGCGCGAACGGCAGCGCCCGGCGAGCAGGCCGGCTGCGGCGTTCGCTGCGGTGGTCTCGGACTCCGTCCGGGACCGTCCGCGCTCAGGCGCGGCGCCGACCCTCCGCACGGTGCTCGGCGTAGTCCCGGCCGAGGTCGCTCAGGTCGAGGGTCTGCGACGTCGTCTGGCTCTCGGGCGACGTCTCGCCGGTGTTGTCCAGCGTCGGGGCGTTGTCGACGCCCTTGCGGAGCAGACGGCCCAGCCACCGGACGTGGGGCACGTCCTCTCCCCGGTGCGGGAAGGCGACGTACAGCACCACCAGCCCGGCGAGCACCAGGATCACGAGCATGGCGACCAGCAGGAACCACATGTTCTTCACCTTCTCAGACCTGGCTGAGGAGACGCCAAACGGCGAGTGAGAGGCGTGTCGGAAGGGGCAGGTCAGCCGCGCGGGCGGTCCTTCAGCTTGCGCCAGCCGCCGGCCCGGTTGTCCGCGACCAGGTGGCGGAAGAACTCCAGCAGGTGCTCCTCGGGTACGGCGTCTCCCTCGGAGAACCCGATCGTCCGCGCGGTCGCGTTCTCGTGCCCGGCCGTGACCAGGCCGTGCGGATCGGGCACGATCCCGCCGTCGTAGACGAACACGTTCACGTGGTCCTTCGCGGCCAGGAACGCCGCGACGTTGCCGTGGCACACGAAGTACGGCTGCACCGTGCGCTTGATGGTCTCGGTCATCTCGGGATCGGCCCGGTGCAGGATCTCGCGGACGCGGGCGAAGACGTCGCGCTGCCACTCGGGCAGCGGCTCGAGGTAGTCGTCGACCCGTGGGTCGCGTGCGCTCACCGGAGCAGGCCCTCGGCCGCGGACCGGATCGCGTCGGGGATCGGGATCGCCGGTCGCGCCGGGTCGGTGTTGTCGACGTACACCACGACCACCCGCCCCTCCGCTGCCGCGGACTCGTCGTCCTGGAACAGCCCGACCCGATAGACGACGGAGGAGCGCCCGACGCGCTCGACCGCGACGCCGAGGTCGATCGGAGCCGGGTAGCCGAGCTCGCGGAAGAACCGGCACGACGCCTCGGCGAACACCCCGATCGTGTCCGGGTCGTCGTTGACCTCGCCCACGGTCTCGTGCAGGTGGCGGTCGATCGCGGTGTCGATCAGCTCGAAGTAGCGGGCGTTGTTCATGTGCCCGAAGCCGTCCATGTCCGCCCAGCGTGTGGTCGCCGTCGACCAGTGCCCGAAGTCGGCACGCGTCGGTCGCGGTGGACGCTCCTCGGTCACGCCGGAGCCATGCTCAGGCGGACTCGCGGAGCCGCTGGCTGATGACCGTCGAGACCCCGTCGCCCCGCATCGTCACGCCGTAGAGGGCGTCGCCGACCTCCATCGTCCGCTTCTGGTGGGTGATCACGAGCAGCTGACTGTGTGCGCGGAGCTCCTCGTAGATCTGCAGCAACCGGCCGAGGTTGGTGTCGTCGAGCGCGGCCTCGACCTCGTCCAGGATGTAGAAGGGCGAGGGGCGCGCCTTGAACAGCGCGACCAGGAAGGCGACCGCGACCAACGAGCGCTCCCCACCGGAGAGCAGCGAGAGCCGCTTGACCTTCTTCCCCGCAGGGCGGGCCTCGACCTCGACACCCGTGGCCAGCATGTCCGAGGCGTCGGTGAGGACCAGACGTCCCTCACCACCCGGGAACAGGCGCGAGAAGACCTGCTCGAAGGCCGCCGAGACGTCGGCGTACGCCTCGGTGAAGACCTGCTCGACCCGCGCGTCGACCTCGCGGACGATGTCGAGGAGGTCCTTGCGCGTGGCCTTGAGGTCCTCGAGCTGCTCGGTGAGGAACTTGTGCCGCTCCTCGAGCGCCGAGAACTCCTCCAGGGCCAGCGGGTTGACCTTCCCGAGCATCGCCAGCGCGCGCTCCGCTGAGCGGAGACGCTTGCTCTGCTCCTCGCGGTCGTAGGGCCTCGTCTCGGGCTCCACGTCGCCCGCCTCGGCTTCGGTTCCCGGGGAGGCGGAGGCGAGTCGTCTCCAGGGACGCCGGTGATCGGCACGGGGTTCGCGGGGCCGTAGTCGGCGACGAGCGACTCCTCGTCCAGCCCGAGCTCCTCGAGGGCGCGCTCGGCCAGCTGCTCGATCCGCATCCGCTGCTGGGTGCGCACCATCTCGTCGCGGTGGACGGAGTTCACCAGCTCGTCGTGCTGGCGGGCGAGGTCACGCAGCGAGGCACGGACCGCCAGGAGCTCCTCCTCGCGGTCGCTGCGGGACGCCTCGACCGAGACGCGGGCCTCGGCCGCCCGGTGGATCGACACCTCGAGCTTCGCGAGCACGACGGCGACCGCCACGCCGACGGCCTGGGCGGCACGGCCCTCGCGGATCAGCCGCTCGCGCCGCTCGATCGCGCGGGCTCGGGCCTCTCGCTCGGCCTGCGCGGCGCGGACCAGGGAGTCGGCCCGCCCGTGCAGGGCGCGCGCACGCTCCTCGCCGGTGCGCAGTGCCAGCCGCGCGTCCATCTCGGTCTGCCGGGCGCGGCGGGTCGCCTCGAGCAGACGCTCGCGCGCGTCGGCATCGGCCTCGACGTCCGGCGCGTCGCTCGCCTCCTGTGCCGCCGCGAGCCGCTGCTCCAGCTCGAGCAGCCCGGCCAGCTCCTGCTCACGGGACTCCTGGGCGCGCTCGATCGCCTGCGCGATCCGGTCGGCCTCGGCTCGGGCGGCGCGGCCCTGCGACCCGTGGTGACCGAGCTCCTCGGCCACCGCCGCGAGCGTCGCGTCGGACTCGTGCAGCTTGGCCAGGGCCACGTCGGCGCGCCGCTGGGCGTCCTCCCGCTCCGACTCGAGCCGGGCGATGTCGAACCCCAGCCGCTCGGACGCGGCCACCGCCTCGGCCAGCGCGGACGAGGCGTCGTCGTACGCCGCCTGGATCTCGAGCAGGCTCGGCTGGCTCTGCGAGCCGCCGGAGGCGAAGTGGGTGCCGAGGACGTCGCCGTCGTGGGTCACCGCGGTGACGTCCGGCAGGTCGGCCACGAGGGCGCGGGCGGTGGCGAGGTCGGCCACGACCGCGGTCTTGAACAGCAGACGCGACAAGGAGGCGCGCAGCGGCTCGGGGCACCGCACGGCGTCGACGGCGTACGTCGCGTGGCCCGGCAACGCGGGCCACGGGGTGTCGTCGGACGTCGTCCCGCCGAGCAGCAGCCCGGCGCGCCCGAGGTCGGCGGTCTTGAGGTGGTCGAGTGCCGCGAGCGCCGCGTCGCTGTCGGTGACCGCGACGGCGTCGGCCGCCGAGCCCAGGGCGGCTGCGACCGCCGTCTCGAAGCCCGCGTCCACCGTGATCAGGGCCGCCACCGACCCGAGCAGGCCGGACACCGAGCCCGAGGCGGCCAGCAGGGCGCCGACGCCGTCCTTGCGGTTGAGGCCGAGCTCGAGGGCGTCGCGGCGGGCCAGCAGGCTGGACCGGTCGCGATCGGCCTGAGCCGCCTCCTCGCGCGCCTTCGCGAGGCGCTCGCTGATGTCGTCGAGGACCGCGACCGCGGCCTCGTGCTCCGCGTCCAGGCCCTCCTCGCCGGCGTCCAGCCCGGCGATCCGGGTCTCGAGGGCGGTGAAGTCGTGCTGGGCCCGCTCCGCCCGCGCCAGCGCGGCCGCTCGAGCCGACTCCAGGCGTCCGACCTCCTCGGCGGCGGCAGCAGCGCGTGACTTCACGGCGTTCACCTGTCCGGCGAGCCGGGCCAGCCCCTCGCGGCGGTCGGCGGCGGCACGCTGGAGGCCCGCGATCCGGCGCTCCTCCTCGGCGGCGGCCTCCTCGGCGGTACGCCGGTGGGTCACCGCCGCCTCGAGCGCGGCCCGGTGGGCCTCGACCTCGGCCGCGATCTCGGTCTCGTCGGCCCGCACGCGCTCGGCCTCGGCCTCGAGCTCGTCGGGGTCACGACCCAGATCGAGGGACTCCTCCTCCGAGCCGGCCGCGTTGCGCACGCGCTCGGCCGCGAGCGAGGCCGTGCCGCGCAGCCGCTCACGCATGCTGGAGAGCCCGAACCAGGTCTCCTGGGCCTTGGCCAGGGCCGGCAGGTCGTCGCGGAGAGCGGCCTCGAGCCGCGCCTCACCCTCGCGCGCCCGCTCGAGCGCCGCCTCGACCTCCTCGCGGCGCTCGACCAGGATCGTCTCGTCGGCGAGCTCCTGCTCCAGCGCCGTGCGGGCCGCGACCAGGTCGTCGGCCAGGATCCGGGCACGGGCGTCGCGCACGTCCGCCTGGACGACCGCCGCCCGGCGGGCGACCTCGGCCTGGCGACCCAGCGGCTTCAGCTGGCGCCGGATCTCGCTGAGCAGGTCGTTGAGCCGGGTGAGGTTGCCGTCGGTGGAGTCCAGCTTGCGGAGCGCCTTCTCCTTGCGCTTGCGGTGCTTGAGGACGCCGGCGGCCTCCTCGATGAACCCGCGCCGGTCCTCCGGGGTCGCGTGCAGGATCGAGTCGAGCTGGCCCTGGCCGACGATCACGTGCATCTCGCGCCCGATGCCGGAGTCGCTGAGCAGCTCCTGGACGTCGAGCAGGCGGCACGGGGTGCCGTTGATGGCGTACTCCGAGCCGCCCGAGCGGAACATGGTCCGGCTGATCGTCACCTCGGAGTACTCGATCGGGAGCGCCCCGTCGGCGTTGTCGATCGTCAGCAGGACCTCGGCGCGCCCCAGCGGCGGCCGGCCCGCCGTGCCGGCGAAGATGACGTCCTCCATCTTCCCGCCGCGCAGGCTCTTGGCGCCCTGCTCGCCCATCACCCAGGCGAGGGCGTCGACGACGTTGGACTTGCCCGAGCCGTTGGGCCCGACGATGCAGGTGATCCCCGGCTCGAGCTGCAACGTCGTCGACGACGCGAAGGACTTGAACCCCTTGAGGGTCAGGCTCTTCAGGTACAACGTGGCTCCTCGTCAGCGCTGGGAACGGCCGGAGTTCAGGCGGGTTCGGCTGGTGACTGCAGGCGCGCGCGGGACGAGCGGGGGAAGTGCAGCGCTGCTCACCCTACCCAGGACCACCCCCGATCCCGGGCATCTGGAGGGCATCCGGGGCCGGTGTCGGGGCGCCTCAGACCTCGAGCCGGACGAGCTCCTCGCGGACCGCGTCCAGCAGGTCGAGGTAGCCGGTCATGTGCTCGCGCAGCCCCGAGAACTCCGCGCGGTACCGCTCGACTGCGCGTCGCTGCTCCGGAGAAAGGTCCACGACCTCACCCAGGACGAGCGGCAGGACGTGGGCCTCGTACAGGCGACTGACGCCCTCGGAACGCCTGAGAAGAGCGGGCGAGGTCGCGTCCGCGACGAACATCTGGCCCAGCAGCTGCTGGGGAACGGCGCTGGCGCCGGCGCTGAGCAGCAACGGCGTGAAGGAGACGGCCGAGTTGACGTTGACGCTGTCCACGTCGGTCCAGGTCGGCTCGGCGCCGTCGAGCCACGCGTCCAGAGCCGTCTGGATCCGCCGGAGTCCCTCCTCGTTGGTCCCACGGTCGCCCTGCGCGCGTTCGAGCACACCTCGCCAGAACCCGAGGTACTCACGCGTCCACCTCCGCGTGGCCCGGCGCTCACGCACGTTGTCGAGGTAGAACGCCAGCAGCGCGGCGATGAACACCGACACGAACGTCAGCAACGCGTCTCCGAGACTCATCCGCCGGCCCCGCCTGTCTCAGCGGCGACGGAGCCGGTCGCGCAGGATCATCAGCTGCTCACGCTCACCCTCGGTCAGCGAGTCCATGCCACTCGCGCTGATCTTGTCGAGCAGGGCGTCGAGCGCCGCCTGGTCGCGCGACACGGGCGTCGCCGCCGGCGGCTGCCACGGGCCTTGGACCACGGTCGGACCGACGGACCGTCGCTGACGGGGCGGCCGGGGCCGTCGCCGGACGGCCATGTGGGGCACCCACCGCCACTCCGACATCAGCCCCATGGCCCGGGCGATGAGCGCGGTCACCACCAGGCCGAGCAGGAAGTTGATGAGGTACAGCCACTGCCGGTTGCCGACGTAGCCCAGCACCGAGATCCCGACGATCACCACGCCGATGACCCAGCCGGGGATGTTGAAGAAGAACCGGCGTCCGGGGTACTCCGCGATGAAGACGAGCAGCACCATCAGCTCGATCTGGTTGAGCCCGAACAGCTGGAAGGCGCCGGAGAGCGCGCCGTTGGAGATCGACGTGAGCTCGACCAGCGCGACCCAGAGCAGGCCGAGACCGGCCCCGATCAGCCCGAGGAACCACGCCATCTTCCTCTTGCCGAGCAGCGACTCGATCTCGGTGCCGAAGTACCAGAAGAAGGCGATGTAGAGGATGTCCCAGAGGCCGATGCCGAACGGGTAGGCCAGGGGCCAGGAGAGCAGCCGCCACACCTGGCCGTCGACGACGTCGTGCGGTGACAGCGTGATGTTGCGCTGGAGGGGACCGACGTTTCCCTCGATCGCCCACTCGACGACGGAGACGATGGACAGCACGACGACGAGCACCGTCGTGGTGACCTCGATGCTGCCGAGGCGGAACCAACCGTCGTCGGACCCGCGCCCGGGACGCGACATCCCCCATCGCATGCTCACGGGAGCACGCTAGCGGGCGGCGCCCTCGGGCGCCTGCTGGTCGGCGTGGGCGATGAAGGCCAGCGAACGCCACATCAGGATCAGCGTGATCCCGGAGCCGATGAAGCCGAACCAGAACGGCGCGGTCAGCCCCCAGGTGTGGGCGATGGGTCCGCCGAGGCCCAGCCCGACCACGAGACCGCCGTACAGGCCGACGGAGTACACGCTGCCCACTCGCCCCTGGAACTCCGTCGGCGTGGCCCGCTGCCGGACGGACGACGCGACGGTGCTCCAGACGAAGGCGTACGCCCCGAAGACGAACATCAGGAGCACCGCGACGACCGGCGAGGTGTTGACGGCCATGCCGAGATGCAGCAGCACCTCGAGGGTCAGGCAGGTGCGCATGAGGGTCGCGAGCGGCACGTGTCGTTCGAGCCAGCCGTACGCCGGCGTCGTCGCCAGCCCGCCGATGGCCGCGGAGGTGGTGAGGAACCCGTACCCGACCTCGCCCATCCCCAGGTGACGGGTCGCGTAGAGCACCAGGGTCGACCACGCGGTGCCGAACGTGACGTTGAAGGTGACCATGACCAGCGCCAACGTGCGGACGGCCGCGTGGTTGAGGAGCCAGCGGACGCCCTCCGCGATCTCCTGGCGCAGGCGTCGATCGCCTTGAGCCGTCGGCCCGCCGGGCGCCGTCCCGATCCGGGACACGAGGACGACGCCGAGCGCGACGCAGACGGACTGGGTCACGAACGGGACGGCCCGGCCGGCGGCGAAGAGGAACGCGCCGAGGGACGGACCCAGGAGCTGGTTCATCGCGATGAAGCCCGTCTGCAGACGGGCGTTCCCGATCCCGAGGTCGTCGCGGTCCACCAGCATCGGCAGCAGGGTGCGGGTCGCGGTGTCCGCGAAGACCTCGGCGACGCCCATCAGGAACATCGCGACGAGCACCACGGCGATGTTCACGACGCCGCTGATGATGGTGAAGCTCAGGACCGCCAGGACGATGGCGCGCAGGCCGTCGCAGACCACGACGAGCAGCCGTCGGTCCAGGCGGTCGGCGATGGCGCCGGCGTACAGGCCGAAGACGAGCCAGGGCAGGCGCTGGAGGAGCGCGGCCATCGCGACCAGGATCGGGTCGCTGCTCTGGCTCGCGACGAGAAGCGGTCCCGCCGCCAGCGCCAGGCCGTCCCCGGCGTTCGCCACCCAGGACGACGCCAGCAGCCAGCGAAAGCCTCGCCCGAGACGTGGCGGCACCACGGCGTCGAGGACGCTCCCTCCGAGAACTCCCACAAGGACCAGACCTTAGCCACTCGCGGGGGTCGCCGTCGCGGTTCGACGGCGCGCCGGGTCAGGCCCGCCGGGCCAGCGCGTCGACGCCGGCGATCAGGACGTCGACGCCGAACAGGAAGCGGTCGTCCTGGTCACCGGTGGCCAGGGCCGCGGCCATGGACGCCAGCATGGGGAACTCGTCGTCCGGCAGGTCGCGGAAGAACTGGTGCACGACCTCGTGGTGCTCGTCGTGGTCGTCGGAGAACGTCCCGCGGTTCCGCCAGACGTCGCGCTCGACGGCGACCGAGCTGACGTAGAGCGCCATCAGGTCGAGGAACCAGGCGGCGAGCTGGTCCGGGACGTCGCCGGCTCGCAGCAGCGCCACCAGCCGGTCGGAGATGCGCAGGACGCGGGGCGACATCGGGATCATCCCGAGCGACGCACGGGCGACGCCGGGGTGCTCGTCGTACAGCGCGAGCATGTCCACCATCGCCTGGCGCAGCTGCTCGCGCCAGCGCTCCGGGTCGGGCTCGGGTACGTCGAGCCGGCTCGCGACGCGCTCGAGGACGAGGGCGTCGAGCTCGTTGCGGTTGGCGACGTGGGCGTAGAGCGACGCGGCACCGGTGCCGAGGTCGCGGGCCACCGAGCGCATGCTCACGGCGTCGTAGCCGCGCTCCTTCATCTGCGTGAGCGCGACCTCCACGATCCGGTCGGCCGACAGCCGCTCCCGGGGCGGGGCGCCGCCGGTGTTGACCCGGATGCGGACCGGACCGGCGCGGAAGACGCGGGATCCGGGGTCGCCCTGGTCGCTCATGTCGAACAGTGTACTTGACGCGAACAGTGTTCGATAGTAGAACATCGTTCGATCACATCGAACACCGTTCGTCACGCTCGGAGGGAGCGCCATGTCCCAGTCCTCGACCGACCTCACCCCACCCGACACCGGGGACGGCGTGCGCGGCTACCGGTTCCGCTGGATGGTGATGACCGTCGTGATCCTGGCCGACGTCATGGATCTCCTCGACGCCACGATCGCCAACCTCGCCGGGCCGTCGATCCGGCGCGACATCGGCGGCGGCGAGAGCACCCTGCAGTGGATCCTGGCGGCGTACACCCTGACCTTCGCCGTCGGCCTGATCACCTCGGCCCGGCTCGGCGACCTGGTGGGTCGGCGCCGGATGTTCCTGGTCGGGATGGTCGGCTTCACGCTGGCGTCCCTGCTGTGCGGCCTGGCGCCCACCGCCGGCTTCCTGATCGCCGCCCGGGTCCTGCAGGGGCTGTTCGGGGCGTCGATGATCCCGCAGGGGCTGGCGATGGTGCGGGCGTCGTTCCACCCCGACGACCTGCAGAAGGCCTTCATCCCGTTCGGCCCGGTGATGGGCCTGGCGGCCGTGCTCGGCCCCATCCTGGCCGGCGTCCTGATCGACGCCGACCTGTTCGGGAGTGGCTGGCGGGCGATCTTCTGGGTGAACGTGCCGGTGGGCGTGGTCGCGTCGTACCTCGCCTGGCGCTACCTGCCGCGCAACCTGCACCGCGATCCGGGCGCTCGGCTCGACCTGGTCGGAGCCACGCTGCTGACGATCGCCTCCGTCCTGCTGATCTACCCGCTGGTGCAGGGCCGCGAGCAGGGATGGCCGGCCTGGATGTTCCTGATGCTCGCGGGCTCCGTCGTCTTCCTCGGCGCCTTCGTGCTCTCCGAGCGCCGGTCCTCCCACCCGGTGATCGAGCCGTCGCTCTTCGGGCACTCACAGTTCGTCGGAGGCGTGGTGTTCCTGGGCACCTTCTTCACCGCGATGTCCGGCTTCAACCTGGCCGGCAACCTCTTCATCCAGTACGGCCTGCACTACAGCCCCCTGCACGCGGGGCTGACGATGATCCCGCTCGCGCTCGGCATCTCGATCGGGGCCGCCGCGTCGGGTGCGGCGCTCGGCCCGAGGTTCGGGCGGTCCGTTCTGCACGGCGGCCTGGTCGTGTCCATGCTCGGCCTGCTGCTCATGTGGTGGACGATCGGACATCAGGGTCTGGCCCTGACCGGATGGCAGCTGGCGCCGTCGTTCGGGGTGATGGGGATCGGGATGGGTGCGATCTTCGCGCCCCTGTTCGACATCATCCTGGCGTCGCTCGGCGACCACGAGGTCGGGACCGGCTCCGGCCTGCTGAACGCCGTGCAGCAGTTCTCCGGCGCGCTCGGCGTCGCGGTCCTGGGGTCGGCGTTCTTCCACTGGCTGCCGGACCACGGTTTCGTGACCGCCATCCGGTGGCTGACGCTGCTGTCGGTGGCGTGCTTCGCGGTGGCGTTCCTGGTGGTCTTCGCGCTGCCCCGGCGGGCTCGCGAGGACGCCGCTCACTGAGCGGGCGCGTCCGGGCGTGCCTCAGTGGCGCGACCCGGAGGGGTCGTGTCCGGCGGTGCAGGTGAGGTGAGCCGGGACCGCGAGGGTCAGGCCGGCTGCATCTCCAGGTGCTCGGAGTCGAGGTCGAGCGCCGCGGCCGCCGAAGCGACGGCGAGGCGGTCGTTCTCCTCCATCAACCGAGTGACCAGATCCTCCAGCTCGCCGATCCTGACCCGCAGCTGACGGTTCTCGGCGGCCAGCCGAGCGGGGAGGCCGCGATCCTGCTGCAGATGGCCGATCAGAGCCTTGGCCATGTGTGAAGAGCCTTCCGACGTGGGGGACCCGCGATGTTGGGGGGCCGTCTTCAAGGGTGACACTTCGGTCGGCTCCGGTCAATGCGGCGACGGGTCTTCATCCCCGCCCCACAGGGTCGTCTCAGGGGCGCGCCACGCTCCTGCGAGCGCGGGGCACGGGCTGGCACCGGGGGCAGAAGAACGAGGACCGGTTCATGAACTCCACGCGGCGGATCGGGGTGCCGCAGCGGTCGCACGCCTCCCCCTCCCGGCCGTAGGCGTGCAGGGAGCGGTCGAAGTACCCCGACTGGCCGTTCACGTCGACGTAGAGGGCGTCGAAGCTGGTGCCGCCCTGCACGAGCGCGGCACCCATCACCGCCCGCGCCTCCGCGAGCACACGGCGTACGTCGACGGGACGGAGCCGCTCCCCCGGCCGGTCGCCGTGGACCCGGGCGTGCCACAGGGCCTCGTCGGCGTAGATGTTCCCGACGCCGGAGACGAGGGTCTGGTCGAGCAGCAGGCGTTTGATGCCCGCCGTGCGGCGCCGCACCTTGGCGACGAAGAGATCGTCGTCGAACTCCGGGTCGAACGGGTCGCGGGCGATGTGGGAGATCTCCGGCGGGAGCTCGGCGCCGCCCTCCGACACCGCGAGCCCGCCGAACATCCGCTGGTCGACGAAGCGGAGCTCGCGGTCACCGAGGTCGAACCGCACCCGGAGATGCCGCTCGTCGGGGTGCCCGACCTGCTGCACGAGCAGCTGCCCGCTCATCCCGAGGTGGCCGAGCAGGGCGTCGCCGTTGTCCAGAGGAAGCCAGAGGTACTTGCCGCGGCGGTGCGCGGCCTCGAACCGGCGCCCGGTCAGCGCGGTCGCGAAGCCGGCGGGGCCGCGGTGGTCACGGCGTACCGGGCGGGGGTGGAGCACGGTGACCGAGCCGATCGTGCGGCCGACGACGTGGCGGGCGAGCCCGTCGCGGACGGTCTCGACCTCGGGGAGCTCGGGCACGGCGGCGGTGCGGGTCAGTCGCCGGCGGGCTCGGTGACGTCGTCGACCACGCCGTCACCGACGCTCTCGGCGACCTCGTCGGCCACGCTCTTGGCGACCGGGTCGGCGATGCCCAGGGACTCGGCCAGCTCGCCGTACGCCGTCTCCGCGGCAGCCTGCTCGGCCTCCTTCTTGGAGCGGCCCACGCCGTTGCCGTAGCGCTGCTCGCCGACCCGGACCTGCGCGGTGAAGGTCTTCATGTGGTCGGGGCCCTCGTCCGCGATGAGGTACTCGGGCACCCCGAGCCCGTGCTCGGCGGAGAGCTCCTGGAGCGAGGTCTTCCAGTCGAGGCCGGCGCCGAGCGCGGAGGCCGCCTCGATCAGCGGGTCGAAGAGGAGGTGCACGACGTCGGCCGAGCTCTCGAGGCCGCCGGAGAGGTGGATCGCGCCGATCACCGCCTCGACGGTGTCGGAGAGGATGGACGCCTTGTCGCGGCCACCGGTGGTGTCCTCACCGCGACCCAGCTTGATGTAGCCGCCGAGCGCGATCTTGCGGCCGACGCCGGCCAGCGCCCGCGCGTTCACCACGGCGGCGCGCAGCTTGGCGAGATGTCCCTCGGACAGGTCGGGGTGGGCGCGGTAGAGGGTCTCGGTGACGACCACGCCGAGCACGGAGTCACCGAGGAACTCGAGCCGCTCGTTGGTCGGCAGGCCGCCGTTCTCGTAGGCGTACGAGCGATGGGTCAGGGCACGCTCGAGCAGCTCGGCGTCCAGTGTCGGGTCGCCGAGTGCTTCGCGGAGCGTGGGGTAGTTCAGCGCCGGCCCGGTCTCAGAGGACCTGGCGACGGGCGCCGCGAGCGCCGTACTGGCCGCACGTGCCGCAGGCGCGGTGCGGGAGGTGCTTGGCACCGCAGGCGGGGTTGGCGCAGGTCACCAGGGTCGGAGCCACGGCCTTCCACTGGGAACGCCGGTGGCGCGTGTTGCTGCGCGACATCTTCCGCTTCGGGACTGCCACTGTTCTCTCCTACGTCGGTGGGCCCGGCCGGTCGCACGGGTCCGCTGCGTTCGATGGTGCTGGGTCGGTCTCAGTCTTCGTGCTGCTCGGGCTCGGCCAGCGCGCCGAGCGCCGCCCACCGCGGGTCGACCGGCGCGTCGTGCCCGTGGTCCGGGTCGTCCGCGAGCCGGGCCCCGCACTCGGGGCACAACCCGGGACAGTCGTCCTGGCACAACGGCTGGAACGGCAGTGCGAGCACCACCGCGTCCCGCAGCAGCGGCTCCAGGTCGACCAGGTCGTCCTGCAGCGTGCTGACCTCGAGCTCCTCATCCGGATCGACGTCCCGGTCGTCGTACACGTACAGCTCCTGGAACCGGACCTCGATCTCGTCGGTGATCGGCTCCAGGCACCGTGCGCACTCGCCGTCGAGCCCGGCTCGCGCCGTACCCGTGACCAGGACGCCCTCCATGACCGCCTCCAGCCTCAGGTCGAGCTCGACCGGAGAGCCTTCGGGGACGCCGAGGACCTCGATGCCCAGATCTGCCGGGGCCGGAACCGTCCGTGACACCTCGCGCTGGGACCCCGGGCGGCGACCGAGCTCGCGAGTGTCGAGCACGAGCGGCGCTCTCGGGTCCAGTTTGCTCAGGGGGCCACTTTCACTTCTGGTCACAACAGATCGCCTCGTATCGTATCCGGGCTGGTCAGGCGCGCAAAACCGCGGCCGCGTACTCGCCGGGCCCTCAGCCGGCGACTCGGCGTGATGGGGCCGTCCTCGTGGCGCCGGCTCGGCGTGATCTGAGTGCCTCCGTGCGCCGGCTCGGCGTCAGGCCAGGCGCTCCTTCAGCGCGTCGTGGACGAAGGCGGGGACGAAGGCGGAGACGTCGCCCCCGAAGCCGGCGACCTCCTTGACCAGGCTGGACGAGACGAAGCCGCGCTCGGGGCTGGTCGGGATGAACACGGTCTCCACGCCGGTCAGCGAGGAGTTCATCTGGGCCATCTGCAGCTCGTAGTCGAAGTCGCTGGCGGCGCGCAGCCCCTTCACGATCGCGGTCGCCTCGTGCTCGGCGCAGAACGTCGTGACCAGGCCGGCGAACCCCTCGACCGAGACGTTCGCGAGGTCGTCGCAGGCCCGGCGCATCATCGCGATCCGCTCGTCGGCGTCGAACAGGCGGTTCTTGCTGACGTTGGTGCCGACCGCAACGACGACCTCGTCGAACAGGCCCGAGGCGCGCCGGACGATGTCGAGATGCCCGAACGTCGGAGGGTCGAACGACCCGGGGCAGACGGCGCGGCGCACGGGGCCTCCCTGACGCATGCGGGACTAGGTCTGGGCTGCGTGAACGTACCAGAGCACGGTCTCGCCGTAGGTCTTCTCCCGGCTGTCGCCGAAGCCGTCCGGCCAGGCGGGCTCGGGGCCGCGCGAGCCGCGTTCGACGACCACCATCGCCCCGGGCACCAGCCAGTCGTGGTCGCGCAGGGAGGTGAGGTCCTCGGCGACGTCGTCGTCCGTCTGCGCGTACGGCGGGTCGAGGAACACGACGTCGTACGGCGCGGACGGCGTGCGTGCCAGCGTGCCCGACACGGGCGCGGCCACGACGTCGGCCTTGCTGAAGCCGAGCTCCTTGGCGTTGGCCCTGATCAACGAGGCGGTACGCCGGTCCTGCTCGACCAGCGTCACCACGCCGGCCCCGCGCGACCACGCCTCGAGCCCGACCGCCCCGGACCCGGCGTACAGGTCGAGGAAGCGGAGTCCGGTGAGCGAGCCGCACCACGACTCGATGGCCGAGAAGAGCGCCTCGCGCACACGGTCACTCGTGGGGCGAGTGCTCACCCCCCGTGGTGTGACGATCCTGCGGCCACCGACTCGTCCCCCGATGATGCGAGTCATGGCCGTGCCGGTCTCCCGGCGCCGCGCGAGGCGGCGGTCACGACTTCTCCATGAAGTCAGAGTGCCGTGAATGCTCCAGTTCTGTCACCAGGGTCCGGAGCGTCGGAGCTCCCGCGAGGTCGGGATCGTCCGCGAGCATCGCGACCGCCGCCTCGCGGGCCTCGACGATGGTGTCCTCGTCGCGGAGCACGCGGAGCCGCTGCAGCGAGCTGCGGAAGCCCGACTGCGAGCGACCCAGGACGTCGCCCTCGCGGCGCTGCTCGAGGTCGGCCCGGCTCAGCTCGAACCCGTCGGTGGACGCCGCCACCGCGTCGAGCCGCTCGCGCGCCGGGCTGTCCGCGTCGGTGTGCGTCACCAGCAGGCAGAGCCCGGGCAGGCCTCCGCGGCCGACCCGGCCGCGGAGCTGGTGGAGCTGGGAGATGCCGAAGCGGTCGGCGTCCAGCAGCACCATCGTGGTGGCGTTGGCGACGTCGACGCCGACCTCGATCACCGTGGTCGCGACGAGGACGTCGGTCTCGCCGGCCGCGAAGGCCCGCATCGCGCGGTCCTTCTCGTCGGCCGGCAGCCGCCCGTGGAGCAGGTCGAGCCGGAGCCCCGCCAGCGGACCCTCCCGGAGCCGCTCGACGACCTCCTCGGCGGCGCTCAGCCCCGTGGGCGTGGCCAGCGGCCGGTCGTCCTCGTCGAGGTTCGTCGCGTCGGTCTCCCCCTGCTCGAGCTCGTCGCCGGTGATCCGTGGGCACACGACGTACACCTGGTGGCCCTTCTCCACCTCCTCGCGCACCCGGGACCACACCCGCTCGATCCACGCCGGCTGCTCGGCCAGGGGTACGACGGAGGTCTGGATCGCGGCCCGGCCGGCGGGCAGCTCGGTGAGCGTCGAGACCTCGAGGTCGCCGAAGACCGTCATCGCGACGGTCCGCGGGATCGGGGTCGCGGTCATCACCAGCACGTGGGGCGGGGTGCCCGCCTTGTCGGTCAGCGCCGCCCGCTGCTCGACGCCGAACCGGTGCTGCTCGTCGACCACGACCAACCCGAGGTCGGCGAACTGGACGTGCTCCTGCAGCAGCGCATGCGTGCCGATCACGATGCCGGCCTCGCCGCTCGCGGCGTGGAGCAGCGCCTCGGCGCGGGCGGCCTTGGGCATCGAGCCGGTCAGCAGCACGACCTGGGTGCCCTCGTCGGCACCACCGAGCATCCCGCCGGCGGCGAGGTCGCCGAGCATCGCGGTGATCGAGCGGAGGTGCTGCTGGGCGAGGACCTCGGTCGGGGCGAGCAAGGCGGCCTGGCCGCCGGAGTCGACCACGCGGAGCATCGCCCGCAACGCGACCAGCGTCTTGCCGGAGCCGACCTCGCCCTGGAGCAGCCGGTTCATCGGGTGCGGCTGCGCGAGGTCCTCCATGATCTCGGCCGAGACCTGCTCCTGGCCGGCCGTCAGGGTGAAGGGCAGTCGCTCGTCGAACGCCGCGAGCAGTCCGCCGCCTCCGGCGCGCGCCTGCCCGCCGAGCTCGGCCAGGGCGGCCCGACGCCGCGCCATCACCAGCTGCGTGACGAGGGCCTCGTCGAAGCGGAACCGGCGCTGGGCGCCGGTCACCTCCGGCCAGGAGTCGGGCGAGTGGATGTGCTGCAGAGCCGTGGAGAGGTCGGGCAGCCCGTGGTCACGGCGTACGCCGTCGGGCAGCGGGTCGGGCGGCTCGTCGACCACGGTGAGGGCGAAGGCGATCGCCCGCTGGAGGTCCCAGGAGTCGACCCCCTTGGTCTGGGGGTAGAGCGGGTAGAGGGCCTTGATCGACGCGACGGCGGCGCCCTCCGTCGCGTCGGCGGTCTCGTCGGCGACGCCGAACAGCACCATCGTCGGGTTGGTCAGCTGCCACTCGCCGCGGAACGTGCTCACCTGCCCGATGAAGATGCCGCGTCGCCCGACGGCGAACCGGGCGGCGTGCCAGTCGCTCACGCTCTTCTTGCGCGAGAAGAACGACATCCGCAACGCGGGGCCGTCGGTCTGGAGCGTCGTGTCGAGCCGGTACGCCGTGCGGTTCGAGCGCCGATCGAGGTAGGTGTGGGACTCGCTCTCCACGATCTCCCCGACCACCGTCAGCATCTGCCCGGACCGGAGCTCCTTGACCTTGGTGAGCTCGCCCGTGGGGACGTAGCGGCGCGGGAAGTGGTGGAGGAGGTCTCCGACCGTGCGGAGGCCGAGCCCCTCGGTCAGCTTCTTGGCGAGGCCGCGCTTGGTCTGCGCGCCCAGCACCGTCGTGACGGGCGAGTCGAGACTGATCATCACTCCACCGACATCAGAAGGGGGTACCGGTCCTGCCCCCCGTCGTACACCACGACGTCGACATGGGCGTGCCGGTCGGCGACGTACTCCTCGCAGTGCGCCGCCAGGCCGTTGCCGTCGGACCCGCTGACCAGGGTGACCAGCTCGCCACCGCCGCCGAGCATCCGCTCGAGGACCTCGGTCGCGACCAGGTCGAGGTCGTGACCGACGACGGCGAAGTCACCCTCGATCACGCCGAGCACGTCGCCGGGCTCGCACGGGCCGGCCATGGTGATCGCCTGGCGCGCGGCGATCGTGACCGCGCCGTGGCGGGTGTGCCGCGCGGTCGCGGTCATCTCGAGCACGTCGGCGTCGAAGGACCGGGCCGGCTCGTGGACCGCCAGGGCCGCCAGCCCCTGCACCTGCGCCTCGGTCGGGATCACCGCGACGCGGACGTCGAGGTCCTCCTCGGCGGTGCGGGCGGCGATCCTGGCGGCCCGCACCGAGTCGCGGTCGTTGGGGAGGATCACGACCTCGGCGGCACCCGACTCCGCGATCGCGTCGAGCACCATCCCGGTCGACGGGCGGTGACCCGGCCCGGCCTCGATCACGATCGCGCCCGCGTCGCCGAAGAGCCGCGCGAGTCCCGGGCCGGCGCTGACCGCGACGATCCGCCGGCCGCTGCGGTCCTGGGTACGTCGTGCCGCCTGCTCCGACGCGCGCGCCACCTGCTCGGCGAAGTGGGTGACCCGGACCCGGTACGGCCGGCCGGCGGCGATCCCGGCCTCGATCGCGGCGCCCACGTCGTCCACGTGGACGTGGACGTTCCACAGGCCGTCGCCACCCGACCACGACCAGGGAGTCGCCCAGCGGGGCGAGCGCCGCGCGCAGCGCCGGCACGGCGTCGTCGGCCGCGTCGAGGAGGTACATGACCTCGTACGACGGACCACCGGCATGCAGGTCGGTCTCGTCGACCGCGCGTCGGATGGTGCGGGTCCCGAAGGGCTGGGGCACCGGGATCGGGCGCCGCCCGGTCAGCACGGTCTCGGCCGCGTCGAGGATCACGCTGAGCCCGCGGCCACCGGCGTCGACGACTCCCGCCGCCCGCAGCTGCTCCAGCTGCTCCGGCGTGCGGGCCAGCGCCTCGCGGGCGGACTGCGCGGCCGCGGCGAAGACGTCGCGAGCCCGGGCGCGCTCGTCCTCGGCGCGGCGTACGGCGGCCTCGGCGGCGGCGCGGGCCACGGTCAGGATCGTGCCCTCGACCGGCGTCCCGACCGCGGCGTACGCCGCCTCGCTCGCCTCGGTCATCGCCTCGGCCATCAACGTCGCGTTGCGCTCGCCCGGGGTGGCGCGGGCGATCCGCGCCACCAGGGCTCCGAGGAGCTGGCTGAGGATCACGCCGCTGTTGCCACGAGCGCCGAGCAGCGCGCCGCGGCGGAACTCCGCCAGCGCCGTCGACAGGCCCGCGTCGTCGGCGGCGGCCTGGTGGATGGCGTCCCGGGCGGCGCTCATCGTGAGGTACATGTTCGTGCCGGTGTCACCGTCCGGGACGGGGTAGACGTTGAGCGCGTCGATCTCCTCGCGCGCGGCGGCCAGGGCGTCGACGGCGACGTCCACGAAACGCCGGACGACCGCGAGGTCCACTCCGCCGCCGGTGGGTGCTTCCATCGTCTGCCGAACCCTCCTGGGTCACATCCGTTCGCCCGGGCGGCTGCCAGGCTAGTGGCCCGTTCCGCAATTGGGCCGCAGCCGGTGCGTCGGATATTCTCGTCCGGTTGCCCGCTCCGCGCGGGCCCGTGATCCGATCCGACCAGGAGTACTCCCCGTGGCTGCCGTCTGCGACATCTGTGCCAAGAAGCCGGGCTTCGGCAACAACCGGCCGTGGTCGAAGAAGATCACCAAGCGGCGCTTCGACCCCAACATCCAGCGCGTGCGGGCCGTGGTGAACGGCACCCACAAGCGGCTCAACGTGTGCACCGGCTGTCTGAAGGCCGGCAAGGTCACGCGCTAGCGGTTGCGGCGAAGCCGCCACCGCGTCAATGCGGGAGATCGAGCAAGGTCACGCGCTAGCGGTTGCGGCGAAGCCGTCACCGCGTCAGCGCGGGAGATCGAGCAAGGCGTCGCACCGCGGAGCGGGGCGAACCGCCGGGTCGAGATCCAGCCGGCTCAGAAGTGCGTCCAGCCGGTCGGACCGTCGTACGACCCGCCGTCGACGGTGACGCCGGACCCGGCGGACACCGACCCGATCACGGTCCAGCCCTCGGGCACGTCGGGCGACGGGAAGGTCGCCAGCAACGAGTGGTCCTCTCCCCCGCCGAGGATGAAGCTGATCGGGTCGGCGCCGGTGGCGGCGCCGACGGCCTCGAGGGGCTCGGGGATCTCGAAGGCGTCGCGGCGTACGTCGATCGCGACACCCGACTCCTCCGCCAGGTGCCCGGCATCGGCGAGCAGCCCGTCGGAGACGTCGATCATCGAGGTCGCCCCCGCGTCGGCGGCGGCCGGACCCGCGTCGTACGGCGGCTCGGCGCGGCGGTAGGCCTCGACCAGGACCCGAGGTGACCGGAAGCCCCGGCCGAGGACGGCGAGCCCGGCGGCCGCCCAGCCCTGCCGCCCACAGAGCGCCAGCACGTCACCGGGCTCGGCGCCCGAGCGCAGCACGGGTGACTGCGTGCACGAGCCGAGCACGGTCACCGCGACCACCAGCTGGTCGGACGACGTGAGGTCACCGCCGACGACCGAGGCGCCGACGAGGCCGCACTCGTCGGCGAAGCCCTGCGCGAAGTCGAGGGCCCACTGCGCGGGAAGGTCGCGCGGGGCCGCGAGGCCGATGGTCAGCGAGTGCGCCCGGCCGCCCATCGCGTTGATGTCCGACAGGTTGGCGGCCGCCGCCCGGTGGCCGATGTCCACGGCCGAGGCCCAGTCGCGGCGGAAGTGCCGGCCCTCCACGAGCAGGTCGGTGGACACCACGACGTGCCCGTTGCGGATGCGCAGGACGGCCGCGTCGTCCCCCGGACCGACCAGCACCTGCTCGCCCTGCGCGAAGGCGTCGCGGAGCCGCGCGATCAGCGGGAACTCACCGGCCTCCGCCACGGTCGCGTCATCTGGGAACGACATGCGCACATCCCACCAGATGGGGCTCCGGGCCGCGTCGAGGCCGAGGGACCGACCTGTCGGGTGCGACGTACCGCGCGGTAGGTTGTGGCCGGCAGTCGCAAGGTCCCGCCCCCCACCGACTACTCGCAGGAGACATCCATGGTCGTCCAGGCATACATCCTCATCCAGACCGATGTCGGCAAGGCTGCGGACGTCGCTCGCGCCATCGCCCAGGTCAAGGGCGTGACCCTGGCCGAGGACGTCACCGGCCCCTACGACGTGATCGTGCGCGCCGAGGCCCGCAACGTCGACGAGCTCGGCAAGCTGGTGGTCTCCAAGGTGCAGAACCTCGACGGCATCACCCGCACGCTGACCTGCCCCGTCGTGCACATCTGAGTTGACCCGCCTCCCGCGCCCCGGCTCACGCGTACGCCTGGTGACCCGGGGCGCGCGCGCGTCCGCGTGCCTCGGGGCACTCGCGCTCGTCCTCGCCGCGTGCGGCAAGGAGCCGGTCAGCATCCAGACCCTGCGGCTGAGCCCCGCGGACGAGGCCGTGTGCCAGCGCGTGGTGAACGCCCTGCCCGACGAGGTCGACGGCCAGTCACGCCGCAAGAGCCAGCCGGCGGAGGCACTGGGCGGCGCGTGGGGTGACCCCCCGATCGTCGTGCAGTGCGGCGTGCCGGTGCCGGCGACGTTCAACCGCACCTCCCCGTGCCAGACGGCGGACGGCGTCGGCTGGTACGTCCCCGAGGACGAGTTCCGCGACGACTCCGCCGACCTCGTGATCAGCACGGCCGGCTACCGGCCGGTCGTCCAGGTGACCATTCCCGCGACGTACCGGCCCGAGGGCCTGGCGGCGGCGATGGTGCAGCTGGCGCCGATGGTCAAGCAGTACACGACGCTCGTGAAGCCCTGCCAGTGACCGTCGGTGGGGCGAAACCGCCTCATCCGACTCGAGGCCGCCACAGCGGGAATGCGTCCCTGCGCTTCGTGGCCGTTGCCCCACCTCCGGAGTGCCGGGAGTCGCGGACGTCCGGGGATCCCGGCAGGGCGCGTGTCAGCGCAGGCCGGTCGAGCGACGCAGCGCGAGCTGGAGCAGGCGGTCGACCAGGGCCGGATAGTCGACGCCGGTGGCCGCCCACATCCGCGGGTACATCGAGGTCGGCGTGAACCCGGGCATCGTGTTGATCTCGTTCAGCACCAGCGAGCCGTCGGGCATCAGGAAGAAGTCGACCCGCGCGAGTCCCTCACAGCCGATGGCCTCGAAGGCCCGGGCGGCCATGTCGCGCAGCTCGGCCGCGGTGTCGTCCGGGAGGTCGGCCGGGACCTCGAGCTCGGTGTGCTCCTCGGGCAGGTATTTCGCCGCGAAGTCGTAGAACTCGTGCTCGTCGCCGATCACGATCTCGGCGGGCACGCTCGTCTCGGGGGTGCCGTCCAGCGCCTCGAGGACGCCGCACTCGAGCTCCCGCGCGCCGACCGCCGCCTGCTCGACCAGCGCCTTCGGGTCGTGCCGGTGCGCCTCCTCGATCGCCGAGTCGAGCTCGGACGCGTCGTGCACCTTGGAGATGCCCATGCTCGACCCGGCGCGCGCGGGCTTCACGAACAGCGGGAAGCCGAGGTCCGCCACGCGGTGCCGGACCCCGTCGGGGTCGCGGTACCACTCGCGCGCGGTCACGGTCAGCGCCGGGAGCACCGGCAGCCCGGCGGCGCGCAGCACGACCTTGGCGTAGGCCTTGTCCATCGCCACGGCGCTGGCCAGGACCCCGGCACCGACGTACCGGACGCCGGCCATCTCGAACATCCCCTGGATCGTGCCGTCCTCGCCCCACGGGCCGTGCAGCAACGGGAAGACCACGTCGACCTCGCCCAGGGTCTCCGGGGGCCGGGACGGCTGGTGCACGACGAGGTCGGCGCTGCCCGCCTCGCGCAGCAGCGCGATCGACGCGCGCTCGCCGTCGACGCTGGGGAGCTCGCCGTGGCCCTTGATCTGCAGCCGGTCGGTGTCGCCGGACTCGAGCACCCAGCGGCCGTCGGGCGCGATGCCGATCGGGACGACGTCGTACGCCGCGCGGTCGATCGCGTCGAGCACGCTCCCGGCCGTGACGCAGCTGATCGCGTGCTCGCTGGACCTGCCGCCGAAGACGATCGCGACGCGGGGCTTGCGTGAGTCGGTGGGAGGCTCGCTCATCGGCTCGACCCTACCGGGGCGCGGACGTCACCCCGGCCTAGCGACGCCTAGGCTCGCGGCATGGCCGACCAGCACCCGAACCGCCGCCTCTCTCCCGCGACCACGGCCGTCACCTCGGGTCGGCCGCCGCATGCTCCCGACCAGCCGCTGAACACCCCGATCACGATGGCGTCGACGTACGGCGCGACCGGCGACCTCGAGTACGGCCGCTACGGCAACCCCACCTGGGCCGCCTTCGAGGAGGCGCTCGGCGCCCTCGAGGGTGGGCGCTGTCTCGCCTTCTCGTCCGGGCTCGCGGCCGTGTCGACGGTGCTCGACCTGGTCGGGAAGGACGCGACGGTCGTCGCTCCGCGGCACGCCTACAACGGGACCGTGATGCAGCTGGCCGATCTCGAGTCGCGCGGGCGGATGACCGCTCGCCTCGTCGACATCGCCGACACCGAGGCGGTGGTCGCCGCATGTGACGACGCCGCACTGGTCTGGCTCGAGTCGCCCACCAACCCGGCGCTCGAGCTCGCGGAGATCGAGACGATCGCCCGCGCGGCGCACGAGGCCGGCGCGTACGTCGTCGTCGACAACACCTTCGCCACTCCCCTGCGACAGCTCCCGCTCGAGCTCGGGGCCGACCTCGTCGTGCACTCGGCGACGAAGTACCTCTCCGGTCACGCCGACACCGTGCTCGGCGCCGTCGTCACGGCCGACGACCAGCTGTACGACGTGCTCAAGGGCCGGCGCGACCTGCTCGGCGCGATCCCGGGGACGTTCGAGGCCTGGCTGGCCTTGCGCGGGCTCCGGACCCTGCACCTGCGGGTCGAGCGCGGGGAGAGCAACGCACAGGCGCTGGTCGAGCGGCTTCGTGACCACCCGGCCGTGTCCGAGGTGCGCTACCCCGGGTTCGGGGCCATCGTGTCGGTCGTGCTGGACGGTGGCGCCGACGCCGGAGACCTGCTCGTGCGGTCGACGTCCCTCTGGGTGCACGCGACGTCACTGGGCGGCGTCGAGTCGACGTTCGAGCGGCGCCGTCGATGGGCGTCGGAGGCCCCGACGATCCCGGACGGGCTGGTCCGGCTGAGCGTCGGCGTCGAGGACGTCGAGGACCTGTGGGCCGACCTGAGCCGGGCCCTGGACTCGCTCCCCTGAACGACGACTCGGCACACGGCGACTCGGCGTAGGGAGGGGCTAGTCGGTCTCGGCCTTCGTGTCCCGGGCGATGAAGGACTCCATCATCTCGGGCGCGGTCATCCGGCCGTCGACCACCGCCTCGACGTGCTCGGCGATCGGGGCGTCGACGCCGACCTGGTGCGCCAGGGCCAGGAGGGACGAGCACGACTTGGCGCCCTCGGCGACCTGACGGGTCGAGGCGACGATCTCCGCCGTGGTCATCCCGAGGCCGAGCTTCTCGCCGAACGTCCGGTTGCGCGACAGCGACGAGGAGCACGTCGCGACCAGGTCGCCGAGCCCGGCCAGGCCCATCAGGGTGAGCGGGTTCGCGTCCATCGCCATGGCCAGCCTGGCGGTCTCGGCGAGGCCGCGGGTGATCACCGACGCTGTCGTGTTGTCGCCGAAGCCGAGGCCGACGGCCATGCCGACCGAGAGGGCGACGACGTTCTTGTACGCACCGCCGAGCTCGCAGCCGACCACGTCGACCGAGGTGTAGGGACGGAAGGCCGGCCCGTGCACGAGGTGCTGGACCTGCTGGGCCACCTCCTCGTCGGCGGACGCCACGACCGACGCGGCGGGCTCGCGCTGCGCGATCTCGTGCGAGAGGTTCGGGCCGCTGACGACCGCGATCCGGCCGGGCCCGGCGCCGGTCACCTCGGCGACGACCTCGCTCATCCGCTTCAGGGTGCCGAGCTCGACGCCCTTCATCAGCGACACCATCACCGCCGAGTCGGGGATGTGGGGTGCCCACTGCTCGAGGTTGGAGCGGAAGGTCTGCGAGGGCACCGCGAAGACGACGACGTCCGCGCCCGCCATGGCCTTCTCGGTGTCGTGCGTGGCGACGACCGACGGCGGCAGCTCGACGCCGGGGAGGTAGTCGGTGTTCTCACGGCGATGGTTGATCGTGTCGCAGACCTCCTCACGCCGTGCCCACAGCGTGACGTCGTTGCCGGCGTCGGCGAGCACCAGGGAGAACGCCGTACCCCACGAGCCCGCACCGAGGACCGAGACCTGCGTCATGCGCCCTTCGACCTCCGCTCGGACTTCGTCGGGTTGCCGGTCTGGCGTACGCCGGACGTGCGCGGGTCGAACCGCTCCGCCGGTGGCTGCTCGTGCCGCAGCTCGGCCACCAGCTCGGTGAGCGCGGCCATGATCCGTCGGGTCGCCTCGTTGACCGTCTCCGCGGTGCGCGGCTTCTCGCGCAGGTCGTCCAGCGGCACCGGGTCGCCGACCTTCACCGTGATCTGGGTGCGCGGGAAGAGGTGCGGCGTCTTCGAGTAGGGGTACAGCAGGTGGTGCGCCCCCCACTGCCCCACGGGGATGACCGGGCAGCCGG
This sequence comes from uncultured Actinomycetota bacterium, assembly GCA_963708035.1. Taxonomy (GTDB): domain Bacteria; phylum Actinomycetota; class Actinomycetes; order Propionibacteriales; family Nocardioidaceae; genus Nocardioides. Next base: position 727,706 of record OY970188.1, on the reverse strand, counting down.
TCTCGAGCGCGATGCGTGCCGCCCCGGACTTCCCGGCCATCGGCCAGAGGTCCGGGTCACGCGTCAACGTCCCTTCGGGGTACACGACGACGCACTCCCCCGCACGCACGGCGGCCACCGCCGCGTCGAAGGCACCCTTGGCGTTGCGGCTGAGTCGCTCGACCGGGATCTGTCCGGCCGCGGTCAGGAACGAGGCCATCGCCTTGTTCTTGAACAGCCCCGACTTCGCCAGGTAGCGCGGCATCCGGCCGTGGTCGTAGACGAGGTGCGCGGCGGTGAGCGGGTCCACGTGCGAGACATGGTTGAAGACCAGGATGCAGCCGCCCGTCGCGGGGATCTTCTCGCCGTCGATCCAGGTGCGCTTCGTCGTGGCGAGGAGCAGCGGCTTGATCACCGGGACCGCGAGGTTGAACGCCCAGCCGCGCTTCTGCTGGAGCGGTCGCACCGGACGCACCGTCACGTCCTTCCTCCCGTCGTGGCACGCGAACGATTGCTCGGTCGCCCCGGCACCGACGCCGGCGTTCGGGTCAGGCTACTCGGTCGAAGACCGTGCTCCGCGGGACGCTGCCGGGCTGCACGAAGCCGGGGCGGAGGCGCCTGACAGGATCGTGTCGATGCCCTCGTCGTTCGTCGTCCTCCTGCCGGTGAAACCGCCGGCGCGGGGCAAGTCGCGCCTGGAGGTGGATCCGGTACGCCGCCGTGCTCTGGCCGCCGCGTTCGCCCTCGACACCGCTCGCGCGTGCCTGGCTGCGGACCGGGTCCTCGCGGTGCTCGCCGTGACCGACGATGCGAGGTTCGCCGACGACCTGCGTGCTGCCGGCTGCGAGTCGATCCCGGACGGCGTGGCCGACGACCTCAACGAGTCGTTGCGCGTGGCCGCGGCCGAGGCGCACCGTCGTTGGCCGGCTGCGCGCCCGGTCGCCGTGTGCGCCGATCTTCCCTCGCTGCATCCGGCAGATCTCGACGCGGCCCTCGCGGAGGCCGACACCGCGACGGCGCCCGCGTTCGTCGTCGACGGGGACGGCGTCGGCACCACGCTGTACACGGCACCGCACGACGACTTCGCGCCGCGCTTCGGACCGGCGTCGCGCTCCGCGCATCTCGCAGCCGGTGCGCGCGAGATCAGTGGAGACCTGTCGTCGCTCCGCCGCGACGTCGACGACGCCGCCGGCCTGGCAGCCGCCACGGATCTCGGGCTCGGAGCGCACACACGCCTGGCGCTGCTCGGCTGAGCCGACCCCACGCCCGCACACGACGAGAGGGCCGCCGGTGATCCGGCGGCCCTCTCGCGTGCGACAGGTCAGCGCTTCCTGGCGGTGCGCTTCGCGGTCTTCTTCGCCGGTGCCCGCTTGGCGGCCTTCCTGGCCGGGGCCTTCTTCGCCGCCTTCTTGGCGGTCTTCTTGGCCGGGGCCTTCTTCGCGGTCTTGCGGGCCGTGGTCTTCTTGGCCGCCGTCGTGCGCTTGGCTGCGGTCTTCCTCGCCGGCGCCTTCTTGGCCGCCTTCTTGGCCGTCGTGCGCTTGGCCGTCGTCTTCTTCGCGGTGGTCTTCTTGGCGGCCGTCCGCTTGGCGGCGGTCTTCCTCGCCGGCGCCTTCTTGGCGGTCTTCTTCGCCGCGGTCTTCTTCGCCGGCGACTTCTTGGCCGTGGCCTTCTTCGTGGTCTTCTTGGCCGTCTTCTTCGCGGCCGCGGTCTTCTTGCCCGCTGCCTTCTTCGCCGATGCGGTGGCCCGCTTCGCGGTCGACGTCGACGCGGCCAGCGTCAGCTTCGGCAGCGACTTGGCACCCGACACGACGTTCTTGAGGTCGGCACCTGCGGTGAACTTCGGAACGGCCTTCTCCTTGGCCTGGATCTGCTCGCCGGTCTGGGGGTTGCGAACCATCCGCGCCCCGCGCACGCGCTTCTCGAACGAGCCGAAGCCCGTGATCGCGACCTTCTCGCCCCGAGCCACCTCGCGCGTGATCGTGTCCAAGACGGATTCCAGCGCGTGCTGCGCCTGCTTGCGGTTCCCCTCGAATCGCGCGGCGAGCGCGTCGATGAGCTGTGACTTGTTCACGGCTTCCCTTCCAATGAACGCGTATGGCCGGCCCTTTTGCCCGGCTTCCCGACGAACGCTAGGTATTCACGTCGTTCGCCACAATCACCACGCCGTGTTTGGCGGATGTTTTTTCGCACGCGGTCCGACGTGGTGACGACGCTCTCGACGACGCGATGTGCGCTGTCGACGTCACGCGCGCGTCTCGTCGTCATCGAGAGGTGTCGAGATTTCCCTTGCCCTGGTGGGAAATCTCGACATCGCGTCGTGCTACGCGATCACGACGTGACGGGCTTCCACGTCGGCCGTTGCGCCTCGAACGCCGCGATGTCGGGTTCTCGCGCAAGAGTCAAAGAGATGTCGTCGAGACCCTCGAGCAGACGCCATCGCGTGTAGTCGTCGATGTCGAAGGAGTCCTCGACGGTGTCGGGGCCGTCACCGGCGCGCACGGTTCGCGCGGCCAGATCGACGGTGATCGTCGTGCCCGGCTCGGCCTCGAGGAGATCCCACAACCGGAGCACGACCTTGTCGTCGACCTGCGCGGTGAGCAGTCCGGCCTTGCCGGAGTTGCCGCGGAAGATGTCGCCGAAGCGAGGAGCGATCACGACCTTGAAGCCGAAGTCCTGCAGCGCCCACACGGCGTGCTCGCGTGACGAGCCCGTGCCGAAGTCGGGACCCGCGACGAGAACGCTGCCGGCGTCGTACGGCTTCTGGTTGAGCACGAACGACGGCTCGTTGCGCCAGGCGGCGAAGAGGCCGTCGGCGAAACCGGTGCGCGTGACCCGCTTGAGGTAGACGGCGGGGATGATCTGGTCGGTGTCGACGTTGCTGCGACGCAGCGGGACGCCGATGCCGGTGTGGGTGGTGAAGGACTCCATGGGTACTCCTCTGCCGCGGTGGTTTCGAGACGGTCGCTGCGCGACCTCCTCAACCACCGAGTGGCGTCAGGTCGGCGGGCGAGCTCAGCGTGCCGCGGATCGCGGTGGCGGCGGCGACCGGCGGGGAGACCAGGTGGGTGCGACCGCCCTTCCCCTGCCGCCCCTCGAAGTTGCGGTTGGACGTCGAGGCGCTGCGCTCCTGGGGGGCGAGCTGGTCCGGGTTCATCCCGAGGCACATGGAGCAGCCGGCCCCGCGCCACTCACCTCCGGCCTCCTTGAAGACCACGTCGAGACCTTCGTCCTCCGCCTGCAGCCGCACCCGCACCGAGCCCGGTACGACGAGCAGCCGGGTGCCGTCGGCGACCTTGCGGCCCTTGACCACCTCGGCCGCGACCCGGAGGTCCTCGATCCGGCCGTTCGTGCAGGAGCCGACGAACACCGTGTCGACCTTGATGTCACGCATCGGCGTACCGGCTTCCAGCCCCATGTACTCGAGGGCCTTGCGCGCACCGACGCGGTCGCCGTCCTCGGCGAAGCTGTCGGGGTCGGGGACCGAGCCCGACAGCGGGACACCGTGGCCGGGGTTCGTGCCCCAGGTGACGAACGGCGTCATCGTGCTCGCGTCGAGCTCGATCTCGTCGTCGAACTCCGCGTCGTCGTCGGTGACCAGGGTCCTCCAGTGCGCGACCGCGTCGTCCCAGTCGGCGCCCTTCGGAGCCTCGGGGCGGTCCTTCAGGTACGCGAACGTCGTCTCGTCGGGTGCGACGAGTCCGGCCTTGGCACCCCACTCGATGCTCATGTTGCAGACCGTCATCCGGCCCTCCATCGACAGCGCCTCGATGGCCGGGCCGCGGTACTCCACGACGTACCCCTGGCCACCGCCGGTGCCGGTGTGGGCGATCAACGTCAGCACCAGGTCCTTGGCCGTCACGCCGTCCGGCAGCTCGCCGGTGACCGTGACCGCCATCGTCCGCGGTCGCGCCTGCGGCAGCGTCTGGGTCGCCAGCACGTGCTCGACCTCGGACGTGCCGATGCCGAACGCGAGCGCACCGAACGCGCCGTGCGTGGACGTGTGCGAGTCGCCGCAGACGATCGTCATGCCGGGCTGGGTGAGCCCGAGCTGCGGGCCGATGATGTGGACGATCCCCTGGTCGAGGTCGCCCAGGGGGTGCAGTCGCACACCGAACTCCTCGGCGTTCCTGCGCAGCGTCTCGACCTGGATCCGGCTGACGGGGTCCTTGATCGGCTGGTCCCAGTCGACGGTCGGGACGTTGTGGTCCTCCGTCGCGAGCGTCAGGTCCGGACGGCGTACGCCGCGACCGGCCAGGCGCAAGCCGTCGAACGCCTGCGGAGAGGTGACCTCGTGGATCAGGTGCAGGTCGATGTAGAGCAGGTCGGGCTCGCCCTCGCTCGAGCGGACGACGTGCTCGTCCCAGACCTTCTCGGCCAGGGTCCTGCCCATGGTTCCTCCTCCGCGCGAGCCCGGCGTACCCGCCCACGTTACAACTTGCGTCCCATGATCTGAGACGGCAGTATTGCCATATGGACAGCACCAGCGGCGTGGGCGTGCTCGACAAGGCCGCCCTCGTGCTCACCGCCCTGGAGTCGGGACCGGCCACCCTGGCCGGCCTGGTCACCGCGACCGGCCTCGCCCGGCCGACCGCACATCGGCTCGCGGTCGCGCTGGAGCACCATCGTCTGGTGGCCCGCGACCTGCAGGGTCGCTTCGTGCTCGGGCCGCGCCTGGCCGAGCTGTCGGTCGCCGCCGGTGAGGACCGGCTGCTCGCGACCGCCGGTCCGGTGCTCGCCCGGCTGCGCGACATCACCGGTGAGTCGTCGCAGCTCTGGCGCCGCCAGGGCGACTACCGCGTCTGCGTCGCCGCGGCCGAGCGGCCGTCCGGTCTGCGGGACACGATCCCGGTCGGGTCGCAGCTGACGATGCGCGCCGGCTCCGCGGCGCAGGTCCTGCTCGCGTGGGAGGACGCCGAGCGCATCCACCGCGGCCTCCAGAACGCCGCCTTCTCCGCCGCGGCCCTGTCCGGGATCCGCCGTCGCGGCTGGGCCCAGTCGGTCGGCGAGCGCGAGCAGGGGGTGGCGTCGGTGTCTGCCCCGGTGCGCTCCCCCTCGGGCAAGATCGTCGCGGCCGTGTCGGTCAGCGGACCCCTCGAGCGGCTCTCGCGCCAGCCCGGTCGGATGCACGCGCCCGCAGTGGTCGCCGCCGCCGAGCGGCTGTCGGAGTCGCTGCGACGGGCGGCGGCCGAGTAGCGCGCGGCTCAGCTCCGCTTCATCACCAGCTCGACGAGGTTTCCGTCGGGGTCGACGATGACGGCGTTGCGGTTGTCGTTGCCGGTGTCGTGGGGTGCGGTGTGGCCTCTGACGCCGGCGGCGACCAGCCCGTCGTACGCCGCGTCGACGTCGTCGGTCCAGAGGACCAGCTGGAAGCCGTGGCTGCCCGGGCTCGCGGGGAGACCGTGCACCCGCTCGGCCGCCTCGGCGGTGGAGAGCGCGACCGGCACTCCGTCGAGGCGGAGCTCGACGTGCTCGGGAGCGTCGGGGTCCGGAGCCCGGAAGGTCTCCTCGAAGCCCAGCCGGCCGGCGTAGAACGCCAGCGCGGCCGGGAGGTCACGCACGTAGACGTTGACCATCGGGCTCGAGAACTTCATCAGAACAGCGCGTCCTGCTCGATCTCGAGGAGTGCCTGCTTCCGCTCGACACCGCCTGCGTAGCCGGTGAGAGTGCCGTCGGCACCGATCACCCGGTGGCACGGGATCACGATCGGGATCGGGTTGCTGCCGTTGGCCAGGCCGACGGCGCGGGAGGCGGCGTTGGACTTGCCGAGGCGCTTCGCGATCTCGCCGTACGACGCGGTGTCGCCGTAGCCGATCGCGAGCAGCTGGTCCCAGACGGACTTCTGGAAGGCGCTGCCGGCCGGGTTCAGCGGCAGGTCGAACTCCTTGAGGTCGCGGTCGAAGTACGCCTGCAGCTGACGGGCGCACTCGACGAGCACCGGATGGGTGTCGTCGCGGTCGCCGCGGGGGCGGCCGTCGTGGTCACGGAAGGGCGAGAACTCGATCGCGGTGATCGCGCCGTCGTGCTCGACGAGGCGCAGGTCGCCGACGGGTGAAGGCATCACGGTCCACATGTCAGGGTCCTTTCGGGGTCTGGGTCGAGGTCTGGGAGAGGGTCTGCCAGAGATGGAGCTGGGCGTAGGAGCGCCACGGCCGCCAGCTCTCGGCCAGCCCGGCGGCCTCCGCCGGGTCGCGTCCGAGCCGGAGCAGGGCGTCCCGGATGCCGATGTCGGTCGGCAGGAACACGTCGGGGTGACCGAGCGCGCGCAACGCGATGTAGTCGGCGGTCCAGGGGCCGACGCCGGGGATCGCCAGCAGCGCGCGGCGTACGTCGTCACGGTCGGCGCCGCGGTCGAGGCTGAGCGCCCCGTCGGCCAGCGCGCGGCACAGCGCGACGAGTGCCCGGCCCCGCGAGCGGGGCATCGGCAGCGTCTCGGGATCGAGCGCGGCCACGCGCTCCGCCGTCGGGAACACGTGGGTCAGTCCGTCGTGCGGCTCGGCCAGTGGTTCGCCGTACTGGGCCGTGAGCCGCGCGGCGGCGGTGCGGGCCGCGGCGACGGTCACCTGCTGTCCCAGGACGGCGCGCACGGCCAGCTCGTCGCCGTCCACGTGCCCGGGCACCCGCAGCCCCGGGACCGCATTGACCCGCGGTCCGAGCAGCGGGTCACCGGTGAAGGCGTCGCGGATCGCCACCGGGTCGCAGTCGGCGTCGACGAGCCGGCGGGCCCGCTCGACCGCCGACGCGAGGTCGCGCAGGTCGGTGAGCCGGAAGGTGGCCGGCACGAACGCGGTCGTCCCCTCGTCGGCGTGGTCGGTGAGCTCGAGCTCGACCGTTCCGGTGCCGTGCGGGAGGCGCAGCGTGCGGGCGTACGTCGTGCCCGTGGCGACCTCGACGCCGGGCACCGCGCGCAGTGCCAGGAACTCGAGCAGCGGCCGGCCGGCGAACGGCGTCCGCACGGCCAGCCGGAGCTGGAGCGTGCCGCCCTGCGCGCCCTTGCCGCGGCCGCCCCGGAGCCGGGTCGGCGTGGCGTCGTACACCTCGCGGATCGTCTCGTTGAACTGCCGGACGCTGCTGAACCCCGCGGCGAAGGCGACGTCCGCCGCGCCGAGGTCGCTGGTCTCGAGCAGGACCCGGGCCGTCTGCGCGCGCTTCGCGCGAGCCAGGGCGAGCGGACCGGCGCCGAGCTCCTGGGTGAGGATGCGCGACAGGTGCCGGGGCGTGTAGCCGATCCTCGCCGCCAGGCCGTCGACGCCCTCGCGGTCGACGACGCCGTCGCCGATGAGCCGCATCGCACGGCCGGCCACGTCGGCCGCGACGTCCCAGTCGGGGCTGCCCGGGGTCGCGTCGGGGAGGCAGCGCTTGCACGCGCGGTAGCCCGCCGCCTGGGCGGCCGCCGCGGTCGGGTGGAAGGTGACGTTGTGGAACGCCGGCGTGCGGGCCGGGCAGGACGGTCGGCAGTAGATGCCGGTGGTGCGGACCGCGGTGTAGAAGACGCCGTCGAACCTGCGGTCGCGGCTCTTCACCGCGCGGTAGCAGGACTCGAGGTCCAGGTGCATCGGCGTCGTGCTCGGCGTCATGCCCCCATCATGACCGACGGCACCGACAGTCTCTGGCGGGAATCGGACACGACCGTTCGCGGGGAACGGACCGGGCGAGCGACCGGCCCGAGGTCACCGGCGTACGGCGTCGACGGTCTTCCAGGCGAGGGGCAGGAGACCCGCCGCGAGCAGGATCTTGATCGCGTCGCCGAGCAGGAAGTCCTTCACGCCCGCGTCCCACGCCTGGGTGAGGGTCATGTGCTGACCGAGGACCTCCGGCGCGAACCCGTAGGCGAGCCAGGTGACGCCGAACGCGTAGATGACGACGTTGCCCAGGACCATCGTCGGCAACGACCGCGGGACCCTGCGGTCCCAGCCGCGGTCGGCCAGCCAGCCGACGAGCGCGGCTGCCGCCAGCATCCCGACGAGGTAACCGCCGCTCGCGGTGCTGAACGTGAAGGTGTTCCACCCGGACCCGTGCTGGGCGAAGACGCCGTACCCGAGACCACCCACCACGAGGTAGGCCGCCATCGTGAGGAAGCCGCGGGTCGCGCCGTAGGCTCCCCCGACGAGCAGCACGGCGAAGGTCTGACCGGTCAGTGGCACGGGAGTGTTCGGCAGCGGGATCGAGACCTGGGCCGACAGCCCGATGAGGGTCACACCGATCGCGACCAGGACGGCGTCGGCGGCGAGCGCCGTCACACGGGAGCTGGGCCGGACCAGGGACGGGACGAGGGCGGCAGACGACATGCGGCCGATCCTAGGGCGCGGCCTCGCGGCCGGCGCAGCCGCGTCTCACTTGTCCGGGCAGGAGACCAGCTGTCGGTAGACGGCGAGCTCGGTCCGCATCCGGTACGGCATCGGACGACCTGCCGAGGCCAGCCCGGCGGCGTAGTCCTCGAGCGCCCCGAGCAGTGCCCACCGTGCCGGCGTCCACCCCGAGAAGTGCCTGCTGCCGCGGCGTTCGCGGAAGACCGAGGCACGCGCGGTGTCCACCTCTGCCAACAACCGCTGCAGCCGGAGGGACTGGAGCCGCCAGCGGTCCTCGTCCGCGTCGATCCCCCTCCCGGCACCCGGCATGACGACCGGCCGCGCGAGCGAGGGTCGCGACCCGCGAGAGGTGGGAGCCCTACGGATGGCGGTCCGGAGTGCGCGGCTCCTGCCACCTCTCGGCGGTGGTTCTCCGCCCTGTCACCAACCGGGGAGTCTCCGCGCGCCGCCGGCTCATCCCCTGACCCCGTTGACGACGTCCGCGCGATCCGGGGTGCTCGTCCGGGAGGCCCGGGTCGCGGCGGCCGAGGCCTCGGCGTCCAGGAACGAGCCGAGCTCGGCGATCGTCGTCATCAGCGGGGCGGGGAAGACCACGGTGGTGTTCTTGTCGACACCGATCTCGACCAGGCTCTGCAGGTTGCGCAGCTGGAGCGCGAGGGGGTGGGCCATCATCACGTCCGAGGCCTCGCCCAGCGCGGCCGCCGCCAGCGACTCACCCTCGGCGTTGATGATCTTGGCGCGCTTCTCGCGCTCGGCCTCCGCCTGCCGGGCCATGGCGCGCTTCATGCTGTCGGGCAGCTGGATGTCCTTGAGCTCGACGAGGGTCACCTCGACGCCCCAGTCGACCGTGCTGACGTCGAGGATCTTGCGGATGTTGACGTTGATCCGGTCGGTCTCCGACAGCGTCTCGTCCAGGGTGTGCTGACCCACGACCTTGCGCAGCGTGGTCTGGGCGATCTGGTCGATCGCGGCGTACACGTTCTCGATCGCCACCACCGACTTGGTGGCATCCACCACCTTGAAGTACGCGACGGCGGAGACGTCCACACTGACGTTGTCGCGCGTGATGATCCCCTGGGACTGGATGGGCATCGTCACGACGCGGAGGGACACCCGGCGCATGACGTCGACGAACGGGATGATCAGCCGGAAGCCCGGCTTCTTCAGGGCCCGCACCCGGCCCAGCCGGAACAGGACTCCCTCCTCGTACTGCTTGATGACGCGCACGCTGAGGGCGTAGCCGACTACCAGGACGACGAGAACGACGACGAGCGTCGTGGTGAGGGTGGCCATCGATGACAACTCCAGGTCTGGGCCGGCGTGGCTGGCACCTCAGGACGGGATGTCGTCGATTCCGGTAACACCCTCACGCTACTCCGTGCTCGGTGAGTGCTCCGATCGTGAGGGCGCGAGGTAGCCTGGGGTGACTGCGAGCATCAGGTCAGCACCAGGGCCCCGGACCCCGGCCCGGCCGGTCGCCTGAGTCTGACCGCCGCAGCCAGCAAAGGCGGTGGCCCATGGCCACGCACGCTCCTCCCTCTCCACGGTTCGCACTCCGAGCCGTCTTCGACCGGCAGCTGCCGGACGGCGCCTGGTGGCCCGAGAGCCGCCTGTTGGGCGACCAGCTCGGTCAGCTGTTCACGCTGTGGCCGGCGGAGGCGGGGCGCATCACGCGCGTCCTCTACTCCCCACCCGACTGGGAGGACCACCCGCGTTCCGTGTCGGTCCCGGGTCGGCGGGTCAAGACCGGCTCGTTCCCGCACGACGACACCCATCTGCTGACGTTGTCGCTCCGCGACGGTCGCCGACGCAGGATCACCGTGATCCCGCCGGACGCTTCTCCACAAGACGCTCAGAAGGTCATCGACGGAGTGCTGGGCGACAGCGGGCATCGGGAGTCGGCTGACACCGAGCAGGCGCACGGGAACGACGAGGGTGGCCATCTCTAGCCCCCGGCGGTCCGGAACGCCCACCGGCAGCCGCGGCACCCTGACGTCGGCCTCCGACCGGGCCACGAACCGGCTGCGATCGCCCGCTGACGCGGCCTCCGACCGGGGCGGGTACCGCGAGCTGACCGCCCAGATCAGAGAGCTCGGCCTGCTCCGCACGCGACCCTGGTCCTACGCGGCCACGTTCGCCGTGACCTTCGCGGCTCTCGCCGCCGTGGTCCTCGCCATGCTGCGATGGCAGCACTCCTGGTGGCTGATGCTGCTCGCCCCCGTCCTCGGGGTGATCGCGACCCAGCTGGGGTTCCTCGGCCACGACGTCGGCCATCTCCAGGTCTCCCGCAGCTCGTCCCGGAGCCGCATCCTCGGCCTCGTGGACGGGAACCTGATGGGCGGACTCAGCTACGGCTGGTGGGTCTCCAAGCACAACGCGCACCACGCTCACCCCAACGACCTCGAGCGCGACCCGGACGTCCGGGCCGGGGCGCTGGTCTTCGACGCCGGCCAGGCGACCGAACGGCGTGGCCTCGCGGCATGGACCACCCGCCACCAGGCGGCTCTGTTCTTCCCGTTCCTGCTCGGCGAGGCGATCAACCTCCACGTGGCCAGCGTCCGCCGGCTGTTCCGGCCGGGTCTGCGGCTGCGCGTCCCCGAGGCCCTGCTCCTCACCCTCCACTTCGTCGGGTACGTCGCCCTCCTGGCCACGACCCTGACCTGGACCCAGGCACTCGTGTTCGTCGCGCTCCACAAAGGCGTGCAGGGGCTCTACCTGGGATGCTCCTTCGCGCCCAACCACAAGGGCATGCCCACGCTGGACGCCGACCAGGCGGCCGACCCCCTCCTGCGCCAGGTCCTCACCTCGCGCAACGTGCGGGGCGGTCCGTTCATCGACACCGCGCTCGGTGGCCTGAACTACCAGATCGAGCATCACCTGTTCCCGAGCATGCCGCGCGCGAACCTGAGACGCGCCCAGCCCGTCGTCGAGCGCTTCTGCGTCAGCCGGGGCATCCCCTATGCGCAGTGCTCCGTCGTCGCGTCGTACACCGCTGCACTGCGACACCTCCACGACGTCGGCCGCAGCTGAGGCCGGGCCACTCGGGACGGGTGCGCGCCGAGTGAGTGCGCCCGGCGGCTCCCCCCGCGCCCGCCGGGCGCACTCACATTCGTGGGCGACGAGCCAGGGCGACGGTGCGACGAGAGAGGGAAGACGGGCGCTCCGATGCCGTGCACGCAGCACGCGCTACCGGGGTCCGGGGCAGCACCGTTCAGGTGACTGAACGGCTCACGGTATCGGCTGGCGTGTTCCACGCACAAGCAAAGATGTGGCCTCCGCACCGCGGCTCCGTGTGCACCCGAAGGGGCGTCCAGCGTGCCGCCACCGGAGCATCACGGCACGGTGACCTCACCTGTGCGAGCGAGGCCGTCCAGGATGAGATCCAGACCGAGCTGGAACTCCTCCCCGAAGTCGTAGCCGGGGCGGAGCACATGCTCTCGCGCCATCTCCGCGAGGTGCGGATACGTCGTGGCGTCGAGGGCAGCAGGAGCCGCGGGCTCCCCGTCCGGCCCCGGCGACGGCCCCTCGTAGGGTCGGGCGGCCTCCTGCAGCGCGAAGCCGCAGACGAAGCTGTCGAGCAGGGCGGAGGCATGCGCGGTCATCTCGATGGAGAACCCGGCCTCCCTCAGGATCCGGATCGTCTCGTCGTGGTGCCGCAGCGTCGCCGGTCCCGGCGTGTGGCGCGACTCGAGCAACCCGATCGCCCACGGGTGGTCACCGAGCACCCGGCGTGTCTCGTGGGCGCGCCGGACGAGCTGGTCGCGCCACGTGCCGGCGCCGGCGCCCTCGCGTTCCATCTCGGCGAAGACCAGGTCGACGATGCCGTCGAGGATCGCTCCCTTGCTCGGTACGTGGTGATAGACCGACATCGGCTTGACACCGAGCTCGCCGGCGAGGGATCGGATGGTCACGGAACCGACGCCTCCGGCATCGGCCACTTCCAGGGCGCACTGCAGGATGCGCTCGCGGGTGAGGGGCGGGCGGGCGGTGGTGGCGTCGGAGGTGGGCATGGCAGTCGCACCCTAGCGGGCCCGTACTTTGTACGGTAGGTTAGCCGTACAAAGTACGGTGGGACGATCCCGCCGGCGCGAGAGGCACCGCCATGCGTTCGCCCCAAGCTCCCCCCGTCTCGCTGGCCCAGCGATCGGCGGACGCCGAGACCATGCGGGCCGTCATCCGGCGGCGCTACGGCGACGTCCGGGTGATCGAGATCGAGCAGATCCTCCGCACCCGGATCAAGCCGGACGAGGTGCTCCTGCGCGTCGAGGCGGCCGGGCTGGACCGCGGGGTCTGGCACCTGATGAACGGCCGTCCCTACCTGCTGCGCTTCGCGTTCGGCATCCTGCGGCCGCGACAGCGCGGGCTGGGAGGGGACGTGGCCGGCACCGTCCTCGAGGTCGGCGCGGCGGTCACCCGGTTCTCGGTCGGCGACGAGGTCTTCGGCGTCGGCGAGGCCACGTTCGCCGAGTACGCCGCTGCCAAGGAGCGGAAGCTCGCCCTCAAGCCGGCCAACGTCAGCTTCGAGGAGGCCGCCGTCGTACCGGTGTCCGCGCTGACGGCCTTGCAGGGACTTCGGGACGCAGGGCACCTCGCGACCGGCCACCACGTGCTGGTGATCGGCGCTTCCGGGGGCGTCGGGAGCTTCGCTGTCCAGCTGGCGAAGGCGTACGACGCGGAGGTCACCGGCGTCTGCAGCGCGGCCAAGGCGGACTTCGTCCGCTCGCTGGGCGCCGACCACGTTCTCGACTACACCCGTGACGACTTCGCCGACGGGTCGGCGCACTACGACCTCATCCTCGACCTCGGTGGCAACCCGGGCGTGCTCCGGCTCGGTCGGGCGCTGGCGCCCGACGGCATCGCCGTGATGGCCGGCGGTGAGGAGGGTGGTCGGCTGACCGGTGGCATGGGTCGTCAGCTGCGCGCCCTCGTGGTCTCGCGACTGACCCGGCGCACGATCACCACGATGCTGTGCAAGGAACGGGCCGCCGACCTCGACGAGCTCGCCCGCCTGATCGCCGACGGCAGACTGTCGCCGGCCCTGGACCAGGTGTACCCGTTGGAACGGGTGGCCGGCGCGATGCGTGACCTGGAGTCCGGGAAGGTGCGCGGCAAGTCGGCGATCACCGCCAGTCGCTCGTGGAAGGGCACCGCTTCCTGAGCATCCCGTCGTCGCCGTCCGGCGCCGCTCGGGGAGCCTGGCATGCGCGCATCGCCAGGCCCGGGCGGGACGGATAGCCTGGGCACGGCCGACGAGCACGCAACGGCGCGGACCCCACCGTGTGCTCCCGATCAGCGATCCTCATCCCGGCCGGCAGGAGCTGCGACCATCGCCGATGACACATCCGCCGGAGCCGCAGCGGCCGGTGAGAGCGAGCGGTCACGTGTACGCGCGCTGGTGGACGCCGGCCAGGAGACGACCGGCGTCGGGAGGCTCACGCGGCTGTGCGAGGTGGCGGCGGGGGAGCTCGGCATGTCGGGGGCGGTGGTGAGCCTGATGACGCCCGTCCCGACGGGGCGCACCCAGTCCGGTGAGATCGCGGCCGCGTCCAGCACCTCGGCGCGATCCGTCGAGGAGCTCGAGTTCAGTCTCGGGGAAGGCCCCGGCAACGACGCGTTCCTGGAGTCACGGCCCGTGCTCACGCCCGACCTCGACCGCGCCTACGACCGGTGGCCCGGGTACGTCGCGGCCGCCCTCGCAGCGGGCGTGCGGTCGACGTACGCCTTCCCGATGCTCGTCGGAGCGGCGCGCTTCGGGGTCTTCCATCTGCACGGCCCACGGGTGAGGGTCCTGACCCGGGACGAGACCGCGACGACGCTCGTGCTGGTCGAGCTGGCGACGGAGGTCGTGCTCGACGCACACTTCCCGGACGGCCATCCGAGGCCGGCGTCCGTCCCCCTCCTGGGGGCACCCGACCGGCGCGACCTGATCTACCAGGCCCAGGGCATGGTGATGGTGGACCTGAGGGTCGATCTGCAGGAGGCCCTCGCCCGGATGAGAGCCCAGGCGTTCGCCTCCGACCAGGAGCTGGCCGACCTGGCGGCAGACATACTCGCGGGACGCCTGCGTCTCGAGCCGGACCCGGACGGAGCACCATGACATCGAGCAACCCGAGGCGAAGGACTGAACCATGATCTCCACCGAACGCATGTCCGACCTGTTCGTCGAGGTCGCCGACACGCTGGTCGACGAGTTCGACGTCATCGACTTCCTGCACAACCTCACGGTCCATGCCGCGTCCATCAGCGGTGCTGAGGCCGCGGGGCTCATGCTCACCGACCAGGTCGGCCACCTCCAGTTCATGGCGGCGTCCAACCCGAACGGCGAGACCCTCGAGCTCTTCCAGCTCCAGAACTCCGAGGGCCCGTGCCTGGACTGCTTCACCACGGGTGAGCCCGTCGTGAACGCGGACCTGGTCCATGCCACGGACCGGTGGCCCACGTTCGCGCCACGGGCCATCGAGCTCGGGTACCGGTCGGTCCACGCGTTCCCGATGAGGCTGCGCGAGCACATCATCGGCGCTCTCAACCTGTTCGGATCGGCTGACGCGCTCTTCGACGTGGCCGATGTCCGCGTCGTGCAGGCGTTGGCGGACGTGGCGACGATCGCACTGATGCAGGAGCGCACGATCCGTCGCGCCGAGCTGATGACCGAGCAGCTGCAAGGCGCTCTGACCAGCCGCGTCGTGATCGAGCAGGCCAAGGGCGCGGTCGCCGCACTCGACGACATCACCACCGATGAGGCGTTCGAGGTCCTGCGGTCTCGGGCACGTGCCGGCCAGATGCGCCTGGTGGACGTCGCTCAGGCGGTCCTCGACGAACGCCGCGGGCAGCTCCCCGCGCGCGACCGCGAGCCCGGACGGACCGAGACCGACGGGGACGGATCGCGCTGACGCGACCCTCCCCCTTGTCGCCGGTGGTGCGGAGGCGGCTCAGTGGCGACGCACGTGGAGCCCGAAGGCCTTGGCCATCGAGTGGGCGTGTGCCGCCTTGCGCAGCGGGGCGATGCCCAGCACCTGGGTGTAGAGCCGGCACAGCGAGAGGTGCGAGAGCGGCGCGTGCGTGACGAGGTGGTGAAGGTGGCGGTGGGCGAGAACGGTCAGCACCCGGTTGCCCTGCGAGCCGTCGTCCTCGTCGGCGGTGACCACGATGGCCAGACGTCCGCTCTCGAAGTCGGGGCCGGACAGCGTCAGCCGGACCCACCTCCTCAGCCAGTCGTCCGCGGTCGCCAGGCTGCAGTCGTGCGCGTCATGGCAGAGATCGGGGACGACCATGCCGGCGGCAGGCAGGTGACCATGTCGTACGTCGTGCCGGTACCTCGCCATCGAGGTGTCGAACCTCTCGCAGGACGACCGCTCGTGCACGAAGTAGGTCCACGGGTTGTGCTTGACGGCGTACGTCCCCGACGAGCCCGTGGCGCAGTGCTCGGGCATCTTCTGGGCGTACACACGCGCTGAGAGACCGGCACGTCGGGCGAGCCCGAAGACCGAGCGACCCGTGAGCGGGTGGACCGCGGGCGCCGCGTCGTCGGTCACCCCGAACGTCGCGCCACCGGCGATCGCCAGGTAGTTGGGCAGGGACGGATGGGTCATGGCCCGGTACCGGTTCGCGTACCCGAAGCGACGGGCGAAGTGGTAGGTCCAGGGCATCTGCTGCTTCATCTCGGACAGCGAGTGGTTCTCGACCACGAACACCAGGAGCTTGCTGGCGCCGTGCCGATACGGGGAGCGGGCGGGCTGAGCGCTCCGGTCCGAGAGGGTCGACGCCGCCGTGGAAGTGGCCGGATCACCCGCCACGTCGCCCGCATGGTCGCCCGGTGCGACCAGAGCGCCCGCTGACTGCACGGGGAGAAGGGCGGCCGCGGCCACGAGGACCGAGAGGAGTCGGCGCACGGGACAACCTTCCGTCGGGAACGACCTCGGCGACGCTACCGCGTGGTGTCGAGGCGGTCGCGGAGCGACCTCCTCCACCACCGCGCCGGTGGTACCCCCGACCGGATTCGAACCGGCGCTACCGCCTTGAGAGGGCGGCGTGCTAGGCCACTACACAACGGGGGCAGGCACGTGAAGACGCGACGAGCGACTGTATCGAAGGCCCTTTGACGCAACAAAATCCCGGTCGGAACCGGGACTCTCGCTGGGGTACTAGGACTCGAACCTAGACTAACTGGACCAGAACCAGTCGTGCTGCCAATTACACCATACCCCAATGGTTGACGGCCTTTCGCGCGTCCGCCGCGCTGTTCGAAGCGGGCTCTCGCGGACTCTCGGCCGACCGCCGGGAAACCTTACACGCGGCTCCGGGAGGCCTCCAAAACGCGCGGGTTCGTGGTCACCGAGAGCCCCATCCTCCGGGCCACGAGCACCGCCAGGGCGAGGTAGACCAGCGACTGGGTGAGGGTCACCGGGATGTTCCACCAGCTGCTGCCGGTGGGGTTCAACGTGGTCGCCATGTCGCCGAACGCGAGGGCCAGCCCGTAGGCCAGGAAGTTGTTGAGGACGTGCATCGCGATGCCTGCCTCGAGGCCGCCGGTCATGATCACCAGGATCCCGGCGACGATGCCGAAGGCGAACCGGTCGAAGAACACCGGCGGGCTCTGACCGAGCCCGTGCGCCAGCCCGAACAGGAACGCCGGGACGAGCACCGCCACCCAGGCCCGGTGGAAGACCCCGCCGAAGGCCTGGGTGAGGTAGCCGCGGAAGAGGTACTCCTCGCCCGCGGCCTGGAACGGGGTCAGGAACACGATGACGAGCAGGTAGTGGAACGTGGTGGTGGTGAACGCGTTGGCGTGACTGCTGACGTCGGAGTCCTGGGCCGGGACGATGGCGCCGACGATCAGCGTCGCGGCCAGCGCGACGACGGAGACGGCCAGGCAGGCGAGCAGGTAGCGCCAGCGCAACCGGGGCCGCACCGAGGCCAGCCACCGCGGTGCGATGCCGTGGAACACCCGCTCCCCGACCATGGCCAGCGGGATGAAGGTGGCCAGGGCGACGTTCAGGAACGCCAGCCCGGCCGGCGTCGGATGCTTCAGGTCCGCCAGCCGCGTCACGTCGACGGCGCCCTGACCGGTGACGGCGTACACGACCGCGAAGACCACGGTCGCGACCACGGCACCGATCGCGACGAAGCCGAGCAGCATCAGGATGAACCCGAGCACCGGACGCCAGAGCCCGGGCCGGCCGGCCTCCTGGATGCGGTGGTACGGAAGCCCCTCCGGCTCTGTCGCGGCGCCCCGGTCCGCCCCGGCCGTCATGCCACGGCCGCCTCGAGGCGCCCCAGGGTGCGGTCGCGGCCGAGCAGCTCGAGCGACTCGAACAGCGGCGGGCTGACCCGGCTCCCCGTCACCGCGACGCGGACCGGGCCGAAGGCGCTGCGCGGCTTGAGACCCAGGCCGTCGACCAGGGCCCCACGCAGCGCGCTCTCGATCGCCTCGGTGGTCCAGTCGCCGAGCCCCGACAGGGCGTCGTACGACGCACGGGCGACCTCGCGCGCGCCCTCGTCGAGCTCCTCGGAACGCGAGAAGGACTCCTCGTCGACGAACAGGAACCCGAGCATGGGCACGGCCTCGGACAGGGTCGCGATGCGCTCGTGCACGAGCGGCATCGCCGCGACCAGCAGCCGACGCTGGTCCGCGGTGATCGGCTCGTCGACGTAGCCGGCCTCGGCGAGGAACGGGACGACGCGCTCCGTCATGTCCGGCACCGAGATCCGACGCATGTGGGCGCTGTTGATCGCCTCCAGCTTCTTCATGTCGAAGCGCGCGGGGTTGGGGTTCACCCGGAGGACGTCGAAGGCCTCGGCCATCTCCTCCATCGTGAAGACGTCGCGGTCCTCGGCGATCCCCCACCCGAGCAGGGCGAGGTAGTTGAGCAGGCCCTCGGGCAGGAAGCCGCGGTCGACGTACTCGAGCAGGCCCGACCCGGGGTCGCGCTTCGAGAGCTTCCGGTCGTCCTCCCCCATCACCATCGGCAGGTGCCCGAAGCGCGGCGGCCCGTCGCCGACGCCGAACCGGTGGAGCGTCTCGTGGATCGGGATCTGGCGCGGCGTCGACGACAGCAGGTCCTCGCCGCGCAGCACGTGGGTGATGCCCATCATCGCGTCGTCCAGCGGGTTGGTGAGGGTGTAGAGCGGGTCGCCGTTCGCGCGCAGGATCGCGAAGTCCGGCACGTTCTCCGGCAGGAAGGTCACCTCGCCCCGCACCAGGTCGTCGAAGACGATCGGCTCCTCGGGCATCCGGAATCGCAGCACCGGCTGCCGGCCCTGCGCCTGCCAGACCGCGAGCCGGTCCGGGCCGAGGGATCGGCAGAAGCCGTCGTACCCCCGGGCCTGGGAGCCGCTGGCCTGACGTCGCTCCTCGAGCTCGTCGGGCGTGCAGTAGCAGTCGTAGGCGAGCTTCTCCTCGCGCAGCGTGCGCGCGACCTCGGCGTAGATCGGCAACCGCTCGGACTGCCGGTAGGGACCGTTCTCCCCGCCGACCTCGGGGCCCTCGTCCCAGTCGATGCCGAGCCAGTTCAGCGAGTCGATGATCGAGTGGTAGCCCTCGAGCGTGTTGCGGGAGACGTCGGTGTCCTCGATGCGGAGCACCAGGGTGCCGCCGTAGTGGCGGGCGAACGCCCAGTTGAACAACGCGCTCCGGACGTTGCCGACGTGCAGGTTGCCGGTCGGGCTCGGTGGGAAGCGGACGCGGACCTCCGACGGCTGCAGGTCGCCGAGGACCGGGTCGGTCATCTCGCCACCACCGTGTTGGTCAGCGCGCCGAGACCGGCGATCGACACCTCCACCTCGTCGCCGGGTTGCATCGGGCCGACGCCCTCGGGCGTGCCGGTGAGGATGACGTCACCGGGGAGCAGCGTCATCACGCTGGTGATGTAGGCGACCAGGGTCGGGATGTCGAAGATCAGGTCCTTCGTGGAGCCGTCCTGCACCAGGTCGCCGTTCAGGTGGGTCTGGACGCTGACGCCGTCGACGAAGGTCTGCGGGTCGAGGTCGTCCTCGATCCACGGGCCCAGCGGGCAGAAGGAGTCGAAGCCCTTGGCCCGCGACCACTGTCCGTCCTTCTTCTGCAGGTCGCGCGCGGTCACGTCGTTGGCGATCGTGTAGCCGAAGATCACGTCGGTCGCCTGCTCGGGCGGGACGTCGCGGCAGATGCGGCCGATCACCACCGCGAGCTCGCCCTCGTAGTCGACGCGCTCGCTCTGCGGCGGGTAGAGGACCTGGTCGCCCGGGCCGATCACCGACGTGTTCGGCTTGAGGAAGATCAGCGGCTCCTCGGGGACGTCGTTGCCGAGCTCGGCCGCGTGCGCGGCGTAGTTGCGGCCGACGGCGACGACCTTGCTGCGGGGGATCACGGGCGCGAGGAGGCGTACGTCGGAGAGCCGGTGCTCGGTCTGCGTGGGCTGGATGCCGGCGTACAAGGGGTCACCGACCAGCTCGACCACGACGCTGTCGTCGGCCGGCTGACCGAACTCGTCCATTTCGCCGCTGACCACGCCGTACGCCGGGTCCTCACCGGTGGTGAACCTCGCGATGCGCACGGGCCCGAGCCTATCCGGGCCGGTCGTGGATCATGGATCCGTGGTCTCGACGAGCTCGACCAACGAAGGCGGCCCGACCGGCGAAGGCGGCCCGACCGGCGAAGGCGGCCCGACCGGCGAAGGTGGCACGACCGGCGAAGGTGGCCCGACCGGCGGAGGCACGGCCCCGGAGCGGGGTGCGGAGGGTCGGACCTTCCGCGACGAGGACTGGTACGCCGAGGAGATCGGCGCGGTGCGCTTCGTCGACTGCGTCTTCGGCGACGTCGACCTGACCGAGGCGACCACCAGCGGGACGACGTTCGAGGGGTGCACGTTCCACAACTGCCGCTTCAACGCCTCGACCCACCGCGCGACGGCGTTCATCGGCTGCGACTTCCGGCGGACCAGCTTCTTCTCCGCGACGCTGGACGGCTGCAAGCTCTCCGGGTCGGTCTTCGCCGAGTGCACCCTGCGGCCGATGACCGTCGTCGGAGGGGCGTGGGGGTCGGTGACGCTGCGGGGCGCCGATCTCGCCGGACTGGACCTGACCGGCGTCGACCTGCGCGAGGCCGACCTGTCCATGGCCGACCTGACCGGTGCGGTGCTCGCGTCCGCGCGGCTCGACGGCGCGACCGTGCGGGACGCCGACCTGACGCGCGCCGACCTGCGCGCGGCGTCGGTCGACCGGGTCGACCTCGCCTCCGCCACGTTGCACGAGACGCGGATCGACCTGCAGGCCGCGGTGATGCTCGCCGAGTTGCAGGGTGCCGTGGTCGATCTCGGAGAATGAGGGCGTGACGGTGCGGGTCGGGTCTCGAGACGGGCGTGGGACGCCCTCCTCGACCACCGAAAACCTTGGGCGTGGGACGCCCTCCTCGACCACCGAAAACCTCGGGCGTGGGACGCCCTCCTCGACCACCGAAAACCTCGGGCGTGGGACGCCCTCCTCGACCACCGAAAACCTCGGGCGTGGGACGCCCTCCTCGACCACCGAGGCCGAGCGGCATCGGCGACGGCTCGCGCCGTACGTCGAGCCGCACCTGGCGCGGCGGCGGGCCGGGGTGGCGCACCCGGTGCACGACTTCCTCTTCACCTACTACTCCTTCTCCCCCGCCAAGCTGCTCGACTGGCAGCCGGGCTGGCCGGTGTCCGGGTCCGTCGACCTGCTGGCGAGGCGCCGCGACCTGGTCGCGTCGACCCACGCGCTGCTCCGGGCCACGGCGGGCAGGCCCGGGACGTTCGGCTGCTTCGGTCTCCACGAGTGGGCGATGGTGCACCGCGCCGACCAGACCCGGCATCCCCTTCCCCTGCGGCTGGGTGCCGCCGGCACGGACGAGGTCGTCGAGTCGCACCGGATCGCCTGCTCGCACTTCGACGCCTACCGCTTCTTCACGCCGACAGCGGCACCGCGCAACCGGCTCCGTCCCGGGCCCGACGACCGTGCGGCGTACGAGCAGCCCGGCTGCCTGCACGCGACCATGGACCTGTACAAGCACGCGTTCCGCCTGTGGCCGCTGGTCGGCTCGGACCTGGTCGCGGACTGCTTCGAGCTCGCCTGGGACGTGCGGATCGTCGACATGCGGGCCGCGCCGTACGACATGACCGGCACCACCCTCGACCCGTCCGGCGAGACCTGGACGCCGATCCGGATCGAGACGGCGGAGGGGAAGCAGGAGTACGCCGCCCACCAGCGCGCGTTCGCGGCCCGGGCACAGCCCCTCCGGGCGTTGCTGATCGAGCAGTGTGCAGGGCTGCTCGACGGAGCGAGCCGCGACTCCGGACGCCAGGTCTCCTACCGACACCCCTTGGCGTAGGTCGAACGTTCGATCAACGAGGCCGTGGATCGAACGTTCGTACAACGCGATCGGCCACGGTGCGAAGTCGCCCATCCGGGCGCGGGTTCGCTACTACGGTGGAGCCATGGACGAGCGGGTGCTGTCGAACTTCCTCGGAGCCGACGGCCGGCTCCGGACCATCCCCACCAAGCTCTCGAAGCTGCTGGTCGTCCTCGACCGCTTGGCGCAGGAGTTCGAGCCCGGGCAGACCTACCCGGAGGCCGAGGTGAACGAGATGCTCCAGCGGTTCCATCCCGACTACGCCGCCCTGCGCCGCTACCTCGTCGAGAACGGCTTCATGACCCGCGAGGACAACGTCTACTGGCGCTCGGGCGGCACGTTCGAGGTCTGAGTCACCACCGGGGAGGGTGGCGGTCGGCCCAGGGCGCCGCGGCTTCGACCTGCGCGGCGAGCGCGAGCAGCAGCTCCTCCTCGGCCGGACGCGCCGCGATCATCACGCCCACCGGCAACCCGGACGGGGTCCGGTGCAGGGGCAGCGAGACCGCCGGCATGCCGGTGACGTTCCAGGCCGACGTCCAGGGCGTGAACGCCTTCTGCGCCTCGAAGTCCGCGGCCGGGTCGTCGTCGTCGCGCAGGGCGCCGACCGGGAGCGGGGGTACGGCGAGGGTCGGGGTGAGGACGGCGTCGTACGGCGCGAGGGCGGTGAGGCAGTCTGCGGCGTAGCGCCGCATCGCGCCGAGCGCGAGCCCGAACTCCGGCCCGGAGACGCGACGCCCCCAGTCGCCGAGCCACCGGGTCAGGGGCCGGAGCACGGCCTCCTGGTCGGGGGTCACCGGCGAGAGCGCCGTCAGCACCGCCCAGCAGGTCTCGAACGTCGGCACCGCCTCGCGCGGCATCGGCACCGCGATGTCGACCACGTCGTGGCCCAGCGACGCGAGCAGCTGCGACGCGTCCTCCCAGGCCCGCACACACTCCGGGTCGACGTCGGCGTCGGCGATCACCGGCTCGAGGAAGCGCGCGACGCGGAGACGCCCGGGCTGCCGCTCGCAGGCCGCGAGGAAGGTCGCCGAGGGCGGTGGCGCCCAGGCCGGGTCGCCCGGGCGCCGGCCGGCGAGCACGTCGAGCAGCGCGGCGGCGTCGCGCACCGTGCGCGCGAGGGAGCCGGCGGTCGCGAGGCCGGTGACCTCGCCGTACATCGGGAAGCCGCTGATGCGCCCACGCGTCGGCTTCAGGCCGACGAGCCCGCAGCACGACGCCGGGATGCGGATCGAGCCGCCGCCGTCGGACCCCTGCGCGACGGGGAGGAGTCCCGCGGCCACCGCGGCGGCCGCCCCGCCCGATGAGCCCCCGGCCATGCGGGTGCGGTCCCACGGCGTCACGGCCGGCGGCGCCACGTCGGGCTCGGTGTAGCAGGGCGAGCCGAACTCCGGGGTGTTCGTCTTCCCGAGACTGACCATGCCCGCACCCTCGATCGAGAGGGTGACGCCGTCGGAGATCTCGGGCACGAAGTCGGCGTACGCCGCGGAGCCGAAGGTGGTCCGGACCCCCGCGGTGAGGTTGAGGTCCTTGATCGCGGTGGGGACGCCGTACAGCGGGCCGGCGCCGTCGGGCACCGGCAGCAGCGCGTCGGCGCGCTCGAGGGCGAGGTCGGGAGTGCGGGTCACGAAGGCGCCGACGTCGTCGACACGACGGGCGTAGTGCTCGGCGAGCTCGCGTGGCGAGGTCTCCCCGCGGCGTACGGCGGCACCCTGCTCGAGCGCGGTCAGGTCGTGGAGCTCGCTCACCCGCCCGACGCTATCCGGCGGTCAGCGACGCAGGCGCCGGAGGCCGAAGGTGATGCCGTCGAGCAGCGCCTCCCAGGACGCCTCGATCACGTTGTGGCCGACCCCGACGGTGACCCAGGACGACTCGCCGTCGGAGGTCTCGATGAGCACCCGGGTGACCGCGTCGGTGCCGTGGCCGCCCGGCAGCGAGGGATCGAGGATCCGCACCTTGTAGTCGATCAGCTCGAACTTCGCGACCTCGGGGAACGCCCGCACCAGCGCCTGCCGGAGCGCCTGGTCGAGCGCGTTGACGGGGCCGTTGCCCTCGCCGGTCTCGACGTACCGCACGCCTTCGGCGAGCAGCTTCACGGTCGCCTCGGACACCGCCTCCTCCCCCGGCTGGGCGTGGGTGAGGGTCTCGGTGATCACCCGCCAGGACTCCACCGTGAGGTACGACGGACGGCGGCCGTCCGCCTCCTCGGCCAGGAGCAGCTCGAAGGACGCGTCCGCCGCCTCGAACGTGTAGCCCCGCGCCTCCATCTCCTTGACCCGCGCGGTCACCCGGTCGACCAGGTCGCGGTCGCCGGAGAGGTCGTAGCCGAGCTCGCGCCCCTTGAGCTCGATCGACGCCCGGCCGGCCATGTCGCTGACCAGCAGCCGCATGTCGTTGCCGACGCCGACCGGGTCCATGTGCTGGTAGAGGGCGGGGTCGACCTTGATCGCGCTGGCGTGCAGCCCGGCCTTGTGCGCGAACGCCGAGGCCCCGACGTACGGCTGACGGGAGGCCGGCGGCACGTTGGTGACCTCGGCGACCGCGTGGGCGATCCGGGTCGCCTCGCCGAGCATCCCCTCGGGCAGGACGGCGCGGTCGAGCTTGAGCTCGAGATTGGCGACGACCGCGACCAGGTCGGCGTTGCCGGTGCGCTCGCCGTACCCGTTGATGGTGCCCTGCACGTGCGTCGCGCCGGCGTCGACGGCCGCCAGCGTGTTCGCCACCGCGCAGCCGGTGTCGTTGTGGCAGTGGATCCCGACACGGCCGTCCGTCGTCGACACGACGTCGTGGACGACGTCGGCGACCCACCCCGGCAGCATGCCGCCGTTGGTGTCGCAGAGCGCGACGAGATCCGCCCCCGCGTCGTACGCCGTGCGCAGCACCTCCACGGCGTAGTCGCGGTCCGCGCGGTATCCGTCGAAGAAGTGCTCGGCGTCGAGGAACACCTGCCGGCCCTCGCCGACCAGGTGGCTGACGGTGTCGCGCACCATCGCGAGGTTCTCCTCCAGCGTGGCGCGCAGGGCCAGCTCGACGTGCCGCGGGTGTGACTTGGCGACCAGCGTGACCACCGAGGCACCGCTGTCGCGCAGCGCCGCGACCAGCGGGTCGTCCGCCGCGCGTACGCCGGCTCTCCGGGTCGCCCCGAACGCCGCCAGGCGCGCGTGCCGCAGGTCGAGCTCGGCAGCCGCACGGGCGAAGAACTCCGTGTCCTTCGGGTTGGAGCCCGGCCAGCCGCCCTCGATGAATCCCACCCCCAGCTCGTCCAGCTGCCGGGCGATGGCCAGCTTGTCGGCGACCGAGAGGTTCAGCCCCTCCTGCTGCGCGCCGTCGCGCAGCGTCGTGTCGTAGACGTGGAACTCGCCCTGCGGGTCGGTCTGGGTGCCCATCCTGTGCCGTCCTGGTCTTGTCGTGCCGTGCCGTGCCGTGCCGTGCCGGGGAAACAAAAAGACCCCCCGTCGGGACGAGAGGTCTGCGCGTCGGAAGGTGCCGACGCGCTAGGTGATGATGATGGTGGTGCTCACGGGCACAGCATGACACCGAGCGAGCAGGAGGGCCGACCGGATCTCAGGATCCGGCCGGCCCTCGCTGCGATGGCCGGGTGTCAGCAGACGGTCTGGAACGAGATGTCGGAGATCCCGATGAACGGCCCGCCGCTCACGCTGCCGTCCTGGGCGTAGGTGAAGCTCACCTGGGTCAGCTTGCCGGCCCAGCTCAGGTCGACGTTGCTGTCGGGGCTGGTGCCGTCGACCGGGCTGTCCGTGGTCTTCCCACGGTACGGGTCCTTCGCGGTGCCCGAGCCCTTGACGTTCTTGTGCTTGCTGCCCGACCAACCCGGCGTGTTCACGATGACCAGGTCCTCGTAGGCGTTGCCACCGAAGAATCCGCCGTTCTTCGCGGAGTCGACGTCGAGCAGCGAGAACGAGACGTTCTGCACCTGCTTGCTGAAGGTGATCAGGACGGTCTGGCTGGTGTTGCTCTTGCCCTCCGCGTCGTAGAACCGCATCACCCTCGACTGACCCCCGGTGGTCGTCGAGACGATGTTGCCGTTGCCGGAGGCGAAGTCGCCGGTGACGGTGACCTTGATCGAGACCCCGGCGACCGAGGTGGTGAGGGTCTTGTTCAGCTGGTTGCTGCCAGTGGTGAACGAGTCCCAGTCGAGCTTGCCGGTCGTCACGTGGCAGACCGACGTGGCGGCGTGCGCAGGGGCGGCCACGGCGAGCGCCACGACGGGCAGGCTCCACGCGGCACCGCGGGCAACGGCGCGACGGCCGACCAGCGGCGTCGTGGGCTTCTCGTCGACATGCGACGTCATAGGAATTTCCCCCCGGATGATCTGGTGCTCTCCCCCTCAGAAGAGCGCCGGGCGTGATGCCCGGCAGGAAGAACACTACGGACGGGCGAGGCGCGTGTCCGTGAGACGCAGGTATCTCTCGGGCAAATTCACCTGGTCCCGATGGGCTAGTCCGAGAGGGGTCTCAACGGCCTACGAGCGGTGGTCTGCCGAACGGCGACCAGTCGACGTGGAGCGAGGCCTGCTGGCCCACGAAACCCCCGACGGCCACCAGCACGACGGTGATCACCGCCCACCGTCCGGTACGCCGCGCGACGGCGTGGGCGACCACCCGGATCGGCCAGCGCACGTGGGCGGCACCCGGCCCCGCCCAGAGGCCGATCACGAGGCAGATGCCCGAGGCGAACAGGGTGAACGCGGTGGAGGCACCCGCCGCGTAGCAGAGCAGCAGGCCGGCCAGTCCGACGCCGAGCGCCCAGACGGCGAGAAGCAG
Organism: uncultured Actinomycetota bacterium; assembly: GCA_963708035.1. Lineage (GTDB taxonomy): Bacteria > Actinomycetota > Actinomycetes > Propionibacteriales > Nocardioidaceae > Nocardioides. Next base: position 701,295 of record OY970188.1, on the reverse strand, counting down.
GGCGCCCGGGACCGCGGCCACGAGGTACCACGGCGCCGAGAGCGGCGCGACCAGCACGTCGTACCACCGGGCGCCGCGGAGTCGGCGCCGGTCGCCGTGCGCCGTGGCCGTCAGGGTGCACGTCCGCAACAGCCAGGCTGCGGCGAGGACCAGGACCACGCTGACGTAGGGCCAGGCGGCGGTGAAGGCGCCCACGGCCACCCCCAGCGCGAGGATCGAGAGGGCGCGGCGCAGCACGTGGGCGGGGCTGTCACGCTCGGGAGCCGGATCCAGGTCGAGGGGCAGGTCGTCCGGGTCCGCACCGATCTCGGCTGTGAACGAGCGCGTGACCGGCGTGCCGCGGCTCACCCACGTCGGTGCCGCGGCCGCGTCGTGGGCGGCCAGGGCCAGCGGCAGCGTGAACGGGTCGTCCTCGTCGGGCCGGGTCGCCGCGGTGGGCACGACCGCGGCGACGTCGCCGCCGAGCCGGCGGATGATCTCGGGGATGGTCGGCCGCTGCCCGGGATCGGGCTGCAGCGCCGCTGCCAGGACGGCGCGGAGGTCGTCGGGCAGCCCGCTCAGGTCGTGCTCGCCGCGCCGCACGCGGTCCATGATCGCCATCGACGGGCCCCTGCCGAAGGGCGGATGACCGGTGCCCGCGAACGCCACCGTCGCCGCCCACGAGTGCACGTCCGAGGCCGTGGTCGCGTCGTCGCCGTAGAGGATCTCGGGCGCGAGGTAACCGGGAGTGCCGAGGAGCCAGCCCGTGTGGGTCAGCTTCGGGTCGTCGGCGACGCGGGCGAGCCCGAAGTCGATCAGGATCGGGGTGCGCCCCTCCATCAGGACGTTGGACGGCTTCACGTCGCGGTGCAGGACGCCGACCGCGTGCACGCTGGCCACGCCCTCCGCCAGGCAACGGGCGAACCAGTGCAGGTCGGCACCGGTGATCGGGCCCTCCTGCGGCACGTGGTCGTGCAGGCTCAGCCCCGGCACGTAGCGTGTCGCGACGTACGGCGTGGAGGCCCACGGGTCCGCGTCGACGATCTCGGCGATCCAGCGGCTCCGGATGCGCTCCAGCGAGGAGACCTCGCGGGCGAGCCGTCGCCGCGCCTCGTCGTCGCCGACGATGTGGGGCCGCAGCACCTTCAGCGCGACCCGCGGGCCGTCGCCCTTGCGGGCGAGGTGGACCACGCCCATCCCGCCCTCGCCGAGCAGCGCCAGGAGGGTGTAGTCGCCCACGGTGCGCGCGCTGGACGGCTGGACGGACACGCGATCACGGTACCCGGCGCACGGTCCGTGGACGCGCTGCGCGAGGGCGGTCAGGGCCAGGTCGTGACGATCCGGGTGCCGAGGTTGCCGGCGACGTTGAACGACATCGGGTCGTGCTTCGGGTGGTAGGCGCCGAACTTGTCGGTGGCCTTGAGCACCTGTCGGTGCCGCTGCACGATCCGCCCGCGATGACGTGGCTCGCCGTACCGGAGATAGGTGCGCTGCCAGTGGTTCGCGTCGCACGACCAGATGCCGTTCTCGGAGCTCGCCTCCGAGACGTGCACCTCGTGGAGGTCGAGCACCAGGCGACCGTCCTCGTGCAGCCGCCCCACCAGGAAGGGGAAGGCGTCCTGGAAGATGCAGCCGTGGCTGATCTGCACGGGGCTGCCACGTCGGTGCTGGACCGCGGTGGAGTCGTGCACCTCACCGCACAGGTAGAGGTCGACACCCTCGCGGTCGAGCGTCCGGTAGAAGGCGGACCTCCGTCCCTCCGGGACGCGGAGCCTCCCCGAGTTGAAGTGACGCGCCGGCCACATCACGGGGATGTGGCCCTGCACGACGACCACGTGTCCCCGCCGCTTGGCGCGCCGGATCTCCTGCGTCAGCCAGCGCAGCTGCCCGTGGAACACACCGAGCCGGACCCCCGTCTCGTGCCGCATGAACATGTCGACCGTGATCAGGGTCAGGGCGTCGGCGAAGGACACGGCGTAGGCCGTGTGCTCCGAGGCCGTCCCGACCGGTCGGCGGTGGTACGTCGCCGTGCCGTTGTGTCGCGTGAAGTGATCGGCCCACACGCTCTTGCAGTGGTCGACCAGGTAGAACCGGTTGTCCGGCGTCCCCTTGTGGAGCCCGCTCGGGCTCCAGCGGTCGTTGAGCGGTCCCGACCGGTCGTCGAGCAGCTCGTGGTCCCCGACCGCCGGGTAGAGCGTCAGGCCGCGGGACGAGAACAGGTCGGCGTAGTAGTCGTAGTAGACGCCTCCGGCGGTGGTGATCGCCGACCGGCACATCGCCAGGCTGTCGGGGTCGGTCTCCTGGCTCACCGGCCCGAAGAGCTCGCGGCCGCCCGAGTCGATGTTCCAGTGACCCTCGACGGCGTCGCCCGCCACGAACACGGCGTCCGGCTGGTGCGCCGCGACCGCCCCGAGGCAGTGGTCGATCGCGTCCACCCAGTACTGGTTGACGGAGTTGGCGCCGCCCTTCCAGCGCGGCAGGACGCTCAGGTCGGCGACGTCACCGTTGAAGAAGTCGGGAAGCGAGGCGAACGTGAAGACCGGCTCGGTCGACCGCCCACCGAGGGCGACGCCGGACGCGGGCACGACGGACGTCGCGGCGGCAGCGAGCCCCGCACCGCCGAGTCCACGCAGAAGTACACGCCGAGTCGGCATGATGCCTCTTTCCTGGCCAGGCCGTCCCGGATCGCGACCGTCAGCGTGGGAAAGTAAAACACGCAGCCGCGCTGAATTCGGCATTTCACGGGCCCGCCGAGACGACCCGCGGCGGCCGGTCAGTCCACGACGGTGCCGAGGTGACCGGCGAGTGCGTACGGGTCGTCGAAGTGGTTGTAGTGCCCCAGCTTGCTCGACCGCGAGAGGATCTGGCGGTGGCGCATCGTCAGCTGGCCGCGGTGGACGGGCTCACCGAACTCCAGCGAGGTGCGCTGGCGCTTCTTGACGTCGGAGGCCCAGATGTCCATCTCCTTGCTGACTCGCAGGAGCGGGACCTCGACGAGGTCGAGCCGGACCTTCTTGTCGGCGTACACACGACCGACGAGGAAGCTGAAGGCGTAGTGGAAGATGCAGCCGTGGCTGACCTGGACCGGGGCCGACCTGTGTTGCTGGAGGGCCGTCGTGTCGTGCACCTCGCCGCACAGGAAGAGGTCGGCACCCTCGCGGTCGAGCGCGCGGTAGAAGGCCGAGTGCCGCCCCTCGGGGACGTGCAGGCGCCCTGACGCCATCCAGCGCGTCGGGGACATGGTCGGGACGTGGCCCTGGACGATGACCACGTGGCCCTGTTTCTTGGCCCGCCGGATCTCCTTGCTCATCCAGTCGAGCTGCTCGTGGAAGACGCCGATCCGGACGCCGGCCGGCTGCTTGGCGAACATGTCGACGGTGATCAGCGTGACGCGGTCGGTGAAGGACACCGAGTACGCCGTCCACTCGGCGGCCCCGTGCGGTCGCCGCGCGAAGCGAGGAACGCCACCCGGCCGCGTGAAGTGATCGGCCCAGACGTCCTTGCAGTGGTCGACCAGGTGGTAGCGGTTGTCGGGCAGCCCGCGGGTGACCCCACCCGGTCGCCAGCGGTGGTTCATGGGGCCCGGCCGGTCGTCGAGGATCTCGTGGTCGCCGACCGCCGGGTAGAGCGTGAGGCCACGGCTCGAGAAGAGGTCGGCGGCGTACGCGTAGTGCAGGTTCCCCGCGGTACTGATGGCGGCCTTGCACCGGGCGATGCTCTCCGAGTCGATGCCCTGGCTGACCGGTCCGAACAGCTCACGTCCGTCGGAGTCGATGTTCCAGTGGCCCTCGACCATGTCGCCGGCCAGCAGGACGGCGTCCGGCCGGTAGTCGCTCACGAGGCCGAGGCAGGTGTCGATCGCGTCCGTCCACGACTGGTTGACCGAGTTGAGACCGTGGTCCCAGGTCGGGAGGACGGAGAGATCGGCGACGTCGCCGTTGAAGAAGTCCGGCATCGACACGAACGTGAAGAGGGGCTCAGCCGTGCGGCTCCCCGCCGCGGCGAGGGCGAGCGCACGCGGCCCGGCGCTGCCGGCGACGGCCGTCAGGCCGACTCCCCCGAGCGTCTGCAGGACGCCGCGACGCGACATCGTCGCCATGGTGCTCACCGCCTCCGGGATCTGGACTCGAACGCCGGGTCAGACGCACGACGGAGCCCGGTGGTTCGATGACCTCCGCAACCTTTTTGCGACCCCCCGCCCACCATCGGGCTCAGCAGATGCGGCGCATCCAGCCGAAGGTGTCGTCGGCGCGGCCGTACTGGATGTCGACCAGCGCCTGACGGATGGCCATCGTCACCTCGCCGGCCTCGGTGACCTCGGGGGTCTCCCCGCCCTCCCACTTCAGGGAGCCGACCGGCGTGACCACGGCCGCGGTGCCGCAGGCGAAGACCTCGGTGATCTCACCACTGGCGAGTCCGTCACGCCACTCGTCGATCGAGATCCGCCGCTCCTCCACCTGGTGGCCCATCTTGCCGGCCAGCTCGATGATGCTGGAGCGGGTGATGCCTTCGAGGATGGTCCCGAGCTCGGGGGTGACGATCCGGCCGTCGGCGTACACGAAGTACATGTTCATGCCGCCGAGCTCCTCGACGTACGTCAGCTCCTGGGAGTCGAGGAAGACGACCTGGTCGCACCCGTGGGCGGTCGCCTCCTGCTGCGCGACCAGGGACGACGCGTAGTTGCCGCCGGTCTTGGCCGCGCCCATGCCGCCGCGGCCCGCACGGGTGTACTCGGTGGTCAGCCAGAGGGTGACCGGCATCGGACCCCGCTTGAAGTAGGCGCCGGCGGGGCTGGCGATCACCATGAACGTGACGTGCTCGGCCGGACGCACCCCGAGGAACCGATCGGTGGCGATCATGAACGGGCGGAGGTAGAGGCTCTTCTCGCCGGTGCTCTCGGGCACCCAGCGACGGTCGACCCGCACCAGCTCCTCGACGGCCTGGACGAAGTCGTCGGCCGGGAGCTGGGGCAGGGCGAGACGATGGCTCGAACGCAGCATCCGCTCGGCGTTCGCCTCCGGACGGAACGCCCAGATGCTGCCGTCGTCGTGCCGGTAGGCCTTGAGACCCTCGAAGATCTCCTGGGCGTAGTGGAAGACGGCCGTCGCCGGGTCGAGCGTGAGGGGCCCGTACGGCGTGATCGTGGGCTCGTGCCACCCCTCGCCCGGGTTCCACCGGACCGTGAACATGTGGTCGGTGAAAAAGGCGCCGAAGCCGGGGCTGGCCAGGATCTCCGCCAGGCGCTCGTCCGCGACCGGCTCGGTCGTCAGGGTGGTGCTGATCTCCATGTGACGCACGTTAGTCCACCTGTCGAAAGTCGTAAGGAGGTCCGACGCGATCGCTCAGGCGACGCGGGAGGCGATCGCGTCGCCGATCTCCGACGTACGCCGCGTGGCCCCGGGTACTCGCTCGGCGAGGTCGGCGACGGCCGCCGCGTCGACGGCGGCGGCCGCGGCGTGGTGCCCCACGTGGTCGAGGAGGAGGCCCGCGGAGAGGATCGCCGCGGTCGGGTCGGCGACGCCCTGTCCGGCGATGTCGGGGGCGGAGCCGTGCACCGGCTCGAACATCGACGGCGCCGTGCGCTCGGGGTTGATGTTGCCGGAGGCGGCCAGGCCGATGCCGCCGGTCACGGCGGCGGCGAGGTCGGTGATGATGTCGCCGAACAGGTTGTCGGTGACGACGACGTCGAAGCGCGCGGGGTCGGTGGTCAGGAAGATCGTCGCCGCGTCGACGTGGAGGTAGTCCACGCTGACGTCGGGGAACTCCGACCCGACCTCGGCGACGACCCGCGACCACAGCGAGCCGGCGTGCACGAGCACGTTGGTCTTGTGGACCAGGGTGAGCATGCGGCGCGGTCGCCGGTCGGCCCGCGCGAAGGCGTCGCGGACCACGCGCTCCACGCCGTACGCCGTGTTCAGGCTGACCTCGGTCGCGACCTCGGCCGGGGTGTCGGCACGCAGCCGTCCGCCGTTGCCGGTGTAGGGACCCTCGGTGCCCTCCCGGACGACGACGAAGTCGACCTCGCCCGGGTCGGCGAGCGGAGAGGGCACGCCGGGGTAGGTGCGCGCCGGACGCAGGTTGACGTAGTGGTCGAGCTCGAACCGGAGCCGGAGCAGCAGCCCTCGCTCGAGGATGCCCGCCGGGAGCCGGGTGTCGCCGGGCTTCCCGCCGACCGCCCCGAGCAGGATCGCGTCGTGCCCGCGGATCTCGTCGAGCACCGAGTCGGGCAACACCTCCCCCGTGGCGAGGTACCGCTCGGCACCGAGGTCGTAGCTCGTCTGCTCGACCTTGACCGGCGCGGCGGCCTCGAGCACCTTCACGGCCTCGGCCGTGACCTCGGGCCCGATGCCGTCGCCACCGATCACGGCCACCCGGATCGGGGCGGTCGTGGCAGCGGACGGGGCGTCGGAGGTCATGGGCGCAGACTAGTTGTCGTCCGGCAGGCGCCCGCCGTTGTCCCGCAGGTCGAGGGAGGCCTGGACGGCCTGCTGGTTGTGCGGGTTCTCGGGCTGGTGGTTCGCGGGACCCCAGTCGTCGGGGTACATGTCGTACACGGGACTGCTCCTCGTCTTCCTTCGTGCTGGTGCTGACGAATGTGTCGGGAGACGAGCCGCCTCGTGGCGGAGCCGGCGCATCCGGTCGTGGGTCGCACGAACGAGATCAAGAGCTCGAGGTCGCGGATCACGCAGAGGTGAGATCTTGTGCGGATCCGCCGCGGAGCGGCTCGTCGGGTGACAGGACCTGGGGCGCAACGCCGAACACCGCGGCGAGTCGGTCCCGTCTGTCAGGACCCGCCGCGGCGCACGATAAGTACGAACACGCTCCGCATGATGTGACCACGGTACGGCGTGCCCGCCGCCGCCGCAGCCCGAATGGGCCGGTGGCTCACCATGCGAGACGTCGAGCCCGGGATGAGAGACTCGACGGCGTGACGAACGGCCGGAGGACGCAGTCCAGGATCGCGGGATGAGCGCACCCCCGGAGCTCCCCGAGATCGTCACCCGCGCCTTCGACGTGTCGCGCCGGGCGGGCTACGTGTCGTTCTGCCGGAACGAGACGGGACGACTCCTCGCCACGCTCGCGGCGACGCGCCAGGGCACGATGGCGGAGTTCGGCACCGGGTGCGGCGTCGGCACGGCCTGGCTGCGCTCCGGCGTCCGCGGGTCCGGCACGCGCATCCTCACCGCGGAGCTCGACCCGTCGCTGGCCGAGGCCGCGGCCGAGATCTTCGACGACGACGACCAGGTCGAGGTGCTCGCCGCCGACTGGAGCACCATGCTCGACCGAGGCCCGTTCTCCCTGCTCTTCCTCGACTCAGGCAAGCCCTCGGCGTCGAGCCCCGACAAGGTCGTGGAGCTGATGGACGACGGCGGCATCGTCGTACTGGACGACTTCACGCCGTGCGCGTCGTGGCCCCCGATCTTCGACGGCCGGGTGGACACCCTGCGCGAGGAGTGGCTCAGCGACGACCGGTTCGCCGCGGTCGAGGTGCTCGTCGCTCCCGACGCGTCGGCCTTGATCGCCACCAAGCGCTGAGCGGCAGCCCTCCGCTCCGACGTCGGCCGGAGCGGAGGGACCGGATCGAGCCGAGCGCTCAGTGCGCCGGACCGGCGAGGTCCGCCTCCTCGGGAACGACGACCTCGTCGATCATGTACTGGATCGTGGTGGTCGGCAGGGCGACCCTGATCGCCCAGTAGTAGATCACCAGCGCGAACACCGCGCTGACGATCTGCGCCCAGATCACGGGGGCCAGACCCGTGGTCCCCCCGATCACGTGGGACGGGTTGCTGCGCCCGCTGAACGTGGAGAAGAACGTGATCGCTCCGACGCCGACCAGGTACACCGGCAGCCAGGCCGCCGACTTGAGGTTCAGCACGTCGGGGCGCATCTCGCGGTTGAAGATCAGCAGGCAGCCGATCAGGACCAGGATCCCGAGCTTCCAGTTGGTCTCCCAGCCCGACCACATGATGATCCAGGTCGAGACCACGAAGGCGATCGGCGAGAAGACCTCACCCAGCGGCAGTCGGTACGGTCGCTCCTGCTCGGGCAGCCGGAGCCGGAAGGCGCCGAACGCGAGGGGCGCACCGGCATACATCAGCACCGAGGCACTCGTGATCAGGCCGACCAGTGACTGCCAGCTCGGGAACGGCAGGAAGCACACGCACCCCGCGAGGAACGACACCATGACCCCGACCCACGGGACCCGCGAGGGGGTCAGCTTGCCGAACACCGAGTGGAAGTAGTCGTTGCGGGCCAGACCGTAGGAGACCCGCGCGCCCGCTGCCGTGTAGATCAGTCCCGTGCCGAGCGGTGAGATCACGGCGTCGATGTACAGCACCGTCGCCAGCCAGCCCAGGCTCACCAGGGCGGCGACCTGAGCCCACGGACCGGAGAACGTGGAGTACAGGCCGTGGACGGCGGGGTTGGCCGCCCCGCTCGCGAGCTGCGCCGGCAGACACCCGGCGACGTCGTTCGGGTTGCCGTCACACCACTTCGCACCGATGGACCCCGAGGGCAGGGCCAGGAGGAAGACCAGCTGCAGCAGGATGTAGATGATCAGGCCGAGCACGATCGAACCGATCACCGCGATCGGGATGTCGCGCTTGGGGTTCTTCGACTCACCGGCCAGCTGGTCGGCCTGCTCGAAGCCGAGGTAGGCGAACACGATGCCGCTCAACGGGATCGCGAGCAGGATGCCCTTGAGCCCGTAGGGGTTGAAGCCGTCCGCGGCGTGGAAGTTGGAGCCGTGCATCCCGCCGCTGGCGAAGAGCGCCACCACGAGGATCGTGGCCAGGGGCACGCCCACCTTCCACCACGTGAGCACCGTGTTGGTGGCGGCCAGCGCCTTGACGCCGAGGTAGTTGATCGACGCGAGCACGGCCATCAGGATGATGGCGATGACGAGCCCGGTGTGGGTGAGTGTCTCGTCCGGCTTCAGCCAGCTGCTGGCCCAGCTGTAGTGCGTCGCATAGAGGATGGCGGCCGACACCTCGATCGGCGCCACCGTCACGGCCTGGATCCACGAGAACCAGCCGAAGCCCGCTCCCGCGATCCCGCCGAAGGCATAGTGCGGGAATCGAGCGGATCCTCCCGAGAGCGGGAACATCGCGCCCAGCTCCGCATGGACGAGCGCCAGGATCAGGATGCAGACGCCGCCGATCACCCACGAGATCAGGACGGCGGGCCCGGCGTTGAACAGGCCCTTCTGAGCTCCGAACAGCCAACCGGATCCGATGATCGAGCCCATCGACGCCCAGAGCAGGCCGATCAACCCGATCTCACGTGCCAGCTCGACGTTGGACTTGCCCTTCGGCCCGGCGGTGTCCGCACCGGTGTCTACTGACATGACAGCAGCCCTTCTGTCACGGGCGCCCCCGACCGGCCTCCGCCAGAGCCCGGTAGAGCCTAGACCCGCCGCCGGTTCAGCGGACAGTGCGACGCGGGCCCGGCGAGATGATGAGCCGCGGCAGCAGCGCCTGGCTCAGCGGCCCGATCGAGACGGCGTAGACGATCGTGCCGAGACCCGCGACCCCGCCGAGGAGCAGTCCGATCACGAACACGGTCAGCTCCATCAGGGTCCGCACCAGCCGCAGCGAGCGGCCGGTCCTGCGGGCGAGGCCAGTCATCAGGCCGTCCCGCGGACCGCGGCCGAACTGCGCGCCGATGTACGCCGCGGTGGCCAGCCCCTGCAGGAGGATGCCGGCGGCGAGCAGCACGATCCGGACGCCCATCAGCTCGGCCCGGGCCATGACGGCCAGGAAGAGGTCGGTCGAGAGCCCGATCACGATCGCGTTGGAGATGGTCCCGAGCCCCGGCATCTCCCGCAGCGGGATCCAGGCCAGCATCACCACGAAGCTCACGATCACCAGCGCCTGCCCGATGTCGATCGGGACGTGCTTGGTCAGGCCGGAGTGCAGCACGTCCCAGGGTGCGAGCCCGAGGTGCGCGCGCACCATCAGCGCGATCGAGAAGCCGTAGAGCACGAGGCCGGCGTAGAGCTGGACGAGCCGTCGCCCGAGCCGACCCGCGCGCAGCTGCGCGATCGGGCCGAGGTCGCTGAGCACCAAGGGAGGCGCGGCCGTGGTCGTCACGGGGTCCACGGTGCTCGCGATTGGCCTTCTCATCAAGAGCCAATTGTGGGAAAGTGGACTGCATGACGGGATCCATTGCCGCGCCCCGGCTGGCCGCGCTGGCGACCGGGTTCGACCGCTCTCCGGCGTACGCCGGTCTTGCCGACGAGCTGCGCCTGCTGATCGGCGACGGCCGCGTCGACGCCGACCTGCGACTGCCGAGCGAGCGCGACCTGAGCGCGGCCCTGCGCGTCTCGCGGACGACGGTCACCCGGGCCTATGCGTCGCTGGTCGAGACGGGGTACGCCGTGGCCCGTCAGGGGTCGGGCACCTACACCCGGGTCCCCGGCGGGCGCCGACAGGCCCTGGACCGCACCCTCACCCCGCACTCCGGCGACGACGACGTGGTCGACCTGAGCTGCGCCGCGCCGGCCGCGCCCCCCGGCATCGCCGCGGCGTACGCCGACGCCGCGCAGGACCTGCCCTTGTACCTCGGCGGCCACGGCTACTTCCCGACCGGGTTGCCCGCCCTGCAGGAGGCGATCGCGGCGACGTACGCCGACCGCGGTCTCCGCACGGATCCCGGCCAGATCCTGGTGGTCCCCGGTGCGCTCTCGGCCCTGATGGTCGTCGCCCAGGCGCTGGTCGGCACCCGCGACCGGGTCCTGGTCGAGTCGCCGGGCTACCCGAACGCCCAGGCGGCCCTGACCCGTTCGGGCGCGCGACGCGTCGCCGTCCCGATGGACGTCGACGGGTGGGACCTCGACGCGGTGGCGCGCGTCGCGCGACAGGCATCGCCGCGGTTGGCCTATCTCATCCCCGACTTCCAGAACCCCACCGGCAACCTGATGGGCGACGCCCAGCGCGAGCAGTACGCCGCGCTGCTGCGGCGGACCGACACCGTGCCGATCGTGGACGAGTCGCACGTCCACCTGAACCTCGACGCGGGTCGGATGCCACGGCCGTTCGCGGCGTTCGCGCCCGACGCGATCACGCTCGGGAGCGCCAGCAAGAGCCTGTGGGGTGGCCTGCGCGTGGGGTGGATCCGCTCGCCCCTCGCACTGGTCGAGCGGCTGGTCGCCGCCCGGGTGTCCCTCGACCTCGGGTCCCCGGTCTACGAGCAGCTGGTCACGGCCCGCCTGCTGGAGCACCGGGCGGAGCACTGGCCCGCGAACCGCGCACGGCTGCTCGCGCAACGCGATGCCCTGGCGTCCGCGATCGACGAGCGGCTGCCCGGATGGCGCTTCCGGCTGCCCCAGGGCGGGTTGTCACTGTGGTGCGAGCTTCCGACCAGCCGGCGAGGTGGCGCGATGGCGCTCGCGGCCGAGGCCGAGCACCGGGGCGTCGTGGTCTCCCCCGGCCCGCTGTTCGGCGCCGACGGCGGGTTCGACTCGTTCGTCCGGATCCCCTACACCCGCCCGCCGGACGAGCTCGTCGACGCGGTGGACCGGCTCGCCGAGGCGTGGGCGGCGGTCGGCGACTCCCCCGCCGGCGCCCGCGAGCGGCGTACGCGGGTGATGGTGGCGTGACCACCGCGGCTCAGTCGTCGCGGAGCGCGGGCTGCGACTGAGGTTCGAAGTAGGCGTTGATCGTGCGACGCCACGGGTTGGACGGCACCGACCCACCGAGCGAGGCCACGCCCACGCAGTACTTGCTGATCTTGACCGGACGGATCCCCATCTGGCGAAGGACCGTGTCGACGGTGGACGAAGGCCCTTCCACCTTGCTCTCCAGGATCACGTGACCGGGCCGGAGTCGGGTGCCCGCCTGGTTCCAGCCGCAGCTGACGTCGGCATCGATCGTGAGGCGTGCCCGGTCGTCGAGCGAGACCAGGCAGGCTCGGCGATGTGTCGTGACCAGGACCGGGCGCAGGTCTCGCACATCGACCCGGATGCCGTACTCCGCGAGGCTCTCGGAGACGAACGCGCGGCCCTCCTCGCCCAGCTCGGTGTCGAGCGGCGAGACGTGCTCGCGTCGCTCCTTCTCGGTGCGGTCGCGCAGCCCCTTCCGCTTGACCTCGAGCACGCGGTCGCCGGAGTCGACATAGCTGCGCACGCGCACCTTGAAGCGGAGCCGGCGTCCCTGCAGATGGGCCCGGTAGGTGATCAGGTCCGGGGTGTCGAAGTACACCGACACGTATCCGAACTGTTGCTCGTTCGCGATCTCGAGCACGTGCCACCGCTCGTCGAGCATCTCGCCGAGCGACGTGAACGTCTCGACCGGGACGACGTACTTCCGGTCGACCCGCGTGAGCAAGGACGCCGCGGACTCGACGGTCGGCAGGTCGACCGGTCGCCGGGGCCGGACGGCGAGTCGGACCCGGTCCGCGGTCTCGGACCGGGCGGCGATCTCCTCGAGCTCTCCGTGGAGGAGGGCCGTCATGCGACCACCACGTGGGAGTCCCGCTCCGAGCCGGGGTCGGCGATGCCGTCGGTTCGTCGTGGCCGGATGAACGGCAGATAGCGGACGTCCACCAGCATCGTGTCCCGCACGTAGTCGGTCTCCCTCACCGTCACGTGCTTCAGCTCTGCCCCGAGTCGGTGCTCCAGGTCGGCGCGCAGGAGGTCGTCGTCGGAGAACACGCGATCGAGCGTGATGATCTGATGTCGGGTGCGCGGCATGACCCAGTGGTTGTCCAGCAGGGAGATGACCCCGACGATGCCCACGTCGAGGAGTCGCGCCAAGGACGTGTGCTGGTACTGCATGCCGTTGATCAGGCCGAGCGCCAGGGTCGCGAAGTAGTAGGCGCCCTCTTCGGGTGAGACCTGCTCCGAGCGCAGCCGGATGATCGACAGGATCGCGAACAGTCCGAACCCGAAGGCGACCCCGAACCGGCTCTGGTTCACGATCAGGACGGCCAGGGCGAACAGGCTGACGTTGATCGTCACGTAGGCCAGGGCCAGGTCCGGTCGCCGATAGCGTCGGTAGAAGATGCCGAACGCCAGGATGCCGATGAAGGCGAGGTCCAGCAGCAGAGCCTCGCCGACCTGCCGGGTCGTGGTCGTCATCAGCACGTACATGCTGGCCCACCTCTCCTCGGGCGCGGCGGCGATCCGCGCCGGACGTCACCACCCTGTCACCGGCCGTTCACCCGGTCTTCACCAAAATTGGAATGATTGACGACCCGGGCGAACCCGTCACGGACGCGTCGCGCGGGGGTCAGACGAGGTCGACCGCGCGCAACGACGTGGCGTCGATCGCCTGCTGGATCTCGGCCAGCGCCTCGCCGGGGATCGACGAGTCGACCGAGAGCGCGACCAGGGCGTGACCGCCCAAGCTGTCGCGGGACACCTGCATGCCGGCGATGTTGACCTGCGACTCCCCCAGGATCCGGCCGACGGTGCCCACCATGCCAGGACGGTCGACGTAGGTGAGGAACGCCAGGTGGGCGGTCGGCTCGAGGTCGACCGGGAAGTCGTTGACCGCGACCAGGCGCTCACGCTGGGCGATGCCGACCAGGGTGCCGCTGACCGAGATCTGCGAGCCGTCCGCGAGCGTGCCGCGGATCGTGATCAGGTTGCGGTGGTCGGGACTCTCGGACTCCGCGACGAGACGCACGGCCGTGCCGCGCTCGGCCGCCAGCAGCGGCGCGTTCACGTAGGTGACGGGGTCCTCGACGACGTCGGTGAAGACGCCCTTGAGCGCGGCCAGCTCGAGCACCTTCACGTCGTACTCGCTGATCTCGCCGCGCACCTCGACGTCGATCTGCTGGGCGACCTCGCCGGCGAGCGCGGTGAAGATGCGGCCCAGCTTCTCGGTCAGCGGGATGCCGGGACGGACGTCCTCGGCGATGACGCCGCCCTGGACGTTGACGGCATCGGGCACCAGCTCGCCGCTGAGGGCCAGACGCACGGAGCGCGCGACCGCGATGCCGGCCTTCTCCTGCGCCTCGTCGGTCGAGGCGCCGAGGTGCGGGGTCGCGACGACGTTGTCGAGCTCGAAGAGCGGGCTGTCGGTGCACGGCTCCTGGGCGTAGACGTCGACGCCGGCGGCGGCGATGCGGCCCTCCTTGAGGGCGGCGTACAGGGCGGCCTCGTCGACGATGCCGCCGCGCGCGGCGTTCACGAGCACGAGCGAGGGCTTGGCCCGGGCCAGCTGGTCGGCGCCGATCAGCCCGACCGTCTCCGGCGTCTTCGGGAGGTGGACGCTGATGAAGTCGGCCTCCTCGAGCAGCGTGTCGAGGTCGACGAGCCGTACGCCCATCTGCGCGGCGCGGCCGGCCTGCACGTAGGGGTCGTAGGCGATCACGTCCATGCCGAACGCCGCCAGCCGCTGGGCGACCAGGACCCCGATCCGGCCGAGCCCGACGATCCCGAGGGTCTTCTCGTACAGCTCGATGCCGGTGAACCGCGACCGCTTCCACTCGCCGTTGCGCAGCGAGGCGTGGGCGGCGGAGATCTGGCGGGCGGCGGCCAGGAGCAGGGCGATGGCGAGCTCGGCGGCGCTCACGATGTTGGAGGTCGGCGCGTTGACCACCATCACGCCGGACATCGTGGCGGCACGGACGTCGACGTTGTCGAGGCCGACCCCGGCGCGCGCGATGACCTGGAGGTTCTTCGCGGCGGCGAGCGCCTCGGCGTCCACCTTGGTGGCCGAGCGGACCAGGATCGCGTCGGCGTCGACGATCGCCGACAGGAGCTCGGACCGGTCGGCGCCGTTGCAGTGCCGGATCTCGAACTCGTCACCCAACGCCTCGACGGTGGCGGGGCTGAGCTCCTCGGCGATCAGTACGACGGGCTTGCTCACAGCAGCGTGTCCTCGGGTCCGGGAACGAAGCGGGGAGCACGACGCTGTGCCCGCTCGACTCTACCCGACCCCCACCGCCCTCCCCGGCACGTCTCAACGCCGACCCGGCGATTCCGTGACGCCGTACGCCGCCGACCCGGCGATTCGGTGACGCTGTACGCCGCTGACCCGGCGATTCGGTGACGCCGTACCCCGCCGACCCGGCGACTCCGGCACGCCCGGTGCGACGGGTGCGACCGGCGATGAGGACAAAACGCCAGGTCAGTACTCGCCGGTGACACCCAAAGGCCGGGTCAGCGCTCTCCCGCGTCACGCAAACGCCAGGTCAGCGCTCTCCCGCGTCACGCAAACGCCAGGTCAGCGCCCTCCCGCGTCACGCAAACGCCAGGTCAGGTGAAGAGGGCCTGGCCGACGTGCTCGCCGGGCCGCATGCCGGGGGGTACGGCGAAGATCGCGGAGCTGGTGAACTGGAGGTACTCCATCATCGCGTCGTGGCCGGCCATCTTGGTCTGCAGCGGGATGAAGTGCGTGCGGGGGTCGCGGACGTAGGCGATGAAGAACAGGCCCGCGTCGAGCCCGCCGAGCGCGTTCGAGCCGTCGACGAAGTTGTAGCCACGCCGCAGCATCCGCACCCCTGGTTGCGCTCGGGGCTGACCACCGAGACGTGCGCGTCGACCGGGATCAGCGGACCGTCGGTGCCCTTCACCGTCAGGTCCAGCGGGGTGTCCTCGGTGCCGCCGGACAACGGAGCACCACCGCCCTTCGTGCGGCCGATCACCTGCTCCTGGGGCAGCAGGCCCTGCCGGTCCCAGGTCTCGATGTGCATGTTGATCCGCCGGGCGACGAGGTAGGACCCGCCCGCGAGCCACGCCTGGTCGTCGTCCGGCCCGACCCAGACGTACGTCGTGACGTCGTCGGTCTGCTCGGCCTTGACGTTGAGCGTGCCGTCCTTGAAGCCGAACAGGTTCCGCGGGGTGGACTGCGAGGTCGAGGTGGTCGACGTACGACCGAAGCCGAGCTGGGACCACCGCACGGCCACGGTGCCGAACCCGATCCGGGCGAGGTTCCGGATCGCGTGCACCGCGACCTGCGGATCCTCCGAGCACGCCTGGACGCAGAGGTCGCCGCGCGACCTCGCCGGGTCGAGCTGGTCGCCCGGGAAGTGCGGCAGGTCGCGCAGCGCGTCCGGCTGCCGGCCCGCCAGACCGAACCGGTCGCGACCCTGCTGGTCGCGGAACATCCCCGGACCGAAGCCGAAGGTCAGGGTGAGCCCGCCGGGAGACAGGCCGATCGCCTCACCCGTGTCGTCGGGCGGGACCAGCGGCGCCCCGTCGGTCGGACCGACCGGCCCGGCCGGACGTCCCTGGGTCATCCGCTCGGCCGCCGCCGTCCAGGCCTTCAGCAGCGAGACCAGCTGCGCGCGCGAGCGGGTCGTGATGTCGAACGCCGCGAAGTGCAGGCGGTCCTGCGCGGGGGTGACGATGCCGGCCTGGTGCTCGCCCCGGAACGGGTACGTCGACGGCATCGCGGCGTCGACCGAGTCCGACGACCGGTCGTCGCCGTACCACGCGCCGCCGGCGAAGCCCGCCGCGACACCGGCGACCCCGGCCGTGCCACCGATGAGACCGCGGCGGGAGACGTTGAGCTCGGGGATGGTGACTCCTTCTCGGGGTCTCAGGGCAGCACGGCTGCCGTCAGGTGGGACAGCGGCTCGGACAGTGCGTTCACGGAGTCCGCCAGCCGCTTGATCTCGCCCTTGCCGAGCTGGGTGTACAGCCGGTATCCGTTTTCCGTCTTCTGCTGGGCGAGCAGACGGTCGATGTCGGCGAAGCGCTGGGTCAAGGTCCTGGCCAGCGCGGGGTCGCGCTTCTGGAGGATCGGCTTGACGTCCTCGAAGGCGACCTGAGCGCCCTTGACGTTCGCGGCGAAGTCCCAGAGGTCGGTGCGCGACCAGTACTCCTCCTCGCCGGTGACCTTGCTCGTCGCGACCTCCTCCATCAGGCCCGAGGAGCCGTTGGCGATCTGGTCGGTGGTGAAGGTCAGCGTGCTGATCTTCCCCTGCAGGATCTTGGTGTTGGCGAGGAGGTCCTGCGCGTACTGCCGGCGCTGCGCCGGCGAGAGCGGGTGGTACGACGGGTCGCGCTGCGGCCAGAGGTCCTTCTCGATCCGGTGCCAGCCCGTCCACTTCTGGCCCTGGGTCAGGTCGGCCTCGCGCAGGTCGAGCTCGGGGTCGAGCTTGCCGAACGACTCGGCCACGGGCTCGATCGCCTCGTAGTGACTGCGCACGGTCGGGTAGAGCGCGCGCGCCTTGTCGGCCTGCCCGCTCCGGTACGCCGCGACGAACTCCCGGGTGCCCGCCAGCAGGATGTTGGCCTGCCGCTGCACGTAGACGCGGTAGCGGTTCTGTGCGCGGCTGATCAGGACGGCGTCCTCGCTCGGCGCCCGCGACCCGGCGACCGGCTCGGTGACCTTGAAGTCGGCACGGATCCCCTGCCCGACCATGCCCGGCTTGCAGGCCGTCAGGTAGCTGCCCTCGTCGGCGGTGACGATCAGCTTGCCCTGGAGACCGGGGCCGATGTTCTCCACCTCGCCCACGATCCGCTTGCCGTCGGAGGAGTAGAGGTAGAACTCCGTCACCTTCGAGCCCGCGTTGGTGACGTCGAACTGCAGGTTGCCCGCGGGCGCCGACTCCGCCGACACCTCGCACGAGCTGTCGGACGACGTCACCGAGATCGGGCCACCGGCACCGCTCGGGCTCGCCGAGTCGGTGGTGTTCGAGGTACACGCCGCGAGGAACGGCAGGGTGGCCAGCGCGGCGACGGGCAGGACGAAGCGCATCGGGTGGTCTCTCTCTGGTCGGTGCGGGTCGGGGTCAGGCGGGTTGCTTGTCGCGGGCCGCGGCCGCCGATGACGGAGCGCTGCTGCGACGGCGTACGCCGCGGAAGAAGAGGGGCATGGTCACGACGAGGTACGCCGTCCACACGGCGGCCTGCAGCCAGGTGGTCTGCGGCGAGAAGTTGAAGACACCCTTGAGCACCGCGCCGTACCACGTGCCCTCGTCGATCGTCCCCGAGACGTCGAAGGCCAGCGAGCTGAGCCCGGGCAGGACGTTGGCCTCCTGGAGGTCGTGGAAGCCGTAGCCGAGGACCCCGGCGGCCACCACGATCAGGAAGGCACCGGTCCACGTGAAGAAGCGGGTGAGGTTGATCCGCACGGCGCCGCGGTACAGCAGGTAGCCGAGCACGACCGCGGTGGCGATGCCGAGGACCGCGCCGGTGATCGGCTGCCAGGCGGGGACGGTCGAGACGGTGTGCGCACCCGTCGCGGTCTGCGTGGCCGCCCAGAGGAACAGCGCGGTCTCGAGACCCTCCCGGCCCACCGCCAGCATCGCCACGACCACCAGCGACCAGCGGCCGGCGTCGGCCGCCCGGTCGATCTGACCGCGGAGCTCGCCGCTCAGGCTGCGGGCGGCGCGGGCCATCCAGAAGATCATCCAGGTCACGAACGCGACCGCGACGATCGACAGCGAGCCGCCGATCGCCTCCTGGGCCTGGAAGGTCAGCCCGCGAGGACCGTAGGTGAGCAGGGCACCGAACCCGAGACTGACCAGGATCGCGAGCACGACCCCGCCCCAGATGCGCGGGAGCAGGTGACGCCGGCCGGACCTCACCAGGTAGGCCACCAGGATCGTCACCACGAGCGACGCCTCGAGGCCCTCACGCAGGCCGATCAGGTAGTTGCCCAGCATGGGCGACACTGTACGACACCGACTTAGGTTTGCCTAACCTACCTCGACCGGCACCGACCAACGGCCGGATCCCCCGGATGGTCACCCGTGGGTGACGATGTGACCACCTTGGGGTTATCTTGGGGGTATACAGCGATCTCGAGGAGCCGAGATGACACCGAAGATCAACGTCTACCTGCCCGACGACCTGGCCAACGAGGTCAAGGCCTCCGGCATCCCCGTCTCGGCGGTCTGCCAGCAGGCCCTGGCCGATGCCGTCGCCCAGGCCCACACCGGGTACCCGTCGCCCGGGGGCAGCGGAACGGACGACCTGTCCCGCAGCTTCACCAAGCGGGCGTACGGCGTGCTGGCCGACGCGGAGAAGGCGGCCGAGGGCGCCGGCGAGAAGCCGACCTCCGTGCACGTGATGGCAGCGGTCGTCGAGTCCAACGGCCTCGCGGTGGCCGTGCTCTCGTCCGCCGACATCGTGCCCGAGGACGTCGTCGACGAGCTGCGCGGGCGGGCCAAGGACGGCGGTCGCGCGGACCCGCTCGAGACCGTGGCGGAGCGCGCCGTCGAGCAGGCCCGCGGGCTGGGCCACTCGTACGTCGGCACCGAGCACCTGCTCCTCGGGATCACCGCCGGATCGCGCAACGAGCTGGTCGCGAAGACGCTTCGCGACATGGGCATGACCCACGAGCGCGCCCTCCAGGGGGTGGTGACGGCGTTGTCGGCGTACGAGTACGCGCGCGACACCCTGACCTTCAGCGGGATCTCGGCGCCGATCCGCGCGGCCCTCGAGGACATCCGCTCACGTCTCGCCCGCGTCGAGGACCGGGTCAGCGGACCCTGACGACCAGCTCTCCGTGGGGGATCGAGATCCAGCCGTCGGGGTCGGCCGCCCACGCGAGCCAGGCGCCGGCGATCGCCCGCAGCTCCTCCTCGTCCGCCCGCCCCTCGCGCAGCAGCTGGTCGGTGAGCTTCGAGCCGGTCACCCGGTCGGCCCACATCTCGCCCCACCAGGAACGGGTCTGGGGCGTCGCGAAGCACCAGGTGCTCGACGACGCCGTGACCTCGTCGAGTCCGGCCTCGTGCGCCCACGCCAGGAGGCGACGACCGGCGTCCGGCTCGCCTCCGTTGGCGCGGGCCGCCGAGGAGTAGAGCTCGAGCCAGCGGTCGAGCAGAGGGAGTCGCGGGTACCACGCGAACGCCGCGTAGTCGCTGTCGCGGACGCCGACCACTCCCCCGGGTCGGGTGACCCGGGCCATCTCGCGCAGGGCCGCGACCGGGTCGGCGACGTGCTGCAGCACCTGGTGGGCGTGCACGACGTCGAACGAGTCGTCCTCCAGGCCGAGGCCGTGCACGTCGCCCACCAGCACGCGAGCCTCCGGCACGCCCCGCTCGGCCAGACCCGCGCGCGTGATCGTCGCTGCCTCGCCATCGATCTCGACGGCCACCACCTCGCGGACCAGCCGGGCCAGGTCGGCGGTGATCGTGCCGGGTCCGGCGCCCACGTCCAGCAGCCGGTGGTCGGGCCGCAGGTACGGCAGGAGGTACGCCGCGCTGTTCTCCGCCGTACGCGTGCGGTGGGAGCGGAGCACGCTCTCGGCGTGCCCGTGCGTGTAGGTCATCGCGGCTCGCTCAGCGCTCGGGCGGCGCCGACGGTGCCGGGTCCGGCACCAGGTCCTCGAGACGCACCTCGAGCACCCGGCACAGGGCGACGAGGGTGGACAGCCGCGGGTTGAGCGGCGACCCCGGGCGCGACTCGCCCTTCTCGAACTTCTGGTAGGTGTACGACGCGATGCCCGCCAGGTGGGCGGTCCGCTCCTGGCTCAGCCCCCGGCGTTCGCGCGCCTGCTGGAGGCGCACCCCGATCTCCCGTCCGAACTCCTCCCAGGTCGGTTCGCCGCGCCGTTGCCTCGCCATGTCCCCGATTGTGCTCGGCACCCGCGCACCGGTTGGTCATACTGGTATGGCAATTCACAGGTGGCTCGGGATTCCCTTGTGGACAACCGGCCGAACGCTCGACCGGATGTCGGACACCGCCTCTAGCGTGCCGACGGGGTCCGATGGACGGGGGATGGATGCAGGACCACACCGACGACACGACGGCGCGCCACACCTGTCCGACCTGGTGCGGACGCGACCACGCACCCGGGCTGCATCCCGACGACCAGCACCACGCGAGCCGGCCGCGCCGGGTCGCCCTGGTCACCGGGCAGCCCGTGCTCGACCCCGACGACCTGGCCGTGCCGGGTGCGGTCGTCGCCCGGCTCGTCCGCCGCACGCACTCCGACCTGACCTGGCTGGAGGTCGTCAGCGAGGAGGGGCGCGACCTCCGGATGGTCACCACCCTCGACTCGGCCCGGCGGCTGCTCGCCGTCCTGCGCGAGCTGGTGTCGGCCGCCTCGGAGTGACTGTCCACAGATCGGGCTGACCATCTATACATGGTCATCTCAGTATGCCACGATCACGGCAGGGGAGATGTTCCGTCGCTCTCGGGAAAGGACCCTGCGATGCCCACCACACCGCGTGCCGTTCGGGTGCGCGCCCTCCTCGCCGTTCCGGTGGCGCTGGCGCTGACCCTGCTGACCCCGGCCGTGTCGACCGCCAGGCCGGCCGACCACGTGCCGAAGGCCCAGCACCGGATCCTCGGATCCCACCTCACCAACCACCACACGCACGTGGAGACGTGGATCGTGGGCTACTACCACTACCCACGGCGCGTGCGGATCCACGGCCACCTGCGGCCGAAGCGCTTCTACGGCCTCCGGGTCTCGGCGCAGCACTGCGACCGGCACCACTGTTGGGGTCACGCGATCCACGGGCGGCTGTGGTCGCCCCACCAGCCCGGTCGCCCGATGCGACGCTCGCAGATCGCGGCGTCGCCCGACACCTCCGGGCCGAGCAGCGACCTCTGCCTGCAGGGCACCACCGACTGCGCCGCCCCGTGGAACTGGTTCTCGAGGTACGTCGACACCCGTCAGCACGAGCTGGTGCGGCGCTTCGTGGATCCGTGCGCCAAGGGCGGCCTCGAGGGCGGCGGAGTCGTCGCCGCCACCGACCTGTCCGCCCGGATCCTGCTCGAGGGCGGGGTGCTGACCGCCGCGCGAGCCGGCTCGGCCTTCGCCGGGCCGCCCGGGATCGCGCTCGGCGCGGTCAGCGGGTGCATGGTCGGCGAGGCGTCCGGCGGCCTGCACACGGTCAAGGCGCTGGTCGACCGGCTCAACCCGTTCGGCCGCGAGGCCCGGCCTCGTGGGTAGGTGCGCGCGGATCCGCGCCAGCCGGATCACCCTCGAGGCCGTGTCGTGGACCATCGGCGTCCTGGTGATGGTCGGGCTCACGATCCTCGCCGTGGCGGTGGCCCGTCACCTCGGCTGGTCGTGGCCCTGAGCGTGACCCGAGTCGCGCCGGAGACCGCCCGGGGGGCGTGCGGCACGGAGGTGGCGCCGGCCACCTCCGTGCCGTGTTCCGCAGACGTTCAGCGCGTGGCGGTGCCCTCGGTGTAGTCGCTGTCGTGCGACTTCACCCAGGCCATCAGCTTGCGCAGCTCCCGGCCGGTGCCTTCGATCGGGTGCTGCTCCCCCTTGGCCCGCAGCGCCGCGAACTCCGGCCCGCCGGCGTCCTGGTCGTCGATGAACCGCTGGGCGAACGAGCCGTCCTGGATCTTGGCGAGCACGGTCTGCATGTTCTGCTTCACCCGCTCGTCGATCACCAGCGGCCCCGAGACGTAGTCGCCGTACTCCGCGGTGTCGGAGACCGACCAGCGCTGCTTGGCGATGCCGCCCTCGTACATCAGGTCCACGATCAGCTTGAGCTCGTGGAGGCACTCGAAGTAGGCGACCTCGGGCTGGTAGCCCGCCTCGGTCAGCACCTCGAAGCCGTACATCACCAGCTGCGACGCTCCCCCGCACAGCACGGCCTGCTCACCGAACAGGTCGGTCTCGGTCTCCTCGGTGAACGTCGTGCGGATGCCACCCGCTCGTAGGCCACCGATCGCCTTGGCGTAGGACAGCGCGACGTCCCAGGCCTTGCCGGAGGCATCCTCCTCGACGGCGACCAGCACGGGGACCCCGCGCCCGTCGACGTACTCGCGCCGTACGAGGTGACCGGGACCCTTGGGCGCGATCATGATCACGTCGACGCCCTCGGGCGGGGTGATGTAGCCGAACCGGATGTTGAACCCGTGCCCGAAGACGAGGGTGTCGCCGGGGGTGATGTTCGGCTCGATCGCGTCGGCGTAGAGCGCGCGCTGGGCCGGGTCGGGCGCCAGGACCACGATGACGTCCGACTCCTCCACCGCCTCGGCCGGGGACAGGACGCGCAGGCCCTCCGCCTCGGCCTTCGCCCGCGACTTCGACCCCTCGGGCAGGCCGACCCGGACGTCGACCCCGGAGTCGCGCAGCGAGAGCGCGTGTGCGTGACCCTGGCTGCCGTAGCCGAGGACCGCGACGTTCTTGCCCTGGATCACGGACAGGTCGGCGTCGTCGTCGTAGAACATCTGGGCCACGATGGGCTCTCCTTCGTCGGTCTGAACGGTGAGGTCAGGATCCCGCAGCGGTCGGGACGGCGATCGGACGGGGGGCGCGCTCGCTGATCGACCGGGAGCCGCGGCCGATGGCGACCATCCCGGACTGGACCAGCTCCCGGATGCCGAACGGCTCCAGCACCTGACGGAAGTCGCTCAGCTTGTCGGCGTTGCCGGTGACCTCGATGGTCACCGCGTCGGGGGCGACGTCGACGACCTTGGCCCGGAAGAGCTGGACGGCGTCGAGCACCTGACCACGAGTGGCGGCGTCGGCGCGCACCTTGACCAGCATCAGCTCGCGGTTGACCGACAGCGGCCCGTCGAGCTCGACGATCTTGAGCACCTCGATCAGCTTGTTCAGCTGCTTGGTGACCTGCTCGAGGGGCGACTCGTCGACGTTGACCACGATGGTCATCCGCGAGACCTCGTCGTGCTCGGTCGGGCCGACGGCCAGCGACTCGATGTTGAAGCCGCGCCGGCTGAAGAGGCCGGCGATCCGGGCGAGCACGCCGGGCTTGTTCTCGACCAGCACGGACAGGGTGTGGGTGGTCATGGTCTACACATCGTCCTCGTCGAAGCGGGGCGCCAGGTCCCGGGCGTACTTGATGTCGTCGTTGCTGGTGCCGGCGGCGACCATCGGCCAGACCATGGCGTCCCGGTGGACCCGGAAGTCCACGACGACCGGACGGTCGTCGATCGCCATCGCCTTCTCGATCGTGGCGTCGACGTCGTCGGGTGAGTCGCAGGCGAGGCCTTCGCAGCCGTAGGCGTCGGCGAGCTTGACGAAGTCCGGGATCCGCTTGGAGTCCAGGTCGGTGTTGGAGTAGCGCTCGTTGTAGAAGAGCGTCTGCCACTGTCGGACCATCCCGAGCGACTCGTTGTTGATGATCGCCACCTTGATCGGGATCTCGTTGATGGTGCAGGTGGCGAGCTCCTGGTTGGTCATCTGGAAGCAGCCGTCGCCGTCGACCGCCCAGACGGTGGTCTCGGGCCGGCCGACCTTGGCGCCCATCGCCGCCGGCACGGCGTACCCCATGGTGCCGAGGCCCCCGGAGTTGATCCAGGTGCCGGGCTTCTCGAAGTCGATGTAGTGCGCGGCCCACATCTGGTGCTGCCCCACTCCACCGCAGTAGATCGTGTCCGGCCCGGCGATGGCGCTGAGCCGCTCGAGGACGTACTGCGGGGCGAGGCTCCCGTCGGCCGGTGTGTCGTAGGCGACCGGGTAGCGCTTCTTGATGCCGATGATGTAGTCCACCCACTGCTCGTAGTCGCCGGTGTGTCCGGCGGCGGCCTCGGTGCGGAGCAGGGTGGTGAGGTCGGTGATCACCTCGCGGCAGTCGCCGACGATCGGGACGTCGGTGTGCCGGTTCTTGCCGATCTCGGCCGGATCGATGTCGGCGTGGATCACCAGCGCACCGGGCGCGAACGAGTCGAGGTTGCCCGTCACCCGGTCGTCGAAGCGGGCACCCAGCGAGATGATCAGGTCGCTGCGCTGCAGTCCGGCCACCGCCGCCACCGTGCCGTGCATGCCCGGCATCCCGAGGTGCTGCGGGTGGCTGTCCGGCAGCGCACCGCGGGCCATCAGCGTGGTGACGACGGGGATCCCGGTCAGGTCGGCCAGCTCCAGCAGCTGGCGCGAGGCCTGCGCGCGGACGGTGCCGCCGCCGACGTAGAGCACGGGGCGCTTGGCGTCCAGGATCAGCCGCACCGCCTCCTTGATCTGCTTGCCGTGCGGCCGGGTGATCGGGTGGTAGCCGGGCAGCTGCAGCTCGCGCGGCCAGGTGGCCGTGGTCATGGACTGCAGGGCCGACTTGGCGACGTCGACCAGCACGGGACCCGGCCGGCCGGTCGCCGCGATGTGGAACGCCTCCGCGATCGTGCGCGGGATCTCGTCGGGATCGGTGACCAGGAAGTTGTGCTTGGTGACCGGCATCGTGATGCCGCGGATGTCGGCCTCCTGGAAGGCGTCGGTGCCGATCGCGCTCGCGCCGACCTGACCGGTCACGGCCACCATCGGCACGGAGTCCATGTAGGCGTCGGCCAGGGGGGTGACCAGGTTGGTCGCGCCCGGGCCCGAGGTGGCCATGCAGACGCCGATCCCGCCGGTCGCCGCGGCGTACCCCTGGGCGGCGTGCCCGGCGCCCTGCTCGTGCCGGACCAGGATGTGCCGGATCGAGGAGTCCATGAGGGGGTCGTACGCCGGGAGGATCGCCCCGCCGGGGATGCCGAAGATGTGCCGCGTGCCCGCCGCCTCCAACGACCTGATCAAGCTCTGCGCGCCGGTCATCGCGCCGGTCATCGCGCTGGCCTGCTGGGTCATGATCGTGTCCTGTCTCTGTGCTGCTGCCGATGGTGCCGATGGTGCCGACTGGGAACAAAAAACCCCTCGGCCGAGGACGGCGAGGGGCGACGCGTGGACGAGCCTGGGCTCAACCCGCGCGTCGGGGGCGTACGAGGAGGCCCGTGGTGGTCCGGGTGCCCTGGATGCGCATGCGCCCACGGTCCCCGGCGCGGTTCCCGGCCGTCAAGCGAGGCGGCCCGCCGTCCCGGATGCTGGTACGCCGGTCCCACACCCGGTCAGGCCCGCCCGCGGCCGGTCGTGAGGCATGCCTTGTTGCCCTGAGCGTCCGCGAGCACCCAGAAGCGGGGCGCGTACTCGTCGGTGACCAGCGTGCCGCCGGCCGCGAGGCCGGCCTCGATGCGCTGCTCGACCACCTCGGGCGGCATCCGGATGTCGAGGTGGAACCGCTGCCGCGGCTCCTCGTGCTCGCTGGTCTCCTGGAACCACAGGGTCGGCAGGGAGCCGACCAGGTCGAACAGCTGCGTGTCACTGCCGGGGTCGTCGGTCATCCCGAGGACCGCACGCCAGAACGGCTTGATCGCCGCGGCGTCGGCGGTGTCGAGGGCGATCTCGACCACCGACACCGACGACGGGTCGGCCTCGACCTGGAGCTCGGCAGCCGCCTCGCTGATCCGCCGTGCCAGGTCGATGTCGCGCGAGGTGACGCCACCCGCGTCGTGGCTCCAGAGCGTGACCGCGACCGTCGGGTAGCGCAGGTCGACGTCGGGATGGTGGTTCGCCTCCTCGGCGAGGGCACCGATCCGGTTCACGAGCTCCAGACCCGTCGCGAAGCTCTTGGTCACGAAGCGCGTGCGGAGCGTCTCGAAGAGCTGCCGCCAGTCGCTCAGGTCGGCTGCCTCGACATCGCTGAAGGACAAGGCGTCGGTGGGTGCCATGCCCCCCACCCTGCACCTGCCAGGGTGAAATCTGGAGCCCGGGGCGCGCCGATCGACGCCGGGCTCTTCTGTCTCAGGGGTTTTTCAGTTTAAGGTCGCCCGCGTGTGATCCCGGGCACACCCGGGATTCCTCTGACCTGGCAGGTGACACATCCGTCGCCTCCAGAATCCCGGAAAGGTGGATTGCGTGACGTCTCGAACACGCAAGGCTGGGTGGGCGGCGATAGCCGCGACCACGGCTGTCGCAACGGCCTGGGGCACCGCTGCCCAGGCCAGCACAACACATCACTTCACCGCCAAGACCCCGCCCCACTCGTTGCTCAAGCCGGGCTCGTGGAAGGGCAAGACCGCCGGCATCGACCGCAGCACCCCGGCGCGAGCGGCGTACTTCGTCCAGCTCCGCGGGCAGGGTGCCGTGGACGCCGCGCAGGTGGGCGGCCGCACCGTGGCCAGCAAGGTGCTCAGCCAGCGCTCGGTCATCACCGGCAACGCCGACAGCGCGTTCGCCGCGGCCCGGAGTGCTGACGCGAAAGCCGTCAAGCTCTACACCACGACGAACCTGATCCCCGGTTTCGCGGTCGACACCGACCTGTCCGGCGTGAAGGCGCTGGCCTCGAGGTCCGACGTGGTCAAGGTGTCCCGGATCATCCCGAAGACGGCCGAGAACGCGAACACCGCCAACCTGGTGCACGCCCTCCAGACCTGGAAGTCACCGGGCGCGACCGGCAAGGGCGTCCGGATCGCCATCGTGGACACCGGCCTCGACTACACGCACGCCGACTTCGGTGGCAAGGGCACGGAGACGGCGTACAACAATGCGCTGGCCGACGACACCTCCCCCGACTGGCGCTCGAAGCTGCCGGCGCTCGGCAAGGAGAAGATCATCGGCGGCGTCGACCTCGCCGGCGACACCTACCAGCCCAACCCGGACTCGGCGAACTTCCAGCCGATCCCCCACCCGGACAAGAACCCCCTGGACTGCACCGACCACGGCACGCACGTGGCGGGCATCGCCGCCGGCTACGGCGTGACGAAGGGCGGCCAGACGTTCACCGGTGCGTACAAGAACCTCGACGCCGCCAAGCTGTTGAACATGCGGGTGGGGCCCGGCATGGCGCCGCGGGCGAAGCTGTACTCGATCCGGATCTTCGGGTGTGAGGGTTCGACCAACCTGGTCATCGAGGGCCTCGACCGGGCCATGGACCCGAACCAGGACGGCAACACCAGCGACCACTTCGACATGCTGAACCTGTCCGTGGGCTCCGACGACAGCACCCAGGACGACCCCGAGGCCGCCTTCGTCGACCAGCTCGCCAAGCACGGCGTGCTGCCGGTGATGTCGATCGGCAACGGCGGCGACAACACCGACATCGGTGGCTCGCCGGGCAACTCGACCGCCTCCCTCGCGGCTGCCAGCACGGTCGACTCCTACCAGATGCGGGACGGCCTGAAGGTCAACGCCCCGGAGGAGGACGCCGGCATCGCAGCGGGCCAGTTCTCGGTCGCCTACGACTGGGCGAACTCCGACCCGGTGACCGGCGACGTGGTGACGATCCCGACGGACGGCCCGTTCAACGAGCCCGGTGAGGGCAACGACACCGACGGCTGCGACGCGCTCAGCGACGACCAGGCTGCGGCCGTGGCCGGCAAGGTCGTCTGGCTGTACTGGGACGACAACGACGCCACCCGCCGCTGCGGATCCGCAGCGCGTGGTCAGGTGGTCGCCGACGCCGGTGCGGTCGGTGCGATCTTCACCTCGAGCCTCGACGTGTTCAACGCGGGCATCACGGGTGTCGACAGCATCCCGATCATCCAGCTGCCCAAGGCGCAGACCGACCGGCTGAGCCCCGCGGTCGACAACGGCCTCAACGTGACCTTCGACGGCAGCCTCCAGGCGACCGTCAAGGACATCACACCGTCGATCAGCGACACGCTGTCGTCGTTCTCGTCGCGTGGCCCGCACGGGTCGCTCGGCGTGGTGAAGCCGGACGTGGCGGCACCGGGCGACACGATCGCCTCCGCGGGCATGGGCACGGGCAACCAGGTCCTGGTGATCTCGGGTACGTCGATGGCATCCCCGCTCGTCGCGGGTGTGGCAGCCCTGGTGAAGTCCAAGCACCCGACGTGGACTCCGCTGATGCTGAAGGCCGCGGTCATGAACACCGCGACCCACGACGTCTGGACCGAGCCGAACCACTCGGGCGACCGCTACGGTCCGGCGCGAGTCGGCTCCGGCCGGGTGGACGCACGGGCCGCGGTTCGCACCAAGACGATCGCCTACACCCAGGGCGCCAACCAACCGGTGTCGGCGAGCTTCGGGGTCGTCCCGGCTCTGGTCGGTGGCGGTGCGGTCACCCAGCACAAGACGCTCGTGGTGCAGAACCTCGGCAACGCGACGACGACCTACAGCCTCGGCTACGACGCGGTGAACCCGTCCCCGGGCATCACCTTCCACATGTCGAAGTCGTCGATCACGGTCCCGGCGCACAGCTCGAAGACGGTGACGGTCACCCTGAAGGTCCAGCCGAGCATGCTCCAGCACACGCTCGACCCGACGATGACCGCGACCCAGTCCACCGGGTTCGGCGACCTGCCGCGCACCTACGTCACGGACAGCTCGGGCCACCTGACGGTCACCCCGTCCGGCGGCAAGGAGCTCCGGGTGCCGGCGTACGCCGCGGCGAAGCCGGTGTCGGACGTCACCGCGTCGTCGACGGAGCCGGGTCAGATCGACCTCTCCGGCACGCCGGTCGCCCAGGGCGACTCCGAGCAGAACGCCTACGTCTCGTGGACGTCGGTCATGCAGCTGGGGGCGCACAGCCCGCGGCAGCCGGAGTGCACGCCGTCGATCCGTTCGGACTGCTGGACCAACCAGTCGGACCGCGCGGGCGACATCCAGTACGTCGGGGCGGGATCCGGTCAGTACCAGGGCGATCCCTACCTGTGGTTCGGGATCTCCACGCACCGTGACTGGTCGAACCTCAACGTGATGACTCCGTACGTCGACGTCGACACCGACGGCGACGACTTCCCGGACATCGAGGTCTACGCCCAGAACTACTCGTCGGACCAGGGCCGCACGGACGTGATGCTCGCCTGGACCGTCGACTACAAGACCGGTGCGCTGCTCGACATCGAGCCGGTCAACCTCGTGCAGTTCGACCTCGACACGAACACGAACGACACGAACGTGGTCATGCTGCCGATGGACCTGGCCTTCGTCTCCGACGGTGGTCCGGACCTCACCGGCGCGGACACCCCGATCAACTACTGGGGTGCCACCGCCAACGGCTACACCGGGCACGACCAGGACCGCACCGACGAGGTGGCCTACAACGTCGGGACGCCCGACCTGCGGGCCGACGCGGACCCGATCTTCCCGGACTTCATCCAGGACTCGGTGCCGGTCGAGGGCAGCGGGGACGCGCTGGTGTTCCACTACCGGAACGCCTCCGGTCAGCGGGCGGAGGTCGTCCACGTGGACGCACCCCCGCCGCCGGGCTGATCGACACCACGTCGGGATCGTCCTGATCCCGT
Organism: uncultured Actinomycetota bacterium; assembly: GCA_963708035.1. Taxonomy (GTDB): domain Bacteria; phylum Actinomycetota; class Actinomycetes; order Propionibacteriales; family Nocardioidaceae; genus Nocardioides. Next base: position 671,471 of record OY970188.1, on the reverse strand, counting down.
CTGACCGCGCGAAGGGCCCCGGCAGCAGCCGGGGCCCTTCGTCCGTCTGGTCGGGCCCCGCTCAGTCGAGCGCGCCGAACACGTCCCGCACCGCGCGGACCCCGCGCTCGAGCTCGTCGAAGGACGTCGAGAGCGGCGACAGGCCGATCCGCAGGCCGCCGGGGTCGCGGTAGTCCGGGATGACGTCGCGCTCCCACAGGGCGCGGACGACGTCCTGCATCCGCGGGTGGTGGAGCGTCACGTGGCCGCCGCGGCGAGCGGCGTCGAGTGGGGAGCGCACGCTCACGCCGTACGTCGCGAGCTGCTCGCCGGCGAGCTCCACGGCGTACGCGGTGAGCTGCTCGGACTTCTTGCGCACCGCGTCGATGCCCGCCTCGTCGATCAGGGCCACCATGTCCTGGATCGCGAGCATCCCGATGATCGCCGGCGTCCCGGACAGGAAGCGCCGGATGCCCTCGACCGGGACGTAGTCGGGGCCCATCAGGAACGGGTCGGTGTTGCCCATCCAGCCCTGGATCGGCTGGGTGAACGAGTCGAGGTGCCGGCGGGCGACGTAGCAGAGGGCCGGCGACCCCGGGCCGCCGTTCAGGTACTTGTAGCTGCACCCGGCCGCGAGGTCGACGCCCCACGCGTCCAGCTCGGCGGGGACCGAGCCGACCGAGTGGCACAGGTCCCAGAGCACGAGCGCGCCGGCATCGTGCGCGACCCGCGTGATCGCGGGGACGTCGGCGATCCACGACGAGCGGTAGGACACGTGGCTCAGTGCCACGAGTGCCGTCTGCTCCCCCACAGCCGCCGCGACCTGATCCACCGAGGCGCCGGCCGCGGTGTCGACGTCGACCCACCGGATGGTCAGCCCGCACTCCTGGGCGATGCCCATGGCGATGTAGCGGTCGGTGGGGAAGTTGTCGCGGTCGATGACGATCTCGGTGCGGCCGGGCCGCGCGGCGACGGCCGCGCGCATCAGCTTGTAGAGGAGCACAGTGGTGGAGTCACCCACCGCCACCTGCCCGGGCCCGGCGCCCAGGCACACGCGGCCGAGCTCGTCGCCGAGCGTCAGCGGGAGGTCGAACCAGCTCTCGTCCCAGCCCCGGATCAGCCGCTCGCCCCACTCCTCCTCGACGAAGCTCCGCATCCGCTCCGCGGTGACCGTGAGCGGGCGACCGAGGGAGTTGCCGTCGAGGTAGACCAGCGACGACCCGGTCCCGACGAAGCGCTCGCGGAAGGGGGCCAGCGGGTCGGCGTCGTCCAGGGCGTGCGTCATGTCTGCAGTGTCGCACCCACCCGCGGGCGGCCCCGCACTACGCTCCAGGCTCGTGAGAGCGGCCCGGGCCTGGCACCTGCTGACCGCGTTCGTGGCCGCCACGGCCCTCGTGCTGCAGCTGGTCCTGGTGATCCGGGGCGGCCGGGTGCTGGAGGAGGCTCATGCCCCGTCGATGACGCTGCGCCTGCTGCGCTTCGTCGCCTACTTCACGATCCAGAGCAACGTCCTCGTGCTGGTCTCCACCGCAGCCCTCGCCCGCGATCCCGGGCGATGCCGCGGCGGCCTCCGTGTCGTCCGGACCGCCGCGATGACCGGGATCATCGTCACCGGGCTGGTGCACTGGTTCCTGCTGCGACCGCTCCTCCACCTGCACGGCGCGGACCTCGTGGCCGACAAGCTGCTGCACCTGGTCGTGCCGCTGCTCGCCCTGGCGGGATGGCTGGTGTTCGGGCCACGCCCCGTGATGATCGCGGCGATCGAGCCTGCGGGCGACGACCTGGCCCCTGGCCTGGCTGCTCGTCGTCCTGGCGCAGGGAGCGACGACCGGGTGGTACCCCTACCCGTTCCTCGACCACCGCGAGCACGGCTGGGACCACGTGGCGGTGGTCTGTGCCGGGATCTTCGTGCTGTGGTTCGCCCTGCTCCTCGGGCAACGCTGCTACGACCGGCAGATGGCGCCCGCCCCGCGCGCCGCGCCCGCGATCACTGGTAGCTGACGAAGCTCACCGCAGGCCGGATCCGGCGTACCTGCGCGGGCGTGAAGCGGTGGACGTCCCAGTGGTAGAAGAGCTTGAACCCCTGGCGGAACTGGTGCGGCCGCGTGATCGCGTGGTACGTCGCGAGCTTCTGGCCGCGGGTGCCGAAGCCGTCCGCATGCTGCACCATCGCCAGCCCCGGCCGGTGCACGATCCGGCCGATGTCCGGCAGCATCGAGAGCCGGAACTGGTGGAGCACGAAGAGCTTCTGCGGGAGCCCGTCGCGGCGGACCAGGCGCGAGAGCCACAGCGAGGTGCGGTTGACCTCCGCCGCGTGCACCGAGCCGATCACGCTGGCGGGCACCTGGTGGCGCTTCATCCGCCACTCGGGGTCGAGGGCGAGGCCCACCCACGGCTTCTTCAGCGCCCAGGTCCAGCGCTGGGCGACGGCGGGGAAGGGGGCGCGTCCGGTCTGGAGGTCCAGCAGGAGAAGTGCGCCGTTCCGGTGCGCAGCCCGGACGTACTCCTGCACGAGGTCGCGCGGGATGTCGTGGCTGTAGTCGTGGTCGGGGCCGGGTGACCGGTCCGCCACCGTCACGATCAGCTCGTAGACCGGCTGGATGTGCTCCCCCGGCTCGCGGAACGGGCGGGCCGCGTGCATCAGGCGACGCTGCATGGTCGCGGGGTCGGTGGCGCCGAGGACGCCCATCGCCCCGGTCTGGGCCGTGCCGTAGTAGGCGACCAGGAACCGGTGGTGGCCGAAGATCCGCTGACCTCCACCCGGAAGCTGCGGCATCGGCGCGATCGCCGGCCCCGCCGGCACGACGTACGACGGCACGCCGGCGCGACCGACCGCGACCCTGGCGTCCGGCTTCGCACGCGAGTCGGACGGTCGCGCCGAGGCCGTGTGGTGCGAGCTCGCCGGGCCTGCGGGGGTGGCCGCCCTGGCCGCCGGGGCGTCGTCGCCGAGGTGGCCGACGACGCCGGCGATCAGCAGCAGCACCACGATCCCGACCAGGGCCAGCGACAGTGGAGAGCGCAGGCGCGATCGCAGGTCCGGGCTCACCACGTCACTCTGACGCCTGAAGGTGTCGCGGAGTTGTCGAAGCACCGAACGGACTCTCTTCTTCTCTCGGTCTCGGTCTCGGGCGGGCCGCGCTCACCAGCCGCGGACGGCGGCCGGGTCCACGACGAGTCCCGGGTCCCGCATGGCACCCAGGAGACGGCCGTCGGTCTTCAGCTCCGGCCCGTCCCGCAGATCGGCCACCAAGCACGTGATGTTGTCACGTCCACCCGCCGCGAGGGCGAGATCGACCAGGACCAGCGCTGCCTGGTCCGGGTCGGCGGCCGCCAGGCCACCGGCGATCTCGGTCTCGGGCACGAAGTCCGTGAGCCCGTCGCTGCACAGCAGCAGCCGGTCGCCCGGCGACAGGTCGAGCTCCTGCAAGGCCGGCTGCACCGGCTCGTCGCCGTTGACCGAGCGCAGCACGACGTTGCGGTACGGATGGGTGGCGACCTGCTCGGGCGTGAGGTCGCCTCGGTCGACCAGGAGCTGCACGAGGGTCTGGTCGGTCGAGAGCCGGCGGAGCTCGCCGTCGCGGAGCAGGTACGCGCGGGAGTCGCCGACGTGCGCGAGCATCACCCGGTTGCCCCGGGCCAGGACGGCGGTGAGCGTCGTCGCCATCCCGTGCCGCTGCTCGTCGTCCTGGGCCCCGCGCCGCAGCTCCTCGTGGGCACGGGCGACGGCGTCGGCGAGCACGGTCGCGGCGTCCTGCTCGGGACGGCCCATCGCCAGCGCGGTGACGACATAGGTCGTGGTCGCCGCGGCCACCTCACCGGCGGCGGCTCCACCCACCCCGTCGGCGACGAGCAGGAGGTAGGCACCGGCGAACCCCGCGTCCTCGTTGTGCTCGCGGACCAGGCCGACGTGGGAGGCGGCGCCGTAGGCGAAGTGCAGCACGCGTCGCTCCTTCCTCGTGGAACGGGCCCTGGGACTGCCCGTGGGCCGGAAAGGTTGTCGACGCTCCTACCTGTCGACCGGGAGAGTGTCGCTCATGGACGCTCGATCCGCCGCCCTGGACCGCGCTCGGGACCACGCCCTCACCTGGCTGAGCTCGCTGGACGAGCGCCCCGTGCCACCACGCGTCGACGCCGACGAGATGGTGCGCCGGCTGGGCGACCTCCCGGACGGCCCGACCCCGCCGGCCGACGTGATGGACCTCCTGGCCGAGGCCTGCGAGCCGGGGCTCGTGGGCATCCCCTCGGGGCGCTTCTTCGGCATGGTGATCGGCGGCTGCCTGCCGGCGGCGCTCGGCGCGGACTGGCTGACGTCGGCATGGGACCAGAACGTCGGGCTCCGCGCGGTCACGCCGGCCGGCGCCGCGGTCGAGGAGGTGGCCGGCCGGTGGCTGCTCGACCTGCTCGGCCTGCCGGCGGACTCCGCCGTCGGCTTCGTCACCGGCGCGACGCTGGCCAACTTCACCTGCCTCGCCGCCGCTCGCGACACCGTTCTGCGGCGTGCCGGGTACGACGTCAGGGCCGGGCTCGCCGCCGTCCCCCCGGTGCGGGTCCTGGTCGGGGCTGAGCGTCACCCGTCGGTCGACCTGCCCCTGCGCTTCCTCGGGCTCGGCGACCCGCACGTCGTACCGGCGGACGAGCGTGGTCGCATCCGAGCCGACGCGCTGGCCGCTGCACTGAACGCCGGAGAGGGCCCGACGATCGTGGTGCTCCAGGCCGGCAACATCCACTCGGGCGACTTCGACCCGTTCGCCGAGTGCATATCGGCCGCGCGGGAGCACGACGCGTGGGTCCATGTCGACGGGGCCTTCGGCCTCTGGGCCGCGGTGTCCCCACGCTGGCGGGACGCGGCGGCCGGTCTCGCCGACGCCGACTCCTGGGCGTCGGACGCGCACAAGACGCTGAACGTCCCCTACGACTCGGGGCTGGCCATCGTCCGCGACGCGGACGCGCTGGCGACGTCGATGGCGATGCACGGCGACTACCTGATGCAGGCGTCCGGTGACCCCCAGGAGCGCACGCCCGAGCTGTCGCGGCGCGGCCGCGGCTTCGCTACCTGGGCGGCGCTACGCAGCCTGGGCCGCTCGGGCGTCGTGGACCTCGTCGAGCGTCTCGCCCGGCACGCCCGGACCTTCGCCGAGGCGGCACGGGAGATCCCGGGTTGCGAGGTCCTCAACGACGTGGTGTTCACCCAGGTGTGCCTGGCGTTCGGCGACGACGAGCGCACCCGCGCCGTCGCCGCGGCGCTGCTGGCCGACGGCACGACCTGGATGTCGGGCTCCCGGTGGCACGGCCGGGCCATCGTCCGCATCTCGGTGAGCAACTGGAGCACCACCGACGACGACGTACGCCGGTCCCTCGACGCGCTGCGGCGCGCCGCGGCCGCGACCGCTCCGTCGGTCTGACTCGGCCCGCGACCACCCCGCCGCTCCGACAGCGCAGTTGCGCGGTTGGAGCAGCCCGCCGGGGAGATTCCCTGCTCTCGTCGCGCAATTGCGCGGTCGGGACACCTGCGCGGCAGGCTCACTGCCCTCACCGCGCAATTGCGCGGTTGGAGCAACCACCGACCGACGCCGGCCCGGCCGGATCGGGTTGGATGGCGGGATGTTCCCCACGCTCGTGCATCCGCCGAAGCTCTCACCCGGCGACCGGGTCGCCGTGGTCTCCGCCGGGTTCGCCGCACCGGCCGTAGGTCCCGAGGTGCACGAGCAGGCGATGACGAGGGTCCGCGAGGTGCTGGGACTCGAGCCGGTCGAGTACCCCACCACGCGCCGCCTCGACGCGAGCCCCGAGGACCGGGCGGCGGACCTGAACGCGGCCTTCGGCGACCCCACCATCCGCGCGGTCCTGGCCACCATCGGCGGCGACGACCAGATCACCGTCATCCCTCACCTCGATCCGGACCTCGTGCGCGCCGACCCGAAGCCGTTCCTCGGCTACAGCGACAACACCAACCTGCTCCACTGGCTCTGGACGACCGGGGTCGCCGCGTTCCACGGTGGCTCCACGCAGGTCCAGATCGGGCCGGGGCCCGGGCTCGACGAGGTCCAGCTCCGCTCGCTGCGGGCCGCCCTGTTCGACGGCGGCCGGCTCGAGATCACCGAGCCGGGCGAGTCCGAGGACTACGGCCTCGACTGGGCCGACCCGGCCGCGATCACGTCGTACGGCGACCGGGAGCCGACCGAGCCCTGGACCTGGGCGGGGCCGGCGAGATCGGTGACGGGCCCGACCTGGGGCGGCTGCATCGAGATCGTGCAATGGGTGTTGACGGCCGGGCGCTTCCCTGCCGACCCGTCGGTGCTCGAGGGCGCCGTCCTGCTGCTGGAGACCTCGGAGGACCTGATCCCGGCTCGCGAGTTCGGGTACGTCACCCGCTCGCTCGGCGAGCGTGGCCTGCTCGCTGCCGTGGACGCGGTCGTCGTGGCCCGAGCCGCCGCCGGCACGCACGACGAGCCACGCACGCGGGAGACGCGCGCCGCGCACCGCGCTGCCCAGCGCGAGATCGCCCTCGAGACGATCGGCCGCTACAACCCCGACGCCGTCGTGGTCGTCGGCGTGCCGTTCGGGCACACCCGGCCGCAGTGGGTCCTTCCGTACGGCGGCACCATGACCGTCGACTCCGGGGAACGGCGCGTCTGGGCCGACTATGACTGAGCCACTCACCACGTTCACCAAGCGTCGGGAGGCGGCGCGGCCGGGCTCCATCCCGGACGTGCTGCAGATGTTCCCCCGCGAGGTGAGGTTCTACCGCGAGATCGCGCCGGACCTCGGCGTACGGACGCCGGCCTGCTACGTGGCCGAGGAGAACGACGGCGCGACCCACCTCGAGCTGGAGGACCTGTCGGCCTGGCAGGCCGGCGCCGAGCCGGACGCCGCCGCCCGGGCGCTGCGGGAACTCCACCGACGCTGGGAGGGCCGGGCTGAGGAGCGCTGGCCCTGGCTACCTCGCGCGGACGTGTCCGGGCTCGTGCAGGCGATGTACGACGAGGCGTGGTCCTCGGCGCGGGAGCGACCGGAGCTCACCGACACCGTGCGGGAGCTGGGCGACTCCCTGGTCGGGCGGGCCGCCGAGGCCGAGCGTCGTGCCGACGCCAGCGGCCCGGTGACGTTCACCCACGGCGACGCGTCGGCCCTGAACATGCGCACCTCGCCCGACGGCGAGGTCGCCTTGCTCGACTGGGAGGACTACGGCTCCGGACCCGGCATCGTCGACCTCGCCTGGCACCTGGTCTCGTCGGTCGAACCCGCACGATGGGACGTCGCGCTCGCGGCGTACGGCGACACGTCCGGCTTCGCCGACGCCCTACCGGCCGTGGTCATCCAGGCCCTCCTCTCCTTCGCGTTCGAGGAGGGACACGACGACGCCCGGGAGTGGGTCGTGAGCCTGGAGGAGGCGGCCCGCCGGCTCCGCTGACCTGGCGATTCTGAGGCGCGAGAACGCGCCGACCTGGCGATTCGATGACGCCGAGATGGGGTGACCTGGCGATTCGATGACGCCGAGCATGGGTGACCTGGCGATTCGATGACGCCGAGCATGGGTGACCTGGCGATCCGGCGACATCGGACGTCACGCGATCGCCGGGTCGGCGGCGTACGGCGTCTCGCAAAGGCCGGGTCGGCGGCGTACGGCGTCACGCAAAGGCCGGGTCGGCGGCGTACGGCGTCACGCGATCGCCGGGTCGACGCCGTACGGCGTCACGCAAAGGCCGGGTCAGCCGCAGACGGCGCCGTGGGCCGCGGACTGGACCATCGCGCGGTACTTCGCGAGGACGCCGCGGGTGTACTTCGGCGGCAGCGGCTCCCACCCGGCACGACGGGACTCCCAGTCGTCGCCCTGCTCGACGTCCAGCGAGCGGTTCGCGACGTCGAGGGTGATCCGGTCGCCGTCGCGGAGGAACGCGATCGGTCCACCATCGACGGCCTCCGGCGCGATGTGACCCACGCAGAGCCCCGTCGTCCCACCGGAGAACCGGCCGTCGGTGACCAGCAGGACGTCCTTGCCGAGCCCGGCGCCCTTGATCGCCCCGGTGATCGCGAGCATCTCCCGCATGCCGGGGCCACCCTTCGGGCCCTCGTAGCGGATCACCACGACGTCGCCGGCGGTGATCGTGCCGGCGGTGAGCGCGTCCAGCGCGGCCCGCTCCCCGTCGAAGACGCGCGCCGTCCCGGTGAACGTCGAGTCGTCGAAGCCGGCCGTCTTCACCACCGCGCCCTCGGGTGCCAGCGAGCCCTTCAGGATCGTCAGCCCGCCCGTCCGGTGGATCGGCCGGTCCAGCGACCGGAGCACGTCGTCGTCGAGCCCCGGGGGCGACAGCTGCTCGAGGTTCTCGGCCATCGTCCGCCCGGTGACGGTCAGGGCGTCGCCGTGCATCAGGTCGGCGTCGAGCAGCGCCTTCATCACGACGGGGATGCCGCCGACCCGGTCGACGTCGTTCATCACGTAGCGGCCGAACGGCTTCAGGTCCCCGAGGTGCGGCACCTTGTCGCCGATCCGGTTGAAGTCGTCGATGGTGAGGTCGACGTCGGCCTCGCGGGCCATCGCGAGCAGGTGCAGCACGGCGTTCGTCGATCCGCCCAGCGCCATCACCACCGTGATCGCGTTCTCGAACGCCTCGCGCGTCATCACCTGTCGTGCGGTGATGCCCTGCCGCAGCAGGTTGACGACGGCCTCACCGGATCGGTGGGCGAACCCGTCGCGGCGCCGGTCGACCGCGGGCGGGGCGGCCGAGCCGGGCAGGCTCATCCCGATCGCCTCGGCGACCGCGGCCATGGTGTTGGCGGTGTACATGCCGCCGCAGGCCCCTTCGCCGGGACAGATCGCCCGCTCGATCCGCTCGACCTCGTCCTCACTGATCTTCCCGGCCAGACAGGCGCCGACGGCCTCGAAGGCGTCGATGATCGTGACGTCCCGCCCGTCCACACGGCCGGGCATGATCGAGCCGGCGTAGAGGAACACGCTGGCCAGGTCGAGGCGCGCGGCCGCCATCATCATCCCCGGCAGGCTCTTGTCGCAGCCGGCGAGCAGGACCGAGCCGTCCATGCGCTCGGCCATCATCACGGTCTCCACCGAGTCGGCGATCACCTCGCGGGAGACCAGGGAGAAGTGCATGCCCTCGTGTCCCATGGCGATCCCGTCGGACACGGAGATGGTCCCGAACTCCAGCGGGTAGCCCCCGGCGGCGTGGACGCCGTTCTTGACCGCCTGCGCGAGCCGCTGCAGGGAGAGGTTGCACGGCGTGATCTCGTTCCAGCTCGAGGCGACGCCGATCTGCGGCTTGGCGAAGTCCTCGTCACCCATCCCGACCGCGCGGAGCATGCCGCGGGCGGCGGTCTTCTCCAGCCCGTCGGTGACGTCGCGCGAGCGGGGCTTGAGATCCGGCGTACTCATGTCGGCAGCCTAGTGACGGCGTCGAGCCGCCCGGCCACGTCTCACGCGCACCTGCTGTCACGCTCTTGTACGTCCGCACGTACAAGACGTGTCGGGGGTCACGTCGGGGGTACGGGGTCTGGCGCGGGGGACCTCCCGGGAGTGTCCGTGGGAGGCGAGCACCCGCGGCTCGGGTCGCGGGAGAAGGGACCCGTCATGACTCTCGATCCGCAGGCAGCCAGACGCGCCACCGAGGCCGAGGCGGCCGGCGAGCAACGCCGCCAGGTCCGGCTCGCGGCGCTCGCGAGCACGGTCGGCACCACCATCGAGTGGTACGACTTCTTCCTCTACAACACCGCCGCGGCCCTGATCTTCCCCGCGCTGTTCTTCCCCGAGTCCACGGCGTACGCCGGTCGGCTCGAGTCGTTCGCGACGTACGCCGTCGGCTTCGCCGCGCGTCCCGTCGGCGCGGCGATCTTCGGCCACTGGGGAGACCGGATCGGCCGCAAGGCGACGCTGATCGTCACCCTCCTCCTGATGGGGATCTCGACCGCGATCGTGGGCCTGCTCCCCGGCAGCGGCTCGATCGGCTCGTGGGCGCCCATCCTGCTCGTCGCGCTGCGCCTGCTCCAGGGCCTCGCGGTCGGTGGCGAGTGGAGCGGCTCGGTGCTGCTGTCGATGGAGTGGGGCGACCAGAAGCGACGTGGCCTGATGGCGTCGCTGCCTCAGCTCGGTGTCGCGTTCGGGCTGATCCTCGGCACCGGCTTCCTCTACCTGCTCAGCTGGCGGCTGACCGACGACCAGTTCCAGTCCTGGGGCTGGCGGATCCCGTTCGTGTTCAGCCTGGTGATGGTGGCGATCGGTCTCTACATCCGGCTGCGGATCTTCGAGACGCCGATGTTCGCGCGGCGCGTGCAGCAGCGGCAGATCAGCCGGCTGCCCACGTGGGACGCGATCCGGGGTCACTGGAAGGCGATCGTGCTCAGCGCCCTCGCGCGCATGTCGGAGCAGGCGCCGTTCTACGTGATCACCGCGTTCACGCTGACGTACCTGACCGAGGACGAGGGCTACTCCAAGACCTTCGCGCTGGCGGCGATCCTGTCGGCGGCCGCGCTCGAGGTCGCGGTGGTGCCGTTCTACGGCCACATGTCCGACCGGGTGGGTCGCAAGAAGATCTACATGGCGGGCGCGGCCCTGACCGGGATCTACGGCTTCCTCCTCTTCGGGGCGATGAACAGCGGGATCGCGTTCATCGCGTTCCTCGGCGTCTTCCTGGCGCTGATCCCGCACGGGATGCAGTACGGCCCGCAGGCCTCGCTGATCGCCGAGTCCTTCCCCACGTCGCTGCGGTACGCCGGCGCCGGCATGGGCTACCAGCTCGCCTCGGTGATCGCCGGTGGCCCGGCACCGCTGGTGGCGACGTGGCTGCTGGCCCACACCGGGTCGGAGTACTCGATCGCCTTCGCGATCCTCGGCTGCGCGGTCGTGACGCTGGTCGCGGTGGCGCTCATGGACGACTACAGCAAGACCGACATCGACGACGACACGGCGTACCAACCCGGGGCGACGTCGGCACCCGTGCCGGCCGAGTCCGTACGCCGCGGCTGACGGCGCGCTCTCAGATCGCGGCGGCGCGCACCACGCAGACGTCGGGGAGGTCCTTGTGGATCTCGGTCCAGGTCTCCCCGGCGTCGGGCGACGCCCAGACCGCGCCGTTGCGACCCCCGAAGTAGAGCCCGTGCGGGTCGTGGGTGTCGACGCACATCGCGTCGCGCATCACGGCGACGTAGTAGTCGTCGGGCAGGGTGCCCTCGCCGAGGGGTGACCAGCTGCCGCCCTTGTCCGTGGATCGCCAGACGCGCGCGTGGCCGTCGACCGGCCAGCGCGCACCGGCGTCGACGATCGGGAACGCGTAGACGGACTCGGGGTCGTGGGGGTGGACCACGATCGGGAAGCCGAACTCCGACGGCAGCCCGGGCGCGATGTCCTGCCAGCTGTCGCCGCCGTCGTCCGAGCGGTAGACGCCGCCGTGGTTCTGCAGGTACAGCAGGTCGGGCTGGGCGGCGTGCCGGGTCACCTTGTGCACGCACTGGCCGAACTCCGGGTAGCTCCGCTCGCCGGGGAAGAACTCCGCCTTCACCCCGGTGTTGGACGGGTACCACGAGTCGCCGCCGTCGTCGGTGCGGTAGACGCCGCCGGTCGAGATCGCGGCGAGCACCTTCGCCGGCTCGTCCGGGTGCGGCAGGATCGTGTGGAAGGCCTGGCCGCCGAAGCCGGCGTTCCACTCCGGGCGCTGCGGGTTGTCCCAGAGGCCACGCTCGAGCTCGAAGGTCTCGCCCCGGTCGTCCGACCGGAAGATCGCGCCCGGCTCCGTGCCGGCGTACACCACGTCGTCGTCGACGCCGGGCACCAGCTGCCAGACCCGCGCGACCGCGGCGTCGGTGTCCTCGGGGAAGCGGACGGCGCCGTTGGGGGTCTCCTGCCAGGTCTCGCCGAGGTCGTCGGACCGCCAGACCTGGGGTCCCAGCCAGCTGGAGCTGGCTCCGGCGAGCAGCCGCGGCCGGTCGCCGCGGGTGTCGACCAGGCAGGAGTACACCTCCTCCATCGGGAAGTGCGGCCCGGACCACGTCCAGTCGCGGCGGCCCTCGTCGGAACGCCCGATCCACAGTCCCTTACGGGTCCCGACCATCACCAAGGTGTCACTCATGGCATCCTCCGACTATTCCTAATTGGAAGAGTAGTCTGGTGGTGCGATGAGTCAAGACCCTTCCGTCCGCGAGCTGCCGGTGACGGCGTACGCCCTGCTCGGGCTGCTCACGTTCGGCGACGAGCTGACCGGCTACGAGCTCCGGCAGCGGGCCGACAACACGCTCCGCTTCTACTGGGTGGCACCGGCGATGAGCCAGATCTACACCGAGCTCGCGCGGCTGACCGAGCACGGGTACGTCGCGCCGGTGACGCAGGAGGGCGAGGGACGCCGCACGACGGCGTACCGCATCACGCCGGCCGGCGAGGGCGCCCTGCACGAGTGGATCGGTGAGTCGAAGGTCGGCTTCCCGACGCTCAAGCACACCGTCCTGCTCCGGCTGCTGGTCGGGCACGCCTCGGAGCCGGAGCGCATGCGCGAGATGCTCGAGGAGTACGCCGCGGAGCTCGGCGACGCCCTGCGTGACCTGCGCCAGGTGCGGGAGTCACTGCGCGGCGCCGACGAGCCCGGCCAGCCGTTCCACTACCCGTCGATGGTCGCCGACTGGGGGCTCGACTACTTCGCCGCCGAGACGCGGCACACCCGCAAGGCCCTGGCCCGGCTCGCCCCGGCCCGCACCCTGGGAGCGTCATGACTGCGCGCACGCTGTACTCCTGCACGATGTCGCTGGACGGCTTCATGGCCGGCCCCGGCGGAGACATGCAGTGGCTGACGCGGCATCTGGGACCCAACCCGCTGGCCGAGGACATCGTCGACGAGATCGGCTCGCTGCTGGTGGGTCGGCGTACGCACGACGGGGACGACCCCAACCGTGGGACCGAGAACGAAGGGGCCTTCGGCGGACGCTGGCACGGCCCGGTGTTCGTGCTCACCCACCGCCCGCCGGCGGAGCCGCCCGACGACCCCGACCTGACCTTCATGACCGAGCTCGCTGCCGCCGTCGCCGCGGCTCGGGAGGCGGCCGGCGACAAGTACGTGAACATCCTCGGCGCCGAGGTGGCGCGCAGCTGTCTCGAGGCCGGGCTGCTCGACGAGATCCTGGTGCTGGTCGCGCCCGTCCTGCTCGGCGACGGCACGCGCCTCTTCGACTGGCCCGGCGGCCACTCGGTCGACCTCGTCCCGCGCCACGTCTCCGACGCCTCCGGCGTGGTGAACCTCTGGTACGACGTGGCGCGCGCCTAGCCGCCGAGTCTCTGTCCGCCGACTCGGCGTCCGTGGGATGCCTCGGTGCGCCGGGGTCGGCGGTGGGTAGGTTGCGGTGGTGCTGTCGAAGGTGCCGCCGGTGTGGCTGGTGATCTTCCCGATCGGCACCGTCCAGCTCGGCGCCGCGATCGCGAAGACACTGTTCGACGACGCGGACCCGATGACCCTGGTCTGGCTCCGGCTGGCCACCAGCGCTGTGGTCCTGACGGTCCTGGTGCGACCCAGCCTGCGCGGGCGTACGCCGCAGGACTGGCGGGTGGCGATCACGTTCGGGATGGTGCTCGGGACGATGAACTGGGCGATCTACGAGTCGTTCGCGCGCATCCCCCTCGGCATCGCGGTGACGATCGAGTTCCTGGGTCCGCTCGGACTCGCCGTCGCCACCAGCCGCCGCGCCCGCGACCTGGTCTGGGTCGGACTCGCTGCCGCGGGGGTCGCCCTGCTCGGCATCGAGCGGGGCGACCTGAACGCCGCAGGCGTCGCCGCCGCGCTGCTCGCGGCGGCCATGTGGGCGGCGTACATCCTGCTGAGCACCTCCACGGGGCGGCGCTGGCCCGGGCTCGACGGGCTGACCGTCGCGAGCGTGGTCGCGACCGTGCTGATGGCTCCGTTCCTGGCGGGCTTCTCCGGCCGCGGCATCGGTGACCCGAAGGTGATCGCGCTCGGCGCGCTGGTCGGGCTGCTGAGCTCGGTGATCCCCTACTCCTTCGAGCTGATCGCGCTGCGCTCGATCCGGCCGTCGGTCTTCGGGATCCTGATGAGCCTCGACCCGGCCGCGGCCGCCCTCGCGGGCATCGTCGTCGTGCACGAGTTCCTCTCGACGCTCCAGTGGCTGGCCGTGGCGTGCGTGATCGCCGCCAGCGTCGGCGCCACGCGCTCGGAGTACCGCGTCGCCGCACCGGTCGCCGACTGACGCGCGGACCGCCCGCCTCACCTCGTGGGCACCCAATCGATCCGGGTCTCGGTCTGCGGCCAGCCGACGTCGGCGAACGCCCGCGCCATCGGGACGTTGTCGTTGTCGGTGTCGGCGATCAGCGTCGTCGCGCCGCCGTCCAGCAGTCGTCTGGTCTGCCAGGCGAGCAGCTCGCGACCCAGGCCACCGCCCCGGTGGTCGTGCGCCACCCCGACGAACAGGACGACCCCTCGGCCGGTGCCCCTCAGGTCACCGGACACCATCCCGACGACGTCGCCACGCTCGTCGAGGGCGAGATGGATGCGATCCACCGGATCGGCGGTCACGAGATAGTCGAGGCTCTCCGCGCAGGCCGCGTCGAAGCCGACGCGCTCGACGAGCTCACGGTCGTGGGCGTCGAGCGTGTCGCGCATGACCTCCCGGAAGCACGACACCAGCCGCCGGTCGTGCGGGTCGGTCAGCCGCTCGAGCCGGAGCGCTGTCGTCAGCCCGTCGGCGGCGAGGCCGGCCGGAGGCTCGAACTCGTAGTGCCGGCGTTCCACCAGGAGGCGCCATCCGGCGGCTCGCAACGGATCGACGACCGGGGCGAGACCGGGATCGCCGAGCGTGCTCCCGGGCGGGGCGAAGAGCACCGCCTCCTCGTCGTGGCCCGCGACGGCGTCGGTCGCGTGGGCGACCAGGGCCCGGGCGACCTCCGGATCGGTCGGTACGCCGAACACGTCGAGGAGCATCCGGCCGTCCGGCGTCCCGAAGGCACCGACGACGCCCAACGTCGTCGGATCGCCCTCGCGGCGGACCGCCCAGACCCACTCGGGTCGTCGGCGTCCGGAGGAGAAGTACTCCGAGAGGTTCTCGTCGCTGCGGATGCGGTGCTGCGTGGGCGAGTCCACCGGCACGGGACTGGCGGCGAGCAGGGCGTGCGCCTCCTCGACGGAGGCGGGATGGAAGAACTTCAGATCGGACACAGGGTTCCTCAGATCTGGGAACCGGCCTCGCTGCGGAGGCCGGGAGTCGGACGGGACATGGTGGCCTCCTCTCCTCTGCTCGTCGGGGGTCCGACGCTAGGTGCGTGCCGAGCGCTCCGGCAACCGGGTTTCCCGGTCGTCCGCCTCGACCTCGGCCGGCAGAGCCTGTGGAGCGGTCGTCCCGGAGGAAGCGGGGCCGGTGACCACGCCGGTGATGACGACCCGGCGAGCCGCCCGCCGCAACGTCGCGAGCACGGCCGGGCCGAGCACGACGACGGCGACCGCGTTGGTGATCGCCCGGCCGGTGTCGAAGGAGCCGGTCGAGGTGATCAGCGTGTAGGCGACGAACCGGTGCAGGTTGTCCCCGAGCGGGTCGCCCGGCACGAAGGCGAGCCCGGTGTGCCCGGGGACGGCGATCCCGAGGATGAAGGGCCACGAGGAGAGGTTCATCAGCAGCCCGAAGACGTACGCCGAGACCACGCCGTACGCCGCCAGCATCGCGATCTCGGACCGGCCGGTGACGCGACGGGGCAGCAGCCCCGCGCCCATCCCGACCCAGGCGGAGACGAGCATCTGGAAGGGGAGCCACGGCCCGACGCCACCGGTCAGCAGCGCCGATGCGAAGAGCGAGGTGCAGCCGAGGACGAACCCGAAGCCGGGCCCGAAGACGCGTCCGGCCAGGATCAGGATGAAGAACACCAGCTCGACGCCGGCGGTGCCCGGCGAGAGCCCGCGCAGCACGGCGTTCACCGCCGACAGCACCCCGAGCACCGCCAGCACCCGCGAGTCGAGGCCGCCCTCGCTGAGCTCGGCGAGGACCACCACGATCACCACCGGCAGGAGCGCCAGGAAGACGAACGGCGGCCCGACCTGTCCGCCCGAGGACTGCCGGACCAGGAGCGGCCACATCAGCATCATCAGTCCGCCCAGGGAGGCGACCCCGAGCACGGCGACCGAGCGCCGGGACAGCGGCACCGCGCGGTTCGCCGCGGTCATCTCGGCGTCACCTCGTCGACCCGAAGCCAGCCGGGACCGAGGATCTTGGTGACCTGCGGCGCGAACGCGGGTGACGCGGCCAGCACCTCGCGGGTCGGCCCGTCCGTCACCACCTCGCCCTCGGCCAGCACCACGACGCGATCCGCCGCCTGCGCCGCGAACTCCACGTCGTGGGTGGCCACCATCACGGCGCGTCCGTCGTCGGCGAGACGCCGGAGCACGTCGGCCAGCTCGGACTTCGCCGGGTAGTCCAGACCGCGGGTGGGCTCGTCGAGGAGCACCACCGGCGGGGAGGACACCAGCACGACCGCCAGCGCCAGCGCGAGCCGCTGCCCCTCCGACAGGTCCCGCGGGTGCGCGTCGTCGGGGACCCCGGGCACCAGCCGGTCGAGCAGCTTGCGGCACTCCCCCGCACCAGGACGGCCGGAGCCGGCGTCGGCGGCCGCGCACTCCTCGGCCACCGACTCCAGGTACAGCAGGTCGGCGGCGGTCTGCGGCACCAGCCCGACCAGCTCACGTCGACGCTTGGCCGGAACGGTCGCCGGGTCGACCCCCTCGACCTCCAGGCTGCCGGCCCGCCGGGAGCGGGTGCCCTGCACCGTCCAGAGCAGGGTGGACTTCCCCGAGCCGTTGCGGCCCATCAGCGCCGTGACGCTCCCGCCCTCGAGCCCCACCGTCGCCTCGCGCAGGGCGACCGTGCCGCCCCGGACCACCGTCAGGCCGGTCGCGACGACGTGCTCGTCACCGACCGTCCGGGCCGACACGGTCGGCGGCTCGACGAGGTCGACGTCGCGCGCCCTCCGCCGCGCGTCACGGACCGTCAGCGGCAGCGGCGACCAGCCCAGCGCCCGGCCCAGCTCCACGATCGGGGGCACGACGGGCGAGGCCGCCAGCACGTCGGCCGGCGTCCCCGACCGCGCCGAGCCGTCGCCGGTCAGCAGCACCATCCGGTCGGCGAACGGCAGCACGCGCTCCAGCCGGTGCTCGGCCATCAGCACCGAGACCCCCAGGTCGTGCACCAGCCGGGTGAGCGTGGCCAGCACCTCCTCGGCGGCGGTCGGGTCGAGGGCGGACGTCGGCTCGTCGAGGACCAGGACCCGCGGATGCATCGTCAGCACCGACCCGATCGCGACGCGCTGCTGCTCGCCGCCCGACAGGGTCTTCAGGTCGCGCGTGCGCAGGCCGGCGATCCCGAGCAGGTCGAGAGTCTCCTCCACGCGTCGCCGCATGGTGTCCGACGGCAGGCCGAGCTGCTCCATGCCGTAGGCGAGCTCCTCCTCGACGCTGTCGGTGACGAAGCCCGCGGCCGGGTCCTGCCCGACGTACCCGACGACGTGGGCGCGTTCGCGTGGCGGCTGCTGCACGATCGACCGGCCGTCCACCAGGACGTCGCCCGACAGCGTCCCGCCCGAGAACCTCGGCACCAGCCCCGTCACGACTCCGAGCAGGGTCGACTTGCCCACCCCCGTGCGTCCCGAGACGACGACGAGCTCGCCCTCCTCGACGACGAGGTCGACGTCGCGGAGGACCGGGCGGTCGGTGAGGTCGGCGTACCCGAAGCCGACCCGGCGCAGCTCGATCACGCGGAACCTCCGGCCGCGACGGACACGGGGCGCGGCGAGCACAGCGCGCCGGCGAGCCCGGCCGCAGCCGCCACCAACGCGAGCCCGCTGATCGTCGGAGCCACCGACACCGACGGGTAGGCCACGACCAGCTGGTGCTGCGACATCCACCAGCCGGCAGCCCCCACCACCACACCGGACGCCGCCACGACCAGCTCCGGCCAGCGCCACCGGTCCGGTCGGTACCGACTGCGGGTCACCCTCCGCCCGGCCATCCGGACGGCGACGACCGAGACCGCCACGCCGAGCACCAGCATCGGGCGGCCGAGCCAGGCCGGCGTCGTCCGGTCGAGCGCGCCGTACACCCCGAGGCAGACGGCGACCAGCCCGAGCAGCATCAGGGCCCCGGTGGTACGCCGTTCGCGCGGCGTCGCCCCGGACGAACGCCCGTAGCCGCGGGTGTCCATCCCGGCCGCCAGGGCCAGCGAGCGCTCCAGCGCGTCCTCGAGCACCGGCACGATCACCCGTCGCAGCCCGCGCACCCGGCCGGTCTCACCACCGCGCAGCGTCTGGGCCGCGCGCACCCGCCGGACGCTGTCGACCAGCTGCGGCAGCACGGTCACCGCGACGACGAGGGCACTGCCCACCTCGTACAGCGCCGGGGGCACCGACCGCAGGAGGCGCTTGGGGTTCGCCAGGGCGTTGGCCGAGCCCACGCAGATGACGATGGCGGCGAGGCGCAGCCCGTCGTAGAACCCGGACAGCAGGGACTCCTGGGTGACCGGGCCGAGCAGCCGCAGCCCGAGCGTCCAGTGCGGGAGCGGGATCTCCGGCAGTCGGAACAGCACCCGCCCGCCGTCACCACCGCCGAGCACGATCCGGAAGAGCACTCGGATCACGACGATCGCGACGCCGAGCCAGAGGTAGAGGCGGAACGAGTCCGCCCACGGCTGGGCACTGCGCCGGGCGGCGACCGTCAGGCAGGCGACGCCGATGAGCAGCAGCAGGACGTAGGGGTTGGTGGTGAAGGACGCCGCCGCCGCCAGGCCGAGAGCCCACAGCCACCACGCGACCGGATGCAGGTCGCGGGGCAGCCGGGCGCTCCCGAGCCGGGCGAGGCGCGCCCGCATCAGGCGCCGCCGCTGCTCTTCCGGCGCACCAGCGCGATGGCTCCCGCGCCGAGGAACAGCACCAGCACCGCGACGGGCGCGACCCAGCCGGGCAGCCCACCGGATCCGCCGGCGTCACCGGAGTCGTCGGCACTGGTGTCCACCTGGTCGGTCGGTCCGCCGGCCTGGGTCCGGTCGGGGCCCTGCGAGGCCTTGCCGGGACCGCGGCTCGCCTTCGACGAGTGGAGCTGCTGCTTCGCGTGCCCGTGGGACGTCGGGTGCGCCGAGGTGGAGGGGTCGGCCGACGAGCTCGCGGAGCTGGAGGACGACGCCGGCGCCTGCCCGGGACCGGTCGACGGATGCGGCGAGGAGCTGGGGTGCGTCGACGGGCCGGACGACGGCTTCACGGCATGGGGCTTCGGCGAGAGTCCGGGCAGAGCCTTGGCGTCCTGGCCCTGCCACGACATCGCGACGTACCCACCGGACGGCACCTTCAGCGAGGCGGAGCCCTGGCCCGAGTAGGTCCAGGTGCCGGACTTCCCGTCGGACCACCACAGCGACCAGTACGCGTCGGCCGGCGGCGTGTTCACGCACGGGTCGTCGGCCGGCTTCGCGTCGATGCGGCAGATGAAACCGGGTTGTCGCTGGACGTAGGTCAGCGAGTGCCCGGCGTCCCGGAGCTGGGCATCGGCGGTCCGGCTCCCGGGGCTCGTGGTGTCACAGAACGTCTGGACACCTCCCCCGAGCTGGTGGAAGTCGACCACCACGGTGACGCCGTGTGCCGAGCCGCACGTGGCCGCCTGGGCAGGCGCGGGTACGCCGAGGCCCACCGCCGCGACCACGAGGGTCGCGGCGGTGAGGCCGGCAGCGGACCACCGCATCGTCAGCCGCAGTGGGACGGGGCCAGGAGTGCCGGAGCCGCCTGGGCCGAGGCGCGCCGCCAGTCGCCGCGCGAGTCCTTGTCGATCCCGTCCTCCTTGGCGGCCTTCATCGCCGCGTGGTCGTAGGCGATCGCGCCGAGGTCACCGGCCAAGGGGGTGCCCTTGATGTCGCCCCTCACCTGGAGCTTGCCCAGCCAGCCCGCGGCGTCGCGGGCCACCCCGCACGTGCCGGACGTCAGGGCTGCCCAGCCGGCCAGGCCGGTGCTGTTGGCGTTGATCGCCGATGTCGGGCCCGCCCCGCCGAAGGCGCCGTTCGCACGCTGGTGCTTCTTCAGCCACGCCATGGCGTCGGCGAGCGTGTCCTCGAGTGCCGGGTGACCCTGCGCCACCGGGGTCAGCTCGATCACGGCCAGCGCGGTCACGTCGGTGTCGGGCGTGTCACCCGAGACGCAGCCCTGGTCCGCGGCGGCCTTGTCCGCGTTGAAGTCCAGCCGGAAGGCTCCGTTGTCGCACTGCTGGGCGATCAGGAACTGCAGCACCGACGGCGCGGTCGCGCTCCCCGCTTTCAGCAGGCCGCGGGCGGCGAAGATCTGGCCGAACGCGTTCGCGGTGTCGCCGGGGGACTTGGGGTCCTCGACGTCCTGGATCCGCCCCGCCGACGGACCGGAGGCGATGACCCGGTCGTTCAGGCGGCTCAGCAGGTTCCTGCCGCCGAAGTCGCGGATACCGCCGCCGGTCGCCTGCGCGAAGGCGAGCAGCTTCGCGTCGTTGCCGGCGTACTCCGCGTCGCCGAAGGTCGTGTAGCCCTTGACGTGCTTGGACAGGGCGGTGCGCGTCCTCTGGACGTCCTTCGTGTGACCGCCGATCGTCTTGAGCGCCAGCCCGGTGTCGATCGTGAGGCCGTAGTCGTCGAAGTCGAACGCGCCGTTGTGGATGATGCCGTGCTTGTTCAGCTGACCGGCCAGCCAGGTGGCGCCGCGTCCTGCGGGCGACGACGGTGAGGCGGCGTGGGCCGGGGTGACCCCCACGGCCAGGGACGCGGCCAGTGCGGTGGCGCCGAGCGCCGTGCCGGCGCGACGGAGCGACAAGAGGTGAGACATGGTTTCCTTCCCGCTGCGACAGCAGGCAGGACGCCCCGGGCCGGGGCCGGAAACCCACCCACTGCGTTCCTCGACAGCGTGTGTTCAGGACGCGTCGTGTCGGGCGTTCCGGCTCGTCGTGTCCCGCGAGAAGGACACGGCCTACGGTTGCGGGTCAGCGCCGGACTTCGACCGGCTTCCCCCACCACGGGCGTGACTGGATGTGATCACGCGCAGGCTATCCCCTCCACCCCTGCAGCCCACAACCGCGGCCGGACGTCGGACGGCTGGTCCGAAACGGCCTCGCGGCCGCGGATGAGCGTCTAGCGTGCCGTCTCGACCATCTCGGCATCGGGAGGAAGACGTGGGACAGCCAACGGCTCGGGTGAGGCTGGGTGCGACGTTCGCGCTCGCCGTGCTGGCCGGCCTCGGACTCACCGGGTGCGAGAACCTCGGCCAGAAGGCGGCGGAGGCCGTGACGCAGCCGCACCAGCAGGGCCACCACCGCCACGGACCGACGGACCGGGCGGCCCGGGCCTTCGTCCGGAAGACGTTCCGCCTCTACGACCGCGGCCAGTACCGACGCGCGTGCGCGTTCAGCGAGAGCAAGGCCTACCTCGCCGTCGACCGGGCCTGCGCGAGGTCGTCGGCGAAGTCGGTCGCCCAGCTCCACTCGGTCGGGGTCAGCGCGGTCCCGAAGATCGTCACGACGCACCTGACCGGCACCCGCGGGACGGCCACGCTGTGGTGGGTCGTGAAGGGCCAGCGCGCGAGCATCTTCGTCTACCTGCGGTACGACGGGCACCGGTGGTGGATCACCGGCGAGAAGAAGACGGGCGACCGAGGGCTCTGAGCCCCGGCGACCGCCGGTCTGCGCGCTCGGGCTAGCTCGAGCCTGTGGCCTGCAGCCTCGCGGAGATCGGCTCGAGCACGGTGACCAGCTCCTCGATCTCGGCCGGCTCCATGGCCTGGTACGGAGCCTCGGCGAGGGCATCGGTCAGGGACTCGACCCGGTTTTTGGTCGCGCGCCCTGCCTCGGTGAGGCGACCCTCGGCGTCGAGGAGGCCACGGGCTCGCAGCCCGTCCATGACCTCGGCCAGGCGGGCCTTCGGGAGGTGGTGGATCCGGCCGAACGACTCCGCCGGGTAGATGTCCATGTCGAGCGCGCTGAGCACGTGCGCCTCGGTGCCGCCGACCCCCTCCGAGAGCAGGGCGACGATGTGGCCGTCCCCGCGGTGCTCCCGGAGCATGTTGGCCGCGTGCCAGAGACGGGCCACGGGCTCGTCCGGCATCGGAAGGGCGCGGAGCCCGGCGTACATGACCCGTCCCTCGGTTGCGGCGCCCGTCGAGGCCTGGGCGAGGAGCTCGGCGGCGCGCTCGAGCTCGGGGGTCTCGACGAGCTCGCCGAGGATCCGCCGCAGCGCCGCCACGCAGCCCTGCTGACGCGCGGCGTGGGCCGTCTCCGGTGTGGTCGTCTCCCAGACCTTCGGGATGTGGCGGGCCACCTCGCCGTCGGCGAAGTTGTAGAACGCCGCGTGGACGACCTCGGCGGGCACGCGGCCCAGGGGCGCGGCGCGGCCGGCGAAGTAGCCGTCCCAGTAGTTCCGGAAGCCGAGCGCGGCCATCGCCTCGTTGGGCTCGTCGGAGAAGAAGTTGACCAGCGAGATCGGCTCGGTGAGCTCGAAGAGTCGGCGGGCCACGGGCTCCGGATGCTGCATCGCGTGTCATCTCCTCGGTCGTGACGGCGCCCTGGTGGCGACCCTCACCACCACCACCACGAACAGACCTACGCCCATCCGACACCGACGAGCAGAAGGCGGAGGCCCCGGGGTCCGACGGCCCGCCCTGGGCGTCAGCTCAGCCGCTCGAGGATCAGCTCGCGGATGCGGTTCGCGTCGGCCTGGCCGCGCATCTCCTTCATCACGGCGCCGATCAGCGCACCGGCGGCCGCGACCTTGCCGTCGCGGATCTTGTCGGCCACATCCGGGTTCGCCGCGATCGCGTCGTCCACCGCCGCGCCGAGGGCTCCCTCGTCGGACACGATCGCGAGGCCGCGGGCCGCCACGATCTCGTCGGGCGTGCCCTCCCCGGCCAGCAGACCGTCGAGCACCTGCCGGGCCAGCGTGTCGTTCAGCGTGCCGACGTCGACCAGCGCCTGGACGCGGGCGACGTCCGCCGGCGTCGCACCCAGGTCCGCCAGCTCGGTCTCCGACTCGTTCGCCCGTCGCGCCAGCTCGCCGAGCCACCACTTCCGGGCGGCCTGCGGAGCAGCGCCCGCGGCGATGGTCTCCTCGACGAGCCCCAGCGCCCCCGCACCCACCGTGTCGCGCATCTCGAGGTCGGAGAAGCCCCAGTCCTGCTGCAGGCGCGCCCGTTTCTCGTGCGGCGGCTCGGGGAGCTGCCGGCGCAGCTCCTCGACCCACTCGCGGCTCGGCGCGACCGGGACGAGATCCGGCTCGGGGAAGTAGCGGTAGTCGTCGGCGTCGGACTTCTCGCGACCGCTGGTCGTGATGCCGGTGTCCTCGTGCCAGTGCCGAGTCTCCTGCAGGATCTTCCCGCCTTCCGCCAGGATCGCGGCGTGCCGCTGCATCTCGTAGCGGGTCGCCCGCTCGACCGAGCGCAGCGAGTTGACGTTCTTGGTCTCGGTGCGGGTGCCCAGGGCCTCGGAGCCCTTCGGTGCCAATGACAGGTTCACGTCGCAGCGCAGCGAGCCCTGCTCCATCCGGACGTCGCTGACCCCGAGACCGAGCAGCACGTCGCGCAGCTGGCCGACGTACGCGCGGGCGACCTCGGGCGCCTGCGCACCGGTGCCGAGCACCGGCTTCGTCACGATCTCGATCAGGGGGATGCCGGCGCGGTTGTAGTCGACCAGGGAGTAGTCGGCACCGTGGATGCGGCCGCTGGTGCCGACGTGGGTCGACTTGCCGGTGTCCTCCTCCATGTGCGCGCGCTCGATGCCGACGCGGTACGTCGAGCCGTCGACCTCCACCTCCATGAAGCCGTCGAACGCGATCGGCTCGTCGTACTGGGAGGTCTGGAAGTTCTTCGGCATGTCCGGGTAGAAGTAGTTCTTCCGCGCGAACCGGCACCACTCCGCGATCTCGCAGTTGAGCGCGAGCCCGATCCGGATCGCCGACTCCACCGCGCTCGCGTTCACCACCGGCATCGAGCCCGGCAGCCCCAGGCAGGTCGGGCAGGTCTGGGTGTTCGGCTCGGCGCCGAACTCCGTCGGGCAGCCGCAGAACATCTTGGTCGCGGTGTTCAGCTCGACGTGTACCTCGAGGCCGAGGGCCGGGTCGAACTGCGCGAGGACGTCGTCGTACGACAGCAGCGTCTCGGTCATGACCCGGCTCCCGTCAGCTCCGGCGCACGGTCGAGCAACCGGCCGCCCCACTCCTGCACGAGCAGCGCCTCGAGCGCGGCGCCCACGCGGTAGACGCGGTCGTCGGCCATCGCCGGGGCGAGGATCTGGACGCCGACCGGCAGGCCGTCCTCGTCGGCGAGCCCGCTCGGCACCGAGATCCCGGGGACGCCGGAGAGGTTCGCCGGGATCGTGGCCAGGTCGTTGAGGTACATCGCGAGCGGGTCGTCGACCTTCTCCCCGATCCGGAACGCCGTCGTCGGCGCCGTCGGGCTGACCAGCACGTCGGCCCGCTCGAACGCCGCCTCGAAGTCACGGGTCACCAGCGTGCGCACCTTCTGAGCCTGGCCGTAGTAGGCGTCGTAGTAGCCGCTGGAGAGCGCGTAGGTGCCGAGGATGATCCGGCGCTTGACCTCGTCGCCGAACCCGGCCTCGCGGGTCGCGCGCATCACGTCCTCGGCACTGGGGTCGCCGTCCGGCGTGACCCGCAGCCCGTAGCGCATGGCGTCGAAGCGGGCGAGGTTGGACGACGCCTCCGCGGGAAGGATCAGGTAGTACGTCGCCAGCGCGTGGACGAAGTGCGGGCAGGAGACCTCGACGACCTCCGCGCCCGCCTTCGTCATCAGCTCGACCGACTCCTCGAACCGCGCGAGCACGCCGGCCTGGTAGCCCTCGCCACCGAGCTCCCGGACGACGCCGATCCGGAGACCGGTCAGGTCACCGTCCGCGCCGCGGCGCGCAGCGTCGACGACCGCGGGGACCGGCCGGTCGACCGAGGTCGAGTCGAGCGGGTCGTGGCCGGCGACGACCTCGTGCAGCAGGGCCGCGTCGAGGACGGTGCGCGTGACGGGTCCGGCCTGGTCGAGAGAGTTCGCCAGGGCGACGAGGCCGTAGCGCGAGACCCCGCCGTACGTCGGCTTGCCGCCGACGGTGCCGGTGACGGCGGCCGGCTGCCGGATCGAGCCACCGGTGTCGGTGCCGATCGCCAGCGGCGCCTCGTACGCCGCGACGGAGGCGGCGCTGCCGCCGCCCGAGCCACCCGGGATGCGGGTGAGGTCCCACGGGTTGTGGGTCGGCCCGAAGGCGCTGTGCTCGGTGGACGACCCCATCGCGAACTCGTCCATGTTCGTCTTGCCGAGGATCGGCAGCCCGGCACCGCGCACGCGAGCGACCACCGTCGCGTCGTACGGCGGCACCCAGCCCTCGAGGATCCGCGACCCGCACGTCGTCGGCAGCCCGCGCGTGGCCATCACGTCCTTGACCGCGATCGGGATGCCGTCGAGCGGGCTCCACGTCTCGCCCGCGGCTCGCCGCGCGTCCGACTCCGCGGCCGCGCGCAGCGCACCCTCGGTGTCGACGTGCAGGAACGCGTGGACGTCGCCGTCCACCTCGGCGATCCGGTCGAGCGCCTCCTGGGTGATCGCGACGCTGGTGGTCTCGCCCGCCGCGAGGGCGTCGGCCAGCTCGGCGGCGGTGCGCCTCTCGGGGCTCACTGCTCGTCCCCGAGGATCCGCGGCACCTTGAACCGCTGCTGCTCCACCTCCGGAGCGCCGCTCAGCGCCTCCTCGGCCGTCAGGCAGGGCGCGACGACGTCGTCGCGGTACACGTTGGTGAGCGGCAGTGGGTGCGAGGTCGGGGGTACGTCGTCGTCCGCCACCCCCTGGATCGAGGCGATCGAGTCGAGGATGACGCTGAGCTGCGGGGCGAGGTGGTCGAGCTCGTCGTCGCTGAGCTCGATCCGCGCGAGGTCGGCGAGGTGCGCGACCTCGTCGCGCGAGATCGTCGGGTGGCCGGGCGCGCCGGAGCCTTCGGGGTTCGCGGGCATGCGTTCATCCTAGGGAGGCGCCAGGCGACCCAACCATCCGGTTGTTCCGCGGTCCGTGGAGCGGCCGGAAGGCCGTCCGCAGGTGGATAACAGGTTCGCGAAACCGCCCACACGGGCGCAACCTCGCGGCTACCGTGATGACCCCGAACACACGCGAGCCACCCCCCAGGCTGACCACTATGAACACCGCTCTCCACACGGTCCGCGAGACCGAGGTCGACGGCGTCCTGTGCTTCTTCGTTGACATGGGCCGTCCGGCGTCCGCCGCCCACCTGCTGTTCCGTCAGGGCATGGCCGACGAGCCGTTGCACGAGACGGGCTGGTTGCACCTGCTCGAGCACCTCGCCCTGCTCGACCGACAGACGCTGGTGCGCCCGATCGAGGGGCGCCTCTCGCTGCTGCTGACGCACTTCGCCGCCTTCGGGCCGCCGGAGGACATCACCGTGCGCCTCGGCGCCCTCGCCCGCTGGCTCAGTGAGCCCGACCTGGGTCTGCTCGCCCGCGAGCGCGGCCTCCTGCAGGCGCGCGCACACGGCCCGCGCGACGGGCTGATCAGCTCACTGACCTGGCGGTACGGCGCGGCCGGTCCCGGCGTGGCCAGCTACGCCGAGGTCGGTGCCGTCCGCGCGACGGAGCAGAGCCTGGTCGAGCGGTCGCGCCAGGTCTTCAACTCCTCGAACGCCGTCCTCGTGCTCGACGGACCGCCGCCGGCCGGCCTCTCGATCCCGCTGCCGCACGGTGAGTACCACCCGGCCACTCCGGCGGTGGCGCTCTCGCGCCCGATGCCGTCGGCGTACCGCGACGACGCGGGCCTCACGCTGAGCGGCGAGGTCTCGCGCACGCACGAGGCCGGCTTCCT
This sequence comes from uncultured Actinomycetota bacterium, assembly GCA_963708035.1. Taxonomy (GTDB): domain Bacteria; phylum Actinomycetota; class Actinomycetes; order Propionibacteriales; family Nocardioidaceae; genus Nocardioides. The sequence goes on along the minus strand of OY970188.1, from coordinate 644,668 downwards.
GCCGACGATCTTCGAGCGCGCCCTCCACGACGGCCTCCGGCAGCACACCGGCGCGGCCTACGGCCTCTGGTCCGACATCACCGACGTCGACAACCACCACTCGGTGGTGGCCGCCGGCGCCGAGGTCACCCGCGAGATGCTGCCCAGCCTCGCCCGGGCCGCCCTCGATGTCACCCAGCGGCTCCACGACGACGGTGTCCCGCGCGAGTGGGTGCGCGAGGCCGTCGAGGGCCGTCGCCGGATCCTGGAGTCGCCGGCGGCGATGGTCGAGACCGCCCTGGAGGCGGCGTACGCCGCGCTCCGCGACGACGTGCCGGTCAGCTACGAGGAGCTCCTGCAGCAGCTGTACGACACCGACCCGGAGCGCGTCGACCTGGCCGCGCGCGAGCTGCACAGCTCCCTGCTCGTCGGGCTGCCCGAGGCGGCGCCGATCGGCCGGAAGCTCCCGGCGGTGACGTTCTCCGACCCGCGCCCGATCGGCACCGGTCACAAGCACAGTCACGTGAACTGGCCGGCGGATCCCACCACCTTCTCCGTCGACGAGACCGTCGCCGAGCGGGCCACCGGCACCATGAGCCGCAGCGTGCGGCTCTCCGAGGTCGTCACCCTGCTGGCCTGGCGCGACGGCGCCCGTCACCTGATCGGACGCGACGGCAACGTCCTCGAGATGGAGCCGCGCGAGTGGATGCGCGGGCAGGACCTCACCAAGGCCATCGACGCCGCGATCCCCGCCGAGCTGCACGTCCCGATGTCGGACCGCGCCGTGACCTTCCGCCGGATGAGCATCACCGAGCGCGCCGCCGTCACCTTCGGACGGTTCGCGAACACGCGGGTCGGGCTGCTCGGGATGCTCGGCGTGGTCACCCTGCTCGTGGTCTGGTCGATGGTCGCCGGTCACCGCCTCGTCGGCTTCGTCCTGCTCGTCCTGGCTGCCGCGCTGGGTGCCCACCTGTGGCGCACCGAGACCGACCACCACCCGACGCTGCCCTCCTCGCCGACGGCGGCCACCTAGGACGGGACGTCCACCGGCGCCGCTACAGACCGCCGGGTCCGCTCTCGAGCAGCACCTTGAAGCCGCCCTCGTCGAGGATGGCGACGCCCAGCTGCTCGGCCTTGTCCGCCTTCGAGCCGGCGTTGTCGCCGACCACGACGAAGTCGGTGTTCTTCGACACCGACCCGGCGGCCTTGCCGCCCCGCGAGACGATCGCCTCCTTGGCCGAGTCGCGCGAGAAGTCGACCAGGGAGCCGGTGACCACGACCGTGAGCCCTTCCAGCGTGCGCGGCGTGGACTCGTCGCGCTCGTCGGCCATGCTGACGCCGGCCCGCTCCCACTTGTCGACGATCGCGCGGTGCCAGTCGACGCCGAACCACTCGATCACCGACTCGGCGATCGTCGGACCGACGCCCTCGGCCGCCGCGAGCTCGGCCTCCGAGGCGCCGCGGATGGCCGCCATCGAGCCGAACTCGATGGCCAGGGCGCGAGCCGCGGTCGGACCGACGTGCCGGATCGACAGCGCGACCAGCACCCGCCACAGCGGCACCCGCTTGCGCTGCCCCAGGTTGGCGATCAGGCCCTCGCCGTTCGCGCTGAGCTGGGGGCCGTCCTCCCCCTTCTTGGGCGCCCGGGTGAACAGGTCGGTCTTCAGCAGGTGGTCACGGTCGAGGTCGAAGACGTCACCCTCGTCGGTCAGCACCCCGGCGTCGAGCAGTGCGTACGCCGCCTCGGACCCGAGCCCCTCGATGTCGAAGGCCCCCCTGCTGGCCACGTGGAAGACCCGCTCGAGCAGCTGCGCCGGGCACTTCTGGGTGTTCGGGCAGCGGAGGTCCTTGTCGCCCTCCTTCTGCTGGACCAGCTTCGTCCGGCAGCTGGGGCAGACCCGGGGCATCCGCCAGGGCTTCGTTCCGGCCGGACGCAGGGCGAGCACCGGCCCGACGATCTCGGGGATCACGTCACCGGCCTTGCGCAGCACGACGGTGTCGCCCGGCCGCACGTCCTTGCGCTTCACCTCGTGCGCGTTGTGCAGGGTCGCGCGCTCCACGGTCGACCCCGCGACCTTGGTCGGCTCCATCACGCCGAACGGTGTCACCCGGCCGGTGCGGCCGGTGTTGACCTCGATCGACAGCAGCTTGGCGTTGACCTCCTCCGGCGGGTACTTGAAGGCGATCGCCCAGCGCGGTGCACGTGAGGTCGAGCCGAGGCGGCGCTGCAGGGAGACGTCGTCGACCTTGATCACCACGCCGTCGATCTCGTACGGCACGATCGTGTGCCGGTGCTCGCCGGCGTTCTCGATGAAGCGCCGCACCTCGTGCAGGTCGGTGACCACCGTCGTCACCGAGGACGTCGGCAACCCCCAGGAACGCAGAGCTCCGTACGCGGTGGACTGGGACACCGGCTGGAAGCCCTGCCGCGCCCCGATGCCGTGGCAGACCATGCCGAGCGCCCGCGAGGCGGTGATCCGCGGGTCCTTCTGCCGCAACGACCCGGCGGCGGAGTTGCGCGGGTTGGCGAACGGCGGCTTGCCGGCCTCGGTGAGGGACTCGTTGAGGCGCTCGAACGCCTCGACCGGCAAGAACACCTCGCCCCGGACCTCGACCAGGTCGGGCACCGGGAACTCCGACGTGCCCGTGAGGCGGTCCGGCACGGAGTCGATGGTGCGGACGTTGGGTGTGACGTCCTCGCCGGTGCGCCCGTCACCACGGGTGAGCGCCCGGGTCAGCCGGCCCCGCTCGTAGAGCAGGTTGATGGCGAGCCCGTCGACCTTGAGCTCGCACAGCAGCGCGGGATCGGCCACGCCGTCGCGGGCGAGCCGGGCGTACCACGACTCGAGCTCCTCGTAGGTGAAGGCGTTGTCGAGGCTCTCCATGCGTTGCAGGTGGTCGACCGCGGTGAACTCGGTCGAGACGGCACCACCGACCTTCTGCGTCGGCGAGTCGGGGGTGCGCAGCTCGGGGAACTCGTCCTCGAGACCCTCGAGCTCGCGCAGCCGGTGGTCGAAGTCGGTGTCGGAGAGCGTCGGGTCGTCGAGCACGTAGTAGCGCCAGCGGGCGTCCTCGACCTCCTCGCTCAGCTGACGGTGGCGCTCCTTGGCCTCGGGAGTCGCCGATCGCGGTTCGCCCATGGCCCTATCCTGCCAACGACCACCGACGCCTGCCCCCGGAGAGCCGACCGTGACCGAGCCCGACCCGGCCACGCCTGGCCTGACCGCTCTCGACTCGGTCCGCGAACCGCGGTCGGTCGTGCTCGTCCTCCACGGGGGCAAGGACCGGTCGCGGTCCCCGGTCACCGGGCGCAGCCTGTCCTGGCAGCGGGCGGCGGCGCTGGGGCGGACCCTCGCGCGCCGGCTGCACGATGACGGCGTCGCGGTCCGACTGCTCCGCTACCGCACCGTCGGCTGGAACGGCGGAGCGGACAAGGTCGCCGATGCCCGGACAGGCCTGGATGCCGTGCGGGAAGCGCTCGGGGACCTGCCGGTCGCGCTGGTCGGGCACTCGATGGGCGGGCGCACCGCCTGTCGCGCCGCCGACCATCCCTCGGTGCACGGGGTGGTCGCACTGGCGCCGTGGCTGCCCCCCGGAGAGCCGGTGCACGCGCTCACCGGCCGGGAGCTGCACGCCGCGCACGGCCGTCGGGACCGGATCACCCGGGCCCGCGACACCCGTGCCTACGTCGAGCGGGCCTCGACCGTGGCCCGCGCCGCGACCTACACCGACATGGGCGACCGCGGGCACTACCTGCTGACCGGCATCCACGCCTGGAACGGCTTCGCGGTGGACCGGGTACGTCGCATCCTCGGCTGACGCCCGGGTTTCGTCCGGAGTCCGGATGAAACTGATTTGTTTCATCCGCGGACCTTGGCTACCTTCTTGATGGAACGAAACCGTTTCGTTTCATTTTGATCACGAACAGGTGACCATCCGATGACGCCCGAGGCCGCGGCAGCCGCCGCCCAGCGCCCCCGAGTCGAGGGCGTGCGCGAGCAGGAGATCCTCGACGCCGCGCTCCAGGTGCTCGCCGACGTCGGCTACGACCGGCTCACCATGGACGCCGTCGCCCATCAGGCCAAGGCCTCGAAGGCGACGCTCTACCGGCGCTGGAACTCCAAGGCCACGCTGGTCGTCGAGGCGCTGGCGCGCACCAAGGGCAGCCCGGCCGTCCCCGACACCGGCGACCTGCGCAGTGACCTGCTGACGGCGTTCTGCGGGATGGGCGGGCTCACCGACCAGGACACGACGTCGACCCTCGGAGCCGTGATGACGGCCGTGAGCACCGACGCCGAGTTCGCGGCCGAGTTCCGCCGCCAGGTCGTCGAGCCCAAGGCCCGGGTGTCGCGCGAGATCTTCGAGCGCGCGCGCGACCGCGGTGAGCTCCGCGCGGACATCGACCTCGACATCGTCGTCCCCGCCCTGTCCGGGATCGTCCTGCACCGCGTGTTCGTGTTCGGCGAGAAGCCGAACCCGAGCGTGATCGAGCGTGCGATCGACCAGATCATCCTGCCGGCTGTCAGGCCGCAGGGCTGAACCCCGTCAAGAAGTCAGAAACCCAGAAGTCACGACGTTAGGAAACCCATGTCCGACCTGACCGAAGCCGAAGCCGTCGGCTCTCCGGAGCCGGAGGTCCTCTCCTCCGGCCGGAAGCAACACCTGGGCTGGGCCCTGGTGCTGATCTGCATCGCCCAGCTGATGGTCGTCCTCGACGCCACCATCGCCAACATCGCCCTGCCCTACATCGGCAAGGACCTGAACATGTCCGGGACGAACCTCACCTGGATCGTCACCGGCTACGCGCTGTCCTTCGGCGGCCTCCTGCTGCTGGGTGGACGCCTCGGCGACCTCTACGGCCGACGCCGGATCTTCATGACCGGCCTCACCGTTTTCGCCGTCGCCTCGCTGCTCGGCGGGCTCGCCCAGAACGAGGCGCTGCTGCTCGGCGCCCGAGGGCTCCAGGGCCTCGGCGCCGCGCTGGCCTCGCCGGCGGCGCTCGCGCTGATCACCACCACGTTCCCGGCCGGGCCGTCGCGCAACCGCGCCTTCGCGGTGTACGCCGCGATGTCCGGCGCCGGTGCGGCCGTCGGCCTGATCCTGGGCGGCTGGCTGACCGGGCTGAACGTCCACATGTTCAACCCGCAGGACGGGTGGCGGCTGACGTTCCTGATCAACGTGCCGATCGGCCTGGTCGCCGCCTTCCTGGCGCCGCGCTTCCTGAGGGAGTCCGAGGCCCACCCGGGCCAGCTCGACGTGCCCGGTGCGCTGGCCGGCACCGGCGGGCTGCTCGCACTCGTCTACGGGCTCACCCGCGCCGGCAACGCGGCGTACGGCTGGAGCGACGGCTGGACGATCGCGGCGCTCGCCGCCGGTGTGACGCTGCTCGTGCTGTTCTTCATGGTGGAGTTCCGGGTGGAGCACCCGCTGCTGCCGTTCCGGATCTTCATGAACCGGACGCGGGCCGCGAGCTTCGTGGCGATGATGCTGCTGCCGGCCGCGATGTTCTCGATGTTCTTCTTCCTGAGCCTGTTCATCCAGAACGTCATGGGCTACAGCCCGCTCAAGGCCGGGTTCGCGTTCCTGCCGTTCAGCGTGGGGATCATCATCAGCGCGACCATCGTCTCCAACCTGGTCAACCGGATCGACCCGCGGTACGTCGCGGGCGTCGGCACGCTGATGGCCTCGGCCGCCCTGTACGGCTTCTCGCGGCTGAGCGTCCCGGACAGCGGCACCGACGTGCTGCAGTCGGTCGGCCAGGGTCACTACCTCGGCTCCGACATCAGCTACTGGACGCAGATCCTGCCGTACGTGTTCCTGATGGCCGTCGGCATGGGCGCGGTGTTCGTGCCCCTGACCCTCACCGCCGTGCACCACGTGCGGGCCGAGGACTCCGGTGTCGGCTCGGGCGTGCTGAACACGATGCAGCAGGTCGGCGGAGCGCTCGGGCTCGCGATCCTGTCGACGGTGGGCAGCCACTTCACCAACAACCACATCGACAAGATCGCGCCGACGATCGGGCGAGGGATCTCGACCGTCGACCCGAACATCAGCTCGGCGCTGATGGAGAAGTTCGGCGTGACCACCCCGGACGCGCTGGTCGGACGACTGTCCTACCTCGGCGGGTTCTCGACCGGAGCGACCCACGCGTTCATCGTCGGGGTGTTCCTGATGCTGGCGGGCTCGGCGATCGTGTGGATCTTCCTCGACGTCAAGCACGAGGAGCTGGCCACGGACGCCCCCGAGCAGGGCGTGCACGTCGGCTGACGGTCGACACGGCGTACGACGCCCCCGGAGCTGGTCTCCGGGGGCGTCGTCGTCCATCGACCCGTCAGCCCCGGGGCGTCCAGACGACGTGGGGTCGCCCACCGCGCGGCGTGTGCCACCGTCGGCGGTCGACCAGCTGCGACCACGGTCCCGGCCTCTCGAGCTGTGGGCCGGTCTCGGTCAGCCGGGTCAGGTCTGCCGACAGGACGACGTACCCGAGGAACGTCGCCACGAAGGGCAGCCTTCCCCAGGCCGTCAGCCGGACCGTGGCGAGAGCCACCGACCAGGTCGTCATCGGGCGCTGCGCGGCACCGATCTCGGTGACCTGTCGCGCCACGTCGGGCCACGGGAGCGTCAGGTCGAGGTGCGCCGCCCGCGGAAGACGGGCGACCCAGACGCCGTGCGGGCATGCCCGGGCGAGCGCCCGCTCGTCGACCATCGGTCGCAGCCGGAGCTCGTCGACGTCGGCGGCCTCGAAGGCCGGCCCGTGGGGAGACCGGGTCGGCTCACCGGCGATGCCGCTGCGGAGCAGCAGGCGCCCCTGTTCATCGGAGGAGAGCACGTCGCGCAGCATCCGCGACGCGTGACGACCCGTCACCAGCATGCGGCGACGGTAGGCAGACAGCACCCACACGCGCATCGTCTCGGTCGGCACCTGTGGAGGACCCAGCAGGTACGTCGGGGAGCACTACGTCAAAGGGGGCACTGCCCTCCGAGACGCAATGCTCAGCGCTTGCGGGCGAGGCTCACGCCGTCGCGGACCGGGAGCAGCACGACGTCGACCCGGTCGTCTGCGACCAGCGCCTCGTTGAGCTCGTGGATGGCGCGGTCGTCGTCGCTCTCCGGGTCGAGGACGCGTCCGTCGCGGAGCATGTTGTCCAGCACCATCAGCCCGCCGGGACGCAGGCGCGGCAGGACCTCCTCGACGTACGCCGGGTAGCCGGTCTTGTCGGCGTCGATGAACGCGAAGTCGAGGTAGGGCTCCGAGGGAAGCGACCGCAGGGTCTCGAGCGCCGGCGCGATCCGGAGCTCGATGCGATCGGTCAGGTCGGCGCGCTCCCAGTAGCGCCGGGCGACCGCGGTGTACTCGTCGCTCACGTCGCAGCACAGCAGGTGTCCGTCCGACGGGAGCCCACGGGCGATGCAGGTCGAGGAGTAGCCGGTGAACGTTCCGACCTCCACGGCCTCGCGCGCACCGGTCAGCCGCACCAGCATCGTGAGCAGCTCCCCCTCGTCGTGGGAGATCTGCATCCCCGACTGGCCGGCCAGGTCCCGGTGCGTCTCGTCGGCGAGGTCGCGCAGCACGTCATCGGCGGGTTCGGAATGCGCGAGCAGGTAGTCGTTGATGGCGGGCGAGACGATGTCCATGCCGCCCAGTCTGGCGCAGTCGTCAGCGGGGCAGCTCCGCGACGTGCCCGCCCTCGGTGTCGTACCAGCGGACGTAGCTCCCGGCCCCCTGCGGTGGCGCGAGGTAGGGAGCCTGCTTCGGGGCGTTGAGCCGGGACAGGGTGCCGGTGACGAGGTCGTAGCGGAGGACCATCTCGTTGGCCTGGAAGAGCAGGCTGTCGCCGGCGAACGACATGTCGAACGGCGTCACCCCGGTGATCCGCACCAGGGGTCGACCCGACAGGTCGAACACGAGCAGCTGCTGGGCCGCCTTGTGTCCCGTCCCGCAGACCTCGGGGAGGGCGACGGCCGAGCTGCCCACCGCGAACTGGCCCTGGAGCACCCTGGCGGGCGCCACGCGACAGCCGTGGTCGAGGGGCACCCGGACCTGCTCGGCCGGTGCACCGGTGGCCGACTGCACGAACACCTGGCCGCGCGTGGTCGCCCAGCCGGCCATCCCGGACCCGACATCGAGCACCGAGGCGCCGCTTCCCACCTTGGACACCTGTCCCGAGAACGACGCGCGGTAGACGTCCGAGACGGTGACGACGCTCCCCGACCCGTCGCGGACGGGCAGCGTCATCCACATCGACCCTGCCGTCACATCGGCCGGGTCGGCGACGATCTTGCTGGTGCCGACCCGGAACGTGGCCGGCACGACCTCGTCGTGGCCACCCTGCAGGTCGGTGAGGTGGAATCCGGTCGTCGAGCCGGAGAAACCCGTCGACGGGTGCCAGAGCAGCTGGTCGTCGCCGTAGAACGCCGGCAGCCAGGTGGTCGGAACGGATCCGACGCTCCCGGGCGACGCCGGCGCCTGCAGCGGCTGGGCCGCTCCACCGGGTGTGTCGAAGAGGCGTGCCCGGAACGGCCCCTGCAGCTGGGTGCCTCCGGGCGCGTCGACGACGAGCAGACGTCCGCTCGCGTCGACCGCCGCGTACGTCGGAATGGCCGAGTTGTCCTGGAAGCGCTGCACCGACTGGATCGTCCACGGCTCCGACGTGAAGCCGGGAAGGCTGCTGGCCGGCACGGCCTGCGACAGGTCGACGGTCTGGTGGTACAGCAGGTCGTGGGCGGGCTCCGGGGTGCTGCTCTGACCGCGCGTCACGCCGTACCCGACGGCGCCGGCCACCAGGACGGTGGCCGCCAGCCCGCCGGCGATGCCCGTGGTCCGCCGGCGATGGCGCCGGGCGGCCAGGGACGTGATGTCGGTCGCCGCATGTGGCTCCGGCGGCGCGAAGGACGTCGCGCGCTCCATCAGGTCGGTCAGGTCACGAGGCATCGTTCACTCCCTTCCGCTCACGAGCAGCTGGTCGTTGGTCTCCCGCGCGAACGCGGCCTGCAAGGCATCCAGTCCTCGAGCGGTCTGGGACTTGACGGTCCCCTCCGAGATCCCGAGCACCGACGCCACGTCGGCCACGCCCAGGTCGTCGTAGTAGCGCAGCACCAGACAGGCGCGCTGCCGCCCCGGCACCTGCGCCAGGCAGCGCGTCAGCAGCTCGCGGTCCGCCGACCGTTCCGCGGCGTCCGGACCCTCCGTGTCACGGATCTCGTCGACCGGCACCTCGGTGCTCGACCGGCGCCGCTTCGCGTCGATCACCGCGCTCACGAGCGCCTTCCGCGCGTACGACCTCGCCTCGGCCTCACCCCGCAGCCGCGGCCAGTGCCGGTACACCCGGATGTAGGCCTCCTGCACGAAGTCGCTGGCCAGCTGCCAGTCCCCGCACATCAGGTACGCCGTCCGCCGCAGCGCGGGCTGGGTGCCCAGGACGAAGGAGGTGAACTCCTCCGCGTCGCGTCGTGCCATCGCCGTCCTTCGTGGTCCCGGTGGAGCGCCGGCCTCCCCGAGGGGCCGGTCACCTGTCGAACGCGTCGAGGACCCCGCGAGGTTGCACGGACGGTACGCCGCGTCCCGACGGCGAGCGGGAGCCGCGCGGCGCGTCGGACACCTCCTGCCGTCCGGCGGTTGTCCTTCGTATACAGTTCGGTCGACGGGAGATTCCCGGACGCGGGGAGGTTGACGGGTGAGCCGACCGCTGGGGCCCATGCTGCCCGACGGCGAGATCATGGGCGGCTCGATCGGGGACCGCCACCTGAGCCTGCGCGACCAGGTGCTGGCGGAGCTCCGCACGCGGATCATCGACGCGCAGTACCGGCCGGGCGAGCGGCTCACCGAGGACCGGCTCGCGGCCGACTTCGGCGTCTCGCGGAACCCGGTGCGCGAGGCCCTGCGCGTGGTCGAGGCCGAGGGGTTCGTCGAGCTCCAGCCGCGGCGCGGTGCGGTCGTGGCGGCGCCGGACGAGCGGACCATGCGGGACATGTTCGCGACCCGGGCCGTGCTCGAGCCGCTGGGTGCCCGGATCGCCGCGGAACGGGCCACCGCCCAGGAGCTCGCGGCTCTCCGCCGCCTGCTCGACGACGCCCGCGACGCCACCAACGACGGCGACTTCGCCCGCGTGGCCGAGCTGAACAGCGCCCTGCACCACGCGGTGATGCAGATGTCCGGCAACCGCTGGCTGGTGCAGTTCTCGACCGCGATGTACCGGCACGTGCACTGGGTGTTCCGGCTCGGCGCGTCCCAGCGCGCCGTGCACTCCTGGGAGGAGCACGTCCGCCTGGTCGAGGCCCTGGAGGCGCACGACCCGACGGCCGCCGAGGAGGCGGCACGCGACCACGTGCACGCGGCGGAGAGCGCGGCGATCGACCACCCGGGCATCCAGGACGACGCGGCGCCCGAGCTCGACTAGCGCCCGCAGGCGTAGCCCTGCTCGCCGCGCGGGTTGGCGCCGGCCGTCAGCACACCCGTCCCGGGATCGCGCTCGACGGCGCAGAGCCGGCCCAGCGACCACGAGCCCCCGAGGGTCACCTTGTGGCCCCGGGCGGCGAGGTCGTCGATCACGTCGGCTCCCAGGCGGTCCTCGACGACCAGCTCACCGGGCGACATCTCCCGCGGGTAGAACGAGCTGGGCATCGACATCGTGTGGAAGGACGCGGCGTCGATCGCCTCCTGCAGGTCCTGACCACCGACCAGTCGCCGCAGCAGGAAGGGCAGCTGCCACTGGTCCTGCTGGTCGCCACCCGGCGTCCCGCACGCGAGCAGTGGTACGCCGTCGCGCAGCACCAGCGTCGGCGACAGGGTCGTGCGCGGGCGCTTCCCGGGCGCCAGTGACGACGGCAGCCCCTCGTCGAGCCAGAACATCTGCATCCGGCTGCCCAGGCAGAACCCGAGCTCGGGCACGGTCGGGGAGCTGTGCAGCCAGCCGCCGCTGGGCGTCGCGGAGATGATGTTGCCCCAGCGGTCCACGACGTCGATGTGGCAGGTGTCGCCCTTGGTCTCGCCGTTCCACGACACCGTCGGCTCGCCGAGCCCGGACGCCTCCGGCGCGTCGGAGACATGGAGGACGTGCTCGGGCAGCCGCGGGGTGCGGCCCCCCGGCGACCCGGGGCGCAGCTCGGCCGACGCGTCCTCCCCGACCAGCGCCAGCCGCTCCGCGACGTACGCCGGGTCGAGCAGCTCCGCGACGGACACGTCGGTGCCGTCGCCGTACCACGCCTCGCGGTCGGCGAACGCGAGCTTGAGGACCTCGGTCACGACGTGCACGCCGTCCGCGGTGGCCGGGTCGAGGGCTTCGTCGGGCAGCCGGTCCAGCATCGCCAGCGACTGCAGCAGCACCGGACCCTGTCCCCACAGGCCCGTCTTCGCGACCTCGAAGCCGCGGAAGGACTGCAGCGCGGGTGACTCGTACGACGCGCTCCACGTCGCGAGGTCCTGCCCGGTGAGCACCCCCGCATGCGCCTCGCCGCTCGAGTCCTGGAAGGGCTTGCGTTGGAAGGCGTCGATCGCCTCGGCGACGAAGCCCTCTCGCCAGGCCCGCCGCGCCGCGTCGTACTGGACGTCGCGGTCGGACCCGCCGGCCTCCGCCTCGGCGACGAGCCGGTCGAGGACGTCGGCGTACGCCGGGTTGGCGACGCGCTCCCACGGGCCCGGCAGCCGGCCGTGAGGGATCCAGTGAGCCGCCGACGTCGGCCAGTGCTCGGTGAACATCGACTCCATGTGGGCCACCGTGGCGGCGACGCGCGGAAGCAGCGGGTGCCCGTCCCGGGCGTAGGCCGCCGCGTAGGAGAGGACGTCCCGCACGGAACGGGTGCCGTGGTCGCGGCCCAGCATCAGCCAGGCGTCGACCGCGCCGGGCACCGCCGCCGCCAGTGGCCCGGAGCCGGGCACCAGGTCGAGCCCCAGGCCGCGGAAGTGCTCGATCGTCGCTCCCCCGGGGGCGACGCCCTGCCCGCAGAGGACCACCGGGGTCGGGTCGTCGGCCGTGGCGAACACCGCGGGCACCTCGCCTCCGGGACCGTTCAGGTGCGGCTCGACGAGATGCAGCACGAAGGCGCCCGCGATCGCGGCGTCGAAGGCGTTGCCCCCCGCCTCGAGCTCGGCCATCGCGGCCTGGGACGCCAGCCAGTGCGTGGACGAGGTCATGCCGAAGGTGCCGCGCAGCGTGGGGCGCGTGGTCATCTCGCTCATTGCGGGGGCCTCTCCGTTCCCGCCACGGGATCGGCGGTGTCGCGGACGTCGGGTCCGTGCCCTGCATCGTCCACCAGGTGGCAGGCGACGGATCCACCGCCGGCGTCGCCGGGCATCTCACGCAGGGCCGGGACCTCGGTCCGGCACCGATCCTCCGCCAGCGGGCACCGGGTGTGGAAGCGGCACCCCGCGGGTGGGTCGAGCTGGCTCGGCAGCTCCCCGGAGAGGACCACGCGCCGCCGGCGTCGCTGCACGTCCGGGTCGGGGACCGGCGCGGCGGAGAGGAGGGCCTGCGTGTAGGGGTGCCGGGGCGCGGTGAAGATCTGCTCGCGCGTGCCCACCTCGGCGACCTTGCCGAGGTACATCACGACCACCCGGTCGGCGAGGTACTCCACCGCCGCCAGGTCGTGGGTGATGAACAGGCACGCGAAGCCGAGGTCGCGCTGCAGGTCGGCCAGGAGGTTGAGCACGCTCGCCTGGACCGAGACGTCCAGGGCGCTGGTGGGCTCGTCGGCCACGAGCAGGCGCGGCCGCGACACCAGGGCACGCGCGATGCTGACGCGCTGCCGCTGGCCGCCCGACAGCTCGTGCGGGTAGCGCTCGGCCACACCGGGACGCAGCCCGACCTGCTCCAGCACGCGGCGTACCTGACCGCGGCGCTCGGCCCGGGGCACGCCGTGGAGCCGCAACGGCTCCCCCACGACGTCGCCCACCGACATCCGCGGGTCCAAGGAGCTGGCGGGGTCCTGGAACACGATGGAGACCGCCTTGCGGTGCGGACGCAACGCGCGGCGCGACAGCGAGCTGACGTCCACCCCGTCGAGCAGCACGGTGCCGGACGTGGGGTCGAGCAGACGGACGACGAGCCGGCCGACCGTGGACTTGCCCGACCCGCTCTCCCCGACCAGGGCGACCACCTCGCCCTGGCCGACCTCGAGCGACATCCCGTCGACGGCGTGGACCGGCCCGAAGTGCTTCACGAGGTCGGCCACCTCGCAGACCGGGGCGGATCCGTCCGCCGGCGGCGTCGATGCCTGGGGTTCCGCGGTCACGACACCTCCTCCTGCTCCCCGCCGCCGACCCCGGCCGGGTGCCAGCAGGCGGCCTCGTGGCTGCTCTGCGGCGCGATCTCGAGCGGCGGCCGCCGGGTGCGGCAGGTGTCGTCGGCGGCCGGACAGCGGTCGGCGAACGTGCAGCGCGGCTCGGGCTCCTCGAGCACCGGCACCAGGCCCGGGATCTCGCGCAGCCGCTGCTCCGCACCGTCGATCCGAGCCGTCGGCACCGCGCCGAGCAGTCCGACGGTGTAGTGGTGACGCGGGCGGGCGAACAGCTCGTGGATCTCGCCGCGCTCGACGACGCGGCCGGCGTACATCACCAGGACCCGGTCCGCGACGTCGGCGACGACCCCGAGGTCGTGGGTGATCAGCACGACCGCGGCGCCGATCCGGTCGCGGAGGTCCCGGAGCACGTCGAGGATCCCCGCCTGCACGGTCACGTCGAGCGCCGTGGTCGGCTCGTCGGCGACCAGCACCTCGGGGTTGCCGGCCACCGCCATCGCGATCATCACCCGTTGCCGGAGGCCGCCGGAGAGCTGGTGGGGGTACTGCTTGAGCCGCTCACGGGCGTTGGCGATGCCCACCAGGTCGAGGAGCTCGGCGGCCCGGTCCATCGCCCGGCGCCGGTCCATGCCCTCGTGCACCCGCAGCACCTCGGCGACCTGCCGGCCCACGGTGAACACCGGGTTCAGCGAGGTCATCGGCTCCTGGAAGATGTAGGCGATCCGCGAGCCGCGAACCTGACGCAGGTCGGAGCGCGAGGCACCGACGAGCTGCTGTCCGGCCAGCTCGACGCTGCCGGACACGGTGGCGTTGCCGGGCAGCAGCCCGGAGAGCGCCATCGCCATCACGCTCTTGCCGCAGCCCGACTCGCCGACGACGGCCAGCAGCTCACCGGCCCGGGCCTCGAAGGACACGTCGTCGACGGCCTGCACCCGGCCGTCCTCGGTGCGGAAGGAGACGCCGAGGTCACGCACCCGCAGCAGCGGCTGCTCGCCGCCCGGCTGCCAGGGGTCGAGGTCGGTGGTCGTGATGGTCACCGGCGGCTCCCGCGCGGGTCGAGGGCGTCGCGCAGCCCGTCTCCGAACAGGTTGAACGCGAGGGTCAGCACCATGATCGCCAGGCCCGGGATCACCGCGGTCCAGGGTGCTCGCGAGATGGACTGCTGCGCCTCGGACAACATCGTGCCGAGGCTCGGCGACGGAGGCTGGATGCCCAGCCCCAGGAAGGACAGCACGGCCTCGCCGAGGATCGCGGCCGGGATCGCCACGGTGGCCTGGACGATCAGCACGCTGGTCGCGTTGGGCAGGATGTGCCGGACGATCACCCAGAGGTCGGAGGCGCCCTCGGCGACCGCCGCGGCGACGTAGTCCAGTGACTTCAGCCGCAGCGTCTCGGACCTGGTGACCCGGATGATGCCGGGGATCTGGGCGATCCCGATCGCCAGCGCCGCGTTGGAGAGCGAGGCGCCGCGGATCGCGGCCAGCCCGACGGCCAGGATCAGGAACGGGAAGGCCAGCACCAGGTCGGTGAGTCTCGACACGATCGCGTCGAAGGCGGAGAAGTAGCCGGCGATCAGTCCCAGCGGTACGCCGACGACGAGCGCCAGCACCACGGACAGCACGCCGACCAGCAGCGACGCCCGCGCGCCGTACAGGACCCGGGAGAGGATGTCGCGCCCGAGCGAGTCGGTGCCGAGGACGTGGCCGGGCGACCCCGGCGGCTGGAAGACCGCCTCGAAGTCGGCGTGGTCGGGGCTGTACGGCGCCAGCAGCGGCGCCAGGACGGCGGCCAGCACGGCGACGCAGAGAACCACCAGACCGGTCATCGCCAGCGGGCTGCGCCGGAGCCGCCGGAAGAGTCGGCCTCGGCGCGGCCGGTCACCGCCCGGCGGAGCGGCCTCGACCGGGACCTCGGTGGCGCTCATGCGACTTCCCCTGCCACGCGGATGCGCGGGTCGATCAGGGAGTACAGGAGGTCGACGAGCAGGTTGATCACGATGTACGCCGTCGCCGTCACCAGCACCACCGCCTGGATCACCGGGTAGTCGCGCTGGAAGACCGCGTCGACGGTCATCTTGCCGAAGCCGGGCAGCGCGAAGATCCGCTCGGTCACCACCGCTCCCGAGATCAGCGCGCCGAGCTGGAGGCCGACGATCGTCACCACCACGATCAGGCTGTTGCGCAGCCCGTGCACCCAGACCACGGTCCGCTCGCGCAGACCCTTCGCCCGGGCGGTGCGGATGTAGTCGGTCTCGAGCGCGTCCAGCATCGACGACCGGGTCTGCCGCATGATCACCGCGGCCAGCTGGGTCCCGAGGACCAGCCCGGGCAGGATCATGTGCTGGAGGTTCTGTCCCGGGCTCTCCCGGAAGGGGACGTAGCCGGACGCGGGCAGCACCTCGAGCGCGACGGCGAGCCACAGGATCGTCATCAGTCCGAGCCAGAAGTTCGGGACCGAGAGGCCCAGCAGCGCGAAGCCGTTCGCGACCCACTCCGCGATGCTGCCCCGGTGCGTGGCGGCCACGACGCCGGCCAGGACGCCGATCACCACGGCCACCAGCATGGCCAGCAGCGACAGCTCGGCCGTGACCGGCAGCGCGCTCTTGAGCATGTCGCTGACCGGGATGCCGGTGCGGACCGAGGTCCCGAGGTCACCGCGCAGGCTGTGCGTGAGGTAGCGCCAGTACTGCACCCACACCGGGTCGTCGAGCCCGTACTTCGCCCGGATCGCGGCGACCTGCGCCGGGTCGTTCTGCTCGCCCGCCAGGGCCCGCGCCGGGTCGCCGGGCAACGCCCGTACGCCGGCGAAGACGACCATCGTCGACAGCAGCAGCGTCACCACTGACTGCCCCAGCCGCCGCAGCAGGTAGCGACGCATGCGCGGCCCCGCCGACTACTTCGCGTAGCCGGCGAAGGCCACCCGGATGATGCCGTCGGGATACACCTGCACCCCGGAGACGTCCTTGCTGACGCCGGTCAGGTTGCGTTGCCGGTACAGGTAGATGATCGGGTCGTCCTTCTCGGTCTGCGTCTGGACCTGGCCGTACAGCTTGGCCCGCTCGGAGACGTCGTTGGTCGTCCGCGCCTGGGCGAGCAGCTGGTCGACCTTCGGGCTGCTGTAGCCCGCGACGTTCTGCGAGCCCTGGGTGCCCACGAAGTTGGTGATGTTCGCGTCGGGGTCGACCCGTCCGGACCAGCCGAGCTGCAGGATCTGGAACTTGCCCTCGTCCTCCTGCTCGAGCAGCGTGGTGAACTCCAGCGGCTGGAGCTTGAGGTCGAAGCCCGCCTCCTTCACCATCGCCTGCAGCGCCTGGGCGAGCTCCAGGGAGTCCGGGGTGTTCGTCACCAGCATGGTCAGCTTGTACGGCGTCGAGACGCCGGCCTGCTGCAGGAGCTGCTTGGCCTTGTCGGGGTCGTAGGGCCGGCACTTCTGCACCGCGGGGGTGCTGAACTCGCTCTCCGGCGAGATCGGCCCGCAGGCGGTGTCGAACTGCCCGTTGAAGACGGTCTTCACCAGCGCGTCGCGGTCGACGGCGTACTCGAACGCCTGACGGATGCGCGGGTCCTGGGCGTACGGCGCCTGGATCGTGCCCGGCGGCTTGCCGACACCCGCGGTGTTCCCGATGTTGAAGGTGACGCCCTGGTAGCCGAGCGACGACGACTCGAGGAGCTGGAGGTTGCCGTCGGACTTGATCGAGGAGACGTCGTCGGTGCCGACGGTGTCGGCCACCTGCACGTCACCGGACTTGAGGTTGGCCGCTCGGATCGCGGAGTCGGTGATGATCCGGTAGACGATCTTGTCGAGGTGCACCTTGTCCGCGTCGTAGTAGTTCGGGTCCTTCACCAGCGTGATGGAGTTCTGCGGCACGCGGTCGGCGAACTTGAACGGACCGACGCAGACCGGGTCGTTCCCGAACTTGTCGCCCAGCTTCTTCAGCTGGGTCGGGCTCATCACCATGCCGGCGCGGTCGGCCAGGGCGGCGGTCAGCGGCGCGAACGGCGACTTCAGGTGGATCACGACCGTGCTCGGGTCGGGGGTGTCGATCGAGGTGATCGGGCCGAGCTCGGTGACGCGGGCGCTCTGCGGGTTGTCCAGGTCGCGCTCGAGGGAGGTCTTGACCGCCGAGGAGTCCATCGTGGTGCCGTCGGCGAACTTGATGCCCTGCCGGAGCTCGATGGTCACCGTCTTGCCGTCCTTGGACGTCTGCGGCATGGAGGCGGCGAGCTGCGGGACGATCCGGACGTCCGCGTTGATGTCGTAGAGCTTCTCGCACATCGCGTTGAACACGTAGCGGCTGTAGAACGAGCCGGCCAGCGTCGGGTCGAGGAAGTCGGGCTCGGCGGAGAGCGCCATGGTCAGCGTGCCGCCCTCCTTCACGTCACCGGCGGTGCTGCCGACGTCCTGCGATCTGTCGGCCGAGGGAGAGCTCGATCCGACGGAGGAGCACGACGCGAGCGCCGTGGCCAGGAGAAGAGCGGCAGCGGTGAGCGCCGAGCGGGGTTTCGACATGGGGGATGCCTCCGAGATCCGAGAGAGACCTGATGCCAACGTATGTTGTATACGACCGACTTGGGAAGGGGGTTCACCACAATCCGGTCGGAGTCCCGCGGCCCGTGCTCGGTCAGCCCTCGGTCGGGGTGAGCTCCCGGGCCGCGCCGGAGCACAGCTCGGTGGCCCGACGCGCCCAGCCGGGCGAGGCCCCGGCCAGCCCGCAGGCCGGCGTCAGCACGACCCGGTCGGAGACGCCGTCGGGATCGAGGCCGAGTACGTCGAGCCACCGGACCACCCGCTCCGTGACCGCCTTCTCGGTCGGCTCCACATCCGGGTCAACCGAGGGTACGACGCCCAGGGCCACCCGCTCCCCCGCGTCGAGGGCCTCGGCGAACGCGTCGAGGTCGTCGGCGCCCAGCACGGCCAGGTCACCGCTGAGCCCGCGTGCCCCCGCACCGCGGAGCAGCGCCCACGGCGTGTCCGGCGCGCACGAGTGCACCCACGGCTCCGTGCCCGCGCTCTCGAGCACCCAGGAGAGCGCCTCGGAGATCTCGGGCGGGTGGATCACCCGGTGCCGGCCGAAGCCGGAGGCGGTGGGCACCGCACCGGCCAGCACCATGCCCAGCATCGGCTCGTCGACCTGGACGACGACGCGCTCGGCGTCGACCCGGCGGCGTACGTCGGCCAGGTGGACCGCGACCCCCTCGGCGAGGGCCTGCGCGAGCTCACGTCGTGCGCCGTGGTCGGCCAGCACCTTGTCGCCGCGGGGCTTCTCGACGCCGGCGGCGAGGGTCCAGGGGCCGGCGAGCTGGATCTTGAGGACGCCGTGGAAGTCCTGCGCCTGCTCCTCGAGCTGGTCGAGGTCCTGGGCGAGCAGGGCGCGGGCCCGTCGGTGGTCGACACCCGGGGCGTCGGTCAGCCGCCAGCCCGCCGGCTGCAGGTCGAAGCCGAGCTCCGCGACGGTGCCGAGAGTGCGCCCGATCATCCCGGCGTGGACCCCGCGCCCGGGCAGCTCCGGCAGGTGCGGCAGGTCCGGCAGCTCGCCGAGGACCACGTGCACCGCCTCGGCGTACTCCTCGGCGGTGGTGCCGGGCCACGACCCGACGCCGCTGGCGACCGTCACGCGGTGACGCCGAGGCGAGCGGTCGACACGATGGTCGCGGAGCCGACGACACGGGTCCGGTCGTAGACGACAGCGGCCTGACCCGGCGCGATGCCCTGGGCCGGGTCGAGCAGCTCGATCTCGACACGGTCACCGACCACGTCGACGCGGGCACGATGCGCGTCGCCGTGGGCGCGCAGCTGGACCGTGCCGTCGAGAGGTACGGCGGGGGCGGCGCCGCACCAGCGCGCCCGGTCGGCGGTGATCCGGTCGACGGTCAGCGCGTCGCGCGAACCCACGGTGACCGTGCCCGACACCGGCTCGATGTCGAGCACGTAGCGCGGCTCGCCGTCGGGAGCCGGCCGGCCGAGCCGGAGCCCCTTGCGCTGGCCGATCGTGAAGCCGAACGTGCCCTCGTGGCGGCCCAGCTGCTCTCCGGTCGCGGCGTCGACGATCGCACCACCGCGGTTGGGGGCGCGGTCGCCGAGCTTCTCGCGCAGCCACCCGGCGTTGTCGCCGTCGGAGACGAAGCAGATGTCGTGGGAGTCCGGCTTGTCGGCGACGAGCAGCCCGCGGGCCCCGGCCTCCTCGCGCACCTGCCGCTTCGCGGTGTCGCCGAGGGGGAACAGCGAGTGGGCGAGCTGCTCCTGGGTGAGCACGCCGAGCACGTAGGACTGGTCCTTGCTGTCGTCGACCGCCCGGTGGAGCTCGGTGGTGCCGTCCGCGGCGGTGCGGACCTGCGCGTAGTGACCCGTCGCCACGGCGTCGAAGCCCAGGGCCAGGGCGCGGTCGAGCACGGCCGCGAACTTGATCTTCTCGTTGCAGCGCAGGCAGGGGTTCGGGGTGTGGCCGGCGGCGTACTCGTCCATGAAGTCCTCGACCACGTCCTCGTGGAAGCGGTCGGAGAGGTCCCAGACGTAGAACGGGATGCCGATCACGTCGGCGGCCCGGCGCGCGTCGTTGGCGTCCTCGAGGGTGCAGCACCCGCGCGCGCCCGAGCGGTACGACGCGGGGTTGCGCGACAGCGCGAGGTGGATGCCGGTGACGTCGTGACCAGCCTCGTGGGCGCGTGCGGCGGCCACGGCCGAGTCGACGCCGCCGGACATCGCGGCGACCACCCTCATGCCGGGCGGACCCCTCGGGCCCGTTGCACCGCCGGGCCGATCGCCTCGACGAGCGCATCCACGTCGGCCTCGGTGGAGGTGCGGCCGAGCGTGAACCGCAGCGAGTGCCGCGCGCCCTCCTCGTCGCAGCCCATCGCGAGCAGGACGTGGGACGGCTGCGGCACGCCGGCCGAGCAGGCCGAGCCGGTCGAGCACTCGATCCCGCGGGCGTCGAGCAGCATCAGCAGCGAGTCGCCCTCGCAGCCGGGGAACCCGAGGTGGGCGTTGCCGGGCAGGCGAGCCTCCCGGTCGCCGTGGACATGGGCCTCGGGCACGACGTCGGTGACCCGGGTGATCAGCGCCTCGCGCAGGGCGGTCACCCGCTCGGCGTACTCCGGCTGCGCCTTGACGGCGTGCTCGACGGCAGCCGCGAAGCCGGCGATGGCGGGCATGTCGAGGGTGCCGCTGCGGATGTCGCGCTCCTGGCCGCCGCCGTGCAGCAGCGGGGTGAGCGTCAGCTCGCGGCGGAGGACGAGCGCGCCCACGCCGTACGGCCCGCCGAGCTTGTGCCCGGTCAGGGTGAGCGCGTCGACGCCGCTGGCCGCGAAGTCGACCGGGACGGCGCCGACGGCCTGCACGGCGTCGGTGTGGACCGGGATGCCATGAGCCGACGCGATCGCCACGATCTCGTCGATCGGCTGGATGGTGCCGACCTCGTTGTTCGCCCACATCACCGAGACCAGCGCGACGGATCCCGGGTCGTCCTCGACGGAGCTGCGGAAGGCGTCGAGGTCGAGCCTGCCGCGGGCGTCGACGGGGACCAGCTCGACCTGCGCGTGCTCCTCGTCCGCCAGCCAGTGGAGCGCGTCGAGGACCGCGTGGTGCTCGATGGCCGACGCCAGGATGCGCACGCGCGCGGGGTCGGCGTCGTGCCGCGACCAGAAGAGCCCCTTGAGGGCGAGGTTGTCGGCCTCGGTGCCGCCCGAGGTGAACACGACCTCCCCGGGTCGGCAGTTGAGCGCCTGCGCGATCGTCTCCCGCGACTCCTCCACGACCCGGCGGGCGGCGCGGCCGCTGGCATGGAGCGAGGACGGGTTGCCGACGTCGGCGAGATGGACGGTCATCGCCTCGACGGCGGCCGGGAGCATCGGGGTGGTCGCGGCGTGGTCGAGGTAGACGGTGTGGTCCGGGGCGTCCATGTCAGGCCCAGCGTACGGCGCAGGGCGAAGCGTGGCGCTACGAGGCCGGATCACGATCTCGTTGCTGATCCAGCACGGCTCGCGCCTCGAACAGCAGCACGGCCGCGGACGCCGCGACGTTGAGCGAGTCGGCCCGGCCGAGCATCGGGATCGCGACCCGGGTGAGGCCGGTGCGCCACTCCTCGCTCACGCCGTCGCCCTCCGACCCGACGACGACCGCGGTGCGGCCGTGGCCGAGCCCCGCGGACCGGTACGGCGTCGCGCCGGAGGGGTCGGCGACGTACGTCGTGAACCCGGCCTCGGCGAGGTCGGCCCGCGCCGTCGCGACGGACCCGTAGGTGAGGACCGGGGTCGTCAGCACCATCCCGCGACTGGCGGCGAACGCCTTCGGGTGCGTGACCCGCGCCGTGGCCCGGGTCAGCACCAGCGCGTCGGCGGCACACGCATCCGCCGTCCGGACCAGCGTGCCGAGGTTGCCGGCGTACTCGATGCCGTCGGCGACCAGCACCAGCCGGGCATCGCCGGTGAGCACGCGCCTCGGCTCCCAGCGTGGGAGCCGGACCACCGAGAGCAGAGCGGGTGCCGACACGTCCGGCTGGATCCGGGCGAGCGTGCGCTCGGAGATGCGGTAGGCCCGGTCGGCCCGACCGGCGGCCGCGGCCGCGACGGCCGCCAGCTCCGGGTACGCGCGCTCCCCCGGGCACCACAGGACGACCTCGAGGTCGGCGCCGCTGCGCAGCACGACCTCGTGCGCCCATCCCCCGGAGACGGCGGTGACGTGGTCGGCACGCGGCAGCACGTTGCGGCGCGCGCGCGAGTGGCGGCGTACGTCGTCGTGGGACGCGCCGACGGGCTGGAGACGCTCGAGCGCGGCGGCATCGGCCGCGGAGGGCAGGAAGACAGGGGTGGTGCTGGGCATGGCGGGCTCCGACGAGCAGGAGTGACGTCCTGACCGCGGCACCTGCTCTGTCGTCAGAGGGCAGGTCGCGGTCGTCAGGCCGCCGGTCGGCGCCTGGCTGAGGTCACTCCTGGTTACCCATGCCGAGAACCGTAGGGACCACGACCCTCGCGCGCACTCGAATATCCGCCCGAGGCCCTTCTGGTGGCGTCGTCGGCATGGTCCCGATCAGAACGGCTGCCCCACCCCGCGGATCGGCCCGGAACGCAGCAGACTCGATGGGGCCCATCCCGACGTCCGCCTCCCGTTCGGAGGAATCCGCGTCGCGCGGGGCGGTGTCAGGCAGAGCCGTCCAGCAGGTCGAGCCAGGCGTGGCCGGGGTAGAGCGTCGCGATCGACTCGCGCAGCCACGCGCGCTGCTGCTCGGTCAGGAGCGGGAGGGACCGGTCGAGGTCACGCCGGTCCTTGCGGCGATCGGGCAGGGCCTTGTGCAGCAGCACGACCTCGACGTTCGCGACGCGGATGCCGTCGTCGGTCACCCAGGTCACGTCGTCGAGCGGTGCGACGTGCTCGGGCATGCGCTTGCTCCGCCACGCCCCGTCGACGTCGGGCGACAGCGGCATGTCCATCACCCACGGCGAGCGGGAGTCGCGGCGTACCCAGAGCTGGCACTCGGGATGAGGGAGGTCGGGCCACCGGTCGTTGAGCGGACGCAGCGTGCCGCCGAGGTTGGTCCACACGTGCCATCGGTCGCCGACGAACTCACGGAACGCGGGTACGTCGCACGCGAGCATCGAGACGTCGACGTCCTCGTGCTCGCGCTCGGCGCCGGTGAACGCCTCGACCGCCCACCCGCCGACCAGCCACCACGGCCGGTCGAACCCGTCGAAGAACTCGCGCACCCCGTCGAGGTCGAACGACTCCCACGGTCCGTAGAGCGCGTGCCAGGCGTGCTCCTCCGCCAGCTCCTCCGGGGTGAAGTCGAGCGGCTCGCGCACGGCACGGACGCTACCGCTGCGCGAGCCGTCCCGAGGTCCGCGCGACGTCAGTGCGCGCCGTACATCTTCTTCATGCCGAGCCAGTCACCGAGCCCGAGGGTCCGCGCGTACGTCGAGCACGGCTTGAGCAGGTGCTGCATGGTGAGGTTGGCGTGACCCGAGCCGGTGTGGGCCAGGCCGTAGGCGTGTCCCCACTCGTGGGTGACGGTGCCCTCGAGGTCCCAGGAGCTCGAGCAGGCGTTGGGCAGCTTGGTCTCCAGGCTCGGGCCGTTGTCGAGCAGCATGTCGGTGCCGACCATGTGGCCGGTGTCGGTGCTGTACCAGTAGCACGTCCAGCCCAGCAGGTTGCCCGGGAGGTTGCCGAAGGCGACGACGTTGTCGCCGTTGCCCTTGCCGCACGTCGGTCCGCCACCGTTGATGTTCGCGCGCTTCGAGGTGCGGCCGAGGTAGTGCGACGCGGGCGTCGTGATGCGCGGCTTGCCGCAGGAGTTGTGGCCCTTGCGCATGTTGGCGTTGGCGGCCCTGATGTGGTGCGCCGCGGTCTTCTTGCCGAAGCGGTGGGGCATCTTGCTGAGGTTGATGTGGTAGCGCAGCGCCTTCGCCCACTTGTGGTGCTCGAGGTTGAAGGTGCGGTCCTGGCACGCCGGCTTGGAAGCCCGGCGCGACGTGGTGACCGGGCCCGACGTCAACATCGTGCCGGTGGTCGTGCTCGTGGTCGTGATCGTGCCGGTGGTCGTGGGGGTCGGGTTGAGGGGCGCGAGGTACCAGCCACCGCCGCCGGCACCGCGGCCGGTCGGGCGGGCCTCACGCACCACCCGCACCGAGGTCCCGGTGTTCGTGACCCGGAGCCCCCGCACGTCGCCGTGCCGCGAGACGCCTTCACCGGCGACGCTCATGCCCGGCGGGGGGACCGTCACCGAGACCCGCCCGGCGGTGACCACGCGGCCGACCAGGGAGCAGCCCCCGCGGGCGGCCGCAGCGACGGCGGACGCCGGGATCGGCGCGCTCTGCACGCAGCGGTCGTCGACCGGGCGCGCCGACGCGGGCGGGCTCATGGTGGTCACCACGAGGGCGGCAACGGGTACGGAGGCGGCCAGGGCGAACATTCGTCGGGTCGTCATGCGTCGATCCTGCCCGCAAGCCGGGCCGCCAAACCAGACCCGACTCAGCCCCGGGTGGTGAGGAGCACCAGGTCGTCGCGGTGGACCACCTCACGCTCGTACGCCGCGCCGAGCTCGCGCCGCAGCGCCGCCGAGGTGCGGCCGACCAGGGACGGGATCTCGTCGGCGTCGAAGTTCACCAGGCCACGCGCGACCGCCACGCCGTCGGGGCCGGCCAGGTCCACCGGATCGCCGGCGGTGAAGCTGCCCGTCGAACCGATCAGGCCGGCCGCGAGGAGCGACGCGCGGCGCTCGGTCACGGCACGCACCGCCCCCTCGTCGAGCAGGAGGGTGCCCTTGGGCTCGGTGGCGTGCGCGAGCCACAGCTGCCGGGTCGGGCGGCGTCGCGCGGCGCCGTGGAACCAGGTGCCGACCGGCTCGCCCGCCAGCGCGTCACCCGCGCGCTCGGCCGAGGTCAGCAGCACCGGGATCCCGGCGCCGGTGGCGATGCGCGCGGCCTCGAGCTTCGTGCGCATCCCGCCCGTGCCGAGTCCCGCCTGGCCACCACGACCGACCCGGATGCCGTCCAGGTGGTCGCTGAGCGCCACCTCGGGCACCAGCCGTGCCCCCTCGGCGGCCGGGTGGGCGTCGTACAGACCGTCGACGTCGCTGAGGAGCACGAGCAGGTCGGCGTGCACGAGGTGCGCCACCAGTGCCGCCAGCCGGTCGTTGTCGCCGAACCGGATCTCGCTGGTCGCCACCGTGTCGTTCTCGTTGACGATGGGCAGCACCCCGAGCTCGAGGAGCTTGGCGAAGGTCTGGTGGGCGTTGCGGTAGTGGCTGCGTCGCGTCACGTCGTCGGCCGTGAGCAGCACCTGACCGGCGACGATGTCGTGAGCGGCGAGCTCCTCGGTGTAGCGGTGGACGAGCAGTCCCTGCCCGACCGCCGCCGAGGCCTGCTGGGCCGGCAGGGCCCGGGGCCGCCGCTCGAGGTGGAGGGGCGCCAGCCCGGCCGCGATCGCACCCGACGACACGAGGACGACCTCGACCCGGCGGGCCCGCGCGTCCGCGAGCGCAGCGACCAGGCGGCGTACCCGGTCGGGGTCGATGCCTCCTTCGGCCGTGGTCAGCGAGGACGAGCCGACCTTCACCACGACGCGGCGGGCCGCGGCCACCAGCCCCGCGCGGTCGGCCTGGCCGGTCATGGGTGGGTCACGCCTCGCTCTCGGGACGGTCGGGGTCGTCGTCGGACCCGATCTCGTAGCTCATGGGACCGGAGGGACGCCGCGTCGCGTCGATGCGGCGAGCGACGTCCGCGCGCGCCTCGCCCTCGCCGCGGTCGTCCATGGCCTCGTCGATCTTGCGGCGGCGGCGCACAGCCGGACGCTTCTCGTCGAACCGCTGGTCCTCGCCGCGCCGTCCGAGCATCTCGACACCGGCGTCGATGCCGGGCCGGAAGTCGAAGACGACCGAGTCGTCCACCGGGCCGATCAGCACGGCGTCGCCCTCGACGGCGCCGAGCTCGACCAGGCGCGTCTCGACGCCCAGCCGGTTGAGCCGGTCGGCCAGGAAGCCGACGGCCTCGTCGTTGCTGAAGTCCGTCTGCCGCACCCAGCGCTCGGGCTTCGTGCCGCGGACCCGCCACGCCACCTGTCCCGCGCCTGTCGACGGGTCCTCGATCTGCGCGACGGTGAAGTCGTCGCCGCCGTCCGCGGACGGCGGCCGGATCACGATCCGCTCACGCGGCACCTCGGGCAGTGCCCGGCGGGCGGCACCCACGATCTCGGCCATCGCGAAGGTCAGCTCCCGCAGCCCCTCCCCCGACGCCGCACTGATCGCGAACACCCGGAGCCCCCGCCCCTCGAGGTCGGCGCGCACCAGGTCGGCCATCTCGCGGCCGTCCGGGACGTCGATCTTGTTCAGCGCCACCAGCCTCGGACGGCCCTCGAGCCCGCCGTACGACGCCAGCTCGTGCTCGATCACGTCGAGGTCGTCGAGCGGGTTGCGGCCGGGCTCGATGGTGGCGGTGTCGATCACGTGGACGATCGCGGCGCAGCGCTCGACGTGACGGAGGAACTCGTGCCCCAGCCCCCGACCCTCGCTCGCGCCTTCGATCAACCCCGGCACGTCGGCGACGGTGTACGTCGTCTCGCCGGCGCTGACGACGCCCAGGTTCGGCACCAGGGTCGTGAAGGGGTAGTCCGCGATCTTCGGACGGGCGCGCGAGATCGCCGCGATCAGGCTCGACTTCCCCGCGCTGGGGAAGCCGACCAGCCCGACGTCCGCGACGACCTTCAGCTCGAGGGTGATCTCCAGGGTGTCTCCGGGCTCGCCGAGCAGGGCGAAGCCCGGCGCCTTGCGCCGGCTGCTCGCCAGCGCGGCGTTGCCCAGGCCGCCGCGGCCGCCCTCGGCGACGACGAGCTCGGTGCCGGGGCCGACCAGGTCGGCGAGCACCCCGCCCCCGACCCGGCTGACGACCGTGCCGTCCGGGACGGGCAGCACCAGGTCGGCGCCGTGCGCGCCGTTGCGCTGACCGCCGGCACCGTGGCCACCGTGCTCGGCCGTGCGACGCGGGCTGTGGTGGTACTCCAGGAGCGTGGTCACGCTCGGGTCGACCCGCAGGATCACCGATCCCCCGGGGCCGCCGTTCCCGCCGTCGGGCCCGCCGAGGGGCTTGAACTTCTCCCGGTGGACCGAGGCCACCCCGTTGCCGCCTCGCCCCGCGGCGACGTGCAGCGTCACCCGGTCGACGAACGACGGGAGGGCCATCACGTGCTCCTGGGGTCGGTGCTGAAATGGAACGAAGGGCGTGCCCCCTCGGGGGACGCCCTTCGGTCAGTGGTCGGCGGGCGTTACTCGCCGGCCGGGACGATGTTCACGACGCGACGGCCGCGCTTGGTGCCGAACTCGACGTTCCCGTGGACCAGGGCGAAGAGCGTGTCGTCGCCGCCGCGGCCCACGCCGGTGCCCGGGTGGAAGTGCGTGCCGCGCTGCCGGACGATGATCTCGCCGGCGTTGACGAGCTGACCGCCGTAGCGCTTCACGCCGAGGCGCTGGGAGTTGGAGTCCCGACCGTTCTTGGTCGAGGCCGCGCCCTTCTTGTGTGCCATGGCTGGTGTCCTTCTGTCTGGAGTCTGTGGGTCAGGCCTTGATGTCGGTGACCTTGACCTGGGTGTACTTCTGGCGGTGACCCTGGCGCTTCTTGTAGCCGGTCTTGTTCTTGAACTTCTGGATCACGATCTTGGGACCGGCGGTGGCGCCGAGCACCTCGACGGTCACACCCGCCTTGTCGAGACCGGTCGCGGTCACCTTGTCGCCGTCGACGGTCATCACGACGGGCAGGGTGAGCGTCTCGCCGACCGGCACGTCGGTCCTGTCGATCTCGATGACGTCGCCCACCGCAACCTTCTGCTGCCGGCTGCCAGCGCGCACGATCGCGTACACCGCGGTCTCCTTCGTAGGTCCAGATCTGCTCGTCACCCACCGTCGTCGGCCCGACGGGCGGGACGCGTGGTGAAGGACAGAGGGCACACCGCTGCTCGGACGAGCGGGCACCGAGGGTCCATGGTACGGGCGCGCCTTCCGCACCGCAAAACGGTGCGAGCCGCCGTCCGACGGCTCTCCCAGCAACTTCTCACCTCGGCGGCACAACCCCGGACGCGACCCGATCGTCCCAGTCATGCCGGTGCGAGAAGCACGGGGTCGTATCAGAGCGACCTCCTCATAGGAACACGACACGAACACAGGGGAAGACGTCATGAACACAGCTACTCGCCTGCTCACCGGCTCCGCCGGACTCGCCCTCGCCGTCAGCGGGCTGCTCGCCCCGGCGCCGGCCGGCGCCGCGACGGCCGCCTGCACCAACAGCGACCTGACGGCGTCGTACCACCGGCACGATGCCGGGATGGGCCACACCTACGGCTGGATCGCCCTGAAGAACACCTCGGGGCACGCCTGCCACACGGGGGGCTACGGCGGCCTGTCGTACGTCGGCGACGGGAACGGCACCCAGATCGGGGCTCCGGCGGTGCGGCTCCCGGGCTCACCCGCGACGTACGTCCTCCAGCCGGGTCAGCGACTGCGCAGCCCGATCGACCAGGTCACGGCGCTCAACTACCCGCGCAGGACCTGCCACCCGCAGCACGTCGACGGGTTCCGGGTCTACGTGCCGAACTCGACGGTGTCGCAGTTCGTGAAGCACCCGACGACCGGGTGCCGCAACCACCACGTCAAGCTGATCCACCAGAAGGCGTACCGACGCCCGTGACGTGACGGCCGCTCCACTCGCGCGGTGAGGTACGCCGTGCGTCAGCGCTTGCGGGCGCCCTTGCGCTTCACGGGCACGTGCAGCGCAGGGGTGCCGTCCGCGGCAGGCTCCGCCGATGCGTCGACCCCCGCGTTGCCACCGCCCGCGTCGTGGGTGCCGTCGACCGAGGCCGGCGGTCCGGCCGGCCGGCTGGCGGACCGACGCCGCGAGCGGGTCACGACCCGTGGCTTCTCGGGAGCGGACGGGGTCACCGGCTCGGGGTCGGGAACGGCCTCGGGGACCGTCTCCTCGGTCGTCGCCGCCGGGGCGTCCGCGGGGTCGTCCACGAGCGCGTCGGACTCCACGGTCCGGTCGTCGGTCTGGTCGTCGGTCCGGTCGTCGGTCCGGCCGTCGGTCTGGTCGTCGGTCTGGTCGTCGGTCTGGTCGTCGGTCGGCTGCTCGTCCGGCTCGTCCGCGATGACCGTGTCGGTCGGCGGCCTCGTCGTCCGGCTGGTCCTCCGGGTGCTCCTCGGCGTGCTCCTCGTGCTGCCGCGCCATCGCCGCGATGTCCTTCGGCGTGGGCGTCTTCGGCGACTCGGGGGCGTCCGCGGAACGGCCGCGGCCGCTGCGGCTGCGGCGTGCCCGACGCGGCTCCTCCTCGGCCTTCCTCGGCTCCACCGGTGCGTCCTCGACGATGACGCCGCGGCCGTGGCACTGGGGGCAGTCGTGCGAGAAGGACTCGAGCAGACCGGTCCCGATCCGCTTCCGGGTCATCTGCACCAGCCCCAGCGAGGTGACCTCGGCGACCTGGTGCCGGGTGCGGTCACGACCGAGGCACTCGACGAGCCGCCGGAGCACGAGGTCGCGGTTGGACTCGAGCACCATGTCGATGAAGTCGACGACGATGATGCCGCCGATGTCGCGCAGCCGGAGCTGGCGGACGATCTCCTCGGCCGCCTCGAGGTTGTTCTTGGTGACCGTCTCCTCGAGGTTGCCCCCGGAGCCGGTGAACTTGCCGGTGTTGACGTCGACGACGGTCATCGCCTCGGTGCGGTCGATGATCAGCGAGCCGCCCGAGGGCAGCCAGACCTTGCGGTCGAGGCCCTTCTTGATCTGCTCGTCGATCCGGTACGCCGCGAACACGTCCTGGTCCTTCGTCCGCTCGTAGCGCTCGAGCCGGCTCTCGAGGTCCGGCGCGACGTGCACGACGTACCCCTGGACGGTGTCCCAGGCCTCGTCGCCCTCGATCACGAGCTTGGCGAAGTCCTCGGTGAACAGGTCTCGGACGACCTTGAGGGTCAGGTCGGGCTCGCCGTACAGCAGAGACGCGTTGGCCCCCTTGTTGGCGGCCTTCTTCTCGATGTCCTCCCAGCGGGCCTTGAGCCGCTCGACGTCGCGGGTGAGCTCCTCCTCGGAGGCCCCCTCCGCGGCGGTGCGGACGATGACGCCGGCCTGCTCGGGGACGATCTCCTTCAGGAGCGCCTTGAGCCGGCTGCGCTCGGTGTCGGGGAGCTTGCGGGAGATCCCGCTGGTGGTGCCGTCGGGCACGTAGACGAGGAAGCGGCCGGCCAGGCTGATCTGGCTGGTCAGGCGCGCGCCCTTGTGGCCGATCGGGTCCTTGGTGACCTGAACGAGCACCGCCTGCCCGGAGCTCAGCACGGACTCGATCTTGCGGGGCTGGCCGTCCTTGTGACCCAGGGCGGACCAGTTGACCTCTCCGGCGTACAGCACGGCGTTGCGGCCCTTGCCGATGTCGATGAACGCCGCCTCCATGGACGGCAGCACGTTCTGCACCCGGCCGAGGTAGACGTTCCCGATCAGCGAGGTCTGCGACTCCCGGGCGACGTAGTGCTCGACGAGGACGTTGTCCTCGAGCACGCCGATCTGGGTGACGTCCTCGTGCTGGCGGATGACCATGACCCGGTTGACCGCCTCGCGGCGGGCCAGGAACTCGGCCTCGCTGACGATCGGCGCCCGACGGCGACCGGCCTCGCGGCCCTCGCGGCGGCGCTGCTTCTTGGCCTCCAGGCGCGTCGACCCGGTGACGGCGGTGATCTCGTCGGCGGCGCTCCGGCCGCTGCGCACGCGGGTGACGGTGTTCGCCGGGTCGTCGGACGAGTCACCGTCCGCCTCTCCGGCCCGCCGGCGGCGGCGCCGGCGACGCGACGAGGTGCTCTCGCCCTCGGAGCTCCGACGACGACGTCCCGTCGCCCTCCTCGGCCGCGTCGTCCTCGCTGTCTGCCTGGTCCGTCCTGGCCTCGCCCTCGCCGCCCGACTTGCGACGCCGGCGACCGCCCCGGCGGCGCTTGCGCCGGGCCGGGGTGTCCTCGCCGTCCGAGTCGTCGGTGTCCGCCGCCGGTGCCTTGGACCGGCCGGAGCCGGCCGACGAGGCGTCCTGGTCGTCGGGGCTCGTGGCGGCCGCCTTCTTGGTACGGCGAGCCGGTGCACTGGTCTTCTCGGGTGCCTGGAAGAGCGGGGCGACGGTCGACGGCGTGCCGGACTCGGCGGACTGGTCGGCAGCGTCCGACTTCTTCCGGCTGGAGCGCTTCTTCGGCTTCTCGGCGTCCGGAGCGCCGTCGGGCGTGTCACCGGCCGGAGCCGTCGCCGTGGCCTTCGCCGTGGCCTTCTTCGCCGCGGTCTTCTTGGCGGCGGTCTTCTTGGTCGTGGTCTTCTTCGCGGCGGACTTCTTGGCCGCAGCCTTGGCGGGCTTCTCCGCTGCGTCCCCCGTCTCGGGTGGTTGGCCCGCGGCCCCGTCGGCCGGGGCGGCGGACTTCTTGGTGGTCCGCTTGCGCGTGGTCTTCTTCGCCGCCGGCGCAGAGGCCGCCTCGGCGGAGCCGGAATCGGGCGTCGCGGAACCGTCCGCGTGATCGTCGAGCATCTCGCTCCTCGGTCCGGATGCTGCGTGCAGCCCCGAACGTGTCGGACGCCGGTGACCCGAGTGGACAGGGACCACGGCGCAAGCCTTCGTTGCCTTCGTGTGGCCGGCGACACCCTCCGCAGGTGCGTCACAGTCACCCACATCGCCACCGACCGCGGTCGCCGGGCCTTTCCCTGGTGGGAGGGCTGCCTCGCTGTCACCGTGGCAGCCGGCCGCGTCGCGGTCGGGTGACGACCTGGACTCAGCGTGCCGGACCACCTCTGGGAGAGGAACCGGCGAGTACGTCGTCGGTTCGGACGAAGCGGCACGCCGCACGGCCGAACACCTCGAGTATCGCACACCCGAGCGGGTAATCACGCAATGTCAACCGGATAACGGATCGCCGATCGAGCCGGTGGCCTCGTCGTAGGGACCCTGGGCCAGGCGCGTGAGCAGCGGCGCTCCCGGGTCGTCGAGTCCTCCGACCTGGCGGAGGCCGGAGAGCACGTCGTCGGGGCGTACGGCGGGGACCGTGTGCCGGAGCACGACCGTGACCGCTGTGCCCGCGTCGTACGCCGCGATCTCGAGGGCGAGCACCGCCGCCCGGGTGTCGAACGAGCGCAGCCCCTTCTTCGTCATCCGCTCGACGGTGACCGAGTCACGTGCCACGAACGCGTCCGCCGCCTCCTGCACCACGGCCTCGGGCAGCGCCAGCTCGATCCGCCAGCGGCTCGCCTCGAGCCGGTCGGCGAGGCTGCCCGGCTCGGACTCCACGACCTCGAGCACGTCCAGGCCCTCGGGCAGGGCCTGGTCGAGATCGTCGGCCAGGCGGGCCGGCTCGACGGTCTCGGCCAGCCCGATCTCGAGGTACTCCGCCTCGCTGGCGGCACCGGTGGGTGACGCGCCGGCGTACGAGATCCGCGGGTGCGGGTTGAACCCGGACGAGTAGGCCATCGGGATCCGCGCCCGCACCAGCGCGCGTTCGAAGGCCCGGCTGAAGTCGCGATGGCTGGTGAACCTCAGGCGTCCGCGCTTCGCGTAGCGGACCCGCAGCCGCTGGACGGGCGGTGCCTGCTGCTCGGGCTGGTCGGGCACCGGGTCAGCGTAGTGTGACGGCGTGCTCCGGCCCGCGGTCGCCGCCCTCGCCGCCGCCCTCGGCGGCCTGGTGCTCTCGGTGCCCGCCGTCGCGCTGGCCGGCCCCTCGGTCCACGTGCACGGACGTCACCTGGTCGACGGCCAGGGACGCACCATCCGCCTGCTCGGCGTGAACCGCAGCGGAGCGGAGTACCAGTGCGTGCAGCACTTCCCGGCGGCCGGGCTCTTCGACGGTCCGGACGGGCGCCGCAGCATCCGGGCGATGAGGCGCTGGCACGTGAACGCCGTCCGCGTGCCGCTCAACGAGGACTGCTGGCTCGGCATCAACGGCGCCACCCCTCGCTTCAGCGGCCCGCGCTACCGCCACCTGGTCCGGGGGTACGTGCACCGGCTCCACGCCGCCGGGATGTACGTCGTGCTCGACCTGCACTGGGCGGCACCGGGGCACCGGAAGGCACGCGGCATCCTGCCGATGCCGGACGCCGACCACGCGCCGGACTTCTGGCGCTCGGTCGCCTCCGCGTTCAAGACGGACCACGCGATGCTCTTCGACCTCTACAACGAGCCGCACGACATCGGCTGGAGGTGCTGGCGCGACGGCTGCCGGCTGCCCGCCGGGTCCGTCGGCAGCCTGCGGTACCCGGCGTACCGCACCGCTGGCATGCGGCGGCTGGTGCGCGCCGTCCGCTCCACGGGCGCGACCCAGCCGCTGATGCTCGGCGGACTCGACTGGGCCCGCGTGCTCCAGGGCTGGCGCGGGCACGCTCCGCACGACCCGCTCGGACAGCTGGTCGCCTCGGAGCACACCTACGGCACGCTCGCGCCCTGCACGGGGTCGTGCCGCCGTGCGATCACCCGGGTCTCCCGGCACCGCCCGGTCGTGGTCGGCGAGCTCGGGGAGACCGACTGCGCGCACGGCTACATCGACCGGTTCATGCCGTACGCCGACCGGCACGGCATCTCGTACCTCGGCTGGACGTGGAATGCGACGTCAGGGGGCTGGACCTGCAGCGGCGGCCCGAGCCTGATCCGGAACTGGTCGGGGAAGCCGACCGCCTACGGCATCGGGTTCCGCGACCACCTGGCCCAGCTCGCCAGGTCGGCATCCGGCTGACGGGTCAGCCGCAGTTCTGCCGGACCTGGTGGTGGTGACCCTGGCCGACGACCCGCTCGCAGCTCTCGTGGAACTGCGAGTGCACGGCACCCCCGAAGGCGAACACCGCCAGCACGAAGACCGTCACCAGCGCGCTCCACGCCGTGCCGACCAGGCCGGTCCAGAATCCGCCCTGGGCCAGGCCCTCGCCACCGAGAGCGCCCCGTGAGCCCCGGATCTCACGCAGGGCGCGTCGTCCCAGCACCATCGCCGGGATGCCCGTGAAGAGGCCGCAGAGGACGATCGACAGGATGCCGAGGACCAGCGAGGGCACCGCCTGGGGATGGTTGCGTGGCGGTGTCTGCCCGTAGGCGTAGGGATACTGCTGGGCGCCGGGTATCGGCGGCTGCTCCGACATGGTGGCCTCCGAGAGTCGCGGAACCGTAGCACCCGCTCGCTCAGCCGGCGAGGTGCTGGCGCGCCAGCGGCGAGAGATAGATCGAGCGCACGACGTCGCCGTCGAGCCACGCGGTGAGCTCCTCCGCCTTGGCGTCCAGCGCACGGCGAGCGGCGCGGGGGACGTCCTCGGCGAGCACCACGTCGACCCGGCCGTGGGGCTGCTGGCACCACACCCCGACGATGCGGCCGTTCCACCACGCCGTCGGTCCGCCGTTGCCGTTGCGGTCGAAGACCTTCTCGACGTGGTCACCGAGATGGAAGCCGCGCTCCTTCCAGCCCATGGTCGAGGGGTCGAGGGCGGGCAGGAGGGCAGCCCAGGAGCCGGGGGCGGCGACCGGGTCGACGTCGTCGGGAAGCAGCCATCCGGTGCCGCCTCCGTCGAGGGACACCGGCACGGCTCCGGTGTCGGTGAGCGCCCGTCGGACCGCCGCCTTCGTCGAGCCGAGCCACCAGGCCAGGTCCGTCTCGGTGCCCGGGCCGAACGTGCGGAGCCACGCCGTCACCAGCGCGGCGTACGCCTCGGGCTCGGGCAACGGGGCGGGCGCCTCGCCCAGCCACTCCTCGGTCAGCGTCCAACGCGGGCGGGTGACCTTCCAGCCACCGTCGTTGGTGCCGCGCACGACGTCACCGCCGGCGGCCAGCACCACGATCACCTGGCGCGCGATCGCGACGTCGGCCTGGTAGACACCCTTGCCGCGCGTGACCCGGGCATCCAGGGCGGGCAGCTTCTCGCGGACCTCGGCCGTGGTCATCGGGTGGTGGGAGAGCAGCTCACGCACGAGCCCGACGTGCTCGGTCACCCACGCCTCGCCATCGGTCGTCAGCCCGGCCTTGGTGACCTCGCCCGCGAGCTGGCGGAACTGCTGAGCGGCGACCCGGGCGCTGGCGCTCCCCCACACGGCGGGCAGCAGCTCACGCGGGAAGGCGAAGACGGTACGCCGCATCGCGAGCTGCTTGACGACCGAGCGGTCGACGTACAGAGCCTCGTCGACGTCGTCCCGGCCGGCGCCCGACCTGGCCCAGGCCGCGAGGTGCACCGAGGCCGGCTCGGTGGCGTGCAGGCAGGTCATGCCGCGCGTGGCGGTGAGAGTGTCGCCGACGGGGGCGGCCAGAGCGTGACGCGCTCCCAGCCGCGCCCGCCGCTCGTCGTCGTCGACGTGCCGCACCGCCTCGCTCGCCTGACTCACGCGGCCATCCTGCCCGAGCGCACGGACACCGCTGACCGATGTGACGGCGGCAGGGCCCGGGTGCGAGGATCCGGGAAGTGTCCGCCGCCCGCCGTACCGCTCTCGTCCTCACCGGGCTGGTGCTCCTCTCCTTCAACCTCCGGCCGGCCGCGGTCAGCGTCGGCCCGGTGCTCGAGGAGGTGCGCGACGGGCTCGGGATGTCCGGGCCCGAGGCCGGACTCCTGACCTCGCTCCCCGTGCTCGCGTTCGCGGTCTTCGGCGCCCTCGCGCCGACGTTCGCTCGCGCCGTCGGCGTCCACCGTGCCGCGACCGCCTCGCTGCTCGCCCTGGTCGCCGGTCTCGGTGGCCGGGCGGCCGCCGGCACCGACGTGACGTTCCTGCTCCTGTCGGCGGTGGCGCTGGCCGGCATGGCGACGGCGAACGTCCTGCTGCCGTCCCTGGTGAAGCTGCACTTCCCGGACCGCATCGGACGCGCGACGGGGATCTACACGACCGCCCTCGCGACCGGCCTCACCTCGGCGTTCCTGCTGACCGTGCCGATCTCGCACGGCTTCGGCAGCTGGCGCGGTGGCCTCGGTGCGTGGGCCGTCACCGGGCTGGTCGCCGTGGTCCCGTGGGTCGCGCTCGCCCGGCACGACCGGCACCTGGAGCGCGACCGGCGCAGCATCTCCTTCGGCGACGTCGCCCGGACCCGGCTCGGCTGGGCCATGGTGCTGGTCTTCGGGCTGCAGTCGCTGCAGGCGTACTCCATCTTCGGCTGGTTCGCCCAGCTGTGGCGCGACAACGGGTACGACGCCGACCAGGCCGGGCTCCTGGTCGGGATCGTGGCCGCGGTCAGCATCCCGCTGTCCCTCTGGCTCCCTGCCGCGTGCGCCCGGCGCGACAACCAGGTGGGGCTGATCCTGTCGGTGGTGGGCTGCTACCTCGTCGGCTACACGATGCTCCTCGTGGACGCGCACACGCTGGCGATCCCCGCCGCGGTGCTGATCGGCGTCGGGTGCTGCGTCTTCCCGCTCGTGCTCACCCTGATCGGGCTCCGCGCCCACACCCCCGACGGGACGGCGGCCCTGTCCGGGTTCACGCAGTCGCTCGGCTACCTGATGGCGGCCCTCGGCCCGTTCCTCGTGGGGACGATCTACGACGGCACCGGTGGGTGGACGACCCCCTTGTGGCTGCTGCTCGCGCTGGTGCTGCCCCTGATGGCGATCGGCGCGTACGTCGGCCGGCCGGCGTACCTCGAGGACCAGCTGCGCCGCACCGTCGGCTGAGCGCCGCCACGCACGGGCTGACCGGGCGTCGGGCACAGTGGAGACGTGCCGGACGAGCCCGGACGCTTCTCCGCCCGCCGCGGCGTGTGGGTCGCGACGGCGGCGGTCGTCGTCCTCGTCGCCGTGGTGGCGCTCGCCGTCGGTCTGGCCAGTGCGCCCGGAGGTACGTCGACGGGTACGACCACGCCGGTCATCACGGCCTCGGTCTCCGCGGTCGGCCCGGTCGCGCCGCCGGCAGGTCCGCTCGCGCCTCGGCTCCGACCGGTCGCGGCCCCGGCGAGCTGCTCGAACGCTGCTCGGGTGCTGCGGGTGCTGCAGTTCAACATCCACTTCGGCGTCAGCCGGAACGGTGGCCTCGGCCTGACCGCGCTCGCGGACGAGATCACGGCGGTGCGGCCCGACCTGGTCAGCCTGAACGAGGTCGACAGCCGCACGTTCCGCAGCCGGCGCATCGACGAGGCGGCCTACCTGGCGCAGGCGACGGGCCTGCACGGCGTGTACGGCCCGAACCTGCCGTGGGAGGGCGGGCTCTTCGGCAACGCGATCCTGTCGCGGCACCCCGTCGTCGCGACCAGCAACGTGCACCTCCCCCGGGCGCCGGGGCTGGAGCGGCGTGGGCTGCTGACCGCGACCGTGCGGATCGGCGACCGGACCGTGGCGTTCTCCTCGATGCACCTGAGCGACGGCCCCGACGGCAGGGTCAGTCGGACCCTCGAGGCGCGGACGGTCGCCGCGGTGCTGAGCCACGCGGCGTACCCGACGGTCGTCGCGGGCGACCTGAACGCGCGGCCGCGCTGCTCTCCCGCTGCGGATCCTCCGCCAGCACCTCCTCGACGCCCAGCAGCTCGGCGGCACCGGTGACGGCGAGACGATCCCCGAGCAGGCGCCACGCAAGCGGATCGACTACGTGCTGTACGACGACCACTTCGCCGTCGTGCCCGGCAGCACCCGCGTCCTGCCGTCGTCCTCCAGCGACCACCGGTCGGTCTTCACCGAGCTGTCGCTGCTGCCTCGCCACTGCGCTCCGTGACCGACGGCTGGTGGGACAGGGCGCCGTCCGTCGGCGCTGTCGGGCACGATGACCTCGTGTCGCGCCGCGCCCTGTTGCTGTTCCTCGCCCTCGGGGTGGCGTGGGGCATCCCCTACCTGCTGATCAAGGTCGCCGTCGACGAGCTGTCGCCCGCCGAGCTCGTGCTCGGCCGCACGTTCCTCGCCGCGCTGATCCTGCTGCCCATCGCGCTCGCCAAGGACGCCGTGCGCCCGCTGCTGCGGCACTGGCACTGGCTGCTGGTGTTCGCGGGCGTGGAGATCGCCGGGCCGTGGGTGCTGCTCGGCAGTGCCGAGACCCGGTTGCCGAGCTCGACCACGGGTCTGCTGATCGCGGCGGTGCCGCTGGCCGGCGTGGTGATCGCGTTCGCGACGGGGCGCGCGGAGCGCCTCTCGCCGGTCGCCTGGCTCGGCCTGGGTCTCGGGATCGTCGGCGTCGGCGCCCTGGTCGGCCTCGACGTCGGTGGCTCCGACCTCGGCGCGGTCGGCGAGGTCGGCCTCGTCGTCGTGGGGTACGCCGCGGGTCCGGCGATCCTCAGCCGCGCCCTGCAGGGGCTTCCCGGCATCGGGATCATGGCCTCCGCGCTGAGCGTGACGGCGCTGGCCTACATCCCGATCGTGCTCGTCTTCGACGGCCCGCCCGGTCCGCTGCCCTCCGGCAAGGTGATCTGGTCGGTCCTGACCCTGGCCGCCATCTGCACGGCCGCGGCGTTCATGCTGCTCTTCGCCCTGGTCAACGAGGTCGGGCCGGTGCGCGCGACGACGATCACCTACCTCAACCCCGCGGTCGCCGTCGTCGCCGGCGCCCTGGTGCTGGACGAGCCGGTGACGGTCTGGACCGTCGTCGGCTTCGCCCTCGTCGTCACCGGCTCCTTCCTGGTCAACCGCCGCGGCCGCCCCGAGCCGCCGGTGGAGACCGAGATGGTCGGCGAGACCGCCAGCAGCTGCGCGTGACGAGGGCTAGCCGGCGAACGTGGCGAACGTCCAGTGATTGCCGTCCGGGTCAGCCACGGTGAACTCGCGGGACGGATAGTCGGTCTGCTCAACGAGCTCGTGCACGAGGGTCGCTCCCTGAGCGCGTGCCCGGGTCAGCACCGTGTCCGGGTCGGTCGTCACCACATGCAACGAGCTCGTTCCCGGTCGGCACGGCGTAGCCCGCTCATCGGTGCTGGAGAGCATGATCCGCCCGCCGTCGGGCCAGTCCAGCTGACAGTGGTGTATCGAACCGTCCTGCTCATCGGCGATCAGCAGGTCCTCGGTGAAACCGAGACCGATCAGCCAGTCACGCAGGCCGGGAGCGTCGTCGCTGACGACGCTCGCCCAGATGCTCTGCTGCCGCACGCCGCTCGTCCGGACCGTCACGGTCACCAGAGTAGGCACTTCCACGCCCGAGGGAGCATCGGCGCTCAACGGGCCTGATCCCCGAAGACGCGTCCTTCCGTGGGGATCGCGGGACCTGGGCCGGCGCATGGAGGTGCCGCCGCCGTCCCATTCGCGCCGGACTCGCGTGCCCGGTAGCGTGCGGCGCATGCCCATCAAGCTCGAGAACGTCGGCATCGCGGTCCGCGACCTCGACTCGACGATCGCGTTCTTCACCGACCTCGGCCTCACCCTCCTCGGCCGTGACACCGTCCGTGGGGAGTGGACCGACACCGCGGTCGGCCTCGACGGCAACCATGCCGACATCGCCATGCTCCAGACGCCCGACGGCAACGGTCGCCTCGAGCTCTTCGAGTACATCCACCCCGACGCGATCGAGACCGAGCCCACGCTCCCGAACGAGATCGGCATGCACCGGGTGGCCTTCTCGGTCGACGACATCGACGAGGCCCTCGAGATCGCCGCGCGCCACGGCTACCACCCCCTGCGCGGCGTGGCGACCTATGAGGACGTCTACAAGCTCACCTATCTCCGTGGTCCCAGCGGCATCCTCCTGATGCTCGCGGAGGAGCTCACGCAGGGCTGACGGCCGGATCACGCCGCTCGGCGGCTGCCGTCGGACGGCCGATCGGGGACCATGCCGTCCGGACACACATTGGTCGCCGATCAGGGGCCCACGGAGCCGGTTCGCTCGACCAACGTGTGTCCGCGCGGTCCGCGACGCTAGACGACGCTGAGCGGCAGCAGGTCGCGACCGGTCGGGCCGATCTGGATCTCGGTGTCCATCTCGGGGCAGACGCCGCAGTCGTAGCAGGGAGTCCAGCGGCAGTCCTCGACGTCCGGTACGGCGTCGGGGTCCTCGGCGACCGCGAGGGCGTCCTCCCAGTCGGACCACAGCCAGTCCTTGTCGAGCCCGGAGTCGAGGTGCTCCCAGGGCAGGACCTCGTCGTACTCGCGCTCGCGCGTGGTGTACCAGTCGAGGTCGACCCCGGTGCCGGCCAGCGCCCGCTCGGAGGCGGCGGCCCAGCGGTCGTAGGAGAAGTGCTCGCTCCAGCCGTCGAAGCGGCCGCCGTCGCGCCAGACCTCCTCGATGACCCGGCCCACCCGACGGTCCCCACGGGAGAGCAGTCCCTCGATGATGCCGGGCTTTCCGTCGTGGTAGCGGAAGCCGATCGCACGGCCGTACTTCTTGTCCGCCCGGACGAGGTCGCGCAGCTTCTTCAGGCGCTCGTCGGTGGTGTCGTGGTCGAGCTGCGAGGCCCACTGGAACGGCGTGTGCGGCTTGGGCACGAAGCCGCCGATCGAGACCGTGCACCGGATGTCGTTGCGGCCGGTGACCTCACGGCCCTTGGCGATCACCTTGGTGGCGAGGTCGGCGATCTCCAGCACGTCCTCGTCGGTCTCGGTGGGCAGGCCGCACATGAAGTAGAGCTTCACCTGCCGCCAGCCGTTGGAGTACGCCGTCGCCACGGTGCGGATCAGGTCCTCCTCGTCCACGGCCTTGTTGATCACCTTGCGCATCCGGGTGCTGCCGCCCTCGGGCGCGAACGTGAGGCCGGACCGCCGACCGTTGCGTGAGAACTCGTTGGCCAGGGTGATGTTGAAGGCGTCGACGCGGGTCGACGGCAGCGAGAGCGAGACGTTGGTGCCGGTGTAGCGGTCGGCCAGCCCCTTGGCCACCTCGGCGATCTCGGTGTGGTCCGCGCTCGACAGCGACAGCAGCCCGACCTCCTCGAAGCCCGACCGCCTGATGCCGGTCTCGACCATCGAGCCGATCGTCTCGATCGAGCGTTCGCGCACCGGGCGGGTGATCATCCCGGCCTGGCAGAAGCGGCAGCCGCGGGTGCAGCCCCGGAAGATCTCGACGCTGAAACGCTCGTGCACGGTCTCGGCCAGCGGCACCAGCGGCTTGGCCGGGTAGGGCCACTGGTCGAGGTCCATCAGCGTGTGCTTGCGCACCCGGAACGGGATGCCCGGCCGGTTGGGCACGACCGCCTCGATGGTGCCGTCCGCGGCATAGGCGACGTCGTAGAACTTCGGGACGTAGACGTTCTCCGAGACCGCGAGCCGCCGCAGCAGCTCGTCGCGGCCGCCCGGGCTGCCCTCGCCCTTCCACTCGCGCACCACCTCGGAGATCGCGAGCACGACCTCCTCGCCGTCACCGAGCACGGCCGCGTCGAGGAAGTCGGCGATCGGCTCGGGGTTGAACGCCGCGTGACCGCCGGCGATCACGACCGGGTGGTCGTCACCGCGGTCGGTGGCGTGCAGCGGGATGCCGGCGAGGTCGAGGGCGTTGAGCAGGTTGGTGTAGCCCAGCTCGGTGGAGAAGCTGATGCCGAACAGGTCGAAGTCGCGCACCGGCCGATGGGCGTCGACGGTGAACTGCGGGATGCCGTCCTCGCGCATCACCCGCTCCATGTCGGGCCACACGGCGTACGACCGCTCGGCGAGGATCCAGTCGCGCTCGTTGAGCACCTCGTAGAGGATCTGGACACCCTGGTTGGGCAGCCCGACCTCGTAGGCGTCGGGGTACATCAGGGCCCACCGGACGTCGACCGACTCCCAGTCCTTGACCGTCGAGTTCAGCTCGCCACCGACGTACTGGATCGGCTTGGACACCGACGGCAGCCGGGGCTCGAGCCGGGGGAAGACGCTCACCGACATCCGCCCAGCGTACGACGGTCGGGCTCCGGCCCCGGCATCCTCGACGACGGCCGCCGACCCCCTAGGGTCGGCGGTGTGACCCGGTGGCCGACGTTCGTCCCGCCGGTCTCCCTCGTGGCCCTGGCGGTCGGGTGGCTCACGCACCCGGAGGGCCCGGTCGGCGTCACCATCATCGCGGTCTTCCTGGTCGCAGCGGTGCTCGCGGCCGTCCACCACGCAGAGGTGGTCGCCCACCGGGTGGGCGACCCGCTCGGGTCACTGGTGCTGGCCGTCGCGGTCACGGTGATCGAGGTCGCCCTGATCGTCACGCTGATGGTCGGTGGCGGGAAGGACACCTCGACCCTCGCGCGCGACACGGTGTTCGCGGCGGTGATGCTCAGCCTCAACGGGATCGTCGGCGTCTCCCTCCTGGTCGGAGCCCTCAAGCACCACCTCGCGGTCTTCAACCCCGAGGGGACGGGGTCCGCACTGGCGACCGTGATCACCCTCGCCGGTCTCACGCTGGTGGTGCCGGCGTTCACGGTCAGCAACCCCGGGCCGGAGTTCACGTCGGGTCAGCTCGCCTTCGCGGCGGTGGCGTCGCTGGCGGTCTACCTGGTCTTCGTGTTCACCCAGACGGTGCGGCACCGCGACTTCTTCCTGCCGCCCGACACGGGCCGGCCCGGGCCGACCGACGACGCGGAGCACGCCGACCCGCCCGGTGACCGGGACGCGTTGGTCAGCCTGGCCCTGCTGTGCGTCGCGCTGGTCTCGGTGGTCGGACTGGCCAAGGTCGAGTCGCACCCGCTGGAGCACGCCGTCGAGAACGCCGGCCTGCCCCACGCGTTCGTCGGCGTCGTGATCGCGACGCTCGTGCTGCTCCCGGAGGGCATCGCCGCGGTGCGTGCGGCCGCGCGGGACCGGGTGCAGGTCTCGTTCAACCTCGCCTACGGGTCGGCGATCGCCTCGATCGGGCTCACCGTCCCGACGATCGCGGTCGCGAAGATCTGGCTGGACGGACCGCTGTCGCTCGGTCTGGAGTCGACGCAGCTCGTGCTGCTGTTCCTCAGCGCGCTCGTGGGCGTGCTCACCGTGGTGCCGGGCCGGTCGAAGCCGCTGCAGGGCGCCCTCCACCTGGTGCTGCTCGCGACGTTCGTGGTGGTCTCGATCCAGCCCTGACACCGGGACCGGATGGAGGCCTGAGACCGCGCCGCCCGGAGTGGGACGAGTCCGTCGTCTAGTCGCCCGGCTGCGCGAGCTCGTCGAGGGCGGCCCGCGCCTCGGCGAGCGACTGCTCGGCGTACGTGATCATCTGCTCGAGCCCCTCGGCGCCGAACCGGTTGGTCACGCCGTCCACCGCCTCGGCGATCGCAGGGTCGAGGTCGAACGAGTCCGAGCTGCTCATGTCGCCATCCAAACACAGCGGCCGCATCCGGGTCGTCGAGGCGTCAGCCCTTGACGTAGGAGAGCTTCTCGCAGACCTTCCCGTCCCGGAATCGCAGCACGTCCGCTCCCCGGACGTGCCCGGGCGTCCCGTCGTCGCCGGCCCAGTCGAAGCGCCAGCGCAGCACGCCGCGGTCCCCGCACACGAACGACTCCTCCTCGCTGAACGCCGCACCGGGCGTGCTGCCGAACAGGTCGACCCAGACCGCACGGACCGCCTCCGCACCCTCGTGTCGTACGCCGTCCGGCGCCGGTCCGGTCGCCTCGAACACGCAGTCGTCGGTCATCAGCGACATGATCGCGTCGACGTCGCCGCTGCCGAACGCCGCCGAGAGCCGCGCCAGCCCGGCGTGCGCCGGCCCCCACTCCGAGTCGCGCCCGAACGCCGCCAGCAGCTCGCCCTGCGCGCCACCGCGCGACGTTCCCCGCGGCCCGATCGCCCCACCTACGCGGTACATCTCCTCGCGCTCCGAGAACCACGCGCCCACGCCACTCATCAGCTGCGGGTCGAGCCGGGCGTCGCCGCCGGTGGCCACGGCCAGGTCCCAGGCGTGGACGAGGTGGTCGGCGGCGAGCTGGTGGACGTACTCGCTCAGCTGCTCCTCGCCGTACGACAGGTGGACGGTGCCACCGCCGGGCAGCTTCTCGGCCGTCACCTTCGTGGCGGCCATGGCCGCGTCGAGGGCCGCGCGCACCGGGTCGTCCCCGAGCAGGTCGCCGTCCAGGCTGCTGCCGACGTCCTCGATGGTCCGCCCCTCGACGAGCGGGACGGTCCACCGGTCCTCCCCCACGACGTGGTTGACCAGGTCGCGGACCGTCCAGTCCGTGCACGGAGTCGGCTCCTCCCACTGGTCGGGACCCACGGCGTTCACCCGGTCGGCCCAGGCCTCGACGGTGCGGTGGTACAGCGTGTTGAGGTCCATCACGCAGCTCCTTCCTCCAGGGTGGCCGGCGACTGCCGGAACCACCACTCCAGCTCGTCCTGCTCCAGCGGACAGATGTCCGCCTCCGGGTGGCCGGCGGCGTCAGGACTGAACCGGAGCGGCGTCGCGAGCAGGGAGAGCCGCTCGCAGGGCTCGTCGGTCACCTCGACCGTGACGTCGGTGCCGGACTTCCCCTCGTGCCCCGAGAGGACGACGCGCTCCACGGCGTCGCGCACCAGCTCGCGCGGTGCCATGCGCTCATCGTGGCACCGCGTGCGCGGGCGTGGAACCGTCCGGCCTTACCGATCCCTGACGGAGCTCAGACCTGGTCGGT
Source organism: uncultured Actinomycetota bacterium (assembly GCA_963708035.1). GTDB lineage: Bacteria > Actinomycetota > Actinomycetes > Propionibacteriales > Nocardioidaceae > Nocardioides. The sequence continues at coordinate 600,590 of OY970188.1, read as the reverse complement.
GACCGGGGCCGTCGGTGCCGCCTCGGAGCGGACCGCGGCGCTCGCGGACGTGGCGCGGAGCTCGACCTTCGGCATCAGCAGCAGGGTCAGGAACGCGAGCACCGCGACGAGCCCGGCGAAGAGGAAGACCGTGTCGATCGCCTCCGCGAAGCCGACCTTGAACGGGTGCGCCAGCACCGGCGAGAGCTTCTGGATGAACGACGAGTCGTCGGTCGCCTGGGACAGGAACGTGCCGTGGCCGTTCTGGAGCGACTGCGCGAGCTGGTGGTCGACCGGCGTCACGGGATGCTGCACGGCCTGCTGGAACGCGGGGGTCCGCCCCTCCGTCTCCAGGGAGCTGCCGATGTGGCCGCCCACCTGCCCGAACAGGATCGACAGGAAGACCGCGACGCCGATGGTGCCGCCGATCTGCCGGAAGAACGTCGCCGAGGCCGTCGCCACGCCGATGTCACGCGGCGGCACGGACGACTGCAGGATCAGCAGGAGCGGCTGCATGCAGTTGCCGAGCCCGTAGCCGAGCGCCAGCATCATGACCATCACCAGAGGCAGCGGGGTGTCGGCGCCGATGCGTGAGAGCAGCAGCAGAGCGACCGCGGCGAGGCCGGAGCCGAAGATCGGGAAGCCGCGGATGCGCCCGGTGCGGGAGATCACCTGGCCGGAGACGATCGAGGCGCTCATCATCCCGACCACCATCGGCAGCATCAGGAAGCCGGACCGCATCGGCGACGCCCCGTGCACGATCTGCATGTAGAGCGGCAGCACCATGATCCCGCCGAACAACGCCATGCCGGTGATCACGTTGGCCGCGATCCCCACGGCGACCGGTCGCACCCGGAACATCCGCAGGGGGATCATCGCGTCGTCGGCCATCCGCCGCTCGACGGCGTAGAAGGCACCGAGCCCGATCACGCCGATGACGTAGCAGACCATCGCGCGGCCGGAGTCCCAGCCCCACTCGCGCCCCTGCTCGGCGACGGTCAGCAGGGGCACCAGCGCGACGACCAGGGTGACCGCGCCCCACCAGTCGATGCGGGAGTCGCGCCGGTGGTGGTGCACGTGAAGGGTGCGGTACACGACGAAGAGCGCTGCGACGCCGATCGGGACGTTCACGAGGAACACCCAGCGCCATCCGGTCAGACCGAGGATCACCGCGTGGGAGGCGAAGAAGCCGCCGATCACCGGGCCCGCGACGCTCGACGTACCGAAGGTCGCCATGAAGTAGCCGGTGTAGCGGGCGCGTTCGCGCGGCGACACGATGTCGCCGATGATCGCCAGCACGAGGGTGAACAGGCCGCCGGCGCCGATGCCCTGGACGGCGCGGAACGCCGCGAGCATGTACATCGAGGTGGCGAAGGAGCAGAGCGCCGATCCCGCGATGAAGACCGAGATCGCGAACATGAACAGCTTCTTGCGGCCGTAGATGTCGCCGAGCCGGCCGTAGATCGGCGTCGCGATCGTCGAGGTGATCAGGTACGCCGTGGTGACCCATGCCTGCACCGACAGCCCGTGGAGGTCGTCGGCGATCGTGCGGATCGACGTGGAGACGATGGTCTGGTCGAGGGCACCGAGGAACATCCCCATCATCAGGCCGGTGATGATGGTGAGGATCTGGCGGTGGGTGTACTCGCCCGACTGGGGAAGCGTGGGTGACTGCGCGGCTGACGACATCGTCGCCCAGTCTAACGGTTGCCAGAGGCAACCGATAATCCTTTTGCCCAGATGCCCCGTTTGACCGGACGCCGGGATGGGGAGTCTCTCCACCAGCGCGTCCGCACGGGGCGGCACGCGGATGACTCGGACGTCTCGGAGGACGAGCCATGAGCGAGCTTCAGGTCGAGATCCCCCAGCTGCGGGCCTTCGGCACCCAGTTCCACACCTTCGGCACCGGCAACGTCGGCCACACCGGCGAGGCCACCCGGGTCGAGGCCGGTCAGACCGCCGACATGGACGGGCTGCTCGACATCATCGCGCCGGCGATCCACGAGACCGCCGTGGTGTTCGGCCGTCACTACGACGACCTGGCCCGGGTGATCGCCGGCACCGGCACGGCGCTGGTCAAGACGGCCGACGACTACTCCAAGGTCGACCACTCCGTCGCCGAGGCGATGGACCGCAAGGCGGTCGCGGTCGGCAGCCAGACCGACGCCCCGATCGGGTCGGGGGGCGCGTGGTCGGAGCACCACGTCTTCGCCAGCTGCCACAGCATCGAGCCGGACCCGGCGAAGAAGATCCGTGACGGCATGGACGCCGACGTCCGCGCCATCGACTGGGTGTTCCACAAGTTCACCGGCCACCACATCACCGAGCCGATCGACGCCCTGGTCGGCAACTGGACGACGCTCACCTCGCGCGGCGAGTCGTGGGCCGACGTGTCGCGGATGCTGAAGGCGCACGGCGACGACGTGCTCGCGAACACCGCCAACGTGGACGGCGTCTGGGACGGCGTCGCGGCCACCAGCTTCCACGAGTACGGCGTACGCCTCGGCAACGGCCTGCACGCGGAGTCCGAGATCCCCCTCGCGATCCAGTTCGCGCTCGACCAGCTGGCGAAGCGGTGGCAGACGCTCTACCAGCAGTGCGTGAACCTGCTGGAGAGCGTGATCCACGACGTCGAGATCGGGGCGGCGGCCCTGGCGGCGGGATGGTGGTGCGGGATCGGGGAGGCCGTGGCCGCGAAGAAGTGCGAGGAGGCGCTGGTCGCGTTCTACCGCGCGTACAAGATCGTGATGCTGGTCAAGCACGTCATCCAGGCCGCCGACCTGGCCGTGAAGGGCTTCCAGAAGCTCGCCGACCTCTACCACCTGGCCACCCACATCCCCGAGGCCGTCGACGGCGAGGTCACCCACCTGAAGGACCTGATCGGCGCGCTCGGCTCGATCCCGGAGCACCTCGACGACCTCAGCCACCTCGGCGACACCCCGACCAGTCCCTACGGAGGACCCCGTGCCCCCGGCATCGCCTGACCCGTACGACGGGCGAGCGGCGATCGACGCCGTCCTCGAGCCGTTGCGCGCCGAGACGGACCGTGTCGACCGCGAGCTCGCGTCGAACCAGGCCTTCCTCGAGGAGCGCCGTGCGACCGGCGTGGACGCGGAGACCCGCGACCTGCTCTCGCGGGCAGCGGAGAGTCCGTCAGCGCCGGAGTCGCTGCGACGGGTGGCCCGACAGGTCGCGGCGGGTCAGATCACGTGGGACGACGTCTTCGCACGTCGCGGCGGGCCGGACGGCGCGGCGTTCCTGGAGGACGCCTTCCGGACGGCGCGCGACCACTTCGCCGACGCCGATCTGGCGCCGGTGCCGGTCCCGGAGGAGGCGCTCGAGGTCGGGGTCGACCCCGCCGAGGTGGCGGTCGACATCGAGCGCGCGCGGGACGAGGCTCGCACCGCCCACGACGCGATCTTCCGCCCGTGAACGGTCGGGACGTCCTCCGGGCTCGCGAGGAGCTCCGTCCGCGTATCGAGTCCTTCCTGGCCGACGGCGAGCGCCTCGACGTCGCGATCCCTGCGTCCTCGCGGCCGGGTCGCGCCGTGCGGGCGGTGGCCGCAGGAGTCTGGCCCTTCTTCCACGAGCGGGACCGCTACCTCCTGGTCGCCACCGACCGCCGCTGGCTGGTGCTCGAGTCGTCGAAGGAGCAGCTCCACGGCGAGCTCCGCGAGCGTGCCTCGCTCCCTCGCGACGTCGAGGTCGACACCTCGTGGTTCACCCGCTTCGACGGCTTCGACCAGCCCTATGCGATCGACCCGGCGTACCAGCTCTGGGCGGTCGCGGCCAACGACGCCCTCGCCACCCGCGCCGACGGTGAGCCCTGGGACCTCGCGACCGCGGCTGACGACCTCACCGCCGCGGACGCCGACTCCACCTCCGAGGCGCTCGGCGACCTGGTGATGAAGGCCGGCCGCTTCATCCCCCGGCGCAAGCGCTGAGCCCGACGTACCGACACACATTGCTGCACGCGATCGGTCCGCCTGGCCGCGAGAGGTGACCAATGTGTGTCCGTAGCTCGGAGACGGACGCACGAGGTTCCGATCACCTCGGCCCGGGGCCCTCCCCTCGGACGTCGTGCCAGGCTTCCGGCATGGTGCGGACCGACCGGATCGAACCGGACGCCGACGTGGTCGCCCGGCTGGGTGCGACTGCGCTGGCGCTGCCCGAGACCTACGAGGAGGACGCCTGGACGGGCGTCCGGTGGCGGATCCGCGCCAAGACCTTCGCTCACGTGATGGTCGCCCAAGCGGGCTTCGAGTCGTCGTTCCGCGACATCACCGGCGTAGCCGACCCGACGACTGTTCTCACCTTCCGTGCCACCGGTGACGAGCTGCTCGCCCTGACCCACGCGGGGCTGCCGTTCTACCGGCCGCCGTGGTCGCCGACGATCGTCGGCATGGTGATCGACGCCGACACCGACTGGGCGGAGGTCGTCGACCTGGTCATCGAGAGCTATCGGTTCTGCGCTCCGCAGAAGCTGGTCAGGCTGCTGGACGGCGCGGCCGGCCCGGACTGATCACCGCGAGACCAGATGGCCCTGGCGCACCGGTCGCGCGTAGCGGGTGGGCTGGGAGGCCACCGCGTAGCGCGTTCCGGTTGGTCGAACGTTCGACCTACGCCGGCGGGCTCATTCGTACGCGGAGTCGGTGAGATCGGAGGGATCAGGTCCGGGCCGAGGGGCTCCGGTCCGCCCTCCGCCGCGCGCGGTACAGCGACACCGCCAACACCACCGCGTAGCTGCCCATCAGCAGCCAGCTGACCGCGTCCTCCTGGCCACTCGTCAGGAACGGGCTCAGGGCAAACCACAGGATCGTGCCCACCACGGCACCCAGCAACCACGCGATGATCACCCGGGTCACAAGCGTGACCGTACGCCCGTCTCGCGGTCCCGGCACAAGGCGCCCTGGCGAGCCGAACTACTGACCGAAGTCGTCAGAGACGGGCGTCGCTGAGCGTGGGTCCGGGCGGGTCGACCGACTTGGCTCAGTAGTTCGGCGGCGGACTGAGCCGCGGACGTCCGCTCCTGGCCCAGGACCGCGGCGTCTGATCACCGCGAGACCAGATGGCCCTGGCGCACCGGTCGCGCGTAGCGGGTGGGCTGGGAGGCGGTGGCGCGCAGGTGGATGTTCTGCAGGAGCCCGACCGCGAGCATGCCCGCGAACATCGAGGAGCCGCCGTACGACACGAAGGGCAGGGGTACGCCGGTGACGGGCATGATGCCCAGACACATCCCGACGTTCTGGAAGGCCTGGAAGCCGAGCCAGCAGGCGATGCCGGCGGCGGCGACCCGTCCGAAGACGTCGGTCGACAGCGCCGAGATCGCCAGCGCCCGCCAGATCACCACGCCGAGCAGCGCGATCAGGACGCCCGCGCCGACGAGCCCGAGCTCCTCCCCCGCGACCGTGAAGATGAAGTCGGTGTGCTGCTCGGGCACGAAGCCGGAGCGGGTCTGGGAGCCGTGGAACAGGCCCTGGCCGAACAGGCCGCCGTTGCCGACCGCGATCCGCGCCTGCTCGGTGTTGTAGCCGGCGCCGCGGGGGTCGAGGTCGGGGTTGGTGAACGCGAGGAACCGGTCGATCTGGTACTGCTTCAACAGATGACCGGCGACCGCGGCCACCGACGCCGCGACGCCACCCGCCCCCAGGAAGGCCAGCCAGCGGCGCGGAGCCCCCGCGATCGCCAGGACGCCGAACACGGTGGCGGACAGCACGAGCAGCGTCCCGAGGTCGGGCTGCATCAGGATCAGCGCGGCCGGGATCCCGGCGATCGCGAGCATGCCGACCACCTCGACCGCGCCGACCTGGGTACGCCGGCCCTCGTTCCGCTCGGCGACCAGCAGCGCCATCCCGATCACCACCGCGAGCTTCGCGAACTCCGACGGCTGGATCGACATCCCGCCGGCGTCGATCCACGAGCGCGAGCCGTTGATCGTCGTGCCCGTCGTCAGCACCAGGACCAGCCCGCCGATGGAGGCGACGTAGACCAGCGGCGCGACGATCCGGACCCACCGGTGGTCGGTGGCCATCACCACCACCATCAGCACGAGCCCGATGCAGACGTTGACCAGCTGCTTGCGGAGGTACGCCGTGGGGTCGCCGCCGGTGAGGTCGTCGCGGTGCGAGGTGGCCGACCAGACGAGCAGGGTGCCGAGCACCAGCAGCCCGAGCACGGCCAGCATCAGCACCCGGTCGACGCCAGGTGTCCGCAGCGTGCGCGGCAGACGTGTGGGGGTCGTGGTCACGGCCGGCTCCTTCCCATCGAGCGGGGACGCGGCGGCAGGATCGAGCCGTCCCGGTGGAACGACGGCAGCGTCTCGGGGGCGACCACACCGGGAATCAGCGCGTGCTTGGTGTTCACGCTCGAGCCGTCGACGCCGTAGAGCGACTCCCAGATCTTGCGGACGAACGGCCCGGACGTGCCCGAGCCGGTGCCGCCCTGGCTCACCATCATCAGCACGACGTAGTTCTTGTCGTACGACGCGACCCAGGACGTCGACTGCTTGCCGTAGACCTCGGCCGACCCGGTCTTGGAGCGGATGTGGATCCGGTCGAGCGGGAAGCCGATCATCTTCCACGCCATCGTGCCGGTCTTCGCCGTGCCCAGCAGCGCGTTGGTGACGTAGCCGATCCCGTGTGCCGGGTCCTTCACGTGCGCCTGCACCTTGGGCCTGATCCGCTTCACCACCTTGCCGCTCGGGTTGACGATCGCCTTGGCGATGCGCGGCTCGTAGAGCGTGCCGCCGTTCGCCAGGGCGGCGTACGCGCGAGCCAGCTGCAGCGGCGTGACCAGCGTGTCGCCCTGGCCGATCGCGAAGTTCACGGCGTCACCCGCCCGGTAGTAGCTGCCCTCGAGGCAGAACTCGTGCGCGAAGAGCCTGAGGTAGCCACTGGCGTTGGCCGGCGGGTGCTTGTCGATGCGGCAGTAGTAGCCCTTCATCGACTTCCAGTAGGCGAGCTTCCAGTGCCGGTCGGCGATCCGCCCCGAGGCCTCACCGGGCACGTCGATCCCGGTCGGCCTCCCGAAGCCGAACGCCTTGGCCTCGGCCACCAGCGGGTCGCGTGCGTTCACGTCGGTCGGGTCCTGGCCGAACTTCTGCCAGAAGTGGTACCCGACCCGGTAGAAGAAGGTGTCGCACGAGACCTGCAGGGCCTTGGCGAAGTCGATCAGCCCGTAGGACTCCGACTCGTAGTTGTGGAAGAGCCGGTTGCCGACGACGAAGCCCGACGAGCAGTCGAGCAGGGTGCTCGGACCCATGCCGTTGTCGAACGCACCGACGGTCATGAACGGCTTCCACGTCGAGCCGGGCGCGAACTGGCCCTGGTAGGCACGAGCGAGCAGCGGGTCGCCCGCCTTCGTCGAGTACAGCCGGGCCAGCTGCCGGCTGGTGATGCCGCCGACCCACTGCGCCGGGTCGTACGTCGGCTGGCTGGCCATCGCGACGACGCGCCCGGTCTTCGCCTGCAGCACGATCGCCGCCCCCGAGTCGGCGCGGTAGTTGCGGTGGGTCACCGGGTCGTACGTCGCGCGAGCGGTCGTGATCGCGTCGTGCAACGCGTGCTCGGCCACGCCCTGCACCCGCGCGTCGATCGAGGTCACCAGGGTGTCGCCGGGGTGTCCCTGGACCTGGCCCTCGTCGCCGAGCACCCGCCCCATCGAGTCCACGGCCACCTTCTGGTAGCCGGGGCGGCCACGCAGGTAGCGGTCGTACTGCTCCTCGACCCCGGCCCGGCCCACGGTGCTGGCGCCGTTGACGGAGTCGTCGTGGTCCTTCTGCGCCCGCTTCAGCTCGCCGGCCGTGATCGGGCTGAGGTAGCCGACGACGTCGGCGAGGTTCACGCCGTACGGGCGGGGGTAGGAGCGCACGTTCTGCTGCTGCGCGACGACGGCGGGATAGTCCTCCGGCTGCTCGAGGATCCGCAGCGCGACCGCCTGCGGGACGTCGGTGGCGACGGGCACGGGCTGGTACGGCGAGCCGTTCCAGCAGCGGCCCCGCGTGCTGCCCGGGTCGCCACACGTCACCAGCGACTGCTCGAGGCGTTTCACGGGTGCTCGTACGGCGTCGGACACGCGGTGCAGCGTGACCGAGCGGTCGTGGGAGGAGAGCCGAGCGAGCAGGGTGCGGTCGACGGAGACCACCCACGCCGTGCGGTTGGTCACGAGCGGGCGTCCCTGGTCGTCCACGATGAGGCCGCGCTGCGGCTGGACCACGACCTCGCGCAGGGACTGGGAGGCCGCGGCCTGCCGGTAGGAGTCGCCGGACACCACCTGCAGGTAGTACAGCCGCGCGAAGAGCGTCGCGAACAGCGAGAAGACGAGAACCCGGACCACGACGAGCCGGAGCCGGGACCGTTCGGGAGTGGGCCTCATCGCGCGCTCGCCGGCTCCAGCCGTGCGAACAGGCGCATCACCGCCGGCAGCACGACGGGAGTGAGCAGCACGTCCCAGAGCAGCGCCACCACGATCACCCGCACGAGCTCGCCCGGGCCGGCGACGTTGTCGCCGAGCACGATCCCGGTCAGCGCGTAGACCGAGGTCCCGATGAACGACGAGGCCGCGACCGTGGCCACGACGGTGGAGACCGACGGCCGGGTGTCCTGGCGCATCAGCCCGGCGACGTACCCGACGACCACGAGGGCGAGCGCCCAGCGGCCGGCGACGTGGTCGGCCGGCGGCGCGAGGTCGAGCATCAGCCCCGCGAAGAAGCCGAGGGTGGCGGCGAACGACGGTCCGCGGACCAGAGCAGCCGCGACCACGACCAGCAGGCAGAAGTTCGGGACGATCCCGTCCCACGCCAGGTGCGGGAAGACCGCCACCTGGAGGACGAGGGCAGCCACGACCAGCGCGACGGCGACGGCGACCCGGAGGGACCTCACTGCAGGCTCCCGTCCGCCTCGATCACGCCGCGGTCGCTCCGGGTGCCGGACGGCACGACGACACCGACCAGGTCGAGGGCGCCGAAGTCGACGTACGGCTGGATCACGGCGCGCTGGGACGACTCGCGCAGGCTGGCGTAGACCGCGATGACCCGTCCGATCGGCACGCCGGCGACGTACGGCGCGCCGCCGCGGCTGCCCCACGTGACGATGCTGTCACCGTCGGACGGCGCCTCCGCCTCGTCGACGAGCTGGAGGTCGAGGGTGCTGTCGTTGCCCAGACCGCCGCGACCACGCAGGAAGCCGACCTTCATCGACGCTCCGACCCGGCCACCGACCACCGAGTCGGTGTCGACGATGAGCAGCACGGTCGCGGTCGTGGGAGTCACCCGCAGCACCCGGCCCACGAGGCCGTCGTCGTTGAGCACGGTCTGGTCGGGTCGTACGCCGGCGTCGGACCCGGCGTCGATGGTGACGGTCCGCGAGAACGACTGCGCGGGACCGTAGGCGACGACGTGGGCGGGCACCAGCGCCTGGCCGAGCGTTCCGGCCGCCGAGGTGAGCCCGCGGAACTCGGCGAGCTGGTTCCGCGCGTACTGCGAGGTGGCCTGCTCGGACTTGAGCCGCGAGTTCTGCGACTCGAGCTCGGCGATGTCGTTCTGCATCTGCTTGCGGGTGTGGAACCAGTCGCCGAGCGCGGTCACCGGCCGCACGACGGCGGACGTGCTCGACTCGACCGGTCCGAACACCGACCCCATCGCGCTGCGGGCGGGCTCGAGCGGGGACCCCGGACCGGGATGATGGTCCAGCGTCATCACGGTCAGGCAGGCCAGGACGAGCGCGACCATCCGCGACCGCACGCGGGACCGTTCGGCCCGCTGGTCGAAGGAGTCCGGCCCGGGTCGCAGCGGCCGGTAACCGCGCAGCAGCCGAGGCACCCGGGGCGGGCGCAGGGACGACCGCAGGACCGGTCGCAGGGACGGTCGACGCAGGCCCATCAGTACCGCCGGCGCTCGGAGACCAGGACCTGCTGGAGCCCCTCGAACTCCTCCACGCACTTGCCGGCGCCCATCGCCACGCTGGACAGCGGGTCCTCCGCGACATGGACCGGCATCCCGGTCTCGTGGCGGAGCCGCTCGTCGAGGCCGCGCAACAGGGCGCCACCACCGGTGAGCACGATGCCGCGGTCCATGATGTCGCCGGCCAGCTCGGGCGGGGTCGAGTCGAGCGTGGTGCGGACCGCGTCGATGATCGCGTGCAGCGGCTCCTCGATCGCCTTGCGCGCCTCGCCGCTGGTGACGACCACGGAGCGCGGTAGCCCGCTGATCATGTCGCGGCCGCGGATCTCGGCCTCCGGCTCGTCGTGGGTCGGGAACGCCGACCCCAGCGTCATCTTCATCTCCTCGGCGGTGCGGTCGCCGAGCATGAGGCTGTACTCCTTCTTCATCCACGCGATGATCGCGGCGTCGAGGTCGTCGCCGGCGGTGCGGATGGAAAGACTGGTGACCACCCCGCCGAGCGAGATGACCGCGACCTCGGTGGTGCCGCCACCGACGTCGACGACCATGTTCCCGGCGGCCTGGTGCACGGGCAGCCCGGCGCCGATCGCGGCGGCCATCGGCTCCTCGATGATGTAGACCTTGCGCGCGCCGGCCTGGTAGCCGGCCTCCTTGACGGCCCGCTGCTCCACGGCGGTGATCCCGCTCGGCACGCAGACCACCATCCGGGGCTTCGCGAGGTAGCGCCGGCGATGGACCTGCTGGATGAAGAAGCGGAGCATCTGCTCGGTCGCCTCGAAGTCGGCGATCACGCCGTCCTTCATCGGGCGCAGCGCGGTGATGTTGTCCGGCGTACGGCCGATCATGCGCTTGGCCTCGTGACCGACCGCCAGCACCTCGCCGGTGGTGTCGTTGAGCGCGACGACGCTGGGCTCGTCCAGCATGATCCCACGACCGCGGACGTAGACCAGCGTGTTGGCGGTCCCGAGGTCGACCGCCATGTCACGGCCGATGATGCTGTTCGCCATGCGCAGTGCCTCGCAGGTTCGCGTCGTTCCGGGGAAGGATGGGGACACACGCCTGCGACCCCGTGGGACCGGCCTGCCGATCCACGCGGCACGACGACCCGTCAGCAGGTTAAGAGCGGATCAGGCTCACATCGGGCAGACACACCGGGCACGCCGGCTGTTTGTCGGTGCTCGACCTGTCAGCGCGATTGCGCAGTTACGACATCGATCCCGGCCTCGGGCTTGCCACAACGGCGCAATTGCGCGGTCATGACAGGCGGCCGGTCAGCCGAACCAGATCGTGATCTCGCGCTCGGCCGACTCGGGTGCGTCGGAGCCGTGCACGATGTTCTGCTGGACGGCGAGGCCCCAGTCGCGGCCCAGGTCGCCGCGGATCGTGCCCGGAAGCGCGACGGTCGGGTCGGTGGCGCCGGCCAGGGCCCGGAAGCCCTCGACCACGCGCTCGCCCTCGACGACCATCGCGGCGACCGGACCGGACAGCATGAACTCGACGAGCGGCTCGTAGAACGGCTTGCCCTCGTGCTCGGCGTAGTGCTCGGCGAGGAGCTCGCGGGTCGCGTCGCGGAGCTCGAGGCGGACGAGACGGTAGCCCTTGGCCTCGATCCGCCGGATCACCTCACCGGTGAGGCCGCGACGTACGCCGTCGGGCTTGACCAGGACCAGGGTGCGCTCCATGGGCGGCACCCTACCCACGGCTCACCAGTCGGCGAGACGCCGCCTGACGTCGTCCGGGACCGGCCCGTCCTGATCCGGCTCGACGGCGCCGGCCGCGACGCGCAGGGGGACGACGCCCGCCCAGGTGCCGGCCGCGACGTCCTCGGGTTCGTCCTTCGGCCCGCCCGTACGCGCCTTCACCGACGCCTCGGCGAGCGGCAGGGCGATCACGGTCGTCGCCGCGAGCTCCTTGCGGTTGTTCGCCCGCAGCGTGGCGGTCCGTCCGGGCACGACGTGGTCGACGATCAGCCTCAAGGCATGGTCGCGCTCGGCGGGGTCGTCGACGCGCCTGACGGGGCCGTACACGACGGCCGAGCGGTAGTTCATCGAGTGGCTGAACGCCGCACGGGCGAGGACGAGGGCGTCGACCAGCGTGAACGTCACGCACACGACCTGGCCCGGTGCCTGCGCCAGCCACGGGGCCGCGACCGACCCGTGCAGGTAGAGCGTGCCGCCCTCGTCGGGGCCGTCCCGGTCGACCGCGAAGATCGACGGCAGGACGACCGGCTCGCCGTCCCGGACGATGCCGACGTGGCAGACCAGCGCCTCCTCGAGGAGCGCGAACAGGTCGGCGCGATCGTCGCTCCCCCGCTCGCGGTGGCGGGTGAGTCGCGTCCGTGCGGTCGCAGACAGGGTCTGGCTCATGGTCCTATCCTGATCGCGAAGTGGCCTGGTCGCACGGGCCACTTGACCGGCATTCAGACAGGACACTTGTCATGGCTCGCAGCACTCCGCTCCCGGTCACCCTCGACCGCGGTTCAGGCGTCCCCCTCGCTCGTCAGCTCGCGGCCGGGGTCCGCGACCAGGTCGTCGCCGGTGGGCTGCCCGTCGGCCGGCGGCTCCCGAGCACCCGCGCCCTGGCCGCGGACCTCCGGGTCTCACGCAGCGTCACCGAGCAGGCCTACGACCAGCTCACCGCCGAAGGCTGGCTCGACAGCCGCCGCGGCTCCGGGACGTACGTCGCGGCCGGCGCCGCGCCACGCCGCGGCCACCGGCCGGCCCAGGCTCGGACCCACGGCACGGGGCTGCTCCGGCTCGACACCGGGACCCCGTGGATCGACGAGCGCCACCGGGCCGCCTGGCGGAGAGCCTGGCGCGACGTCTCCGTGGCCACTCCCCCACGTGGGTACGACGACCCCGCGGGTCTCCCGGAGCTCCGCGACGAGCTCGCCGGGCACCTCGCCCGCACCCGCGGCCTGACCTGCGACCCCGACGAGATCCTGGTGACCACCGGGACCATCGGCGGGCTCACCCAGGTGCTGTCCGCCCTTCCCGCGGGCCCGGTCGCGCACGAGGACCCGGGCTACCGGGCGGCGGCCGAGGCCATCCGGGCGAGCGGCCGGGAGCTCCGCGACCTGCCGGCCGCGACGCCGGTGACGGACCTCGCCGGCTGCGCGGCGGCGTACGTCACGCCCGCGCACCAGCACCCGCTCGGCCCCGTGATGCCGGGCGCCGACCGGCTCGCGCTGCTCGCCGCCGCCCGGAGCGCGGGTGCGGTGGTGATCGAGGACGACTACGACTCCGAGTTCCGCTACGACGTGGCGCCGGTGCCGGCGCTGGCCGCCCTCGACCGCGACGTCGTCGCCTACCTCGGCACGACCAGCAAGACCGTGGCCCCGAGCATGCGCCTCGGGTGGCTGGTCGCCCCGCCGGCGCTGCACCGCGCGATCCTCCGGCGGGTCGAGGTCACCCACGACACCGGTGCCTGGCCGGTCCAGCGCGCGTTCGTCTCCCTGCTGCGCGACGGGTACGTCGACCAGGTCGTCCGCTCCGCACGCAGGGCGTACGCCGTTCGCGCCGAGCGCGTCGTCGCCGCGCTGTCCGGACGCGCCGAGCCGATCCAGCCGGTCGCCGGCATGTACGCCACGGTCCCGCTCCCGCAGACGACCGCCCTGCGTGTCGCCGCCGAAGCCCGCGAGGCCGGCTTCGAGCTCCCTCTGCTCCGCGACTACTGCCGGACGGCCCGGCTCAGCGGCGTCATCATCGGCTTCGGCGGCTGCACCGACGCCGAGCTCGACCGCGCGCTCACCGCGATCGTGCGCGCGCTGGAGCGTGGCTGAGCAGGCCTCGCCGGGCCGCTGGGTCGGTTGCTCCCCCACGTGGTCATCCGCCGAACGCCCACTCCACCATCGGGGCGAGCTCCTCCCGCCAGAACGCGTCGCCGTGCGCGCCGGCACGGACCTGCATCACCACGTCCGCGCCGCCGTTCGCCAGGGCGGACGCCCACCGGCTCGCGTTCTCCCGGAAGAACGGCTCCCCGGTGCCCGCCAGGAGATAGGTCCGCGGTAGCCGTGCCGGCAGCTCCACCGGCGGCCGATAACCGGCCCCGGGTGAGGCACAGAGCACGGCACCGAACACCTGCGGATGGCGTAGACCCATCGCCAGAGCCAGCTCTCCTCCGGCCGAGACGCCGAGCACAGCGGTGCGTTCGGTGGGCAACGCCACTCCGAAACGCGACTCCACCCACCCTCGGACCTCGTGGACGACGAACGTCTCGTGGGCGGCGAAGCGAACCGGATCGAGCGTCGCGGAGTACTCGTGCAGCCGACGGGTCTCGTCGGCCGAGCCGTGGACGCCCACCACCATGACGGGCGGTGCGCCGGTCTCCTCGAGGTCGGCACCCCACGACGCGAGAGCCTGACCGTCCCCGGCGAACACCAAGCCCTGGGGCCGGCTCGGCGGCACGTAGACCGTCACCTGTCGACCGCCGTCGAAGGCGAACGTCTCGGTGATGAGCTCGCCCCGCACCTGCGCATGGTCGCACGACGCCGTCCGGTCGCCGGGCCCGCGACCCTTCGGCACGAGCGTGGTCAGGCGGAGTGCTCGGCGTCGTAGGCGGCGTACGCCTCGGCGCGCTCGCGCTCGATCTTGCGCCCGAGGAAGTACGCCGTACCCCAGAGCAGCGCGAAGATCGTCCCGAGCACGAACATCATCGTGACCACGAAGCCCAGTGCGATGGCGGCGACCTGGATCACCCAGCCCACGACGTACGCCGCCTCCCACCGGAGCAGCCCGGCCAGCACGAGGCAGGCGACGCACAGGCCCAGCCCGACGGCGAACGCCGTGCGCCACGGCACGTCCGCGAGGTTGATCATCACCGGTGTCGTCAGCCCGAGCACGATCGCCTCGAGGGAGAGGATCGCCGCGCACATGCCGCGCTTCGGCGACCGTTCGCCCGCACGAACAGGTGCTGCCGACGGCTCAGCCACCGGCCGGCCGCTCGCGCCGGCGCAGCATCGCGCGCGCCTCGCCCACCGTCACCACCGACCCGGTGACCAGCACCGCGCCCGACCCGATCGACGTGCCGACCGCCTCGCCGGCCTCCGCGAGCGCCGTCGCCTCGTCGATCGCGTCGCCCAGCCTCGGGGCGACCGTCACCCGGTCCTCGCCGAACACCTCACGCGCGACGACGGCGAGCTCCTCGGCGGGCAGGGCACGCGGCGTGGAGTTCTGGGTGACGACCACGTGGGCCAGGTGCGGCTCGAACGCCCCGAGCACACCTTCGTACTCCTTGTCCGACATCACCCCGATCACCCCGATCAGCGGGGAGAAGGCGAACGAGTCCTCGAGCGCGGCCGCGGTGGCCTCGGCACCGTGCGGGTTGTGCGCCGCGTCCAGCAGGATCATGGGACTGCGCCGGATGATCTCCAGTCGCCCGGGCGAGGTCACGCGGGCGAAGGCCTCGCGGACGAGGTCGGCGTCGAGCGCCTGCTCGCCGAGGAACGCCTCGACCGCGGCCAGCGCGGTGGCGGCGTTCTGCGCCTGGTGCGCGCCGAACAGCGGGAGGAAGACGTCGTCGTACTCGCCGCGGAGCCCTTTCAACGAGAGCATCTGCCCGCCCACACCCGGCACGCGTGAGACGACGCCGAACTCCAGGCCCTCGCGGACCGGGGTCGCGCCGACCTCCGTGCACCGGCGGAGCAGGATCGCCGCGGCACCCGGGGGCTGCTCGGCGAGCACCGCGATCGCTCCGGGCTTGATGATCCCGGCCTTCTCGGTCGCGATCTGCTCGACCGTGCTCCCGAGGTACGCCGCGTGGTCGACACCGATCGGCGTGACCACGGCGACGGTGCCGTCGGCCACGTTGGTCGCGTCCCACGCTCCCCCGAGGCCGACCTCGACGACCGCCACGTCGACCGGCGCGTCGGCGAAGGCGGCGTACGCCATCGCGACGACCGTCTCGAAGAAGCTCAGCGGATGCTCCTGCGTGGAGTCGACGAGGAGGGTGTAAGGGGCGACCTCGTTGAACGCCCGCACGAACTCCTCGTCGGTGAGCGGCTCGCCGTCGATCGAGATCCGCTCGTTGATCCGCTCGAGGTGCGGGCTCGTGAAGCGGCCGGTCCGCAGGTCGAGCGACCGCAGGAGGGTGTCGATCATCCGGCTGGTCGACGTCTTGCCGTTCGTGCCCGTCAGGTGGATGACCGGGTAGGCGCGCTGCGGGTCGCCGAGCAGCTGGGTGAACGCGCGGATGCGGTCGAGCGACGGCTCGAGCTTCGACTCGGGCCAGCGGGACTGGAGCGCGTCGTCGACCTCCTCGATGGTCTCGGCGAGTCGCGCCTCGGGCAGATCGGTCATGGCGCGACCGAGTCTAGGGAGCCGTCACTCGACGCGCAGATTCGCCATGTCCACGAGGCGCTCGTAGCCGAGTGCCTCGTAGATCTTGTTCGACGTCGGGTTCGCCTGGTCGGTGAACAGGCAGGCTCGGAGGCCACGCTCGAGGAGCCCCTTCGACACCTCGTAGACCGCCCGGCTGGCGTAGCCGCGTCCACGGTGCTCCTTGGGCGTGTAGACCGGCCCGACCCGGGAGACGCCGAACGCCGGCAGCGTGGCAGCGGTGACGTGGAGCGGCACACCCTCGACCTCCCAGACGAAGATCTGTCCGGTCTCGATCCGGCGCCGCATCTCGTCCGGGGTCGGAGCCTCGTGCGGCGAGGATCCGGGCGCGCGTCCGGCCTGCTCGTCGGCGTCCGCCATGAACGCGTCGTACCAGCTCGTGACCAGGTCCTGCTCGTCCGGGCGCGCCCGTCGCAGCCGGCCGGAGGCCTCGCGAGGCTCCTTGAGCTGACCGAGCTCGAACAGCCGGGTGTGCTGGCCGACCGCGGCGCGCTTCCCGGTCGCGCTCGCCATCTCCTCGCAGAAGATCTGCACCGCGGGAAGGGCGCCGTTCGCACCCAGTACCGGCTCGTCGCGGTCGAGAAGCGTGCGGGCCAGGAGGACCGCCGCATCGTCCGACATCGGCATCACGTACGCCGGGTACTCGCCGAACGGTGCCGTCCGCATGGCCGTGGCCACCACGGTCCCGCGCTCCACGAAGGCGGCGAACCAGCACGGCACCCCCTCCGGCCACGGCACCCCGGAGGCGAGCTGGTCCCGGATACGCGAAGCCACGCCGGCCATCACCGTGCTCAGCACCGGCTGCTCCGAGAGGTGGGCGCCGGCCACGTCGAGGAAATCACCGGGATCGTCGTAGAAACGCAGCTCCATGCACCGACGCTAGGCGCTCACCCCCCATCGACGCATGCGGTTTCCCGCCCCCCGAGTGACGGTCGGGAGCGCGGCCTGCCACGCGAGGTGTGCGGCCTACGCCATGGGGCCGGGGCGCCGGAATTCCTACCTTCGAGGAGTGGGGCTCGAGGGCCCGCAGACAGCCTCCTCCACCCAGTGCAAAGGAATCGCCATGTCCCGCTCCACCCACCAGTCGTCCCGCCCCACGTCACCGTCGAAAGGTCTTGCCATGTCTCACCTCCTCTACAAGATCGGGAACTTCTCCGGCCGTCACCCCTGGCGTGTCATCTCAGCCTGGCTGGTCGTCGCCGGGGCGGTCTTCCTGCTGAACAGCTCGATCGGCGGAGCTCCGGACGAGAGCTTCAGCCTCCCCGGCGCCGAGTCGCAGCGAGCGGCCGACACCATCCAGGACCGCTTCCCGCAGGAGACGCTCTACACCTCCGACGTGGTCCTCCACTCCGAGAAAGGTCTGACGTCACCGGAGACGAAGCACGCGGTCGAGCAGGCCGTCACCGCGCTCGAGGCCGGACCGCACGTGATCGCCGTCAGCAGTCCCTACGACCCGCGAGGCCCGACCGTCAGCAAGGACGGTCGGACCGCCTTCGCCACGGTCGGCTTCGACCAGGAGAAGATCGACAAGACCGAGTTCGACGCCGCTGAGAAGGCCGTCCAGGGCCTGCGCGACGCCGGCATCCAGGTCGAGTACGACGGGGGCCTCGGCTACGCGAACGCGCCTGCCGGCGGCAACAGCGAGCTGATCGGCATCCTGATGGCCGTCCTGATCCTCGCGATCGCGTTCGGTTCCCTGGTCGCGATGAGCCTGCCGATCGTGACCGCCCTGTTCGCCATCGTGATCGGGAGCAGCGCGATCGGGATCATGTCCGGTCTCGTTCCCGTCCCCTCGATCACCGGTGTCGTCGCCATGATGCTCGGGCTCGGTGTCGGCATCGACTACGCGTTGTTCATCCTCGCCCGGCACCGCCAGAACCTGGCGTCCGGTCAGTCCGTCCCCGTCGCCATCGGCCGCGCCAACGCGACGGCCGGCCTGTCGGTGCTCTTCGCCGGCGTGACGGTGATCGTGGCGATCCTCGGCCTGAAGGTGTCGGGCATCCCGATGATGGCGATGATGGGCTACGGCTCGGCGATCATGGTGGCCGTCACCATGCTGGCCTCGATCACGCTGCTTCCCGCCATGCTCGGTGTCGTCAAGCACAAGGTGAACAGCGCCCGCATCCCGTTCGTCACGTCGAAGGCGGCGTACAACCCCGATGCGAGGTCCGCCCGTTGGGCCCAGCGCGTGGTGAACAAGCCGCTGAGGTTCGGCGGAGCAGCTGCGGTGGTGCTCGGGATCCTGGCCGTCCCGGTGTTCTCCATGCACCTCGGGTTCGCCGACGCCGGCAACGACGCTCCCGGGTCGACGACCCGCCAGGCGTACGACCTGATGGCGGACGGCTACGGCCCCGGGACCAACGGTCCGCTCGAGGTCGTGCTCGAGTCCACGGGTGGCACCCTCCCGCAGGGCGCCATCGAGAAGGTGGGGACGGCCCTGGCTCACGAGCCGGGCGTCGCCTCGGTCGGACAGCCGACGACGAACAAGGCCGCGGACATCGCGATCCTCACCGTCACGCCGACCACCTCTCCGCAGGACGCGAGGACCGGAGAGCTGCTCGCGGACGTTCGCGGGCGTGTTCTCCCGCAGGCGCTGAACGGAACCGGCGTCGAGGCATCCGTCACCGGTGCGACCGCACTGACCGACGACGTCTCGTCCCGGCTGCAGGACCGCATGCCGCTGTTCCTCGGCGCCGTGATCGGCCTGTCGTTCCTGGTGCTGATGCTGGTGTTCCGTTCGGTGCTCGTCCCGTTGAAGGCCGCGGTCCTCAACGTGCTGGGAGTCGGCGCGGCGTACGGCGTCATCGTGGCGGTCTTCCAGTGGGGCTGGGGCGCGAGCCTGATCGGCGTCCACGAGTCCGTGCCGATCATGCCCTTGGCGCCGATGCTGATGTTCGCGATCCTGTTCGGCCTGTCGATGGACTACGAGGTCTTCTTGATGAGTCGGGTGCGCGAGCAGTACCTGCAGCACCGCAACCCCGGTCGCGCCGTGGTCGAGGGCGTCGGTTCGACGGCCAAGATCATCACCAGCGCCGCGATCATCATGATCAGCGTGTTCGGGTCGTTCATCCTGGATGTGGACGTGACGACCAAGATGTTCGGTGTCGGCCTGTCGGTCGCCGTCCTGCTCGACGTCACGCTGGTCCGGATGGTGCTGGTGCCGGCGGCGATGAGCCTGCTCGGCCACCGCGCCTGGTGGTTGCCGGCCTGGCTCGAGCGCCGGCTGCCGGTGATCGACATCGAGGGTGGCTCGCACGACGGCGAGGACGAGACCGAGGCGGAGGCGCCGGAGACCTCCGAGCAGGAGCCGGAGCGGGTGCCTGCCCTGGTCTGACCCGTCAACCAGAACAACGCCGGTGTGGCCGTTCCTCCGGGGAGCGGCCACATCGGCGTCGCCGCTCCAGTGCCTCGCGATCCCCTACGCTCCGTTCATGGGGGCACTCCGTGTCGTGCTGGCCGACGACAACTTCCTCGTGCGCGAGGGAGTCGCCAAG
Organism: uncultured Actinomycetota bacterium; assembly: GCA_963708035.1. Taxonomy (GTDB): domain Bacteria; phylum Actinomycetota; class Actinomycetes; order Propionibacteriales; family Nocardioidaceae; genus Nocardioides. Next base: position 580,884 of record OY970188.1, on the reverse strand, counting down.
CTGCTCGCGGAGGTCGAGGGCCTGGAGCTCGTCGACAGTGTGGGAGACCCGCAGGCGCTGCTGGCCTCGGTCGCCACGCACCGACCCGACGCGGTGCTCACCGACATCCGGATGCCACCCACCCACACGATGGAGGGGATCGAGGCGGCCAAGCAGATCCGCACCGAGTACCCGGACATCGGCGTGGTGGTCCTCTCGCAGTACGTCGAGGAGGACTACGCCTTCGAGCTCCTGGCCGACGGCGTGGCCGGTCTCGGGTATCTCCTGAAGGAACGGGTCTCCGACATCGAGGAGCTCGTGCGCGCCCTCCAGGACGTGGCCCGAGGAGGCTCCGCGCTCGACCCGAAGGTCGTCGAGGGACTGATGGCTCGCCGGTCGGCCGAAGCGGGCTCTCCCCTCCGCGGCCTGACCGACAAGGAGCGGCAGGTGCTGGAGCAGATGGCCACCGGCCGCACCAACGCCACGATCGCGCGGACGCTCTTCATGAGCGAGCGGTCGGTCGAGAAGCACATCAGCTCGGTCTTCCTCAAGCTGGGTCTGCTCGACGAGGGCGAGACGAACCGCCGGGTCTCGGCGGTGCTCACCTACGTCGAGGCGACCCGCTGACGTCACGAGCGAGGGGCGAGTGCGGTTTCCCGCACTCCTCCTCGACGGCTGCTCCCCTGCCCTGACCGGCCCGATGTCCTCCACACTCGTCGCATGACCGTGCGGCCATGGGCCCAGGACCGGCGGACCACGCTGATGGTCGATCTGGGGACCCTGCTGGCTGTCGCACTCGTCTACGTCGTCGTCGTCCTCGGCGGCGGGTTGCTGGTCGGGAGCACCGACTCGCCGGACGTGGCGCTCTCGGTGCTCGCCACCGCCCTGGTGGCGCTGGGGCTGGAGCCGTTCCGCACGGCAATACGGCGGGTCCTCACCGAGAGGCTCGACCGGGGCCGACGCTCGCCGTACGACGTCCTCAGCGGCTTCACGGAGTCGTTGACCGATGTCGGAGACGAGGATGGCCCGCTCGACCTGCCCACCCGGCTGGCCCGGCACCTGGCCACCGGGACGGGCGCATCCGAGGCGCAGGTGTGGCTCGCGATGGGAGGCGTCTACGAGTGCGCGGCGTCGTGGCCGCCGGAAGCCGGCCACGAGGAACCGGCTGGCGTCGGGACGGCGCGGTTCCATGCGCGAGACGTGATCCTCGACGGCGTGACGCTCGGGACGCTCCGGGTACGAGAGCCGGCGGATCAGCCCTTCGGGCCCGTCGAGGAACGACTGCTGGCCGATCTGGCGGCTCAGGCCGGCATGGTGCTCCACCGTGCCCGGCTGCGCGCCGACCTGGCCCGACAGGCCACGGACCTCGCGGCTCGGGCAGACGAGCTGCAGGAGTCACGACGGCGTCTCGTCGACACCCACGATGCCGAGCGTCGCCGCCTCGAGCGCGACATCCACGACGGTGCGCAGCAACACCTGGTCGCCCTCGTCGTGAACCTCCGCCTCGCCCAGACCCTGGCCGAGAGGTCCCCGGACCGCGCCCGGGCCGTCCTCGGCGAACAGGTGGCCGCGGTGGACGCCGCGGTCACCACCCTCCTGGACCTCGCCCGCGGGCTGTACCCCGTCACCCTCGTCGAGCACGGCGTGGCGGCAGCGCTGCGAGAGGTGCTCCCGGTGACTCCCCTCTCGATCACCGTGGACGACCACGGCATCGACCGGCTCCCCGAGCCGCTCGAGGCGGCGCTGTACTTCTGCGCCGTCGAGGCTCTCCAGAACGCGTTCAAGCACGCCCATGCGGAGGCGATCACGGTGGACCTCTCCTCCGACGGAGACCGGGTCCGCCTGGAGGTCCGCGACGACGGGTCGGGCTTCCGGGCCGAGGACGGCCGCGCAGGGCGAGGCCTCGGCAACATGCACGACCGCATCGACGCCGTCGGCGGGCAGCTCACCCTCCACGCCGAGCCCGGCCACGGCGCCGCCGTCGTGGCGACCGTCCCGCTCATCCCGTTCGAGGTGGCCCCGTGACGCCGTCCCCGGTCAGGCTGGCTTGGGCGTTCGCGGTCGCGAGCCTGGCCCTCGTGCTCGCCGACTCCTTCATCGTCGCGGACTCGATCGGCCTGTTCTCCGGTCGAGCACTGGGCATCCACGGCTGGCCACTGGTGGACGTCGCCGCGGCCGGGTGCTCCGTCCTCGGCGCCGTGATCATCGGCGCCGACCGACGTCAGCCGATCGGCTGGCTGCTCTCGGTGACCGGTGTCGTGACGTGCGTGTCCATGGTCTGCGAGTCCTACACCCGATGGGTCCTCTACGAGGACGGTCCAGGACCTGCGCGCTTCGCCGAACTGGTCGGGTGGGTCTCCGCCATCACCGGGGGCTCCTTCGCCCTCGCGCGGTCTGGCGATCACGTTCCTGCTGATCCCCAGCGGCCGCCTGATGGCGCGCGGCTGGCGCTCGGTCGCCGTCGTGGCCGTGGCGGGGTACCTCTCCTTCGCCGCGGGAGTGGTGCGCGTCGGCCCGCACGCCATCAGCACCCGCGAGAACGACGCCGCCAACAACGACGGCCTGGCCTCGGCCTTCTTCGCCTGCGGCATCCTCGCCATCCTGGCCGCGCTGCTGGCGTCGGTCACCTGCCTCGGCATCCGTCTCCACCGCTCGCACGGTCAGGAGCGCCGCCAGATCCGGATCGTGGCGCTCGGAGCGGCCACCGTCGGGGTGTCGCTGGCCATCCTGCTCGCCACCGAGGCGACGAACGGGGGCCGTCAGACGGTCTGGTCGAGCTTCGTGCTCTACGTGTCCTACGCCTTCCTGCTGCTCTGCGTCGCGGTCGCCGTGCTGCGCTACCGGCTCTACGACGTCGAGCTGATCATCAGCCGCGGCCTGCTCGTGGCCGTCGCCGCCGCGTTCGCAGCAGCGGGCTACGTCGGGCTCGTCGTCGCGCTGGGCCGCGCGGCGGGTCACCGGACGGGCGGCTTCTGGGCCTCCCTGATCGCGATGACCGTCGTGGCGCTCGCGTTCCAGCCCCTGCGGACGGCGGTCGTGCGCCTGGCCGATCGTCTCGCCTACGGAGCCCGAGCGGCGCCGTACGACGCCCTCGCGTCGTTCAGCCGCAGGATCGGCCGGAGCCCTGCTCCGGGCGCCGTGCTTCCAGCCATCGCGGCCGCCGCCGGGCAGGCGGTCGCGGCCGAGCGGGCGGTGGTGCGTCTCGCGGTGGACGCCGGGGAGGACCTCGTCGAGGTCTGGCCACCCGGCGCCAACCCACCGGACGAACCGGCCTGTCAGGTGGTCCCCATCGCTGACGAGCACGGCTTCCTCGGCTCCATCGCCGTGCAGGTCCCACCGGGTCGCGACGTCCGTCCCTTCGAGCTGGGCATGCTCGCCGACATCGCCGACCAGGCCGCTGTCGCGTTCCGCAACGTCCGGCTCCAGGTCGAGCTCGCCGCGCAGGTCGTCCGGCTCGACGAGCGCACTCGGGACCTCGACGCCTCGCGCCGGCGCATCATCCTGGCGGCGGACACCGAGCGCCGGCGACTCGAGGCCGCGCTCGCGCGGGAGGTCCTGCCCGCGATGAACAGCCTCCGGGCGGACCTCGTGAACGCTCCGGAGGGTGTCGACGAGCACACGGTGGCGGCGTACGTCGCCGCGGCGACGGTCGGCCTCGAGGCGCTCCGTGAGCTGACCCGAGGCATCTATTCGATGTTGCTCACGCGGTCGGGACTCGGCGCGGCCCTGTCGTCGTTCGCCGAGCGCCGCGGGGTCGCCGCGCTTCTCTCGATCGACCCGGAGGTCCGGACGTCCCGTTATGCCGAACGGGTCGAGGCGGCGGCGTACTTCTGCTGCCTCGAGGCGCTCGCCCGCGACCCTGGACCGGACCGCGTCACGGTCGAGAGAGCCGAGGACGCCCTCGTCATCACGATCGTGGGCTCGACGGTCGACGGCCTCGACCGGCTGGGCATGGCTGATCGGGTGGAGGCGGCCGGCGGCGAGCTGACCGAGACCAGCGACCTGCTCACGATCCGGCTGCCGGCGGCTCCCGCTCCCGCAGCGCGTCCCGCCACACCTGCTGCAGGCGCTCGGGGCTGAACGCCGCCTTCGAGACGTAGGCCGAGGCATCACACTCGGTGCGGTCGAACTCGTCCTCGTCGTACGTCGACAGCAGCACGACGACCGGACCCTGGTCGAGCCGGCGGGTCGCCTCCACGCCGTCGATGCCCGGGAGGTTGACGTCCATCAGCACGAGATCCGGCTCGAGCTCGCGGGCCACGGCCAGCGACTCCTCACCGGTCGCGACGGCGCCGACCACGACGAACCCGGGCGTCTCGGCCACCACGGCACCCATGGCGCGGCGGTAGGCGTCCTGGTCGTCGACCACGAGCACGCGTACGTCGTTCACACCACCATCATCCCCAGCCGTCTGCGCGCACCCCAGGGGGTTGACCGCACGTTCGCGCCCGTGCTGACCGCGACAGGATGGCGGCATGGCCACCCACCACCCACCACCTCCCTGGCGGCGCTGCACCTCCGACGACGCCGAGGTCCTCGCCGCGATGAACGAGCAGCTCTCGCGCGACGAGGGCGCCGCACCCGTCGGCCCTCTGTCGGCGTACGTCGAACGGATGGCCACCTGGCTCGAGCAGGGCCGCTACGAGGCGGCGATCGCCGAGTCCGGCGAAGAGCCCGTCGCCTACGTCGTCTGGCGCGACGACCCCGACTACGCCGACGTCTTCGTCCGGCAGTTCTTCGTCGTCCCCGACCAGCGCGGCCAGGGCCCCGGGAGGCGGCTGTTCGAGCAGGCGGTCGAGGAGCTCTGGCCGGGGAGCACCCTGCGCCTCGACGTCTACGACAGCAACCCCCGCGGCGGCGCGTTCTGGGAGAGCCTCGGCTTCGTCCCGTTCAGCCGCCTCATGCGGCGTGAGCCGACCCCGGCGGACTGACCGTCTCAGCGACGCTGGAAGGTCCAGGCGAGGTCGACGGCCGCACGCACCGCGCGCGGTTCGGCCCGGTCCAGGTAGGCCTCGACCTTGTGGTGCGCCTCCATCCGCGGCGGTACGCCGAAGCTGCCCGGGTAGGTGTCCAGCAGCAGCTCCCGCTTGTCCCGGGGGACCCGGATGACGACCGTCGTCGGGTCCTGCAGGCGCACGACGAGGCGGTCGTGGACGTACCACGCGGGTCGCGCCTCGGTTCCCTTCCGCTTGACCTCCGGCAGCGACTCGACGTACCGGCCGACCTCGTCGAGCGTCACCCTCCAAGGGTAGGTCCGCCGTCTCGAGCGCATCGGCGGCCGAGCCCTGGCCGGGAACAGCGAGTACGTTGCCGGGCATGACCTCGACGTCGGGAGACGGCCCGCCACCGGGTTGGTACCCGGATCCGCACGACCGCGACCAGCAGCGGTACTGGGACGGCGACACCTGGACCGAGCACCGCCACCCGACCCAGGCCGGGTCGGCGACCGGTGCGTCACCCGACGACACCGCGGTCCTCCCGCGTGCCGAGCAGCCGACCGCGCGGCCCGCGGAGCCCGCGACGAGCGGCAGCTCCTCACGAGGAGGAGCCGGCTGGGTGCCGGCCCTCGTCGGTCTGCTGGTGGGTCTCGTCATCGGCGGCACCGCAGTGGCCGTCGTCGTCGGGAACAACGACGACTCGTCATCTCCGAGGAGTGACTCGTCGGCCACCAGCAGCCCTCCGTCGACGGCGACCGCGACGTCGACCGCCACGGTGACCGCGTCGGTGACCGCCACCGTCACGGCAACGGCCACCGTCACCGTGACCGAGTCCGCCTCGCCGTAGACGGGCTGCTCACCGTCGCCGACGATCTGGTCTCGGACCGCAACCCGGTCGCGGGCGGTCTCCGACGGCCTCGTCCGGGTCCCCACCGAGGTGACGCCGGGCGGCAAACCGATTGTGGGGGCCGCGGTGGCGCTCCATAGACTTCCGCCATGACCGAGACCACTCCGCACCTGTCCACGACGACGCCGCAGCAGCCGGCCGTCGTCGTACCGGACAAGCCGGCGCTGGAGGGGCTCGAGGACAAGTGGTCCAAGCAGTGGGAGGCCGACCAGACCTACGCCTTCGACCGCACGAAGACCCGCGAGGAGATCTACGCGATCGACACGCCGCCGCCGACGGCGTCGGGCACGCTGCACTTCGGGAGCGTCTGCTCCTACACCCAGTGCGACCTCATCGCCCGCTACCAGCGGATGCGCGGCAAGGAGGTCTTCTACCCGATGGGCTGGGACGACAACGGCCTGCCCACGGAGCGCCGGGTCCAGAACTACTTCGGCGTCCGCTGTGACCCGTCCATCGCCTACGACCCGGACTTCACGCCACCCGAGAAGCCCGATGCCAAGCGTCAGGTCCCGATCAGCCGCGCCAACTTCGTCGAGCTGTGCGAGCGGCTCACCGCCGAGGACGAGGTCTCGTACGAGGCGCTGTGGCGCCAGGTGGGGCTGTCGGTGGACTGGAGCTACCTCTACCGCACGATCAGCGAGGACTGCCGGGCCACCTCGCAGCGGGCCTTCCTGCGCAACCTCGGTCGTGGCGAGGCCTACCTGCAGGAGTCGCCGACGCTGTGGGACGTCACGTTCCAGTCGGCCGTCGCCCAGGCCGAGCTCGAGGCACGGGAGTACCCCGGGCACTACTACCGGGTCGCCTTCCACGGCGCGGAGAACGTGTGGATCGAGACCACCCGTCCTGAGCTGATCCCCGCCGTGGTCGCGCTGATCGCCCACCCGGACGACGAGCGCTACCAGTCGCTGTTCGGGACCACCGTGACCAGCCCGGTCTTCGGCGTGGAGATCCCGGTGCTCAGCCACCACCTGGCCGAGCCCGACAAGGGAGCCGGCATCGCGATGTGCTGCACCTTCGGCGACCTCACCGACGTGCAGTGGTGGCGCGAGCTCCAGCTCCCGGTGCGGACCGTGATCGGCCGCGACGGACGTCTGCTCCGCGAGACCCCCGAGTGGCTGTCGTCCGCGTCCGCGGCGGCGGCGTACGCCGAGGTGGCCGGCAAGACCGCGTTCTCCGCGCGCGAGGGCATCGTCGGGATGCTGCGGGAGTCCGGTGACCTCGAGGGCGAGCCGAAGCCGACGCAGCGGATGGCGAACTTCTACGAGAACGGGGACAAGCCCCTCGAGATCGTGTCCACCCGGCAGTGGTACATCCGCAACGGTGGCCGCGACACCGACCTGCGCGAGACCTTCAGCTCGATCGGGGACCGGATCGACTGGACACCTCCGTACATGCAGCACCGCTACACCAACTGGGTCGAGGGCCTCAACGGTGACTGGCTGATCAGCCGACAGCGGTACTTCGGCGTGCCCTTCCCGGTCTGGTACCCGCTCGACGAGTCCGGCGAGCCCCGGTACGACGACGTGATCGTCGCCGATGAGGCGGACCTCCCCATCGACCCCCTCACCGCGACCGCACCCGGTTTCCAGGAGTCGCAGCGCGACCAGCCCGGTGGCTTCATCGGTGACCCCGACGTGATGGACACCTGGGCGACGTCGTCGTTGACGCCCCAGATCGCCGGTGGGTGGGAGCGCGACGAGGACCTCTGGCAGCGGGTCTACCCGATGGACCTGTGCAGCCAGGCGCACGAGATCATCCGGACCTGGCTCTTCTCCCGCGTGGTCCGCGCGCACTACGAGGACCGCACCGTCCCGTGGTCGCACGCGATGATCTCCGGCTTCGTGCTGGACCCCGACCGGAAGAAGATGAGCAAGTCGAAGGGCAACGCGGTCACGCCGATCGCGCTGCTCGAGCAGTACGGCACCGACGCGATCCGGTGGCGCGCCGCCTCGTTGCGTCCCGGCCTCGACTCGGCGTTCGACGAGAAGCCGCTCAAGGACGGGCGGAGGCTCGCGATGAAGATCCTCAACGCCTCCAGGTTCGTGCTCGGCTCCGTCGGCGCCGTCACCCCCGACCCGTCCCTCGTGTCCGAGCCCGTCGACCAGGCGCTGCTGGCGAAGCTCCACGTCGTCGTCGGCAAGGCCACGTCGGCGTTCGACGAGTACGACTACACCACGGCTCTCGAGGTGACGCAGCGGTTCTTCTGGGAGTTCTGCGACGACTACCTCGAGCTGGTCAAGGAGCGGGCGTACGACGAGGCCGGAGGCTCCGCCGCGCAGTCCGCCCAGGCGACGCTCGCCCTCGCGCTGCACGTGCAGCTCCGGCTGCTCGCTCCGTTCGTGCCGTTCGTGACCGAGGAGGTCTGGTCGTGGTGGCAGAGCGGCTCGGTCCACCGGGCACCCTGGCCGCAGCGCGCGGAGCTGGGCGACGTCGCCGGTGACGCCGCGACCCTGGACGCCGTGGCCGCGGCCCTGATCGGCATCCGCGGCGCCAAGTCGCAGGCCAAGGTCTCGATGCGCCACGAGCTCTCGGCGGTGGAGTTCACGGGTCCGACGGCGGCTCTCGACGCCGTGCGCCTCGCCGAGCAGGACCTGCTGCGGGCCGGCCGGATCACCGCCGCACCGACGTACGTCGCCTCCGACGACGCCGAGCTGTCCGTGGCCGCGACCGTCGCGGAGGGCTGACCGACTACGGGAGCACCAGCGGGGCGACCGCGGCCACCAGCCGGATCGTGCCGGAGTCGACGTCACCCGTGGACGCGTGGCTGCGCACGGACGTGATCAGCAGGATGGCGGCGACGATGGCGATGACGATGAACGCCAGCAAGGGGCCCCTGCGATCCGCGCCCACGAAGTGCCCCCCTCAAGGCCGGATGACGCTGCGGGCGACAGTGTTTCGGTCGCGGCTCCCACCCCGGGAGGGGCCAGGGGTCGAAATGACCCGGAAATGACCTGAACGGACTAGACCGGTTGACCGATCGGACATCCGCAGCTCAGGCGGGCCCGAGGGACGGCTCGGCGTCCACGGTCAGGCTGGGTCTCGACCCGCGGTCGCGACCTCGTTCCTCGGTCGCGCGCTCGCTCGACCTCGCGTGGTAGCCCCGCCGCAAGCGGCGTGGCTCACGCAGACTTCTTCTTCTTGGCCTCGGACTCGCGCGGGACCATGGTCGGGGCGACGTCGTCGTTCACGACCTCCTCGGTGACCACGACCTTGCCGATGTCGCTGCGCGAGGGCACGTCGTACATGACGTGGAGGAGGACCTCCTCGAGGATCGCGCGCGCCCCGCGGGCGCCGGTCCCGCGCTCGAGCGCGCGGCTCGCGACCGCCCGGATCGCCTCGGGCGTGAACTCCAGGGCGACGTCGTCGAGCTCGAAGAGCCGTTGGTACTGCTTGACGAACGCGTTGCGTGGCACGGTGAGGATCTCCATGAGCGCGTCGGCGTCGAGCTTGTTGACCGTGGCGATCATCGGGAGCCGGCCGATGAACTCGGGGATCAGGCCGAACTTCGTGAGGTCCTCCGGGCGGACCTGCGCCAGCAGGTCGTCGGAGTCGCGCTCCTCGGCGCCCTTGACCTCGGCGGTGAAGCCGAGGGTCTTCTTGCCGACCCGCTGCTCGATGATGTGGTCGAGCCCGGCGAAGGCGCCGCCCACGATGAACAGGATGTTCGTCGTGTCGATCTGGATGAACTCCTGGTGGGGGTGCTTGCGGCCACCCTGCGGCGGGACGGAGGCGGTGGTGCCCTCGATGATCTTCAGCAGGGCCTGCTGGACGCCCTCACCGGAGACGTCACGGGTGATCGAGGGGTTCTCGGCCTTGCGGGCCACCTTGTCGATCTCGTCGATGTAGATGATCCCGCTCTCGGCCTTCTTCACGTCGTAGTCGGCGGCCTGGATCAGCTTGAGCAGGATGTTCTCGACGTCCTCGCCGACGTAGCCCGCCTCGGTGAGGGCGGTCGCGTCCGCGATCGCGAACGGCACGTTCAGCATCCGGGCCAGGGTCTGGGCGAGGTAGGTCTTGCCGCACCCGGTCGGACCGATCACCAGGATGTTGGACTTGGCGACCTCGACCGCCTCGTCCTTGGCGTGCTTCGCCGTGGTCGGCTGGAGCCCCGCCTGGACGCGCTTGTAGTGGTTGTAGACCGCGACCGCCAGGGTCTTCTTCGCCCGCTCCTGGCCGATGACGTAGGAGTTGAGGAACTCGAAGATCTCGCGGGGCTTGGGCAGCTCGTCGAGGCTGACCTCGCTGCCCTCGGCGAGCTCCTCCTCGATGATCTCGTTGCAGAGGTCGATGCACTCGTCGCAGATGTAGACACCAGGGCCCGCGATCAGCTTCTTGACCTGCTTCTGGCTCTTCCCGCAGAACGAGCACTTCAGCAGGTCGCCTCCGTCACCGATACGTGCCACGGGCGGTCATCCTCCGGTTCGGCCGGCCTGGTGCCGGTGGTCGGGTCTGCGGTGCTGCGGGTGGTGTTCGGACGGGTCCTTCGACGGTACCTCCTCGGCGCCTCGTTGACAGGACCCCACACCCGAACTTTGCCTGGCACGGGGCCCCGGCGGGAGCCGACGCGCCGAGGCCGGTCAGGCGAGCGCCGGCACCCCGGCGCGCGAGTTCAGGACCGCGTCGATGAGGCCGTAGTCGACGGCCTGCTCGGCGGTCAGGATCTTGTCGCGCTCGATGTCACGGCTCACTTCCTCCTGGTCCTTGCCCGAGGCCTCCGCGATCATCCGCTCCAGCATCTCGCGCATCCGGATGATCTCGTTGGCCTGGATCTCGAGGTCGGAGATCTGGCCCCCGGTGCCCTCGGTGTAGGGCTGGTGGATCAGGATCCGGCTGCTGGGCAGCGCGAGGCGCTTGCCCGGCGTCCCCGCCGCGAGCAGGACCGCGGCTGCCGAGGCCGCCTGGCCCAGGCACACCGTCTGCACCTCGGGCTTGATGAACTTCATGGTGTCGTAGATCGCGGTCAGCGCCGTGAACGAGCCACCGGGACTGTTGATGTAGATCTGGACGTCCTGGTCGGGGTTCATCGACTCCAGGCACAGCAGCTGCGCCATCACGGCGTTGGCGACGTCGTCGGAGATCGGGGTGCCGAGGAAGATGATGCGGTCCTCGAACAGCTTGCCGTAGGGGTCGATCCTGCGGAAGCCGTACGACGTCCGCTCCTCCCACTGCGGGATGTAGTAGTTCATGGTCTGTCCTCTCAGCGGGCCGGCCGGCCCTCGTCGCTGGCCTCGGCGGCGCTCGTGATCACGTGGTCGATGAACCCGTACTCGAGTGCCTGCTGAGGGGTGAACCACCGGTCACGGTCGGAGTCGAGCTCGATCTGCTCGATGCTCTGACCGGTGTGCTGGGCCTGGAGCTCGGTCAGCTGCTTCTTCAGCAGCAGGCTCTGCTCGGCCTGGATCTTGATGTCGGAGGCCGAGCCGCCGATGCCGCCGCTGGGCTGGTGCATCATGATCCGCGCGTGAGGGAGGGCGTACCGCTTGCCCTTGGCGCCGGCGCAGAGCAGGAACTGCCCCATCGAGGCGGCCAGACCCATGCCCACCGTGGCGACGTCGGGCTGGATGTAGTTCATCGTGTCGTAGATCGCCATGCCGGCGTCCACCGAGCCGCCGGGGCTGTTGATGTGCAGGAAGATGTCGGCCTCGGGGTCCTCCGCCGAGAGCAGGAGCAGCTGGGCGCAGATCGCGTTGGCGTTCTGGTCGCGGACCTCGGACCCGAGGAAGATGATCCGCTCCTTGAGCAGCCGCTGGTAGATGTGGTCGTCGAGGCCGTAGCTCGAGGCGCCGTTCTGGGCGCGTGGCTGCGAGGTCTCGATCGAGGACGAGAAGTCGTTCACGTCAGCGACCCTAGCCGGATCGGCCGTCGCTTCCACCCGTGATGGGGTGCTGTTCGCCGACAGCGGAAGCCTGGCTCAGGCCTGCGCGGGCTCCTCGTCCGGCTCGCCCTGGCCGGACTCCTCGGTGTCGGCGCCGGTGTCGGCGCCGGTGTCCGCACCGGCATCCGCGTCGGTGTCGGCGTCGGCTTGGGCGTCCGCGCCGGTCTCGGCGCTCGCGGCCTCGCTCGGGTCCCCGAGCGTGCCGTCCGGGCGCAGGTTCGCCAGGTCGACGGTGTTCCCCGAGGCGTCGGTCACCGTCGCGCTCTCCACGATCTGCGCGAGCGCCTTGCCGCGGCGGATCTCCGCGACCAGCTCGGGGATGTGGTTGTGCTCGAACATGTGGTTGGCGAACTCCTGCGGGTCCTGCCCGGACTGCTGCGCGCGGCGCACCATGTGGTCGGTCAGCTCAGCCTGGTCGACCCCCAGCTCGAGGTCGTTGGCGACCTTGTCGAGCACGAACTGTGCGGCGACCGACTCGCGGACCCGCCGGTCGAGGTCGGCCTCGAACTCCTCCTGGGTCTGGCCCTCGTCCTCGAGGTACTTCTCCAGGGTGATCCCGGCGAACGCGAGCTGCTGCTCGATGCCGCGGCGGCGCTCGGTCAGCTCGTCGGCCACGACACCCTCCGGCAGCGGGACCTCGATCTGGTCGAGGAGCTTCTCCAGGACCGCGTCACGAGCGGCCGCGGCCTGCTCCAGCCGCTTGCCGTTGCCGAGCCGGGCGCGGACGTCCTCGGTGAGCTCGTCGGCGGTGTCGAACTCGGAGGCCATCTGCGCGAACTCGTCGTCGAGCTCGGGCAGCTCCTGCTCCTGCACCTGCGAGACCTTGACCTGCACCTGGACGTCCTCGCCCACCAGGTCGCCGCCCACCAGCTGCGAGCTGAAGACCTTGTCGTCGCCGGCGCTCATGCCCTCCAGCGCCTCGTCGAGGCCCTCGAGCATGCCGCCGCGCCCGACGCGGTAGGACATGCCGCTGACCTCGGCGCCCTCGACCGGCTCGCCGTTCTGGGTGGCGACCAGGTCGATGGTGACGAAGTCGCCGTCGGCGGCGGGCCGCTCGACGTCGCGCAGCGTGCCGAACCGCTCGCGCAGCGCCTCGACCTGCTCGTCCACGTCGTCGTCGTCGACCTCGAGGTCGTCGACCTCCGCGGTCAGGCCGTGCCAGTCCGGGACCGTGATCTCCGGGCGTACGTCGACCTCGGCGGTGAACTCGATCGCCTCGTTGTCGTCGATCCGGGTCACCTCGACGTCGGGCTGGGCCAGCGGCTGGAGGTCGTGGGACTGCAGGGCCTCGACGTACTTCTGCGGGACGACCTCGTTGATCGCCTCCTGGAGCACGGCGCCGCGGCCGACCTGGCGGTCGATCACCATCGGGGGCACCTTGCCGCGCCGGAACCCCGGCACGTTGATCTGCTGCGCGATGGACTTGTAGGCCTTGTCGAGGCTCGGCTTGAGCTCCTCGAAGGGCACCTCGACGGTCAGCTTGGCCCTAGTCGGGCCCAAGGTCTCGACGGCGCTCTTCACAGGTGGTTCTCCTTGCATGACGGATGTGGCGCGCGGCGATGCCCGGCCACACCGAGAGATGGCGGCACGGGGCGGGGAAGCCGCTCGCACGGCGTCTCCAGACTAGGGCACCACCGGGAACGCGCCTAACCGAGCGAGGCGGCCAGACCCGTCCCGTCGGGGCCGACCCGGCGCAGCAGCTCGGCCATCGGGACGGGCTCGCAGACCAGGTGTCCCTGGAGGAGGCCGACGCCGGCCCGACGGGCCGCGAGCAGCTGCTCGGGGGTCTCGATGCCCTCGGCCAGCGTGCACAGCTGCAGCTCGCGCAGCGTCCGCACGACGTTCGAGAACAGCAGGCGGGACTGCTCGTCGTCGGACGTGATCAGGGACTTGTCGATCTTGACCAGGTCCCAGCCCCACTTGTTGAGCAGGCTGAAGGTCGCGTAGCCGGCACCGAAGTCGTCGATCGCCAGCCCCATGCCGTGCTCCTTGAGCCGCTCCGCCAGAAGGTCGTGCTGGCTGGTCCAGTGCCCGTAGCTACGCTCGGAGAGCTCGAGCACGAGCTGGACGCCGCGCTCACCCAGGTTGCGGCTCAGCCGCTCGAAGACCGGGTTGTCGACGCGGAACTGCTCGAACTCGAGGTTGACCGTCAGGTGGAGGGGTCCGGCCACCCGCTGCGACAGCGTGTCCATCGCGTCGAGGGCCTCGACGCCGATCTTGCTGGTGAGCTCGTCCAGCGCCTGCTGGCGGGCGGCCGAGCTGATCAGGGTCAGCGGCGAGACGTCTCCCAGCTCCGGGTCGGTGGCCCGCACCAGCGCCTCGCAGCCCCAGAGCACGCCCGAGCGGGCGTCCAGGATCGGCTGGAAGGCCACCACGGAGCGCTCGCCCAGCGCGGTCGAGACCAGGTCCTTCTCGTCGCGGGACGCCACGGCCGCGCGTCCGGCCACCTTCGCCTCCCGCATGTTCTCCTCCGCGATGCGCATCACGTCGTCGACGGAGTCGTCGGAGGCCTCGCAGATGCCGACGCCGACACTGACGTGGACCGTGAGCAGCTGCCCGGCCACCGCGATCGGCGCCGTCACCCCGTCCACGAGGGCTTGCACCTCGGCCTGGAGGGTGTCGCGGTCCACGGCCCGCAGGAGCACGGCGAACTCGTCGCCGGCGAATCGGCCGACCACCGAGTCAACGGGCGCTGCCTCCTGGAGCCGCCGCGCGATCTCGCACAGCACCTGGTCGGCGTCGAAGTGGCCGAGCTTCTCGTTGAGCTGCTTGAAGCGGTCGAGGTCGAGGAACAGCAGGGCCAGGACCTCACCCTCCGACCGGTCCCGGATCGCCTGTTCGGAGAGGTCGACGAACATCGGGTAGTTCCAGAGCCCGGTCATCGCGTCGGTGACGCTCCGCAGGCGCAGACCGGCCTCGCGCAGGTCGACCGACCGGGACACGCTGGCCATCGCGGCCACCGCCTCGAGGAGCCTCTGGTCGGCCGCGTCGTACGGCCGGTCGCCGGGCATCCGGCGCAGCACGAGGTAGCGCACCTCGTCGACGGGGGCGGAGAGCGAGCCCGGCGGCCCGATGCGGGGCACGATGTCGGCCGTCGCGCTGCGGATCGCGGACCGGGCGAACCTGGTCACGAGCCGGTCGTTGTCGTCGGCCGGCCACGGCAGCGTCGTCGCCGCCTCCGAGAGCACCGCCACTCCGCGGATGAGGTTCTGGCTCATGCTGTAGCCGACCAGGGTCGCGACCACGAGACCCAGCCCCATCACCGCCACCTCGGCGTTGCCGGCGGTGCTCGGTGCCGTGTACTGGCGGCGCAGCGCGGCGATGAACACCGAGGCGAAGTAGAGGCCGAAGAGCGCCAGGGCCGTCGAGGAGACGTCGACCGCGCGCTGCGGGGAGTCGTGCCCGCGCAGCCGCCGGCGGACCCAGAACACCACGGCCTCGACGACGACGTAGGTGACCAGGGCGACGAGGGTGCGGTCGAACGGCCGCAGCCCGACGTCGATGTACGGCGCGACGGACACCAGCGCCCAGCCGGCGACGACGTCGTCGGTGCCGCGCGCCACGCCGTACCGGAGGCCGCCCTTGAACGCGATGGAGCTGAGCAGCACCAGCACGGCCCACACCGGGAAGATGTGGCTGTCGGCACCGAACGCGCTCGCGAACAGCACGGCGGCCGTCAGCCCGATGACGTTGGCCTCGGCGTCGCGCGACACGGTGATGCTGTAGCGCGTCAGCAGCGGGAGGCTCACCAGACCGAGCACCGACACCGGCTGCCAGTCGGGTGGGCCGTGCTGCTGCCACTTCCAGAACCCCTCTGCGATGGCGGCAAGCGCCAGCACCGTCAGGCACGCGTCGAAGACGAGCAACCGGCGGGGCGTGGGGGGCGCCGCTGTCGTCGACATCGCGGCCTCCCGAGGAATGGACACGTCCGACAGTGTGACGGCGTCGGGCCGCTGCGTCCGGCGTTCGACGCGGTGCGTCGGCACTCGCGGGCACGATGTGGTCGGGGCGACAGGACTCGAACCTGCGATCTCCTGCTCCCAAAGCAGGCGCGCTAGCCACTACGCTACGCCCCGGTTGAACGGCTCCGAGCGGACGACGGGAATCGAACCCGCGTCATCAGTTTGGAAGACTGAGGCTCTACCATTGAGCTACGTCCGCGCACCCGCCCGCGGAGCGGCCTGCCCCTCCGCGCGACGCGCGAAGTCATGGTGCCACACGCCTCACGGGCCGTCCGAAACGAGCAGGCCGAACGTCCCTCAGTCGCGCCAGACCAGGAGCAGCGCCCGGTCGTCGGAGCGGCTGCCGATGGAGTCGACCAGGGTCTTCGCCCCGCCCTCGAACTTGCTGCGCAGCTTGCGGTCCGCCTGCCCGATCAGCCGGTCGATGCCGATGCCGATGTCGGTGCTCCGTGTCTCCACCATGCCGTCGGTGTAGAGCATCAGCGCATCGCCGGACCGCAGCACGCCGCCGGCCTCGTGGAAGTCGGCGTCCGGGATCAGGCCGAGCATCGGTCCCTCGGAGGCCAGCGGCGTCCAGCGCCCGGCCCCCGCCCGCCAGTGCAGGGCCGGTGGATGACCGGCCGTCCACACGTCGAAGGCACCGGAGTCCAGGTCGACGCTGAGGTGCACGGCCGTGGCGAAGCCGTCCTGCCACGGGTGGTTGATGAGGTAGGCGTTGGTCGCGGGCAGGAACTCGCGCGGGTCGAGCGCGGTGACCAGGCCACCCATGGCCCCGGCCAGCAGGAGCGCGCGCGTGCCGGCCCGGTCGCCCTTCCCGGACACGTCGACGACGGAGACGTCGAGACGGCCCGACGTGGTGTCGCCGACGACGAAGAAGTCACCGGCGAACCGGGTGCCGCCCGCGGAGCGGATCACGGACTCGGCGTGCCACGGGTCCTGGAGGTCCGGCAGCATGCCCTGGCCCTGGATGCGGTCGCTCAGGTCGGCCAGCATCGACTCGCCCATGCTGCCGGCGACGCCCAGCCGCGACCGTCGGAACGACGTCATCATCACGATGAACGCGAGCAGGAACATCACCCCGGTGGTGAAGACCGCCCGGCTGGAGAAGCTGGGCACCTTGGGCAGCGCGAGCGTGAGCAGGACCAGGTTGTAGATCACGAACCACGGCAGCGCGCGGGGACCGAGGAACAGGGCGCCCACGACCAGCGGGAGCGCGATCGTGGTGATCCCCACCCAGTCGGGGAAGGCCTGCATGAGCACGCCGACGACCGTCGCGAGGAAGAACAGGGCGATGATCGCGAGCCGGTCGGGCTGGGAGCCGGCGAGGATCGCCGACCAGCGGCGGCGCGCCCGGCCGGAGGCGGGACGTTGCCCGGCGGCAGCATGCGTCATCTGTCGGTCCCGTCCTGCGGTGAGAGCCTTCACTGTAGAGCCCGAGAGCGGAACTTACGCTGGCACGACGGGCACCAGAAGATGTTCCGTCCGACCAGCACGGCGGTGCGGATCGTGGTGCCGCAGACCAGGCACGGCTGACCGGTGCGCCGGTAGACGTAGACCTCTCCGCCGTGGTCGTCGACCCGCGGCGGACGCCCCATCGCCTCGGGGGTGTGCTCGGGTCGCACGGTGTCGATCCGGCCCGTGCGCACGCCCTCGGCCATCAGCTCGACCAGGTCGGACCAGAGGTCGCGCCACTGGCCGACCCGGAGCGTGCGACCCGGCCGCAGCGGGTGGATCCGATGGCGGAACAGCACCTCCGCGCGGTAGACGTTCCCCACCCCGGCCAGGACCGCCTGGTCCATCAGGAGGTCTCCGATCGAGCGAGGACTCCGCGAGATGCGGGCCCAGGCGCGGTCGGGGTCGGCGTCCGGACGCAACGGGTCGGGTCCGAGCTTGCCGACGATCTCGTCACGCCGGGTGGACGTGACCAGCTCGCACTGCGTCGCACCCCGCAGGTCGGCGTACGCCGGGTGGTCGCCGCCGCCGACCAGGCGAAGCCGCACCTGACCGACGGGTGCCGGAACGTCGGTCACGTCGCGGTGGATGTCGAAGCCGCCGATCAGGCCGAGGTGCACGTGCACGATCCGGTCCGCGTCGAAGTCGAGGAACAGGTGCTTGCCCGCCGACTCGGCGACCAGCAGGGTCGACCCGTCGAGCTGCCTGGCCTCGCGGTCGAACCGGCCCTGAGGGCTGCTGACCCGGACCGGGCGTCCGGCGAACGCGTCGGTGATCTGCGTGGCGAGGCGGTGCAGCGTGTGACCCTCAGGCACCGCCGTCCCCTGAGGCGCTGTCGGGCAGTGGCGGGAGATCACCGGTCTGCTCGTAGTCGGCCAGCATCGCGATCCGGCGGGCGTGGCGCTCCTCGCCGGTGAACGACGTCGCCAGGAAGACGTCGACGAAGTGCGTCATGTCGTCGATCGAGTGCATCCGCCCGCCGACCGAGATCACGTTGGCGTCGTTGTGCTGCCGGGCGAGCACCGCGGTCTCCTCGCTCCACACCAGGGCCGCCCGCACCCCCTTGACCTTGTTCGCCGCGATCTGCTCGCCGTTCCCCGAGCCGCCGATCACCACGCCGAGGCTCCCGGGGTCGGCGACGACGGCCTCGGCGGCCCGGAGGCAGTACACGGGGTAGTCGTCCTGGGCGTCGTAGACCAGCGCCCCGTGGTCGACCGGCTCGTGCCCCTGGCCGCGGAGGTGGTCGATCAGGTGCTGCTTGAGGTCGAGGCCGGCGTGATCGGTGCCGAGGTGGACGCGCATGCCGGACAGTGTCCCAGTCCTCCCTGACGCGGCACACCGGGATCCACGACGTCATCTACGCTCCCGCCGTGACGAGACCGCGCACGAGGCGCCGGCGTACGACCGCCCTCGTGGCGGTGCTCGGCGCGGGACTCCTCCTGGCCGGGTGCGGTGGCGGCTCGTCGGGAGCGACGGCCGACCTGCCCGGGCAGAGCCACCACGCGTCGTACAGCGCCACCCACCACGACTTCGCCGAGGTGAAGGCCCTGCTGGCGCGCCGCGCTCACGCGGTGCTGCACGACGACGAGTCGGCCTTCCTGGCGACCGTCGACCCGCGCAGTCCCGCCCTGGTGCGGCAGCAGCGCATCCTGTTCGAGAACCTGACCCAGCTGCGAGTGTCCTCCCTGAGCTACGTGATGGACCCCTCGGTACAGCTCGTTCCGGCAGCGGTGGCGGGCGACGGACCGTCCTTCCGCCCGGAGGTCTTCGAGTACCTCCAGATCGCCGGCACGATGGACCACCCGGTCAGCAACGAGCTGGAGGTGACGTTCGTCGAGGACGGGCACCACTGGCTGCTGGGCTCCGAGACGACCGCCCACGACAACGACGCGTTCGACGCCGCCCAGGAGCGGCCGTGGTTCGGCGTCGCGACCGAGGTCGAGCGGCTCGGTCCGCTCACGGTCGTCGTGGACCGGAGTGACCGACGGTCTCTCGCCCCCCTGGCGCAGGAGATCCACGCCGACATCCTGTTCGACGCCGGTCAGCTCGGGATCCCGCCGTCGTACCGGCTCCTGGTCGACGCGACGTCCAACGGCAACGCCACGACGTTCAGCTCGCTCAGCACCGAGCAGGCGGGTGCGGTCACCTTCGCGCTGACCGAGGCCGACCCGCACGACACCCGCTCCTTCGAGGCCGTCGCCGGACATGCGATCAAGATCAACCCGCACGAGGCCGGCTCGTACGCCGCGAACACCGGCCTGCTGCGCCACGAGCTGACGCACTTCCTGCTCCACTCGTACACCGGCGTCAACCCGAAGTGGCTGGTCGAGGGCCTCGCGAACTGGATGCAGTACTACCCCGACGCCTTCGCCGAGCAGAGCGTCACCCCGGCCCTCTACCACCGGCTGGTGTCGGCACCGCGGGAGCTGCCCACCATCGGGCTGTTCAACACCGACCCCGACGTGAACTACCAGATCGCCCAGGCCGCGGTCGCCTGGCTGGTGGCGCAGTACGGGATGCCGAAGCTCGTCGAGCTGATGAAGGCGTACCGGGCGCACTACCGGGACGTCGACACCGACGCGCTGACCCCGCGGATGCTCCGCCTCGTCTACGGCATCGACGAGCACCAGGTGGTCGACGGAGCGTTCGGGCTCCTCGCGCAGTACCAGCACTGAGTCGCCGGCGGGCAAAGTCGTTGGACAGTCCGCGTCGGCCGCGGGTTTCCTAGACGCATGGCAGAGCAGCAGCGCCCGGAGATCCGTGTCGAGCGCGCGACCGACCCCGCACGCTATCTCGCCTCCGACAAGCTGGTCTGGTTCGACGGCCCCGGCAGCGACCCGCTCGAGGTCCAGCTTCGGGGCGTCCCGGAGGACCAGCGCTTCGCCGCCGAAGTCGTCGGCGCGGAGACCGACCCCACGACGTACGCCGGGATCTACGGCGTGCGGCCGATGCAGCTCTCGGTGCCGGACGGAGAGGGCGGCGGCCGGGCCGTGCCGGTCGCCGGCCTGACCTGGGTCGGCGTCCACCCCGACCACCGCCGCCGCGGAGTGCTCACCGCGATGCTCGAGCACCACTTCGAGGCGACGCGCCGCGAGGGCGGTCACCTGTCGGCACTGCACGCCAGCGAGCCGGGCATCTACGGCCGGCACGGCTACGGGTTGTCGTCGCTCGAGCTCGAGGTGGAGGTGGGCCGCGGCCCGACGTTCACCGCACCGCACCTGGAGGACGAGGCGGCGGCGATCACGACCCGCCTCGGCACCGTCGACGACCCCGGGATGAGCGAGCGGCGGAGGCGGATCGACGTCGACCTGATGGCGACCAACGTGGGCACCATCGTCGGGGACGCCGAGTTCTACGACGACCTCAGCTACGTGCGACCCGAGGAGATCTGGGACAGCGAGCCGCCTCGGGTCCTGATCGCGGTCCACGACGGCCGTGACGTCGGCTACGCGACGTTCAAGCGCAAGCACAAGTGGCAGAACGCCCGGCCCGCCGGCGAGGTGAACGTGTGGTCGCTGTCCGGTGGTCCGGCAGCGCGGCTGGCGCTGCTGCGACGCGTCACCGACCTCGACCTGTCGGGCACGGTCACGGTCCGCGGCATCGCGAGCACCGACCCGTTGCTCTCGTGGGTTCAGGGGCCGCGCGGGCTCGGTGACGTCCGGTCGTACGACAGCCTGTGGGTGCGCCTGGTCGACCTCCCTCGGGCGTTGGCCGCGCGGGGCTACGAGGCGGACTGCGACGTCGCCGTCGCGGTCTCCGACGCGCAGGTGCCGAGCAACGACGGTCGCTGGCGGATCCGGGTGAAGGACGGCGTCGCCGAGGCGACGGCCACCGACGACGAGGCCGAGGTCGACCTGTCCGTCGCGGCCCTGGGTGCGGCGTACCTCGGCGCCTCGAACCTCGCCGAGCTGCAGCGCGCCGGCGTGGTCGCGGAGCGGCGGCCGGGCGCGGTGCGCGAGCTGTGGCACGCGTTCCGTACCGACGTCGGCCCCTACGCCGCCCGCGGTTTCTGATCGCTACGGTGGCCGCGTGGAGGGGTTCGCCTGGGGCGTGCTGGCGCTGGTCTTCGTCGACGAGCTGCTCGCGATGGCGGCGTTCGGCGTGTGGGGGTGGCAGGTCGGTTCGCCGCGCTGGCTGCTCGTCGTGGTCCTGCCGCTGCTCGCGATGACCGTGTGGTGGCTGTTCGCCTCGCCGAAGGCGGCCTGGGGCGGTCCGCTCCGCCGGCCCGTGGCCAAGGTGCTGGTCTTCGGTCTCGCCACGTGGGCCTTGTGGGACGCCGGTCACCACGGCTGGGCGATCGCCCTGCTGGTGTTCTCCGTGGTCGTCAACAGCCTCGCCGCGATGCCACCGATCGCCGCGGTGGCTCGACGTACCTGATCTGGATCATGGCGTTGTGCGGGACGGCGGCGCTAGCGTGACCTCTTCCAACCGCCGACCCCGGCGGCCGCACTCGTCCCGGAGGTCGTGACATGCGCATTCTCTTCGCGGACAAGCTGCCCGACCAGACGCTCGACGACCTCGAGGCACACGGCCACGAGTGCGTGATGGAGCCGGGGCTGAGCGCCGACGAGCTGGCCGCGCGCATCCCCGGGTACGACGTCCTCGTCGTGCGCAGCACCAAGGTGCCGCGCCCGGTGTTCGAGGCGGCCGACAAGCTGGTGCTGGTGATCCGGGCGGGTGCCGGCACCAACACCATCGACACCGGCGCGGCGGCCGAGCGCGCGGTGTTCGTCAGCAACGTGCCGGGCCGCAACGCCGCGGCGGTCGCGGAGCTGACCATGGGGCTGCTGCTGGCGATCGACCGGCGGATCCCGGACAACGTCACGGACCTCCGCGAGGGCCGGTGGGACAAGAAGACCTACGGCAAGGCCGAGGGCCTGCTCGGCTCCACCATGGGGATCGTCGGGCTCGGCTCGATCGGGTTCCTGGTGGCCGAGCGGGCGGTCGCGTTCGGCATCCGCGTGCAGTCGGTGGCGAGGGAGGGACGCTCCGCCGTCGCCCTGGCCCGGGCCGAGGAGCTCGGGATCACGATGTGCGGCTCGCTGGAGGAGCTGCTGGGCTCCTCCGACATCGTCACCCTGCACGTGCCCGCCAGCCCGGAGACCCAGCACCTGGTCGACGACGAGTTCCTCGGGCGGATGAAGAAGGGCGCCATCCTGCTCAACACCTCGCGCGGCGACGTCGTCGACGAGACGGCGCTGCTGAAGGCCCTGGACGAGGGCCGGGTGCGCGCCGGGCTGGACGTCTTCGACGACGAGCCGGGCTCGGGTCAGGCCGAGTGGGCCTCTCCCCTCGCCCAGCACCCCGCCGTCGTGGCCACCCACCACATCGGCGCCTCCACGGAGCAGGCGCAGCGGGCCATCGCCCAGGGCGTGACCGAGATCGTCGACGCGTTCATGAGCGGCGAGGCGCGCGACTGCGTCAACCTCGACCCCGACCGTCTCGGCTCGATCGCGCTGCACGTGCGCCACCTCGACCGGGTCGGCGTGCTGGCCCAGGTGCTCGTCACGCTGCGGACGGCGCACCTCAACGTGCAGCACATGGTCAACCGCGTCTTCCGCGGCGGCGAGGCGGCCGTCGCCTTCATCGACGTGGAGGGGCAGGCCACCGACGAGCTGCTCGACAGCCTCCGCGAGATCCCCCACGTGCTCGGGGTCTCGGTGGTGACCCTCGACGAGGACGCGGAGCCGGCCCGGTGACCAGCGTCCGGCTCTTCCCGGCACGGCTCGTCCGTCAGGCCTCGGCCCGGCGCACGGTCACGGCGATGACCGACTCGCAGGACGACTCCGGCATCGACCTGTACGGCGTCCGGGTCGACCCCGCGGCGTACGTCGAGTCCCCGGACGCCCTCTACGTCTACCGGCAGACCCGGGGCGACGCGTCGTACGCCGGGGTCGTCTGCGACGTCTCCGTCCAGGCCGTCGCGGACGGGCGTGTGCGCGGACACGAGGCGGTGCACCAGCTCCGCGTCGACGCCCTCGTCTGGCACCACACCACGACTGACTCCGCGCCGGCACTCGTGCTGCTGCTGCACCGGGCGGGTCCGGAGTTCGAGCGTATGGTCGCCGAGGCGCAGCGCTCGGAGCCGGTGCTCGACTTCGACGGTCCTCAAGGGTTCCGCCAGACGGTCTGGCAGCTCCCGGACGGCCCCGCGACCCGGGCGCTCGCCGACGAGCTGGCGGCGGCGGACCTCTACATCGCCGACGGACACCACCGCGCCGCCGCGGCCCTCGAGGAGTGGCGGCTCGCCGACAAGCCGCCCGAGGCGGGCCTGCTCTGCGTCGTGCACCCGATGGACGGACTGGCCCTGTCGGCGTTCCACCGCCGGGTGTCCGGACCGATCGACGCCGGGCGTCTGCTCGGCCTCCTGAAGGAGGACTTCGACGTCCGTGAGACCGACGGACCGCCGGCGACGTCGGTCGGCTCGATGGGCCTGTACGTCGGCTCGCGGTGGTACGACGTACGCATCGCCACCGAGCGTCCCGGCGGGACCGCCGGCCTCGACGTGACGATCCTCCAGTCGCGGGTGCTGGACCGGCTCGACCCGGCGCCGCCGGGCCGCGTGCGCACCGTCGACACGGTCCCGGCGACCGAGCCTCTCGACGAGCACGTGGCGCGCTGCGACGTCGACCGGGGCGCGCTCTTCACGCTGGCGCCGCCGCCGGCCGAGGCCCTGATCGAGGTCGCGGACGCCGGTGAGGTGATGCCGCCGAAGACGACGTACTTCGAGCCGAAGCCCGCCGCGGGGATCTTTTTGCCTCGCTAGCTCCCCCTTGCTCGGCGGGCACGCGGACCGTCGGTTAGGGTCCACGCTCATGCGTCGTTCCGCTCTCCTCGCCCTCGTCGTCCTGTCGCTCGTGCTGCCGCTCGGCTCTCTCGCTGGTTCCGCCACGGCGCGGGACGCCGACCGTGCGCCCCACGGACTCCTGGTCACCTACACGTCCTGGGGCAAGCTCCATCGCGGGATGACCGCCAAGGAGGCACAGCGCACGGGCATGGTCTCCACCCACCTGTCCCACTGCGCCCCGGGCTACGAGATGACCAAGCCCTTCAGCGACCGCGGATGGGTCGTCTGGAACACCGCCAAGAAGCCGTGGAAGGTCGCCTCGATCGTCGTGATCGGTCCGCGCGACCACACCAAGGAAGGCACCCATCCCGGCACGACGCTGGCGCAGCTCAGGCGGCAGCACCCCCGACTGTCGAAGGTCACCGGCGGCTCCACGATGGACGGGGAGTCGCAGCCCAAGCAGGACATCTGGGTCGCGTGGGTCCACAAGCCGTTCGGCACCATCGACTACGAGTTCCCGTACGGCGCCCGGCCGAAGGCCGGCAGTCGTCTCGACACGATCGTCGTCTCGAAGAAGCCCCTCGCCTACTACGGCTGCTGACCCCGGCTCGCCGACGCTCGGTCAGGCCTCGAGCCGGGCCAGCTCCTCGTCGACGACCGCCGGGTCGAGCTTGGTGAAGACCGGCGTCGGCCGATCGACCTTCGCGCCCACCGTCACCGGCCGGCTCTCCCACCGCGGCGTCGCGGAGTAGTCGCCGGTGATGATCGGGTAGACGTGCAGCCCCGCGCCGTTGTCGGGGTCGAGGTCCTCGACGTGGTCGGTCCGAGGCATCGGCATGAACACGCCGTCGCCGCCGAAGACCCTCCACACGGCGTTGGCCGAGAACGGCAGGAACGGCGACAGGATCGTGTTGCAGTCGAGCACGCACTGGGCGGCCACGTGGAGGACGGTCGCGAGCCGCTCGCGCTGCGAGTCGTCCTTCATCTTGTAGGGCTCGGTGAGGGTGAGGTACTTGTTCACCTCGCCGACGACGCGCATCGCCTCGGCGATGCCGTTGCGGAGGCGCTGCCGGCCGACCAGGTCGCCGACGGTGTCGAAGCCGCGGCGTACGGCGTCGAGCACGGCCTCGTCGACCGGCTCCAGCGGTCCGGCCGGCGGGATCTCGCCGAAGCTCTTCGCGATCATCGTGGCCGTGCGGTTGACCAGGTTGCCCCAGCCGGCGACCAGCTCGGAGTTCGTGCGCAGCACGAAGTCGGCCCAGGTGAAGTCCGAGTCGGAGGTCTCGGGCCCGGCCGCGCAGATGTAGTAGCGCAGCGCGTCCGGCTGGTAGCGGGCGAGCATGTCGCCGACCAGGATCACGTGGCCGCGGCTCGTGGAGAACTGCTTGCTCTCCATCGTCATGAACTCGCTGGAGACGACCTCGGTCGGGAGCTGAAGCTCGCCCAGCGGTCCGGGCTCGCCGCCGAGCGCGCCCTTCCCGTCGTACGCCAGGAGCTCGGCCGGCCAGATCAGCGAGTGGAAGACGATGTTGTCCTTGCCCATGAAGTAGTAGGACAGCGCCTCCGGGTCGTTCCACCAGTCGCGCCACCGCTCGGGCTCACCGAGGCGCCGGGCCCACTCGATCGACGCCGAGAGATAGCCGATCACGGCGTCGAACCAGACGTACATCCGCTTCGTCGGGTTGTCGCGCCAGCCGTCGAGCGGGATCGGGATGCCCCAGTCGAGGTCGCGGGTCATCGCGCGCGGCCGGAGGTCCTCGATCAGGTTGAGGGAGAAGTTGATGACGTTCGGCCGCCAGGTGCCGCCCGCCTCCCGGCCCTTGAGGTACGTCGTGAGCGCGTCCGCCAGGGCCGGCAGGTCGAGGAAGAAGTGCTGGGTCTCCACGAACTCCGGCGTCTCGCCGTTGATCTTGCTGCGCGGGTTGATCAGGTCGGTGGGGTCGAGCTGGTTGCCGCAGTTGTCGCACTGGTCGCCGCGCGCCTCGCCGTACCCGCAGATCGGGCAGGTGCCCTCGATGTAGCGGTCGGGCAGCGTGCGCCCGGTCGACGGGCTGACCGCGCCCTTGGTTGTCAGTTCGACCATGTAGCCGTTGCGGTGGACGGTGGTGAACAGCTCCTGCACGACCTGGTAGTGGTTGCCGGTCGTGGTCCGGGTGAACAGGTCGTAGGAGAGTCCCAGGTCGACGAGGTCCTGGACGATCACCGCGTTGTTCTTGTCGGCGAGGTCCTTCGCGCTCACCCCCTCCGCGTCGGCCGCGACCAGGATCGGCGTCCCGTGCTCGTCGGTGCCCGAGACCATGAGCACGTCGTGGCCGGCCATCCGCATGTACCTGCTGAAGACGTCGGACGGCACGCCGAAACCGGCCACGTGGCCGATGTGGCGCGGGCCGTTGGCGTACGGCCAGGCGACGGCGGACAGGACATGGGTCATGCCCCGAAGCCTAGTGAGACGGTGCCAGTCCTTTTTCCGGTGGTTTCGAGACGGTGGCTGCGGCACCCGGCAGCGTCACCGGGTTTCGACTCCCCATCACGGCTTCGCAGGCTCAGCCGTGGGCTCGCTCAACCTGCGCTCGCCCACGCCCGGCCCTCGTTCCTCGGGCCGTGCTGCTCACTTGAAGTCGAGCTCGCCGGTGCGGGTGCGCTTGATCTCGAAGAAGTAGTCGAAGTCCGCGACGGCGATCGTGCCGTCCCAGAGCCGGCCGGCGTCCTCACCGCGCGGGATCCGGGTGAGCACCGGGCCGAAGAACGCGGAGCCGTTGAACGCGATCGTCGGCGTGCCGACCTCGTCACCGACCCGGTCGATCGCCTCCTGGTGTGAGGCGAGCAGCGCGTCGTCGTACGACGCGTCGTCCATCGCGTCCACGAGCCCGGCGGGTGCGCCCGCCTCCGCCAGCGCGGCCTCGACCAGCTCCCGGCCGACCTCCTGCTTCTCGTGGTGGATCCGCGTCCCGAACGCCGTGTACAGCGGCAGGAGCACGTCCGGCCCCACCTGCTGCTCGGCGGCGATCAGCACCCGGCCGATCGGCAGGCCCCGGGCGACGCGCGTCTGGTAGTCCGGGTTGAGGTCGCGGTCCTTGTTCAGGAAGTACAGGCTCATCACCCGCCACCGCACCTGGACGTCGCGCACCTGCTCGACCTCGAGCATCCAGCGCGAGGTGATCCACGCGAACGGGCACAGCGGGTCGAACCAGAAGTCGGCGGTGTCGCGGGCGGTCCGGGTGCTGTCCGAGGTGGAGGTCATACCAGGCCGAACCGGTGGTCCTCGGCAACTATTCCGGCCGGCGGCAACCGAGGATTGTCATACAACTGTTGTCCGTTCCGATTGCGGAGGCATTCGGAGCCGGTGAAAGGATCGGCCCATGCCTGGTACCAACCTCACCCGGGAAGAGGCCGCCACCCGCGCCGCACTCCTGGACGTCACGTCGTACGCCATCGACCTGGACCTCACGACGGGCGACAAGACCTTCTCGTCCACCACGACCCTGCGGTTCACCTGCCGCGAGCCCGGCGCCGAGACGTTCGTCGACCTGGTCGGCGCGATCATCCACGAGATCACCCTGAACGGCGAGCGCGTGGACGAGGCGTCGGCGTACCAGGACAGCCGGATCCGGCTGACCGGCCTGCAGGCCGAGAACGAGCTGGTGGTCCGCGCGGACTGCGCCTACTCGCACTCGGGCGAGGGGTTGCACCGCTTCGTCGACCCGGTGGACGGCCGCGTGTACCTCTACACGCAGTTCGAGGTGCCGGACGCGCGGCGCGTCTTCGCGACGTTCGAGCAGCCCGACCTCAAGTCCGTCTACACCTGGACGGTCGTGGCGCCCGAGGACTGGAAGGTCGTGTCCAACTCGCCGACCCCGACGCCCGAGCCGCTCGGCGACGGCAGGGCCCGGTGGAGCTTCCCCGAGTCGATGCGGATGTCGACGTACGTCACGGCACTGATCGCCGGCGAGTACCACGAGCAGCTCGACTCCTACGAGGGCAAGAACGGCACGATCTCCCTCGGCCACTACTGCCGCCAGGCGCTCGTCGAGCATCTCGACACCGAGGAGCTCCTGCTGATGACCCGACAGGGCTTCGAGTTCTTCGAGGAGGCCTTCGACTTCCCGTACCCGTTCGAGAAGTACGACCAGCTCTACGTGCCGGAGTACAACGCCGGCGCCATGGAGAACGCCGGCGCGGTCACGCTGCGCGACGAGTACCTCCCGCGCAGCCGTCAGGACTCCGCGTTCTACGAGTTCCGCTGCTCGGTGATCCTGCACGAGATGGCCCACATGTGGTTCGGCGACCTGGTGACCATGAAGTGGTGGGACGACCTGTGGCTGAACGAGTCGTTCGCCGAGTGGGCCTGCTACCACGCGGCCGTCGAGAACACGGCGTACACCGAGTCGTGGACGGGGTTCACCAACGCCCGGAAGAACTGGGCGCTCCGGCAGGACCAGCTCCCCTCGACCCACCCGATCGCCGCGGACAACTACGACCTGCACGCGGTCGAGGTGAACTTCGACGGCATCACCTACGCCAAGGGCGCCTCGGTGCTCAAGCAGCTCGTCGCGTGGGTGGGCATCGACGAGTTCCTGGCGGGTCTGCGGCAGTACTTCAAGGACCACGCCTATGCGAACGCGGAGTTCGTCGACCTGCTCACCGCCCTGGAGAAGTCGTCGGGCCGCGAGCTCGACGCGTGGGCCAAGGAGTGGCTGCAGACCAGCGGAGTGAACACCCTCTCCCCCGAGTTCGAGCTGGCCGACGACGGCAGCTTCAGCTCCTTCGGCGTCCGCCAGACCGCCGCCGACGAGAACCAGACGCTGCGTCGCCACCGGCTCGGCATCGGCCTGTACGACGAGCACGACGGCCACCTGGTGCGTCGCCGCTACGTCGAGATCGACGTCGAGGGCGAGCTGACCTCGGTCGGCGACCTCGTCGGGGAGCGCCAGCCGGACCTGCTGCTGCTCAACGACGGCGACCTCACCTACGCCAAGATCCGGCTCGACGCGCGGTCCCTCGAGACCGTCGTGAACGGGCTGCGCACGCTCGACGACTCGCTGGCGCGCGCACTGTGCTGGGGCGCCGCGTGGGACATGACCCGCGACGCGGAGATGGCCGCGTCCGACTACGTCACGCTCGTCCTGCAGAACATCGGCAGCGAGACGGACGCGTTCGGGACCCGTGCGATCCCGGGGTACGCCTCCATCGCCGTCAACCTCTACTCCGACCCGGCCGGGCGGTCCGACCTGCGCGCCGCCTGGGAGGCCGGGCTGCGCGACCTGCTCCACGCGGCAGAGCCCGACAGCAACGCGCAGCTGATCTTCGTCCGGCAGTACGCCGGCGCCGTGGTCAGCGACGAGGGCCAGGCCGAGCTCGCGGGGCTGCTCGACGGCAGCGTGACGATCGAAGGGCTCGACATCGACACCGACCTCCGCTGGGTGCTCCTGGTCGGCCTCGCCCGGTGCGGCGCCGTCGGTGACGACGAGATCGACGCCGAGTACGACCGCGACCGCACGATCAACGGCCAGGAGAACGCCGCGGCGGCGCGCGCCTCGCGGCCGGACGCAGCGGCGAAGGCCGCCGCGTGGACCGAGCTGGCGGCGAACCCCGACGTACCGAACGAGACGCACCGGTCGATCGCCGGCACGTTCATGCGGTTCGGCCAGGAGCCGCTGCTCGAGCCGTACGTCGAGAAGTACCTGGAGGCGGCCGACACCGCCTGGGAGGAGCTCGGCACCCACATGGCGTCGAACCTCCTCGAGGACGCCTTCCCGATGCCGCTCGCAAGCCCGGCGCTGGTCGCGCGGCTCGACCGCTGGCTCGAGGAGTCGCCGGCCAACCCGGCGGCGAAGCGGTTCGTCCGCGAGGGGCGGGCCGACGTCGTCCGCGCCCTCGCCGCGCAGGAGCGCGACGCCCAGCGCTGACTCGTTGAGCCGCGGGTTCTGACCGGTCGAGACGCGCGTTTCAACGGGTCAGAACCCGCGGGTCAACCCTCGGGGGCTCAGGTGTGCGCGTGCAGGGTGCGCGGGGCGCGGGCGCCCATCGCGAGCATGGTGATGCCGCGCCGGAGGCCGCGGACGAGGTCGCCCCCGGCGAACTCGGTCTGCATCTCGATCACCGCCAGGGCGACCTCGCGGTCGCTCAGCACGCGGCGTACCTCGGCGCCGGTCACGACCTCGAGCACCCGGGCCGCGGGGTCGACCATGATCAGCACGCTGCGTGCCGGCGCGGACAAGGCTGCGTGCAGCCGCTCGGCGAAGGCCCGCGGCTCTCCCTCGGCGGCCCCGACGAACACCGAGAACTCGAAGCGGCAGACCTGCTCGGCCGCACGGATCGCCTGGTCGAGCGACACCCGCTGGGTCGCCGTGAACTCACCTGCCATCTCGGTCAGCCTCTCGACCGCTCGTCACCAGGTGCCGCCGGCGCCGCCGGTGTCACGGTCGTCGCCCGAGGCGTCGCCCTCCGCCGGCTTGGGT
The DNA here is from genome assembly GCA_963708035.1 of uncultured Actinomycetota bacterium. Lineage (GTDB taxonomy): Bacteria > Actinomycetota > Actinomycetes > Propionibacteriales > Nocardioidaceae > Nocardioides. The sequence continues at coordinate 550,527 of OY970188.1, read as the reverse complement.
GCCGCGGCCTCGAGCTGGGCGGTGTCGCGGCGCCCACCCAGCCACTGGTCACCGACGCGGGCACCGGCCGGGGCGACGGACTCACCACGCACCACGCCGGGCAGGTAGATGGCCAGGAAGATGCCGATCGTGATCAGCAGGGGGATGCCGACGAAGAGCAGCAGGAAGTGGAGGACGGGCACCGGCTTCGGCTGGCTCCAGCCGTCGGGGATGTCCGCGGCGGCGGGCCCGGCGTACGCGAGCAGGAGAACCGTGGCCGATCCCACAACGAGCGCCACCCTGCGCAGGGCCTGAGAGGTCGGAGTCACGGCTTGAGGATACTGGTCCGCATGTCCGCGCTCGTCATGGGAATCGACTCAACGGACTGGTCCAGCTTCGGGCACCTGCTGGCGAGGAAGTCCGCGGCCCTGGTCGCGCTCATCGTGCTCGCGCTGATCGTCCAATGGATCTTCCACCGGCTGATCGACAAGCTGGTCAGCAAGGCCGAGGACGGAGTCCTGCCGGACCGGATCAGCAAGGTGGCGATCGGTCGTACCAGCCACGAGGAAGCGGCCCCACCTGCCGGCTCGACCCGCCGGGTTCAGCGCGCCAAGACCATGGGCACCCTGCTCAAGAGCATCGTCTCCGGCATCATCGCGGCGATCGTCGTCACGATGATGCTCGCGGAGGTCGGGCTGGACATCGGGCCGATCATCGCCAGCGCCGGGATCGCCGGCGTCGCCCTCGGCTTCGGGTCGCAGACGCTGGTCAAGGACTTCCTGTCGGGGATCTTCATGATCTTCGAGGACCAGTACGGCGTGGGCGACGTGGTCGACATGGGCGAGGGACTCAGCGGCACGATCGAGGCGGTGAGCCTGCGGGTGACCCGGATGCGCGACACCAACGGCACCGTCTGGTACGTCCGCAACGGCGAGCTCTATCGCGTCGGCAACATGAGCCAGAACTGGGCTCGCACCGTGCTCGACGTCCAGGTCAGCGCGCGCGAGGACCTCGCCCGCGTGCGCAGCGTGCTCACCGACGTCATCCACGACCTGTGGGACGACGACGACTTCGACGGCGTCATCATCGAGGAGCCGGAGATCTGGGGGATCGAGGCGATCACCCCCGACGCGATCACGCTGCGCGTCGCCCTGAAGACCGCGCCGATGGAGCAGTGGCGGGTCGCGCGGGTGCTGCGCGCGCGGATCAAGTCGCGGTTCGACCACGAGGGGATCCAGGCGCCCTACCCCACGTCGTACGTCATGAACCGGACGCCGGGCGACCCCGACTCGACGGTGGGCGCCGACGCCGCCGACTCCGCCGATGACTCGTGAGGTCGACGCGTGACCCAGAATGAGGGCGTGACGGCGACGTTCTATGACGAGATCGGCGGCGAGGAGACGATCACGCGGATCGTCGCCGCGTTCTACCGGGGCGTGGCCGAGGACCCCTACCTGCGGGCGATCTATCCCGAGGACGACCTCGGGCCGGCCGAGGAACGCTTCCGGCTGTTCCTCGTGCAGTACTGGGGCGGCCCGACGACGTACTCCGACCGCCGCGGACACCCACGGCTTCGGATGCGGCACGCGCCGTACTCCGTCTCGCCGAAGGCGAAGGAGCACTGGCTCCGGCACTTCCGCGCGGCGCTCGACGAGGTGGCGCTGCCGCCGGAGCAGGACGCGCAGTTCTGGGACTACGTCACGCACGCCGCGCAGTTCATGGTGAACACCTTCGACGAGACCTGAGCCGGCGACCCGGCAGCCTCAGCCGGCGGCGGTACCGCCGCCCATCCGCTGCTCGAGGAGCTCGCGGTGCCGGGGATGCCAGGCCTTCGGCTTGTCGTCCTCGCCGACGTTGACCTCGACCAGCCGGCTCCGGGCCATCACGCGGTCTGCGGCGTCCGGGTCGCGGATCTCCTGCTCGAACGACGCCGAGCGGTCGCCGACGGCGACGAGCCGGCTGCGCACGACGTACGGCGCGGGCCGGAGGTTCATCTGGCCCACGTAGTCGATCTCGCTGCGCGCGACGACGCAGTCCACGGTGCCGTGGACCCGGGCCTCCTTGAACACCCCGGTCAGCAGGTCGACCTGGGCCATCTGCGCGTAGTCGAGGTAGCGCAGGTTGTTGACGTGCCCGAGGAGGTCGACGTCCGAGAACCGCACGTGGACGGGACGCTCGACGACGGTGCCGTCCCAGACCGTTCCGCCACCGGGCGCCGCCCGGTCCGAGACCGGCACCGGCCCGAGGTGGCCGGAGAGCCGCTCGCGCTCCTCGGTCGTCATCCGACGCGGACGCGCGCTGGCGAACACGTACGGCGCGAGCAGCGTCGTCGCGCGACCGTGCACGACCACGTCGTCGCCGGCGCCGGTGAAGAGCTCGTAGCCGAGCGTGAAGGACGCCGCCCGCACCTCGGTGGCCCAGACGGCGACGTACAACGGTGCGTGCGGCAGCCGCAGTGGCGCGAGGTAGTCGACGACCGTGTTCACCACCACCAGCCCCTCGCCGGGGTTGGGCGTCGGTGAGGTGTCGTGGTGACGCAGGAGGTCGAGCCGGGCCTCCTGGAGGTAGTCGACGAACGCGACGTTGCTGATGGTGTCGCCATGGAGGTCCGCGCGGCGCATCTGACACTCGTAGACGTGGCGCACGGGGCCGATCCTGCCAGTCGTGACGACACCCCGCGGACTAGGGTGACCGCGTGCCCGAAGCCGTCCTCGTGTCCGCCGCCCGCTCCCCCATCGGCCGTGCCGTCAAGGGCTCGCTGAAGGACCTGAGACCCGACGACCTCGTCGCCCGGATGATCCGCACGGCGCTGGACAAGATCCCTCAGCTGGACCGGCACGACGTCGACGACGTCTACGTCGGCTGCGGCCTGCCCGGTGGCGAGGCGGGCTTCAACATGGCGCGCATCGTCAACGTGATGAACGGGATGGACGACGTGCCGGGCGCCACCATCACCCGCTACTGCGCCTCCTCGGTGCAGACGACGCGGATGGCGTTCCACGCGATCAAGGCCGGCGAGGGCGACGTGTTCGTCTCGGCCGGGGTCGAGACCGTCTCCCGCTACGCGCACGGCAACTCCGACTCCTGGCCGGACACGCGGAACCCGACCCTGGCCGAGGCCATGGCTCGGACGGCGGACCGGGCCGAGCGCGGATCGGGCGGCGAGGCCTGGCACGACCCGCGCGAGGACGGCATCCTTCCCGATGCCTACATCGCGATGGGCCAGACCGCCGAGAACGTCGCGACCCTGCGCGGGCTCACCCGGCTCGAGCTCGACGAGTTCGGCGTCCGGTCGCAGAACCTCGCCGAGAAGGCCCTGGCCGACGGCTTCTGGCAGCGCGAGATCACTCCGGTCTCGACCCCCGACGGCACCGTGGTCTCCGCGGACGACGGCCCGCGACCGGGCGTCACGCTCGAGGGCGTGGCCGGGCTGAAGCCGGTCTTCCGCCCCGACGGCGTCGTCACCGCGGGCAACTGCTGCCCGCTGAACGACGGGGCCGCCGCGGTCGTCGTCATGTCCGACACCAGGGCGGCGGAGCTCGGCATCACCCCTCTCGCCCGGATCGTCGCCAGCGGCGTCAGCGCGCTCTCGCCGGAGATCATGGGTCTCGGACCGGTCGAGGCCACCCGGCGCGCGCTCGCCCACGCCGACATGTCGATCGGCGACATCGACCTGGTCGAGATCAACGAGGCGTTCGCCGCGCAGGTGGTGCCGTCGTACCAGGACCTCGGCATCGACCTCGACCGGCTCAACGTCAACGGTGGCGCGATCGCTGTCGGTCACCCGTTCGGCATGACCGGTGCCCGCCTCCAGACCACGATGCTCAACTCGCTCGACTGGCACGACAAGTCGCTGGGGCTGGTCACGATGTGTGTCGGCGGCGGCCAGGGCATGGCCCTGATCCTGGAGCGCCTCTCCTAACCTGACCTGCGCAGACGCGGCGACCCGCGGGCACCCGACGCGCCGAGGACCTGCGGAACCCGGAGCCCGATCGTTACGCTGCCTCCATGTCCGAGGCACGGGGGACGCGCTGGCTGGACGCCGACCAGCAGTCATCCTGGCGTGCCTTCGCGGTGGGCGTGACGCTCCTGCTCGACCGGCTCGACGCGGACCTGCAGCGGGAGTTCGACCTTTCGCTGACCGAGTACGAGATCCTGGTCCGCCTCTCCGAGCGACCCGGTCGGTCCATGCGGATGGCGCAGCTGGCCGACGCTCTCGCCCACAGTCGCAGCCGGGTGACGCACACGGTCGCCCGGATGCAGAAGGCCGGCCTGGTCGAGCGCGCGGCCTCACCCGAGGACGGCCGCGGCATCGTCTGCCGGCTGACCGACCGCGGGTACGACGTGCTGGTCGAGGCGGCGCCGGTGCACGTCCACGGCGTCCGCGACTACCTGGTGGACCTCTCCACCCGCGACGACTTCGACGCCCTGGGCCGGGTGATGAACGCGGTCACCGACCGGTTGATCGAGTGCCACCCCGAGGCGGACATCCGCCCCTGAGCGGCGGCTCGCCCGGGCTCCCCTGGGTCAGGGCCGGGTCAGGCGACGGTGCGTGACCCGGTGCGGGCGGGCGGCCTCGATGCCGAGCCGCTCCACCTTGTTCTCCTCGTAGGCCGCGTAGTTGCCCTCGAACCAGAACCACCTGGCCGGATCGTCGTCGTCGCCCTCCCACGCCAGGATGTGCGTCGCGACCCGGTCGAGGAACCACCGGTCGTGGGAGGTGACCACGGCACACCCGGGGAAGTCGAGCAGGGCGTCCTCGAGCGACTGCAGCGTCTCGACGTCGAGGTCGTTGGTCGGCTCGTCGAGCAGCAGCAGGTTGCCGCCCATCTTCAGGGTGAGCGCGAGGTTGAGCCGGTTGCGCTCTCCACCGGAGAGGACGCCGGCCTTCTTCTGCTGGTCGGCCCCCTTGAAGCCGAACGACGCGACGTACGCCCGTGAGGACATCTCGAAGTTGGCGACCTTGATGAACTCGAGCTCGTCGGAGACGACCTGCCAGACGTTCTTGTTCGGGTCGATGCCGCCACGGCTCTGGTCGACGTAGGAGATCTTCACCGTCTGGCCGACCTTCAGCTCGCCGGCGTCGGGCTTCTCCTCGCCCACGATCATCCGGAACAGCGTCGTCTTGCCCACGCCGTTGGGCCCGATCACGCCGACGATGCCGGCGCGCGGGAGCGTGAACGAGAGGTCGTGCATCAGGGGGCGGCCCTCGAAGCCCTTCTCGAGGTCGTGCGCCTCGAGGACGATGTCGCCGAGCCGCGGGCCGGCCGGGATGTTGATCTCGGCCGAGTCGATCTTGCGCGTGCGGTCGGCCTCGGCCGCCAGCTCCTCGTAGCGCGCCAGACGCGACTTGCTCTTCGCCTGCCGGGCCCGGGGGTTGGACCGCACCCACTCCAGCTCGCGCTCCAGCATCTTGGCGCGCTTGACGTCCTTCTGGCCCTCGATCTTGAGCCGCTCCTGCTTGGTCTCGAGGTACGTCGAGTAGTTGCCCTCGTAGGGGTGCGCCTGGCCACGGTCGAGCTCGAGGATCCACTGGGCGACGTTGTCGAGGAAGTACCGGTCGTGGGTGACGGCCAGCACGCAGCCGGGGTAGCTCGCGAGGTGGCCCTCGAGCCACTGGACCGACTCGGCGTCCAGGTGGTTGGTCGGCTCGTCGAGCAGCAGCAGGTCGGGCTGCTGGAGCAGCAGCTTGCACAGCGCGACGCGGCGGCGCTCGCCGCCGGACAGGGTGTCGACCAGAGCCTCCGGCGGCGGGCAGCGCAGCGCGTCCATCGCCTGGTCGAGCCGGCTGTCGAGGTCCCACGCGGAGGAGTGGTCGAGCTCGGTCTGCAGCTCACCCATCTCCCCGAGGAGGGTGTCGTAGTCGGCCTCGGGGTCGGCGAGCTCCTCGGAGATCTGGTTGAAGCGGTCGAGCTTCCCCAAGATGTCGTGGACGGCCTCCTCGACGTTCTCCAGGACGGTCCTGCCCTCGGTCAGCGGCGGCTCCTGCTGGAGCATGCCCACCGTCGCCCCGGCGTCGAGGAGGGCGTCACCGTTGTTGGGGTGCTCGAGCCCCGCCATGATCTTGAGCAGGGTCGACTTGCCCGTGCCGTTGGGTCCGACGACGCCGATCTTGGCGCCGTGCAGGAACGACAGGGTGACGTTGTCGAGGACCACCTTGTCCCCGTGGGCCTTGCGCACGTTGCGCAGGGTGAAGACGAACTCAGCCATGATCGGCAACCCTACGGGCCGACCGCCGAGATCGCCGGATCGGGGCGAGCGCTCAGGCAGCGTCCACGGCACCTTCCTCGGCCGGCTCCGGCGCCGCGCTGAGCTTGCGTCGCTGGAACTCCGTGGTGCCGCGGTTGAGGTCGTGGCCGACGAACGCCGCCTCCACCTCGAACGTGGTCACCTCCAGCCCGGCCTTGTTGGTCCAGACGTGGGCGCTCAGCTTGCCGTGCACGACCACCGGGTCGCCGCGGCGCAGGGAGCGGTCGCAGTTCTCCGCGAGGGCGCGCCAGGCGTTCACGGAGTACCACTGGGTGTCGCCGTCCTCCCAGCTGTCGGTCTTGCGGACGTAGCGCCGCGGCGTGCTCGCCACCCGGAAGCTGGCGACCGGGACACCCGCGGCCTCCCGCAGCGCCACGTCGCCGCCGAGCCAGCCGGACAGCGTCACGTAGGTCTCGTTCATGGGCTTCTCCTGATCTGTGAAGGGTCTCGAGGACCTGCGACCGAGCCTCGGCAGCGGCACCGACAGGAGCCGCCGGCGGCGAGGGAGGCTGTGGAGAAGCCGCGCGCGAAGGCCGGCTGTGGACGGAGCCCGGGCTATCGGAGCGCGCGGTCGAGGCCGTCCCGCACCGTGGCGTACGCCGCCAGCTCGTCCCGCACCGGGGTCACGACCAGCTCCTCGGCCACGGCGGCGATCGAGGCCCGCAGTCGCCGGTCGGCGGTGCGCGCACGTCGGCGGGCGGTCGCGGTGACCAGGAACCGGCACAGCAGGGCGAGGAGGATCCCGAGCACCACGCCACCGACCAGCAGCAGCACCGGCACCGGGAACCCCTGCACGTCCGGAGTGTCGGGCCGGTCCACCCCGAACTGCGGGTCGAGGAGGACCACGCCGGACCAGACCAGTCCGGCCAGCGCGGCGAGCAGCAGCGCCCACTGCAGCACCCGCACCAGCCCCGCCCAGGCCGGGATCCGTTCGGTGTCGAGCTGCGTCTGCGTGAGGGACTGGTCGAGGCGGTCGCCCAGCTCGGGCAGCCGGGCCACGGACGCGCGGCGTACGGCCTCGGCCCACGGTCGTGCGAGCGGTGCGGAGACCTCGTCGGCGACCGACCGCACCTCGGAGTCGACCCGCGCCCGCTGCACCTGCGTCGGCGCGGGCAGCGACGACCGGCGCCGGCCGGTCAGCTGCGAGCCCTCCTTGCCGAGGTCGAGGTGCAGCCGCTTCAGCGGGTCGGGCCGCAGCCGCGAGACCCAGGACGTCACCGGCCAGCCGGTGGCCCGGCGACCGCGCACCCGGGTCGCCGCCTCGACGGCGTCGACCAGGGTCGGGACGCCGGCGGCGTCGGCGAAGGAGTCCTCGAGCGCGGCGATGCGCTGCTTCGACAGCTCGGGGCGCTGCCCGCTCGTGCCGGTCGCGTCCGAGAGCCGCTGGGCCGCGCTGCGGAGATCGGCCTCGAGCCGCGAGCGCGTGACCTGCTTGGCGCGGACCCGGTCGGCGATCGCGTAGCGGAGGGCGTCGATCCCCTCGCCCGTGCGCGCGCTGGCCGGCAGCAGCGGGACCCGTTCGAGCCCGTCGCCGTCGAGGAGCCGCCGGATGTCCTCGAGCATGGACTGCCGCCGGTCGTCGGGGACCTCGTCGACGTGGTTGAGCACCACCATCATCACCGACCAGTGGGTCGACAGCGGCGCGAGGTAGCGGTCGTGGATCGCGGCGTCGGCGTACTTCTGCGGGTCGAGCACCCAGACCATGAGGTCGGTGAGCTCGATCAGCCGGTCGACCTCGAGGTGGTGCGAGACCTCGGTGGAGTCGTGGTCGGGCAGGTCGAGCAGGACGACGCCCTGCAGCGCCTGGTCCTCCTTGCCGATGTCGAGCAGGGAGTCACGCATGATCTGGTGGCGAGGAGCGATGCCGAGGTAGTCGAGGAGCTCGCTGGCCCCTTCCTTGCCCCACACGCAGGCGGTCGCCCAGGACGTCGTGGGACGGCGTACGCCGACCGAGGCCAGCTCGACGCCGGCGAGCGCGTTGAACGTCGACGACTTCCCGGACCCGGTCGCCCCCGCGATCGCGACGACGGTGTGGTCAGCGGTCAGCCCGAGCCGACGGGCGACCCGGTCGACCGTGGCGTCCGCGTGGTCGACGACGCCGTCGTCGAGACGCCCTCGGGCCGCCTCGCTGGCACTCCCGAGGGCCTCGATCCGGTCTCCCAGATCCGAGCCTCGAGACACCAGCCTCTTGGCTCCGTCCAACAAGGAGGTCACTCCGCTCCCTCGCGACACTCTCGTACTCGGTCCCGACCGAGCCTAATGGGAGGCCCCTCGCCGTCGTGGGACCACGCACCCGCGCGGACGCGGACGGGATCAGTAGGAGTGCAGGCTGTGGCGCTCGGTGCCGGCGTAGCGCAGGTCGTCGACCGCGCGCGCGGCATCACGCAGTCGGTCGGCCGCGTCGGCCTCGATGCCGAGACTGGCGAGCAGGTCGAGGTAGCGGTGCCGCTCCTCGTCGAGCAGGTCGCGCACCCGCTCCTCGAGCCGACGCCGGGCGCGCTCGGCGAGACTGCGCAGGGCCTGGTCGCCGAAGACCGCCTCCAGCAGCTTCTGGCCGAGCAGCGCGCTGCCGCCGGCGATGCCGACCTCGGCCCCGGTCAGACCCGCGGTGCTGGCGAAGACCACCACCATCAGCGACACCGCCAGCCCGTTCACGCCGTAGGCCAGGAAGCGTGCGGTCGTGCGCTTGTCGGCACCCTCGGTGCGGACCATCTCGAGCACGTCCTGCTGCCACTCGCGCACGGCGCGCTCGGCCTGCTTGCGCAGGCCACGCGAGGCGCGGCCGAGGTCCTCGCCGACGTCGCTCAGCAGCTCCTGGCCCGGGGCGAGGCTGCGCCACGACGCCTCGGCGCGCTCGGCGGCCGCCTCGGCGTGCTCGATGATCAGCGTCTCGAGACTCGACTCGACGGCGACGGTGACGCGCTCCGCCTGCTGGGGCTTGCCCTTGATCGCGTTGACCATCCGGTCGCGCAGCCAGCCGACCTTGGCCTCGAGCGTCTTCAGCAGCTCGCCGGTGCCGACGAACTCCCGCCAGCGCACGAGCACCTCGCCGCGCAGCAGGGTGCCGTCGGCGGTCGCTGCGAGCAGCTTGCCGATCTCCTCGTCGTACGCCGTGTCCGCGCCGACGCGGAGCTGCTCGGCGGCACCGGCCTGCTCGAGGCACGCGTCGGCGACCGTGTGCACCCGCCTGGTCAGGGCGCGGACGGCGCCGTCGAGGGTCTGCTGGACCATCGCGGCACGAGCCTCGGGGTCGCCACCGAGGTCGGAGAGCCAGCTGCGGATCTCGGCGACGTGACGCGGGGCCAGCAGGCCGTCGTCGGTGAGCGCCGCCTCCCTGACCACGAACAGCGGCGAGTCCTTGAGCCCGCGCGCGGCGAGCATCCGGGCGAGGTGGGTGGACACGGTGTCGACGGCGTCCTCGGGCGTGCGGTCGAGGACGATCGCCACCGCCGCCGAGCGCTCGGCGGCCTGGTGCAGGAAGTCCCACGGCACCTGGTCGGCGTACCGCGCGGCCGAGGTGACGAACAGCCACAGGTCCGCCGCCGCCAGGAGCTGCGCGGCGAGGCGGCGGTTGCTCTCCTCCACCGAGTCGATGTCGGGGGCGTCGAGGATCGCGAGCCCCTGGGGCACGACGTCGAGCGGGACGAGCTGGAGCGAGTGCGGGTCGTGGGTCGGGTGATGGACCCGCTCGAGCTCGGGCAGCAGCCGGTCGGCGCCGAACCAGTCGCCGTCCACCGGGTTGTGCACGAGCACCGGCGAGCGCGTGGTCGGCCGGAGCACACCGGACTCGGTCACCACGGAGCCGACCAGCGAGTTCACCAGCGTCGACTTGCCGGCACCGGTCGAGCCGCCGACCACGGCGAGCAGGGGGGCCTCGAGGGTGATGATGCGCGGGATCACGTAGTCCTCGAGCTGGTTGACCATCTCGTCGCGCGCGGTGCGGGCCTCGCGGATGTCGGGCAGCTCGAGCGGCATCGCGACGCCCTGCAGCGCCGCGCGGAGCCGCACGAGGGCGGCCAGCATCTGCGATCCGGCAGGAGTGTGCGTCATCGGATGGGTACCACCTGTCCCGGAAACGCGATCGAGGGGCGGAGCGCGCTGATCCGGGCAACATAGTCGTGCCCGCGTGCGGCGAAGTCGGGCGGGGGTACGCCGCGCAGGTAGCGGCTGTGCAGGAACCCGAGCTCGATCACGGCCTGCTGGTACTCCCGCATCGCGTGCTCGGCGCCGGATCCGCCCGTGTCGCGGGCGTAGGCGCGACTGCGGCGGCGCGCGGTCAGGTCGACCACCCAGGCGATGTCGGTGGCCGGCAGCAGACCGCGCCGGGCCGCATCGGACAGGGCGCCCGCGAGCATCCGGCCCTCGGAGCGGCGTACCCAGACGGCCAGGGCGACGGCGGCGAGGAACAGCGGAGCCATCAGGATCAGGTAGACCAGGACGAAGTTGCCCGGGCCGTAGACGGTCGCGGTGTTCCACACCGCATGGGTGAGCACGGCGCACCCGTACCCCGCGAGCGGCGCCACGACCCGCGTCGTGCGGGTGTGCGCACCCACCGCGATCCCGACACCGATGCCCGTGCAGGCCGTGAAGAGGGGGTGCGCGAACGGGCTCGCCAGGCACCGGAGCACGAAGGTCCCGGTCAGCGCGTCGACGCCACCGGGCCCCACGCCGTCGCTGCCGTCGTAGGCGCTGGCGAGGTAGAGGATGTTCTCGGTGAAGGCGAAGCCGACGCCGACCATGCCGGCGTACACGATGCCGTCGAGGATGCCGTCGAGCTCGGTACGCCGCCACCACAGCAGGAGCAGGAGGAACAGCCCCTTGCTCGCCTCCTCGGCCACCGGCGCACCGATCTCCAGCATCCCCTTGTCGGAGACGCCGCCGACGAACCCGCCGACACCCTCGACGAGCAGGGCGATCGCGGTCGCCACGAACACACCCCACAGCAGACCGGCCACGAGCAGGCGCCGGGGCTCCGGCTCGTAGCGGTCGAGCCAGAGGAGGCAGGCGATCAACGGCCCGACCGGGACCGCGGCCAGCAGCGCGGCCAGGATCGTCACGCGCGGTGCGCTCGAGATGCCGACCACGAGCGACATCGGCACGGCGCACAGGAGCACCAGCGCCGTCACCACGACCGTGAAGACGGCGTTGCCGCGCGAGGCTCCGGCCATGGCGAGAGCCTAGTGGTGGGAGGCGTTCTGCTTCGCGCGCCGACGCTCGCCCGGCGTACGCTGACCGCGTGAGCGACGAGACCCAGCAGCCCATCGAGCAGCCCTCCGAGACGACGCCGGCGCCGGCTCCCGAGCAGGAGCTCCACACCGAGGCGCACGATCCCGCCGTGCCCGCGGCGTACTCCGAGTTCATGCGCCAGGGATGGGGCGACCGCGAGCTCGACCTGCCACCGCACCCGATCGCGTCGTACGCCGCCGCCCGCCGGCAGAGGCTCACGGAGGCGTTCCCCGGTGAGCGGCTGGTCCTCCCGGCCGGCTCCTTCAAGGTGCGCTCGTACGACACCGACTACCGGTTCCGCAGCGACACCGCGCACACCTACTTCTGCGGCAACCAGACCAGCGACGCCGTCCTCGTCATCGACGACGGCGAGGCCGTGCTGTACGCGCGGCCCCGCTCCGAGCGGAACACCGACGAGTTCTTCCGCGACCGCCAGTACGGCGAGCTGTGGGTCGGCCGTCGCCCGTCCCTGAGGGAGATCTCGGACTCCCTCGGCCTCGAGGTGCGCCACATCGACGAGCTCGAGCGCGTGCTCGGCACGTCCGGCAAGACGCGCGTGCACCGCGGCGTCTCCGCAGCCGTCGACCGGCTGGTGCCGGCCGACGAGAGCCGTGACACCGACTTCGCCCGCGTCGCCTCCGAGCTGCGGCTGGTCAAGGACGAGTGGGAGGTCGGCGAGCTCCAGACGGCCTGCGACATCACGACGCTCGGGTTCACCGACGCCGCCGGCGAGATGGACCGCGCCGTGGAGCTCGGCGAGCGCTGGATCGAGGGCACGTTCTTCCGCCGGGCCCGCGCGATGGGCAACGACATCGGCTACGACTCCATCGTCGGCGGAGGACAGCACGCCACGACGCTGCACTGGATCGACAACAGCGGGCCGATCGTCCCCGGCCAGATGGTGCTGCTCGACATGGGCGTCGAGGGCCACAACCTCTACACCGCCGACGTCACCCGCACCCTGCCCATCAGCGGCACCTACACGTCGTTGCAGCGCGAGCTCTACGACCTCGTGTACGCCGCGCAGGAGGCGGGCATCAACGCCGTGAAGCCGGGCGCACCGTTCCAGGCCGCCCACAACGCCGCGATGGACGTGCTCGCGCACGGCCTCGAGTCGCTGAAGCTGCTGCCCGGCACCGCCGAGGAGGCCCTCGACCCCGAGTCGAAGGTGTACGCGCGCTGGACGCTGCACGGTGTCAGCCACATGCTCGGCATGGACGTGCACGACTGCGGCCAGGCGTCGCAGGACGTCTACCCGAAGGGCGACCTCGCCGAGGGCATGGTGCTGACGGTCGAGCCGGGGCTCTACTTCCAGGCCGACGACCTGCTGGTGCCCGAGGAGATGCGCGGCATCGGCATCCGGATCGAGGACGACATCCTGGTCACGGCGGACGGGTCGCGGAACCTCTCGGCATCGCTGCCGCGGACGTCGTCCGACGTCGAGGAGTGGATGGCGGCCGCCCAGCGCTGATCCCCCTGAGCACCCCGGCGTACGCCGGGTCAGCCACGCAGCGCCGGCAGCAGCTCCTTCTCGGCGACCGCGAGGAAGTCGCGCTGTGACTCGTCGCCGATCTGCACGAGCGCGACGTCGGTGAAGCCGGCGTCCTCGAACCGGCGGACCGCCTTGACGATGCCCTCCAGGTCGGGACCGCACGGGATCGACTCGGCCACGTCGTCCTTCCTGACGAACTGCGAGGCGCCGGCGAAACCCGCCGGGCCGGGCAGCTCGGCGTTCACCTTCCAGCCGCCGCCGAACCACCGGAACAGCTCGTGCGCACGGCTGACGCAGGCGTCGCGGTCCTCGCCCCAGCAGACGGGGATCTGGCCGATCTTGCGTGAGTGCGGCTTGTCGCTCACCGACTCCCACTGGCTGACCAGCTGCGCGTCGGGCTCCACGGCGATCAGGTGGTCCGCGAGCGGGGCGAACTCCTCCACCGACTGCTGGCCCGAGACCGCGACGGCGATCGGGACGGGATTGGTCGAGAGGTCCCAGACCTTCGCCGAGTCGACGCGGAAGTGCTCGCCCTTGTAGTCGACGTACCCGCCGGAGAAGAGCGCGCCGATGATCTCCACGGCCTCCTTCAGCATCTCGTGCCGCACGTTGACCGGCGGCCAGCCGCGACCGACCACGTGCTCGTTGAGGTTCTCCCCCGCGCCGAGCCCGAGCGTGAACCGGCCGTTGCTGAGCAGGTCGACGGTCGCCGCCTTCTGTGCGACCACGGCCGGGTGGTAGCGCATGATCGGACAGGTCACGTAGGTCATCAGCTCGACCCGCTCGGTCACCTGGGTCACGGCCCCGAGCACGCTCCAGGCGTACGGCGAGTGGCCCATCTCGTCGAGCCACGGGAAGTAGTGGTCGCTCATCACCTCGAAGTCGAACCCCGCCTGCTCCGCGGCTGCGGCGTGCCCGACGAGCTCGCGCGGCCCGGACTGCTCGGTCATCAGGGTGTAGCCGTAGGACGTCATGACAGCCCGTACCCAGCGGGCCCCGAAGCATCAGGCGGAGGGGTCAGCCGACGCGCGCGGTCACGTAGTAGCAGCCGACCGCCGGCGTCCCTCCGTACCCCTCCGGCAGGTACGGCGCCGGGCCGAGGATGTCGAGCGGCGTCCAGACACCCTCGTCCTGCAGCCGGTCGACGATCGCCTGGCAGTCGCGCTCGGGCCACAGGTCCTCGCGCTGCGTGGTGACGACGAGGCCGCCGGGGCGGGCCACTCTCGCGAACTCCCGCCACACCGCCTCGACGTCCGGGAGGTAGGTCATCACTCCGACACAGACGACGACGTCGACGCTGTCGTCGTCCACGTCGAGGGGCTGCTGGAGATCTGCCTGCCGGAGTGCGTCGTACGCACCGCTCCGTTCGGCGAGCTCGAGCGACGCCTCGGAGAGGTCGAGCCCGACGAGCCGTCCCGAGAACCCACGTGCGCGCAGCGCACGGCCGACGAGCCCGGTGCCGCAGCCGACGTCGAGCGCCGAGCCCGCGTCGGGGTTCCGGGCCACCACGGTGTCCGCCACGACGGTGGGTGCCTGGTAGGACCACGACGTCAGGTCGTCGTCGTAGCTCTGCGCCCAGTCGTCGTACCGGCCGGCCACCTCCTGGGGGTCGCTCGCACCCTCGCTCAACCAGTCGCCGATGGAGACGTCGTCGGGAGCCACCGGCCCAGCGTCCCACGCGAGCACGCGTGAAGGCCGGATCACAGGCCCCGGCTGGCTATCCTGAGCCACTGGTGATCGTCCGACCCGCGCTGGGTCCTCAGCCCCTGTAGCTCAGCTGGACAGAGCAAGAGCCTTCTAATCTCTAGGTCGCAGGTTCGAGTCCTGCCGGGGGCGCCAATGCCGGTCGGCGGGCGGGCTACTTCAGGAACCCCGGGAGGTCGACCAGCTGGGGTGGCACCTCGCCTTCGAAGGTCACGATGACGGTGCTGGTGGCGGCGGGGATCCAGCGGACACTGGAGGTTCCTTCGACCGATGCGTCGATGTGGTCGGCGGGGAGCCACGCTCCGCCGGTGCGGCTGAACGCTGCGGAGAGCGACTCGATGAACATGGCGGCCCCGAGGTCGTTGGTGTTGATGACGTGGTTGACGTCGCCGTTGGTGATCACGACGGTGGCCATGGCCTCCCCCTCCGGTCTCCGCGGCCTGGTGCCGTGGCTGTCGGGTCCGTGCCCGGGTGAGGCCGTGGGGAAACACTGTGGTGGCGTCGACCCCTGGCCGGAAGTGACCTCTGTCGGGCGACTCCATCGGCGTCCTATGCCAGATCCGCGGCATCCGCACGAACGGGTCCGCATGGTGCTGGGGACTGAACGACTACGGGCAGCTCGGTCGTGGCAACACCAAGAACGCCACGACCCCCGTGCGCGTGCACGGCTGACCGCGCGAGCTCCCGGCCGGGCAGGTCCGTCTCCCGATTGCACACCCGCGACACCCCTGACACGGTGAACCGGTGCTGAACCAGGTGGGCGAAGGCGTGTGGGTGCGCCAGAGCGAGTGGGTGTGGAGCAACGCCGTGGTGGTGCGCGGGGACGGCGGGCTGGTCCTGGTCGACCCCGGCATCGCCGGCGCGGACCTCGAGGAGCTGGCCGACGACGTGGACCGGCTCGGCGTCCCGGTGGTCGCGGGGTTCTCCACGCATCCGCACTGGGACCACCTGCTCTGGCACGCGCGGTTCGGCGACGTGCCGCGCTACGCCACGGCGGCCGGCGCCGAAGCGGGCAACGCCGCGCGCGAGCGGGCTCGGCAGATGGCCGACGAGAGCGCTCCTGGCATCCCGCTCGACCTGGTGGCGCAGGTCAGCCCGATTCCCGCGGACGGCGGACCGGTGCCGGGGCAGATCGTCGAGCACGACGCGCACGCCCCCGGCCACGCGGCCGTCCTCCTCGCGGACCGTGGTGTCCTGATCGCCGGCGACATGCTCTCCGACGTCCTCATCCCGATGCTCGACCCGCGCCGCCCGGGTCAGGTGAGCGCCTACGCGACCGCGCTCGACCGGCTGGGCGCGGCCGTCGGACACGTCGACGTCGTGGTGCCCGGCCACGGGTCCGTTGCCCGCGGTGCCGAGGTGGCGGACCGGCTCGCCGCCGATCGTGCCTACCTGGAGGCGCTGCGACGAGGCGAGGACCCGGTCGACGGGCGTCTCGAGCAGGACTGGCTCTCCGGGCCGCACCGGTCGAACGTGGAGCGGGCTCGGGAAGGGTGACGCGCTGGTCGACGTCGCCTCGCGGGGCTCCCCGCGGCGTCGGGGGGCGAGCCGCGGGGAGCCCTCATGGGAGGACAGGGGTCCCTGGGAGGGTGTGACCGTGGCCGGTCCGGTCGGTCGAGATCGAGTACCCCCTGTGAACACCAAGGCTACGGAACCCGCGGACCGCGCCGGAACCATCGCTCGTCGCTGCGTCGCTAGTCCTCGCGGCCCAGGTCGCCTGGTCCGATCGGGCCTGCCCGGGCGGGCGCGGCCGCCCCGGAACGCTCCGTTTCGGCCAGGGGTCGGTGGCGCTCAGACGCCCTGGCGGTGCCGGCCGTACGACATCACCTGCAGGCTGGTGTTCACCGGCCGCCAGGTGCCGTCGTAGTCGTGGTGGTCGGCATGCGGCAGCGCCAGGATCCGCAGCGTCATGCACGGCCAGCCGTCGTCCCGGCACCCGTGGATCGGGTCCTGGTGCAGGTGGACCAGCTGGCGCTGGGCCCAGCACTCCGCGAGGGCCCGGTCGCGGTGCGAGCCGGCGTACAGGGCGCTCGACTCGTTCTCGGTGATCCGGGCGAGGAGGAAGTCGGTGAGGCTGACGCGGCCCGGCTTCCCCAGCGGACGGCGTTGGAGCGTTGCGGCGGTCATGGACGTCTCCAGTGGGTCCCGCCCCCCTGCGGCATTCACCGCACGTGGCGAGAGTAGGCACCCCGCCGCCCCCGGCGGCAGAGGGCGGAGGGCAAATTCTCCGGCCCTAGACTGACGCGGTCATGCCGACCCTCGACCTCATCGCCTCGGCGGCGTTGTTCGACATGGACGGCACCCTCGTCGACTCCACCGCCGTCGTCGAGGCGATCTGGCGGGACTTCTGTCGTGAGTACGCCGTCGACGAGCGGGCGCTGGTGCCCTGGTCGCACGGTCGGCGTACGCCGGACACCGTGCGGCACTTCCTGCCCGCCGCCGCGGAGGTCGAGGTCGAGGCCATCGTGGACGACCTCGAGAGCCGCGAGGCGTCGACGATGGACGGCATCGTCGAGATCCCGGGCGCTCGCGACCTGCTGGCGAGGATCGAGATCCCCTGGGCGGTGGTGACGTCCGCGCCGCGCGAGCTCGCCGTACGCCGGATGGTGGCCGCCGGGCTGCCGGTCCCCGACGTGCTGGTGCCCGCCGACGAGGTCGACCGCGGCAAGCCGCACCCCGACGGCTACCTCCGGGCGGCCGAGCGGCTGGGCGTGGAGCCGGCCGACTGCGTCGTGTTCGAGGACGCCGAGCCGGGCGTGCGGTCGGCGCTCGGGTCCCGTGCGCGGGTCGTCGTCGTCGGCGACCTGACCTCGTCGTACACCGACGGTCTCGACCGGATCCCGGACCTCAGGGGCGTCACGCTCCGTCGCCCGCACCCCCAGGGGTAAGCCCTCCCACCCGTTCGGAACCCCTGGCCCGCATGGTGCATCGACACCAGGGTCGCCTAGTGCCTACGTTGCAGCGGTCCCCGGGGTTCCCGCCCGGGGGCGTGCGCCCCGTGGTCCTCTCGACGTGCCCGGACCGCGGGGCGCACGTACAGCCGGTGCCGCCGCGACCGGGCCCGCGACTACCATCTCCGCATGGCCGGGTCGGCGCGGGTGATGCCGCGGCAGGACGTGCGGTTCTGCCGCTCCGCCGACGGGGTCACGATCGCGTACGCCGTCCACGGCTCGGGGCCGCCGCTGGTCATCGACGCGTGCTGGCTGAGCCACCTCCAGTACGACTGGGAGAGCCCCGTCTGGCGGCACTACCTGACCGAGCTCGGCAAGATCGCCACCGTCATCCGCTTCGACGAGCGCGGCCACGGGCTCTCCGACCGCGACGTCACCGACCACTCCCTCGAGCTGCGGCTGGCCGACCTCGAGGCCGTGGTCGACCACGCCGGGGTGGACCGGTTCTCGCTGCTGGCGATGGCCCAGGGCGGGCCGGTGGCCATCGAGTACGCCGTGCGCCATCCCGAGCGCGTGGGCCGGTTGGTCTTCTACGGCAGCTACGCCGGGGTCGACTCGGTGCAGACGTCGAAGCAGGACCGGCTGCTGGACGAGACCTTCGACAACCTGATCCGGGTCGGCTGGGAGCAGCCGACCCCGGAGTTCCGCCGGGTGTTCACCTACCTGATGATCCCCGGCGCCACCGAGGAGCAGATGGGCTGGCTCGACGAGCTCCAGCGCCGGGCCACCAGTGCCGAGGTGGCCGTGGTGGCGCGGCAGCAGCGGCGGCAGGCCAACGCGTCCCATCACCTGCCCGGCCTCGACGTACCGACGCTCGTACTGCACTCCCTCGGCGACCGGATGAACTCGTTCGACTATGCGCGCTTCCTCGCCGCCGAGCTCCCCGACGCGCGGCTCGTGGCGCTCGAGAGCGACAACCACATCGTGCTCGAGGACGAGCCGGCCTGGCCGGTGTTCGTGCACGAGCTGACGGAGTTCCTCGCCCCGGATGCGACCGCGACGGGTCCCGGCACCGGGGTCGACCCGCGGAACCTGCTCTCCGCGCGCGAGATCGAGGTGCTCGGCCTCGCCGCCCGGGGCCACGACAACGCCGCGATCGCCGCCGACCTCACGCTCAGCGTCCGCACCGTCGAGCGGCACCTGCAGAACATCTACGACAAGCTCGGCCTGCGGGGGAAGTCCGCCCGCGCCGGCGCGGTGAGCCGGCTTCTCGCCGGGTGACACCGCGCAGACGCGTACGCCGTCCCCGCGCCCGTAGATGGGTGGTGGTACCGATGTGGGGACCCCGTCCCGGCTCCTAGCGTCTCGGCAAGACCCGGCAGAGACACGAGGGAGAACCATGACCACCGAGACCACCACCGACGCCGACACCGCCCTGAAGGCGCGCCACCGCGCGATGTGGGCGCTCGGCGACTACCACGCCGTCGCGACCGAGATCATCCCCGACCTGGGACCGGTGCTCGTCGAGGCCACCCACCTGGGGCCCGGCGACCACGTGCTCGACGTCGCGGCCGGCTCCGGCAACGTCGCGATCCCGGCCGCCGAGGCCGGCGCGCACGTCATCGCCAGCGACCTCACCCCCGAGCTGCTCGACCGGGGTCGCGCCGACGCCGAGGCCCGCGGGCTGAGCCTCGAGTGGCGCGTCGCCGACGCCGAGCACCTCCCCTTCGAGGACGACACGTTCGACGCGGTGACGTCGTGCGTCGGGGTGATGTTCGCGCCGCACCACCAGCAGACCGCGGACGAGCTGGTCCGGGTCTGCCGTCCGGGTGGGCGGATCGGGCTGATCTCCTGGACGCCCACCGGGTTCATCGGCCAGCTGTTCGCGACCATGAAGCCGTACGTCGCACCGCCGCCGCCCGGAGCCCAGCCGCCGCCGCTGTGGGGCGACATCGAGCACGTGCGGGAGCTCTTCGGCGACCGGGTGACCGACGTCCAGGCCAGCCAGCAGCTGCTGAACGCCGGCCAGCTCTCGGACGCGGTCGCGTTCCGCGACTACTTCAAGAAGAACTACGGCCCCACGATCGCGGCGTACCGCGGCCTGGAGGACGACCCCGCCCGCACCGCCGAGCTGGACCAGGCGCTGCTCGACCTGGTCGAGCGCTTCCGCACGCCCGACGGCAGCGTCTCGTGGGAGTACCTCCTGGTGGTCGCCACCAAGCCCTGAGCGCCTGGACGGCCCTTCGCCGCGAACTCCGACACGCCGCAGCAGGTCCGACGATCTCGACGCGCCGCACGATCCAATGGATTCGGCCCGGCGACGTATGAGATCGCCGGGCCTGTGCGTGCTCAGACCTCCGCGTAGGCGTCGATCTCGGCGATCATCGCGGCCTTGAGGTCGGGCGGTGCGAAGGAGGCACCCACCGCCGTCCGCGCCAGGTCCGCGACGCCCGTGGTGTCCAGGTCGAGGAGCCGGGCCGCGATCTCGTACTCCTGGTTGAGGCTGGTGCCGAACATCGACGGGTCGTCGGAGTTCACGGTGATCGTCACCCCGGCGTCGCGGAATGCCTGGACCGGGTGCTCGTCGAGGCTCGCCACCGCGCGGGTCGCGACGTTCGACGACGGACACACCTCCAGCGGGACGCCGTGCTCGGCCAGGTGCTCGAGCAGCTTCGGGTCCTGGGCCGCCGAGGTGCCGTGCCCGATGCGCTCGGCACCCAGCAGCCGGAGCGCGTCCCAGACGGTCTCCGGACCGGTGGTCTCACCGGCGTGCGGCACGCTGTGCAGCCCGACCCGCCGGGCCGCGTCGAAGTGGGGCTTGAACTGCGGCCGCGACACCCCGACCTCGGGGCCGCCGAGGCCGAAACCGACCAGCGCGTCGACCCGGTTGTTGGTGGCGAACGACAAGGTCGCGTCCGCCGCGGGCATGCCGCTCTCGCCAGGGATGTCGTAGATCCAGCGCAGCACGATGCCGAAGTCACGCTCGGCGGCGATCCGCGCGTCCTCGATCGCCTCGGTGTAGGCCTCGATCGGGATGCCGTTGTCGGGGTCGTCGGGGAGCACCGAGGTGTACGGCGTGCAGGTGAGCTCGGCGTACCGCACCTGCTGGGTGGTCGCGAGCTCGCGGGCCACCTCGTAGGTGAGGTAGCGGATGTCGGCGTCGGTCCGGATCAGCGCGACGACCGCGAGGTAGACCTCGACGAAGTGCGCGAAGTCGCGGAACTCGAAGAACCGGCGCAGCTCGTCGGTGTCGACCGGCACCGCCCCGGGGTGGCGCATGGCCAGCTCCGAGACGATCTCCGGGGACGCCGAGCCCACGTGGTGGACGTGCAGCTCGGCCTTGGGCAGCCCGGAGATGAACGACGACAGATCCTGGCGCTGGTCCACGGGACGAGTCTCTCAGCCGGTGAGCCAGTAGTAGGAACCGACCGCCGCTGCCGGCAGGAAGCCGAGCAGCAACCAGGGTGTCAGCACCGGCTTGGCGTTGATGATGCGGACGCCGGTCATGGCCAGCAGCCCGACCACGCACGAGATGACGAGGAGCCCGGGCTGCGCGCCGGCGCGGTCGACCGTCCCGGACAGCACCGCCATCCCGGTGGCGAAGAGCGTGCAGACGGTCAGTATCAGCGCGGAGGCGACCCAGCGCTGGACGCGCTCGACCTCCACGTCTGACCGACTGCTACTTCTTCAACGCGGCCAGCAGCGCCTGGGTGGCTTTCGACGGGTTGCTCCCCTGGTCCTGGCCGTTGATGAAGATCGTCGGGGTCCCGGTCACGTGGTCCTTGGACATCTGGTCCGTCGCGTTGAGCACCCACTGGTGGTAGACGTTGTTGTCGATCAGCGGCGTCACCTTCGACTCGTCCGCCCCGGCCTGGACGGCCCAGTCGATCAGCGTCGAGTCGGGGACGCCCGCGCTGCCCTCGGCCGGCTGGTTGGTGTACGCGATGGTCTTGAACCGCAGGAACGAGCTCGGGCCCGCGGTGCTGAGCACGGCCATGGCCGCGTTCAGCGCACGCGACGAGTAGTGCGTCGTCGAGGACCGGTCGAGGAACGCCACCATGTGGTAGTCGACCTGTGCCTTGCCCTGGTCGATGGCCTCCGCGACGGGCGAGCCGGCCACCGACTCGAACTCCTTGCAGATCGGGCACTGGAGGTCCTCGTACAGCTTGATCTTGGTCGGCGCCGAGCTCTTCCCGATCACGACGTCGTAGGTGCCGGTGAGGTTCTTCGGGGTGTCGTTCGGGTCGAGCGCCTTGCCGGTCTTGTCGCTCTTGCTCTGGACGAAGAACAGGACGCCGAAGATGATCACGACGGCGACCACGATCGACCCGATCACCGCGAGGTTCCGCATCCGCTCCCGGCGCTTCTGCTCCTGCATCAGCGCCTGGGCGCGCTCAGACTTCGACTGCTTCTTCGGATTCTTCGCCATCGGCGAGCCTTTCGTGATGCGGGAACAGCAGGTTGTCGAGGGCGACGCGGGTGCGCGGCCACACCGTGAGCCACAGGCAGCACAGGACCAGGCCGACGTCGCGGGCGATGTCGATGGCGTACTGACGGTGCGGGTCGGTCGGGACGCCGTGGCTGCCGAAGCACCCGCAGTTGATCTCGAGACCCCGCGCCCACGCGGCGGCGATGCCGATGATGAACGCGACGAAGAACAGACCGCCGACGACGGCGAACGCCCGGGTGAGCAGACCCAGGACCAGCGCCCCGCCGATCACGAGCTCGGCGGTCGGCAGGGCGTGCCCGACCGTCGGCACGACGGCTTCGGGAAGGATCTGGAAAGCGCGCACCTGACGGACGTTCGCCGCGGGGTCGGGGAACTTCGAGATGCCCGCCCAGATGTCGACGACACCGACGACGAGGCGCGCGAGCACCCCGATCCATTGCTTCACGATCCCTCAGCCTACGAAATCGCCCTGAGCGGACGCTGAGCGGCACACCTCGCGAAGCCGCGTCGTCTGCGGCGGTTCTGGGTAGGGTCTTGCGTTGTGAACGACCGCCTCGTCTGGATCGACTGCGAGATGACGGGGCTGGACTATGTCTCCGACGCGTTGATCGAGATCGCCTGCGTCGTCACCGACTTCGACCTGAACCCGCTCGGCGAGGGTGTCGACCTGGTGATCAAGCCGCCCGCCGAGGCGGTTCAGCACATGGACGAGTTCGTGCGCACGATGCACGAGAAGTCGGGCCTGCTCACCCAGCTCGACAGCGGCATCACGCTCGCCGACGCCGAGGAGCAGGTGCTCGGCTACGTGCGTGAGCACTGTGCGGACGGCTCACGGCCGCCGCTCGCCGGCAACACCGTCGCGACCGACCGTGCCTTCATCTCGCGCGACATGAAGGACCTCGACGCCTTCCTGCACTACCGGATCGTCGACGTGTCGTCGATCAAGGAGCTGTCGCGACGGTGGTATCCGCGCGTCTACTTCGCCTCGCCGGCCAAGCGCGGCAACCATCGCGCGCTGGCCGACATCCTCGAGAGCATCGAGGAGCTGCGGTACTACCGGGCCGCGATCTTCGTGCCGCCACCTGGCCCCGACAGCACCGAGGCGAGGGCGCTGGCGGAGGAGCACGGAGGGTCGCTGACGGGCCTGTCGGACGGCGTACCGCAGAGCGCTCCGGAGGCCGATCCCGATACGGCTCCCGAGGAGTAGGTGCCCTACAATTCCTCACTGGCCCCGGCTCGCGCCGGGGCCGCATGGTGGGTGTAGCTCAGCTGGTAGAGCACCTGGTTGTGGTCCAGGTGGTCGCGGGTTCAAGTCCCGTCACTCACCCCGAGCGAGGACCTTTCCGTCCGGCGTCGCCGGGACGCAGTCCGGCGACGCCGGGCGGAAAGACCGCAGCGAGCGGCGCAGCGAGCTCGCTGCAAGCCGATGGGGCCGACCCGGGCCGGAACGGCCGTCGACCGGACTGTCGGCTCAGCCGGGGATGTGGCCGAAGCTCCCCTTCTGGAAGTCCTCGTAGGCCTGCAGCACCTCGGACTTGGTGTTCATCACGAACGGTCCGGCCCAGGCGATCGACTGTCCGATCGGCTTGCCGCCGACCACGACCACGTCGAGCTTCGGGGACCGGCTCTCCTGGCTGCCGTCCGCGGCGATGGTCAGGAAGTCGCCGGCGCCGAGCACCGCGGACTGGCCGGTGTGGATCGGCCGCGCGTCGGTGCCGACGGTCCCGTCGCCGTTCAGGACGTAGACCAGTGCGTTGAACTCCTGGTTCCACGGGAGGTCGAGCCGGGCACCGGGCTCGAGCGTCGCGTGCACGAGTGCCATCGGGGTGTGCGTCGACCCGGGACCGGCCTGCGTGCCGACCTGGCCGGCGATCACGCGCACCAGCGCGCCCGCGTCGTACGACGTGAGCAGGGCGACCTCGTTCGACCGGATGTCCTGGTACTTCGGAGCGACCAGCTTCTCGTCGCGCGGCAGGTTCACCCAGAGCTGGATGCCGTGGAACAGCCCGCCCGACTGCACCAGCCACTCCGGCGGGGTCTCGATGTGGAGGATGCCGGAGCCGGCCGTCATCCACTGGGTGTCGCCGTTGGTGATCGTGCCGCCGCCGCCGTGGGAGTCCTGGTGCTCGAAGACGCCGTCGATCATGTAGGTGACCGTCTCGAAGCCGCGGTGGGGGTGCCACGGCGTGCCCTTGGGCTCACCGGGCGCATACTCCACCTCGCCCATCTGGTCCATCATGATGAACGGGTCGAGCAGGGCCAGGTCGATGCCGGCGAAGGCGCGGCGTACCGGGAAGCCCTCGCCCTCGTAGCCCTGCGGCGCGGTCGTCACCTGCCACACCGGTCGCGGCTGGTCACCGAGCCCCGGCTCGGGCAGACGCGCGAGCGTGGTCAGGTCGTCGACGGTCACTGCGGGCATCGAGCCCACCTCCTGCTGAGAGCTGCGCGCCTCCCTGGCGCTACTCCCGCGACAACGGTAGTTGAAACTTGAATATTCCGCCTCCGTCGCCTGGGTGACGGCTGTCGGGACCCGGTCCGCCTCCGGTCGGCGCGATTGGGTACGCCGTACCGGCGCTGGTAATCTGAACCCCGCTTCACGGCATGCGCCATTAGCTCAATTGGCAGAGCAGCTGACTCTTAATCAGCGGGTTCGGGGTTCGAGTCCCTGATGGCGTACCACCATCGGCACAGGTCAGGGCGCGCGAACGCGCATGCTCGTACGTCTCCGGCTCGACGTTCACCGTCGCGCTGGTCACGGATTGGTCACGCCGTGGGCGCGGCCCGAGAGCGTCCGCCCTCTCCGCGGCCCGACGCCCCTGCGCAACTACAGACCACTCGCGCGACGAAACCGGAACAGCCTGAACCCACACCCCTCCGAGCGACACGCCCGACCTGCCTGCGCCCCCAACGGCTTCGCGACGACGGCCGCATCGAACGCCTACACTCGCCCGTCATGCGCTGGTCCGGCCGGCGCTGGTATCGCGACGTGGGCAACGGCTCAGGCCTCACCCCACCGTCCCCACCCGTGGACGAGGCCACGTAGAGCGGGGACTGATGAACGAGAAGGGGGACCTGATGGCACTCGACCTCGAGTACAGGCTGACGATCGCGCACCGGATCGACGGCCCATGCTCGTCGTACCTCGCGCGCCGGCGAGAGGTGTTGATCCCGGCGGTGCTCGAGCAGGCCGCCGGCACCGCCCACGGGGAGCAGCGATGAGGTCCGCTGCCCGCGCGCTCTACGCGAGCGCCATCCTCGCCACCATCAGCACGGTCGCCGCAGCGCTTCCTGCGACGGCCAGCCCCGTCCTGAACTACCCGACCGGCGACTCCACCGCCCAGCACGCCATCTTCAGGGGCATCCGCGCAGCCATCAACGCCGCCACGCCTGGCTCCGAGATCCGGCTCCTGAACCCCGCGATGTCGTGGGCCGTCGAACGGCCCCTCGTCCGCGCCGCCGACCGCGGCGTCCAGGTGCGGGTCATCATGGCCGGCCACGCACCCGGCTACCCCGGACTCACCCCAGCCGGCCAGGCGCTCGCAGACCAGCTCGGCCACGACACGTCGGCGTCGTCGTGGGTGCTGGTTTGCGCCCACTCCTGCAACACCCTCAGCCGCGGGATCATGCACGCCAAGATGCTGCTCACCTCGGCCCCGAGACTCACCCTGCTGACCAGCGTCGACCTGCTCTCGCCCCTCTCGGCGAGCGAGTTCGACCAGGCGTACCGGACCACGGCTCCCGACGCCTACCGTCACGAGAAGCACTGGTTCGCCACGCTGGTCAACCAGACGGCACAGTCCTTCCCCCGTGACCTGCACCGCAACGGGCTGGTGCTGTCGAACTTCCCTCGCCCGGAGTCGACTCCGGAGGACAACTGGTACTCGCAGGCCCTGACGCCCATCCAGTGCCGGAACGCTCGCGGCGAGTCCACCGACACCTCGGTGTGGCTGCTGACCTCACTGTGGTCTCCGATGCTGACCCCGCTGGCGGACCAGGTGGTGCAGAAGAGCCAGCACGGCTGCGACGTCCACGTGATCCTGAACAAGCTCCGTACGCCCCGCGAGATCGTCAAGATCCTCACGGACGGCGGCGTCCCGTTCCGGTACAGCAACACGGGCCAGTACCACAGCCACGTGAAGGAGATCGCCGTTCGCGGGGTCTACGGTGGCCGGCGGGTCTCGACCGTCCTGTCCGGGACGCTGAACCCGAGCATCTCCGAGATGCGGTACTGCGACGAGGCGATGGTCCGCGTCACATCCCCGAGCGTCTACGACGCCTTCGTCCGCCAGGCGGCCGAGATCTGGACGCTCGGCGGCACCGACCCGCTCCCGCGCGGCCAGAAAGTGCGGGTGACCTGGTGACCGCCCGTGGCTCGCATGAGTGAGCACACCGAGGCCTGCGTGCGCGGGGCACTTCTCCCTCCGGGGCGGGGAGAAGCCGCCCACCACGGACCCTGGTAGACGTCCCCGTTCGAACTCTTCGTCAGCGGGTTCGGGGCTCGAGTCCCTGATGGCGAACCGAGCACCGGGACCACCGCTGCGTCGCTTCACCTCCGCGAGGCAGGCGTTCGCCCCGCCGCCTGGCGGTGGTACGCCGGCGACGGGGCGACACTCCTGGCCGCGCACGGGGGAGACGCGGCCGGGACACCCGAGATGGGGAAGTCCTACCCGCTCGGAATCGCGGTAAACCTGACGCTCCTGCCCAATTTCCAACTGCCCTCGACCCGCGGGTCGCGAGGCGCGTGCGGGCGGGCGTGTCAGGTCGCGGCCGACCGTCTCGTCAACCTCTCGTAGACATCGATCTCTGGGAGGAACGAACATCATGAGCTCAGCGCCAGAAGCGCTACGCCGCGACTTCGGCGGCGACATCATCGAGCCGGGGGCGGCCGAGTACGAGACGGCCAGCCGGGTCGTCCTCGCGACCGGCACCCCGGCGTACGTCCTGCGAGTGGCGAGCGTCCGCGACGTGCAGTCCGGCGTCCGGTTCGCCCGCGAGTCGGGACTGCCGCTGTCCGTGCGCGGCGGCGGCCACAGCTTCCCCGGCTTCGGCACCAACGCCGACGGGGTGGTGATCGACCTCGGCCGCCTGGCCGACGTCGAGGTCATCGACGAGGAGCGCCAGGTGGTCCGGATCGGCGGGGGCGCCACCTGGGGCCAGGTCGCGGACGCCCTCGCCCCGCACCGGCTCGCGATCTCGTCCGGCGACACCCGGAGCGTCGGGGTCGGCGGCCTCACCCTGTCCGGGGGCATCGGCTGGAAGGTCCGGAAGTACGGCCTCGCCCTCGACAGCCTGGTCGCGGCCGAGGTGGTCACCGCCGCCGGCGACGTCCTGCGTGTCAGCGAGGAGGAGAACGCCGACCTCTTCTGGGCGATCCGGGGCGGTGGCGGCAACTTCGGCGTCGTGACCGCCTTCGAGTTCCGGGCCCATCCGACCACGGACGTCTTCTTCGGCACGATCTCGTTCCCGGCGACCGAGCTGGGACCCGTGCTCCGCGGGTGGGCGGACCACCTGCGGAAGGCTCCCGCGGAGCTCACCTCGAGCGTCGCCTTCGCGAACCCCTTCCTGGGGGGCCCGAACGCGCCGGTCCAGGTGCTCGTCGCCTTCGACGGCGACGACCCCGAGCTCGCGGCGGAGGCGATCGACCCGATCCGCGGTCTCGGGACCGTGGTCGCGGACGACGTCTCGCTGAGGCCGTACGGCGACATCCTCGAGGAGGGGATGACACCACCGCCGGGCATCCAGATCGTGACCCGCAACGCCTTCGTCGACGAGGACTCGGTGCCGAAGGTGCTGCAGATCCTGGCCGAGGTCGGTGCCGCGGAGGGGTCGCCGGTCATCGCGGTGCGCAGCGTGGGAGGCGCCGTGTCCAGGGTGGGCGACGACGCCACGGCGTACGCACGTCGCAGCGCGGAGCTGATGTTCGTGACCACGTACCTCGGACCGCCGCCGGCCATCGAGGCGGCCCGGCCCCGGATGGCGGACCTCTGGGCGGACCTCGGCCCGCACGTGAACGGCGCGTACGCCAACTTCCTCAGCTCGGCCTCCGACGAGGACGTCGCGTCGGTCTACCCGACGCAGACCTACGAGCGGTTGGCGGAGGTCAAGCGGCGGTACGACCCGGACAACCTGTTCGCCGGCAACCACAACGTCCGCCCCCGGTGACGGCGATCGCGGGCACGGGCTACTTGATGCCCGTGCTCGCGATCGACTGGACGAACCACCGCTGGCCGACGAGGAACAGCAGGAAGACCGGGATCTGGCTGAGCACGGTGGCGGACATCAGCACCGGCCAGTTCGTGTAGTGGGCGCTGGTGAAGGTGGCCAGACCGAGCTGGACGGTCATCTTGCTCGGCGAGGCGATCACGACCAGCGGCCACAGGAAGTCGTTCCACACCGACAGGAAGGTGAGGACGGCGACCGTGCTGAGCGGCGGGCCCATCAGGGGCAGCAGGATGCTGCGCAGGATCCGGAGCCGGCCCGCGCCGTCCATCAGCGCGGCCTCCTCCAGCTCGACCGGCAGCGAGAGGAAGAACTGGCGGAGCAGGTAGATGCCGAACGGCGTGGCCAGGTTGGGCAGCACCAGGGCACCCAGCGTGTCCACCATGTGCAGGTGCTTGACGATCAGCAGGGTCGGGATCATCACGACCTGGAAGGGCACCATCAGCGTCGCCAGCGTCGCGATGAACAGCAGCTTCGAGCCGGGGAAGCGCAGCCGGGCGAACGCGTACCCGGCGAGGCTGCACAGCACCAGGTTGCTCACCACGCAGGTCACCGAGACGATCGCGCTGTTGAGCAGCCAGTGCCCCATGGGCGAGTCGTTCCAGGCCGTGGCGTAGTTCGACCAGTGCAGCGACGAGGGCAGACCGGGCGGGAACCGCCGGGTCTCCTCCAGGGTCGAGAGGCTGGTCAGGACCATCCAGACCAGCGGTGCCGCCATCAGCAGCGCCACCGGGAGCAGGACCAGGTGCCAGGCCGACGGGGCCCGGCGCCGCCGGCGGCGCGCCATCGGCGCGGTCGTCATCGGGTCTCCCCCGCGGTGGCGGGGTCACGCGTGAGCCGCAGCTGCACGAGGGTGACCAGGGCGATCACCGCGAAGAGCACCACGGCGATGGCGGCGGCGTACCCGGCGTGGAAGAACTGGAAGGCCTCCTGGTACAGGTAGTAGACGACCACGGTCGTGGCGTGGAGCGGTCCGCCCTTGGTGGTCACGTAGACCTCGTCGAACAGCTGCAGCGCGTTGATCGTGAGCCAGACCAGCAGGAACCCCGAGACCGGCCGCAGCAGGGGCACCTCGATCCGCCAGAACGCGCCACGACGCGAGCACCCGTCGATCTGGGCCGCCTCGACCAGGTCCTGCGGGATGCCCTGGAGCGCGGCCAGGAAGATCAGCGCCCCGAAGCCGACCCATCCCCAGACCGTCATGATCACGACGGCGAACAGCGCGCTGTGCGGGGACGAGAAGAAGCCGGACGTCGGCAGCCCGAGCTTCGACAGCACCGAGTTGACCAGGCCGTAGTCGGGGTCGAGCAGCCAGGTGAAGATGACGCCCGTGGCGATGGTCGAGGTGACCACCGGCACGAACACCGCCAGCCGGTACAGCGTGATGCCGCGCACCCGCCGGTTGAGGGCGGCCGCCGCCAGGAGCGACAGCACCAGGGTCAGCGGCACGAACAGCAGCGTGTAGACCAGGGTGTGCCTGACCGCGTCCTTGAACACCGGGTCGTGGGCGAGCTGCCGGTAGTTGTCGAGGCCGGCCCACTGACCCGGCGTCTGCAGGTCGTTGTGCTGGAACGACAGCCAGAACGCCCAGATGACCGGGAGCAGACCGAAGACCGCGATCAGCACGACGCTCGGGCTGACCATCGCCCAGCCGGTCACGGCGTCGCTGCGCCGGCGCCAGGACCGAGTACGTCGCGCTCGCGTCGGCCCGGTGTCGGCGCGGCGCGGGGGGAGGATCGTGGCGCGCCGGCGCCGGGTCACGAGCCTGCCAACGCCGACGTGACCTGGTCGGAGGCCTGCTGGAGGGCGTCGTCGGGCGAGGACTGGCCCAGGAGGACCGACTGCACCATGGTGCCGACCGCCTGCGAGACCTCGGCGTACTGCGGGATGTTCGGGCGGACGTGCTTGACGTTGTCCAGGTTGGCCACGAAGACCTTCTCGGCGGGGTACTTCTTCAAGAAGTCCTGGTACTGCGGCAGCTTCGTCTCCGACTCTCGCACGGGCAGGTCACCGGTGGCGATCGCGAACTTGATGTGCTCGTCGGCCGAGGTCAGCCAGGAGACGAAGTCGAACGCCGCGTCCGCGCGCGCGGAGTCGTGGTCGAACAGCATGTAGAGGTCGGGGCCGGAGATCGTCTCGTGGTTGCCCTGGTAGCCGGGCAGGTAGGTCACGCCGTACGAGACGTCGGAGTTGATGCTCGACAGGTCCCACGGGCCGGTCCAGAGCATGGCGATCTTGCCGCTGTTGAACAGGTTGAGGTAGTTGCCGTTGCCGTTGTCGAGGTAGACCGACTTGTCGGTCACGGCCATGTCGTAGAGCTGCTGGAGCGCCGCCTTGCCGGCCGCCGAGTCGAAGGCGGGCGCGGTGTTGTCGGAGTTGAGCAGGTCGCCACCCGCCTCCCACAGCATCGCCAGGTAGCGCCAGACGGTGTCCTCGCTGCCGTCGTTGACGTAGGCCCAGCCGTAGGTGTGGCTGCCGGCGTCGGTGAGCTGCTTCGCGGCGGCACGGAAGTCGTCCCACGTCCAGTCGTTGGTCGGCGGCGCGACCCCGGCGTCGGCGAACAGCTTCTTGTTGTAGACCAGTGAGAGGTTGTCGATCAGGGCCGGTACGCCGACGACCTTGCCGTCGACGGTGGAGGCCTCTCGGCCCGACAGGTAGAAGTCGTTCCAGTCGAAGCCCGAGGCCTTCACCTTGTCGGTGAGATCGATCAGCTTGGGCTGACGGGCCAGCTGGGCGGCGGACGACCCGTACTCGTAGGCGACGTCGGGGTAGTTGCCGGCCGTGAAGCCCGCCAGCGTCTTCTGCAGCGCGCTGTCGTTGCCGCCGTTGAAGCGCAACGACACCTTCTCGTCCGGGTGCTGCGCGTTCCAGGTGTCGGCCGCCGTCTGCATCGCCTTCGCCTCGACGTCGGTGTAGCCGTGCGAGACCACGATCGACGCGCTGCCTCCGCTGTCGCCGTCGCCACCTCCGCAGGCGGCCAGCACCCCGGCGGCGAGCGCACCCACCGCACACAGGGCGGACAGTCGGCGACGCCCGCGTCGCGCACCAGCGGAGGGTGACATCACGCCTCACTTTCTCTGCGCCAATCAAGCAGATTCGAACGCGAAGTTTGTTCAGCCTTGCACGTTTTTCGAGAAGTGGTCAAGCATGAACGGGTCAGATGCGCGAAACGTGCACAGCCGTGCGCGTTACTGTGCAGCCATGCGCCAAGACGTCCGCTTCGGGCGGATCCTGCAGCAGCTCAACGAGAGCGGGTCGGTCGGCGTCGCCGAGCTGGCCGAGCAGCTGGGCGTCTCGGAGGCGTCGGTACGCCGCGACCTGCGCCGCCTCGAGCAGCAGAACCTGTTGACCCGCACCCACGGTGGCGCCGCCGCCAGCGGGGTCCTCTACGAGCTGCCGATGCGCTACCGCGGCGGGCAGCACCACGAGGCCAAGCGCGCGATCGCGGCCGCGGCCGTCGAGCTGGTCACCCCGGAGGTCACGTCGGTCGGGCTGAACGGCGGCACGACGACCACCGAGGTGGCCCGCGCCCTGACCGGTCGACCCGGGCTGCGCGTGGTCACCAACGCGCTCAACATCGCCTCGGAGCTCGCCGTGCGCTCGACCATCGAGCTGGTCGTCTGCGGTGGCAGCGCCCGGCCGGAGTCCTACGAGCTCGTCGGCCCGCTCGCGGAGCAGACCCTCGCGCACCTGAACCTCGACATCGCCTTCATCGGCGTCGACGGCATCAGCGTCGAGTCGGGGCTCACGACGCATCACGAGGTCGAGGCGCAGACCAACCGCGCGCTTGCCGGCATCGCCGACCGTGTCGTGGTGGTCGCGGACTCGAGCAAGCTGAGCAAGCGCGGCTTCGCCCGGATCAGTGACCTGTCGGTCGCCTCCGACCTGATCACGGACACCGGGGCGCCCTCGGACGCCGTCGACGCGCTCCACCAGGCCGGCCTCGCGGTCCACCTGGTCGAGCCGCGCTGACCGCGCGCGGTCAGAGCCGGACCGGCGCGCGGAGGGCCTCGGGAAGCAGGTCGCCATGGGCCTCCACCATCGCGTCGGCGAGGTCCCAGATGGCCCCGACCGAGAGCGTCGCCGACGTGTTCGGGTCGACCATGAGGGCTCGACGTACCAGCTCGGGGCGCTCCTCGAGCGCGGCGCGCACGGTCAGGTCGACCACCGAGAGGAACTGGTGGTTGAGCGCCGCGCACGCGGGCGGCAGGGCCTCGACGGCCTGCGGGTGCGCCCCCGACCCGTCCAGCAGGCAGGGCACCTCGACGCCGGCGCCGGCGGCGAAGTCCGGGATGAGCCCGGCGTTGGGCACCGTGACCTGGATGGTGCGGCGCTCCCCGGTGACCAGGCTGTGCACGACCTGGGGCGCGTACTCCGCCGCCTCCTCCTCGGGCTCGACGTACCGGCCCTCGGCCACGGCCGGGGCGAGCGCCTCGATGTCGGCGACGTTCTCCTCGCTGATCCGCAGGTAGTCCCCGACGGGGATCCGCAACCGCTCGATCTCGGCGTCGTCGTGGAGGTACCAGGCGACGTACTCGCTCGAGTGCTCGCTGGTCTCGGTCGGGTAGTAGCCCAGGCGGCGGTACATGTCGACGCGGACGCGGCGTCGCAGGTCCGGGTCCGCCGCGATCCGCTCGTCGAGCAGGGGGTACAGGCTCTCCCCGTCACGCTCCCACCGCAGCACCCAGGCCTGGTGGTTGACGCCGGCGCTGTGGAAGGTGACCTCGTCGAGCGGGACGCCGACCAGCTCGCTCAGGTCGTGCACGGTCCAGTAGACGGAGTGGCACAGCCCCAGCGCCTTGACGTCCGGGTGCCGCGCCCCGAGGTACTGGAGGTTCATCGCCATCGGGTTGGTGTAGTTGAGCAGCCAGGCGTCGGGGCACTCGCTCCGGATGCCCTCGGCGAGACCGTCGAGCACCGGGAACGTCCGCAGCGCCCGGAAGACGCCGCCCACGCCGAGCGTGTCCGCGATCGTCTGGCGCAGGCCGAACCGGGCCGGGACGTCGAAGTCGGTGACGGTCGCCGGGTGGCCGCCGACGTTGACGGTGTTGATCACGAAGTCCGCACCCGTCAGTGCGGCACGCAGGTCGCTCTCCGCCCGGACCTCCGCCTGCCGCCCGTGTCGTGCGACCGCCAGCCGCGCCACGTCGTGCGCGAGGCGGAGTCGGCGCTCGTCGATGTCGTGGAGCACGAGGGTGAGCGGCCCGAGGTCGTCGTAGCCGAGCAGGTCGCGCAGCAGCTGCCGGGTGAACACCGCCGAGCCGGCGCCGACGAAGCAGACCGTCGTCATGCGGGCGAGCATGGCAGCCCGGCGCGAAACGAGCAAGAAAGTGCACGTTGCCTGCTTGTTTGTGGACAGATGTGAGCGAGATCGGTCACCATGGGCGAGTGTCTCCCGAACCGGACCCGGCTCCTCGTGCCGCCGAGGTCCTCGTCGTGGGCGACCTCAACCCCGACCTCGTGCTCACCGGCGACGTGGTGCCCCGCTTCGGCCAGGCGGAGCAGCTGCTCGAGGACGCGGCTCTCGTGGTCGGCGGGTCGGCCGCGATCACGGCGCACGGGCTGGCCCGGCTGGGTCGCGCGGTGTCGCTGGTGGCGGCGGTCGGCGACGACCTGTTCGGCCGCATGCTGGTCGACCGGCTGTCGGCCGCCCGGGTGGACACCCGCCACGTCCAGGTCCGCGGCCACCTGCCCACCGGCCTCACGGTCGTGCTCAGCAAGGGCGCGGACCGGGGCATGCTCACGTTGCCCGGTGCCATCGCGTCGTTGACCGGCGACGAGGTGCTGGCCGCGGCGAACGACCTGGGGCGCGACGGACTCCGCCATGTGCACGTGGCGTCGTACTTCCTCCAGCCGTCCCTCGCCCACGAGCTGCCCGACGTGCTGGCGGCGTTGAAGGAGCGTGGTCTCAGCACCTCGCTGGACACCAACGCCGATCCGGACGGCCGCTGGACGGGCGTTGACGACCTGCTGCCCCATCTCGACCTGCTGCTCCCCAACCGGGTCGAGGTGGAGGCCCTCGGCGGCGATGCCGACCCCCGACGGGCCGCGACCGCGCTCGCCGCTCGCGGGCCGCTGACGGTCGTCAAGGACGGCGAGCGTGGCGCGTTCGCGGTCGACCGGGACGGCACGTGGACGGAGGACGCCGGCTCACCGACCGACGTCGTCGACGCGACCGGGGCGGGTGACACGTTCGACGCGGCGTTCATCGCGGCCTGGCTCGACGGGGCCGACGTCTCCGGCGCGCTGCGACGAGCCGTCGCCGCGGGCCGGTACAGCGTCGCCCACACCGGCGGCACCGCCGGCCAGCCCACGGACGCGGACCTCGCCGAGGCCGAGCACGTCCGCCCGACCGTGTCAGGAGGACATCCGTGACCGCCTCTCCCTCCGGGGCGCACGTCCGCGCCGAGATCGCGCGCCAGCCCGAGTCCTGGACCCGCGCCGTCGGCATGGCCGACGAGCTCGAGGACCGGCTCCCCCGGACCGGCGAGTCCGTGGCGGTCATCGGCTGCGGGACGTCGTGGTTCATGGCGGCGGCGTACGCCGCGTTGCGCGAGAGCCGCGGGCAGGGCCGGACCGACGCGTTCGCGGCCAGCGAGCTCCCGGCGTCGCGCGACTACGACCGGCTGGTCGCGATCTCGCGGTCGGGCACGACCACCGAGGTCGTACGGGCGATCGGCCAGGTGCGGGCTCCGGTGCTCGCACTCACCGCCGTCGCCGGCACCCCGGTGGCGCAGGCGGCCACGGACGCGGTGGTGCTGGACTTCGCCGACGAGCGATCGGTCGTCCAGACGCTCTTCGCCACCACCACCCTGATGCTGCTGCGCGCGTCGGTGGGAGAGGCGCTGGCCCGGGTCGTCGAGCAGGCGGAGCGCGTCCTCGCCGGCGAGAGCTCCCTGCCGCCCGAGCTGGCGGAGGCCTCGCAGATCTCGTTCCTGGGCTCGGGCTGGGCGTACGGCGTCGCCCAGGAGGCGGCGCTGAAGCTGAGGGAGGCCGCCCAGCTGTGGACGGACTCCTACCTGCAGATGGAGTACCGGCACGGGCCGATCGCCGTGGCCGAGCCCGGCCGGGCCGTGTGGGTCCTGGGCGAGGCCGCTCCCGGCCTGGTCGACGACATCACGGCCACCGGAGCCGCCCTGGTCGACGACGACCTCGACCCCCTCGCCGACCTGGTCCGGGCGCAGCTCCTGGCCGCGGACCGGGCCGACCGGAAGGGCCTGGACCCGGACCGACCCCGCCACCTCACGCGTTCGGTGGTGCTGGCCGACTCGTGATCCTCTGCGTCTGCCTCAGTCCCGCGATGGACGTGACCTATCGCGTCGACCGCCTCGTGCCCGGTGCCACCGTCCGGGTGACCGCGGTGGAGGTACGCCCCGGAGGCAAGGCCGTGAACGTCGCCCGGGTCCTGCACGCGCTGCACGAGCCGGTGCTCCTGGTCGCACCGGTCGGCGGAGAGACCGGCGAGGAGCTGCGGCGCGAGCTGGCCGGGCTGGGCATCGCCGCCCGGCTCGTGCCCGACACCGCGCCCACGCGGCGTACGGTCACGACCGTCGACGAGCTGGGTGAGGCCACCTGTCTGGTGGAGCCCGCGTCGATCACGTCGTGGCCGGAGATCCTGACCTCGGTCGAGGACGCCCTGGCCGGTGCCCGCGCACTGGTCGTCAGCGGAAGGATGCCGTCCGGCGTGCCGGAGCACGGCCTCGCCGCGCTGGTGCGCGCGGCCAAGGCCCGGGGTGTCCCCGTGGTCGTCGACACCCACGGTCCCGCCCTGCTCGAGGCCGTCCAGGCGGGGTGCGACGTGGTGAAGCCGAACGTCGACGAGCTCGCTCAGGTGACCGCCGACCACGACCCGGTGCGGGCCGCCCGTGAGCTGACCGACCGCTGGGGCACGACGGTGGTCGTCTCCCGAGGGGGCGACGGTGTCGTCGCGACGACGCCGCACGGCGCGTTGGTCGTCCGGCCCGCCGAGGCGGTCACCGGCAACCCGACCGGAGCGGGCGACGCACTCGTGGCCGGTCTCGCCCGAGCCCTGGCGCGCGACGCAGCGGTCCTGGACCGTCCCGAGGAGGCGCTCCGCGAGGCGGTCGCGCTCTCGGTGGCGGCCGTCCACAGCCCGACGGCCGGAGAGATCGACCTCACGGCGTACGCCGCAGCACTCGACGGCGTCACGGTGACGACCCCGGACGGTGTCGGATGAGCCTGACGGACACGGGCTCCCTTCTCGCCGCGGCGGCCGCGCGCGGCTCGGCCGTCCCCGCCCTGAACGTGATCACCCTGGAGCACGCCGAGGCGATCGTCGAGGCGGCCACCCGGTCCGGGCGCTCCCTGATCCTCCAGCTGAGCGAGAACGCGATCACCTACCATCGGTCCGCGACGCCCGTGACCCGGGCCGTGCACGCCCTCGCCGAGGAGGCCCCGGTCCCGCTCGCCGTGCACCTGGACCACCTCACGGACGCCGAGCTCGTCTCCGCGGCGGTCGACGGGCCGTTGCGACCCCTGATCAGCTCCCTGATGTACGACGGCGGCGCGCTCCCCTACGCCGACAACGTGGCCCGCACGCGCGAGGTCGTGGACCGCGCGCACCGGGCCGGCCTCCTGGTCGAGGCGGAGCTCGGCTACGTCGGCGGGAAGCCGGACGCCCCGAGCAGCGCGCACACCGCCGGCGTCCGCACCGACCCGGCCGAGGCGGCCGACTTCGTGGCCGCCACGGGCGTCGACGCGCTCGCGGTCGCGGTCGGGTCGTCCCACGCCATGACCGAGCGGTCGGCGGCGCTGGACCACGAGCTGATCGCCCGGCTGGCCGACCGGGTCCCCGTCCCGCTGGTCCTGCACGGCTCGTCCGGCGTGCCCGACGCGGAGCTGCGTCGCGCCGTGGCCGCCGGGATCCGCAAGGTCAACGTCGGCACCGCCCTCAACGTCGCGCTGACCTCGTCCCTGCGGGCCGCCCTGGCCGCCGACCCGGCCGCCACCGACCCGCGCCGCTATCTCACACCCGGGCGCACCGCCATGCGCGATGCCGTCCTCCACCTCCTCGACCAGATGGGCTGACCATGGCCAAAGTGCTCGCCGCCGTCTCACTGCTCGCCGTGCTCCTCACCGCCCCCGCCCAGGCCTCCGCGGCCGCCACGGGAGCCACCAGCGGTGCCCGAGGGACGGTGAGCGTCCTCTACGTCTCACCGACCGGTGACGACGGCGCCACCGGCACCAAGACCGACCCGCTCCAGACGCCGCAGGTCGCGGTGGACCGGGTCGCTGACGGCGGCACCGTGTACCTGCTGCCGGGCACCTACCACCAGCAACGCATCGTGGTACGCCGACGCCACGGCCTCACGATCGCCGCCACGCGGGCCCGCGCCGCCGTGCTCGACGCGACCGGGCTGACGCCACGGCTCAGCGACTCCGGAGTCGTCCAGATCAGGGGCAGCTCCCACGTCGTCATCCGCGGGCTCGACATCCGGGGCTACCGGACCACGTCGCTGAGCCGGGTGCCGATCGGGATCTACGTCACCGGCCACGACCGCCACGTGACGCTGCGCGACAACCACGTCCACCGGCTCGGCAACGACAACGGCACGCTCGGCAGCTTCGACATCAACGCTCACGGCATCGCGGTCTACGGCCGCGACCCGCACCGCCCCATCGAGGATCTCCGGATCGTCGGCAACGAGGTGGACCACCTCCACCTGGGCGCCAGCGAGAGCGTCGTGGTGAACGGCAACGTCGATCACTGGCGCATCGTCGGCAACCACATCCACGACAACGACAACATCGGCATCGACGCCATCGGGTGGGAGCCGACGCTGACCGGGCGGCACCGGTACACCCACGCCAACCGCGCCCGGCACGGCGTGATCGCCCGCAACCGGGTCAGCCGGATCATCAGCGAGGGCAACCCGGCGTACTGGGAGGGCGACGGCTGGTGCAACTGCGCCGACGGCATCTACGTCGACGGTGGCGAGCAGATCAAGGTGGACCGGAACATCGTGCACACCAGCGACATCGGCATCGAGGTCGGCGCGGAGAACCACCGCGGGCACACGAACGCCGTCACCATCACCCGCAACCGGGTCAGCGGGAGCCGCTACGTCGGGCTCGCGCTCGGCGGGTACAGCCCGAGCCGAGGGCACGTGTACGACGTCCGGGTGCGGCACAACCACTTCCGCAACGACAACACCGACAACGACGGCTCACCGGAGCTGCTGCTCCAGTTCAAGGTGCATCGCACGACGCTGTCGGACAACACCGTCGTCGCGACCCACCGGCACCGGCCTCTGGTGCTGCAGCGGGTGCGCGAGGTCGGCACGAAGGCGCAGAACCGGCTCGTCCGGCTCGACCACAACCGCTACGTCTCACCCGTGCGCGCGACAAGGGCGCAGTTCATCTGGCTGGGCCACGAGCTCACGGGCTTCCCGGCGTACCGCGCGGCGAGTCACCAGGACGCCCACAGCACCTGTCGCCGGGGCTGACCCGAGGCTCAGTGCCCACGCCGGCGGGCGTCGATCGCCTCGTGCAGCACGGCCCAGGCGTCGGCGACCGGGCCCACGTGCCCGAGCTTCTCGGGGTTGAGGACGGTCCGGATCGCCTGGATGTGTCCGTCGACGACGTCGACCGTCCAGGTGTTCAGCACCCGGCCCTCACGGTCGCGGAAGATGGCGCCGGGCTGCCCGTTCAGCTCGTGCTGCTCGATCGTGACGTCGACCTCGGTCAGCCACGGGAGGAACGCCGCGAGCACGCGCGCGACGTTCTCGGCGCCGAACGCACCCTTGCCCCACTGTGGTGCCTTGCCACCGCTGTCCGACACGAGCTGGACGTCCGCGGCCAGCAGCTCGCGCAGGCCGTCGACCTCGCCGTCCCGGATGGCGTCGAAGAAGCGGGCCGCCAGCTCCTCCCGCTCGCGGCGGTCGGCGTCGAACCGCGGCCGCCCGTCCTTCATGTGGCGTCGCGCCCGCACCGCCAGCTGCCGGCAGGCGTCCTCGGACCGGCCGACCGCCGAGGCGATCTCGGCGAAGTCGAACCCGAAGACGTCGTGCAGCACGAAGGCCGCGCGCTCGAGCGGGCTGAGCCGCTCGAGCAGCAGGAGGGACGCCATCGAGACCGAGTCGGCGAGCTCGGCCGCCCGCTCGGGGTCGTCGTACGGGTCCTCGACGAGAGGCTCCGGGAACCAGTTGCCGACGTACGACTCGCGCCGCACGCGCGCGGACCGGAGCACGTCGATCGCGATCCGGGTGACGACCGCCGAGAGGTAGGACTTCACCGACGTCGGCTCGGTGGCCGCCGTCTCGTACCGCACCCAGGTCTCCTGGACGGCGTCCTCCGCCTCGCTGACGCTGCCGAGGATCCGGTAGGCGATCGCGAACAGCAGCGGCCGCAGCTCGGTGAACTCCTCGGTGCGGCTCATGCCAGGGCAGCCCGGAAACCGTCGCGCCACGAGGGGTAGCGGAGCAGCCAGCCGAGCTCGCGCTTGGCCTTCGCGTTCGAGAACCCGCGCCCCTCGGTCATGATCGTCACCGCCAGCTGCCCCGCGAACAGGCGGGCCAGCCACGCCGGCACGTTCCGCGGCGGCTTCGCGCCGGCGGCCTCGGCCAGGTACGGCAGCCACTCGCTGGCCGGCGCGGGCTCGTCGTCGACGATGTTGAACACACCGCTCGCCTTCTGCTCGACGGCCAGGACGGTCGCCTGCGCCGCGTCGTCCAGGTGCACCCAGGAGGCGTACCCCGGTCCGCCGGCGACCAACGGGAACTGGCGCTTCCGGACCAGCTCGACCTGGTCGTCGGTGGCGCCCGGGCCGTACAGCCCGCCGTAGCGCAGCACCGCGCCGTCGCGCTCCAGGACCCCGCGCTCGAGGTGCGCGAGCGCCCGCATCGCGGGAGCCGCAGGCGTCCCGGCGAGCGAGTCGAGCGGGTCCTCCTCGGTCTTCACCCAGCCGCCTTCGCGGATGCCGTTCCAGTCGGCGTAGCTCTGCGACACCACGTGGGGTACGCCGGTCGCCTCCGCCGCCGCGAGCAGGTGGTCCGTGCCCTCGGTCCGCAACCGGACCGTCGGCTCGAACCACCGGTCGAAGTGCCGGAAGTTCGGCTTGCCGGCGTGCCCGAACGAGATGGCGGTCATCTCGTTCACGATCACGTCCGGCGCAGCAGTCGCGACCGCCTCACCGACCGACGCGGCGTCCAGGCCGTCCATCACCACCCCGCCGGCGCCCAGCTCGGCCAGCAGACCGAGCTTGCCCTCGGTGGTCGTGGTGGCGGTCACCTCGTGACCTCGCGCCACCAGCTGCGGCACCAGCCGCTGTCCCAGTACTCCTGATCCTCCTGCCACGAACACACGCATGGCACATCACCTTCTCGTCTCGGAAATCCCTTCCGATCCCGAGACGAGACAGGTGGTGCGCCCCGTGACACGCAGCCGGCCGACGATCAGGTGACGGTGCGGATCAGCTTCTTGTTGACGAACTCCTCGATGCCGAAGCGACCCAGCTCACGACCGAAGCCGGAGCGCTTCACGCCACCGAACGGCAGCTCGACCCCCTCGGCCCCGACGCCGTTGACGAAGACCATGCCGGCGTCGATCTGGTCGGCGACGCGCGCCGCCTGCTCGGAGTCGTTGGTGTAGACGTACGACCCCAGGCCGTACGGCGTGTCGTTGGCGATGCGGACCGCGTCGGCCTCGTCCTTGGCCTTGAACACCATCGCCACCGGGCCGAACAGCTCCTGGTGGAAGGCCTCGCTGTCCTCGGAGACGTTGGTGAGCACCCCGGACGGGTAGTAGGCGCCACGGCGCTCGCCGTTCGTCTCGAGGTGGGCGCCACCGGCGACCGCCTTCTGCACCTGGTCCTCGAGGCGGTCGGCCGCCAGCTGCGACGAGAGCGGGCCGGTCTCCTGGCCGAGCATCTTCTCGGTGAACTTCGCCACGAAGTCGTCGTGCAGGCTCTCGTGCACGATGAACCGCTTCCCGGCGTTGCACGCCTGGCCGGTGTTCTCCATCCGCGCGGAGACCGCCGCGTCGACGGTGGCGTCCAGGTCGTCGGACCCGAGCACGATGAACGGGTCGGAGCCGCCGAGCTCGAGCACGACCTTCTTCAGGTGGCGGCCGGCCGTGGCGGCGACGGCCGAACCCGCACGCTCCGAGCCGGTCAGGGACACGCCCTGGACCCGCGGGTCGCCGATGATCTCCTCGATCTGCTCGTTGGAGGCGTAGACGTTGACGTAGGCGCCCTCCGGGAACCCGGCGTCCTTGAAGATCTGCTGGAGCAGCGCCGCCGACTCCGGACACTGCGGCGCGTGCTTCAGGACGACGGTGTTGCCGGCGGTCAGGTTGGGTCCGGCGAACCTGGCGACCTGGTACAGCGGGTAGTTCCACGGCATGATCCCGAGGATCACGCCGAGCGGACGCTTCCGGACGACCGCGGAGCCCTCCCCGTCCAGCAGGTGGATGGGCTCGTCGGCGAGGAACTCCTCCGCGTGGTCGGCGTAGTAGCCGTAGATGTCGGCACTGAAGTCGGCCTCCCCGAGGGCGTCGTCCATCGCCTTGCCCATCTCGCGGTTCATCGCGCTCGCGAGCTCCTCGCGACGCTCGCTGTGCAGCTCGGACACCCGGCGGACCAGCTTCGCGCGGTCCGCGACCGAGCTCGTGCGGCCCCAGCTGGTGAACGCCTCCTGGGCCGCCGCCACCGCGGCGAGCACCTGCTCGTCGCTGTCCGTGGGGGTGTCACTGATCCGCTCCCCCGTGTGGGGATCGATCACGGCGTACTCGGTCATCGGGGTACCTCTCGTCTGTGGAGCATCGGGGTCGAGGCCCAAACTAGCCCGCCGACGACGAAGTGCCGAGACCTGACCGATCGCGCATCCGGCGGAGGACCAAAGTCCCTATCGCGGGCCCGGCTCGCGGCGTTCCATGGGCGGCGGCGGTGGGACCGCTTCGCGCAGGGGGTTTCAGGCAGCCGGGCTTCGGTCCGGCACAGGGTGCACGACCCGCGGTCCCCCGCCTTTTCGCGTCTCCTTCCCCCTCGCCTTTCCTTTCGCCCGTCCCCGTGCCTTTCTCGCTGCGCGCTTTCGTCGCAGAATGCGTCCTGCGACGAAGGGGGGCTCATGCCCGAGCACTTGACCATGAACACCGTCATCCACGCGGCGTTCAGGCGCGACCTGGCACGGTTCGACTCCGCGCTCGCCGCGTTCCCGGACGGATCCCAGGAACGCGCCGACCAGCTGACCGCTGCCTGGGAGAACTACTCCCACCAGCTGCACCACCACCACCGGGACGAGGAGACGATCTTCTGGCCGGCGTTCCGCGAGCTCGGCGCCGACGAGTCCCTCACCAGCGACCTGGGCGGTGAGCACGCGCAGATGCTCTCGGCGCTCGACCACGCCGACGAGGTCGTACGCCGGCTTCCCGCCGACCCGTCCGCCTCCCGTGCGGCAGACGCCCGCGCGGCGATCGCCCAGCTCGGCGAGGTGCTCGCGGAGCACCTGGCCCACGAGGAGGCCGACCTCGAGCCGTGGGCCGCCGCCCGGATGGACACGCCGCAGCTGAAGGCGGCGCAGGCGGCGGTCCGGAAGGCCCACCAGGGCGAGACCGGGACGTTCGTGGCCTGGCTCCTCGACGGTGCCGCGGCCGACGAGGTCGTGGCGCTCAAACGGGAGATCCCGGCGCCGGTCGTGACCGTGCTGAACGCGATCCCCGGCCGGCACTACCGCAAGAACATCGCCACGGTCTGGACGTCGTAGCCGCCGCCGACCCCGGTGGTCCCATCCGATCCGCCCCTCG
Organism: uncultured Actinomycetota bacterium; assembly: GCA_963708035.1. Lineage (GTDB taxonomy): Bacteria > Actinomycetota > Actinomycetes > Propionibacteriales > Nocardioidaceae > Nocardioides. The sequence continues at coordinate 507,557 of OY970188.1, read as the reverse complement.
CGACGTACCCCTTGTTGCAAGCGACTTGCAACAAGGAGCGAGATGCGACTAAATGGCGGTATGGCGCAGACGCTGCCGGCGGCCCGGCCCACCGAGGGTTCACCCCTCACCCGCTTCCGCCGCAGCCTCGGCCCGCGCGACTGGCGCTCGCTCGCGGGGATGGGCGGCTTCATCGTGCTGCTCCATGTCGTGGGCTTCGGGATCCTGTTCGGCGTGGTGACCCCGCAGCACTTCGCGCTCGGCGGCGACCACCCGGTGTTCACGATGGGCGTCGGGGTGCTCGCCTACACGTTCGGCCTGCGCCACGCCTTCGACGCCGACCACATCGCGGCCGTCGACAACACCACCCGGAAGCTGCTGGCCGACAACGCCGACCGCGACTCCGCGCCCAAGCCGCTGTCGGTGGGCTTCTGGTTCTCCCTGGGCCACTCGACGATCGTCTTCGGCCTCGCCTTCCTGCTGTCGGTCGGCGTGAAGGCGCTGGTGGACCCGGTCGAGAACGACGGCTCCACGCTGCACTCGACGACCGGCATGATCGGCGCGTCCGTCTCCGGGATCTTCCTGTGGGTGCTGGGCATCCTGAACCTCGTCGTGCTCCTCGGGATCATGCGGGTCTTCCGCGAGATGCGGCAGGGCCGGTACGACGAGGCGGCGCTCGAGGAGCACCTCAACAAGCGTGGGTTCATGAACCGGTTCCTGGGCGGGCTGACCAAGAGCGTCCGGAAGCCCTGGCACATCTACCCGATCGGCGTGCTGTTCGGCCTCGGCTTCGACACCGCGACCGAGGTCGGGCTGCTCGTCCTGGCCGGGGGCGCAGCGGCCTTCGACCTGCCGTTCTACGCGATCCTGGTGCTGCCGATCCTCTTCGCGGCCGGGATGTGCCTGGCCGACACCGTCGACGGCGTCTTCATGAACGCGGCGTACGGATGGGCCTTCGCGAAGCCGGTCCGCAAGATCTTCTACAACATCACGATCACCAGCATCTCGGTCGCGGTGGCGCTGATCATCGGCACCATCGAGCTGATCGGCGTCGTGGCGGACCAGGCCGGCATCACGTCGGGTCCACTCGCGGCGATCGCGTCGATCCCGCTGGACTACGCCGGCTACGGCATCGTCGGGCTGTTCGTGCTCGCCTGGGTGATCGCGCTCGCGGTGTGGCGCTTCGGCCGGATCGAGGAACGCTGGTCCTCCGACCTCGCCAACTGACGGGTCAGAGATACAGGCCGGTGGACTCGTCGCCGAGCCGGTCGGCCGCCACCGCGTGGATGTCGCGCTCCCGCATCACGACGTAGGTCTCCCCCTGCACCTCGACCTCGGCCTTGTCCTCGGGGTCGAACAGCACCCGGTCGTCGACCTGCACCGCCCGCGCGTGCGGTCCGGCCGCCACCACGCGCGACCAGACCAGCCGCCTCGATGCCATCGTCGCCGTCGCCGGGATCACGATGCCGCCGGCCGAGCGGCGCTCGCCGTTCTCCTGGTCGATCTCGACCAGCAGCCGGTCGTGCAGCATCTTGATCGGGAGCTTGTCTGCCACGTGCGTGCTCTCGTTGCGTTAGTCGGAGGTGACCCTGCGCAGCACGGCGAACAGCACCGCGACGCCGACGACCCCGCCCGCCACCTTGAGGATGTTGGTGGTGCGCGGCTGCCCGGTGCGCAGGTCGACGAAGTACCCCTTGACCGAGGTGATCTCGCGTCGCGCGATCGTCTTCGGGCTGGCGCGGTGGACCAGCTGGTCGATGGTGCCGGCCAGCCGCTCGCGGGTGACCTCCATCTGGGCCTCGAGCTCAGCGGTCTCCTTGGTCACCCGCGAAGGCTACCAACGGCGACCCCCGGTCCTCGCCGGCGCCTGGACTAGGTTCGGGCCATGACTCGCCTCTCGGCCGGTGACCCGGCACCCGACTTCACCTTGCCCTCCGACGACGGGAGGACGGTCTCCCTCGCGGACTCCCGCGGGCGGAAGACGATCGTCTACTTCTACCCGGCCGCGATGACGCCGGGATGCACCACCCAGGCCTGCGACTTCACCGACTCGCTGTCGTCGCTGCAGGCCGCCGGGTACGACGTGCTCGGCATCTCGCCGGACTCCCCGGCCACGCTGGCGAAGTTCCGCGAGAAGGACGGGCTGACGATCACCCTGCTCTCCGACGCGGACAGGTCGGTGCTGGAGGCGTACGGCGCCTACGGCGAGAAGAAGCTCTACGGCAAGACCGTCGAGGGCGTCATCCGCTCGACCTTCGTGGTGGATGAGGAGGGCACGATCGCCCTCGCCCAGTACAACGTCAAGGCCACCGGCCACGTCTCCAAGCTGCGCCGGGACCTCGGCGTGGACTGACCCCCGGCTGACGGCAGCACGACGCCATTGCGACATCACGATGATGTCGCTACGGTGTCGTGATGCCGTCACTGGATCTGCGCTCACCGGCCCGCCTGCTCCGCCGCGCCCCGGACCTGAGGCTGCTCCTCGGGGCCGGCCTGGTCTCGATGACCGGCGACTACGTGCTGGCGATCGGGCTGGCGTACTCCGTGTACGCGCTCACCGGCTCCACGCTGGCGTCCGCCGCGGCCCTGCTGTCGGCGTATGTCCCGCAGGTGCTGGTCGGCAGCGTGGCCGGGGTGTTCGTGGACCGCTGGGACCGCAAGCGGACCATGGTGGTCACCAACGTCCTGCTCGCCCTCGGGCTGACGCCGCTCCTGCTGGTCGCCGGTGCCGACTGGATCTGGCTGGTGTACGTCGTGCTGGCCGTGCAGTCCTGCGTGGAGGTGTTCTTCGCCCCGGCCGAACAGGCGTTCCTGCCGAACGTCGTCGAGGACGCCGACCTGGTCGCCGCCAACGGGCTGAACAGCCAGGTCCGCAACGTGGCGCGCCTGGTCGGGTCGGGCCTCGGCGGTGTCATCGCCGCGGCCGGCGGGATCCGCGCGATCGCGGTCGCCGACGCGGTCACGTTCGTGGTGGCGGCGTTCCTGGTCACCCGGATCCGGACGGCCGGGCGGGCGGTGGTCTCGACCGGCTCGACCGACGGGGCCGATGGGGTCGACGGAGTCGACGGGGTGGACGAGGAGGCGGCCGAGGTCGTCCGCGGCCGGGTCGCGGGCCTGGTCGAGGAGTGGCGGGTGGGTCTGCGGACCGTCACCTCGAACCGGGTGCTGACGACCTTGATGATGATGCTGCTGATCACCAGCACCGGCGAGGGGATCATGGGGACGCTGTTCGCGCCCTACGTCCGTCATGTCCTCCACGGCAGCGGCCAGGTGTACGGCGTGATCACGGGCGTCCAGGCGATCGGCGGGGTGATCGGCGGCTTCCTGGTCGCGGTCGTGGCCGAGCAGTGGTCGCCGGTGACGATGGTCTGGGTCGGCTCGATCCTGTTCGGGCTGGTCGACCTCGCGATCTTCCTGTACCCACTGCTCTGGGTGAACCCGTGGCCCGCGGCCGCCGGCATGGTCATCGTCGGCCTCCCGGGCGCGGTCGTCGTGGCCGGCGTGATGACGCTGTACCAGCGCAACACCACCGACGAGCGCCGCGGGCGGGTCTTCAGCCTGGTGTCGCTGGCGCAGGCCGTCAGTGTCGTCGTCGGGTCGACCTTCGCCGGCTTCCTCGGCGGTCCGACCGGGATCATGCCGATCCTGGCGCTGCAGGGAGTGGGCTACGTCGTCGCCGGCCTCCTCGTCCTGGCTCGGCTGGGTGTCCGGGAGACCTCCCTAGACTTGTCGCCCACGCGCTCGTAGCGGGAGTGTCGGAAGCCCCCTCTACCTTTCGGCCATGGCTCGGGTCTATCGGAAATACACACGTGAGCTCTTGGAAGAAGCGGTGCGGGAGTCCACGTCCATCGCAGGTGTCATCCGATACTTCGGAATGCCTCAGGCCGGAGGCACACACAGTCACCTGAGCAGGACGATCAAGGCATTCGAGATCGACACGTCGCACTTCATTCGACACCAGAACGGCGCCTCGAAGCGCCGGCGCAGAGCGGAGGAGATCCTCGTCGTCCGGCCATTCGGTCGCCGACGCGAGTCTCCGCACCGGCTGCGGCGAGCTCTCATCGAGATCGGTCGACCGCCCGCCTGCGCGATCTGCCGAAATCCCGGCGAGTGGGAGGGCGAGCCGTTGGTGCTGGTCATCGATCACGTCAACGGCGACTTCCACGGGAATCGGGCAGAGAACCTTCGGTTCCTGTGCCCCAACTGCCATGCGCAGACACCCAATTTCGCGGGACATGGCAGACGAGTGCGGCCGGCCGCTCAGTAGACTCCTCGCCGCTTGCCGAAGTGGTGGAACAGGCAGACACGCGGCATTTAGGATGCCGTGCCCATAGGGCGTGGGGGTTCAAATCCCCCCTTCGGCACGAGCTCGGCTCAGAGCGAGCCGAGCATCGCGGCGATCTGCGGCGCGATCTCCCGCAGGGCGCGGCCGCGGTGGGAGATCGCGTCCTTCTCGGCGACGTCGAGCTCGGCCGTGGTGCGGCCGGGGAACTCGACTGCCTCGAAGAGCACGTCGTACCCGAAGCCGCCGCTCCCCCGGGTCTCGCGGATCACCCGGCCGTCCATCCGGCCCTCGACGACGAGCTCGTCGACGCCTGCAGCACAGAACGCCACCACGCACGTGAAGTGTGCGCCGCGGCGCGCGTCGGGGACGTCGGCCAGCTGCTGCAGCAGCAGGGCGTTGTTCTGCTCGTCGGCCCGCCCGCGATCGTCCAGCGGGGAGCCCGACCAGCGCGCGGAGAGCACACCCGGCATCCCGTTCAGGGCGTCCACGCACAGGCCGGAGTCGTCGGCGATCGACGGAAGGCCGGTCGCGGCCAGGCCGGCCCGGGCCTTGAGCAGCGCGTTGCCGACGAAGGTGGGCTGGTCCTCGACCGGCTCGTCGTAGGCCGACACGTCGTCCAGACCGAGCACCTCGATGTCGCGGCCGCCGTGCTCCGACATGGCGGCGGCGAGGATCCGTCGCATCTCGGCGAGCTTCTTGGCGTTGCGCGATGCCAGGAAGACCTGGGTCACGAGGCGAGCGCCTCCTGCTGCAGCCGGGTGAGCTCGACGCAGCCACCCTCGGCCAGGGCAAGCAGGGAGTCGAGCTCCGACCGGTCGAACGGCGCGCCCTCGGCCGTGCCCTGCACCTCGACGAACCGGCCGTCGCCGGTCATCACGACGTTCATGTCGGTCTCGGCGCGGACGTCGTCGTCGTAGTGGAGGTCGAGGCGGGGCGTCCCGTCGATGATGCCGACGCTGACCGCGGCGACGGAGCCGGTGAGCGGCTCGCCGGTGAGCGCGCCCTGCCCGCGGAGGTGGGCCACGGCGTCCGCGAGCGCGACGTACGCCCCGGTGATCGCGGCCGTGCGGGTGCCGCCGTCGGCCTGGAGCACGTCGCAGTCGAGGACGATCGTGTTCTCCCCCAGCGCCTTGTAGTCGATCACGGCGCGCAGCGAACGCCCGACCAGCCGGGAGATCTCGTGGGTGCGGCCGCCGATCCTGCCGCGCACGGACTCCCGGTCGGAGCGGGTGTTGGTCGACGCAGGGAGCATGGCGTACTCCGCGGTGACCCAGCCGAGGCCGGAGCCCTTCCGCCAGCGAGGCACGCCCTCGGTCGCCGAGGCGGCGCAGAGCACGCGGGTGCGACCGAACTCGATCAGCACCGAGCCGGCGGCGTGGTCGAGCCAGTGACGGGTGATGGTGACGGGTCGGAGAGCATCGTCGGCGCGTCCGTCACTGCGCGCCGAGGTGGCCGTGGATCGGGGGGTATCCATGGCGGAGACCCTAGCCAGGTGGACCGACCCCGTCGCAGCGGCTCGTCGGCGCCCCTCCGTCCGCGAGACCTACTTCACTTCGGCGTGCCCGATGCGCCAGATCCCGATCGCCAGCGGGACCACCAGCCAGATGAACCCGCTGACCACCAGATGAGCCCAGTCGGACCCGTGCATCGGCTGGTCGTAGAGCAGGTTCTGCGCAGACTGGAAGTCGATCCAGTCGACCAGGTCGTTGAACCACGCCATCAGCGCCGCCCCGAGCGCGAGCAGCCCCGGCAGGACCCACTTGTAGACGAAGAACACCACGATCGCCGCCGGCGTGTTCAGCAGCAGGCAGGCGAGCGCGAAGCCGCCCAGCATGGCCAGCGTCTGCGTCGCCACGAAGGCGAAGAAGCCCCGCCAGCCGAACGTCCAGTCGAGCGACCCGCCGAGCGCGCCGTACAGCAGGTTGCACAGCACCCCCACGACGAGGGCGAAGGCGATGACGAACGCCGTGAGCAGGACGCCGACCAGCATCTTGGCGAGCACGATGCGCATCCGGCGCGGCTCGAGGGCGAACGTCGTCATCGCGGTGCGCTGGCTCCACTCGCTGGTGACCAGCATGATCCCGAGCACCGGCAACAGCACCGAGCAGAGGAAGGCGGCGCCGGCGACGAGGTCGCCGTACGCGAGGTCCTCGTCCTGGTTGGCGACCACGATGGCGATGATCAGGTCCGCCAGCAGCGCGACGCCGGCCGTCACCCCGATCAGCCATCGGCCGGCTCTGGTGTCGCCGGCCTTGCGCAGCTCGACCCGGACCAGCCGCAGGAAGGGGATCCCCTGCGTGCCCGAGACGTCCAGCGTGTCGGCAGCGGCGGCCGCGGTCACTTGACCTCCGCCCGTCGGATCCGCCACACACCGATCGCCAGCGGGAGCACCATCCAGAGCAGGCCGGCCACCAGCAGGTGCGGCCAGCCCGTGCCGTGGATCGTCCCGTCGATCAGGTCGTTCTGGTCGTTGTTGAAGTCGATCCAGGGCCGGACCTTCTCGAACCAGTCCATCAGCGCCCCGCCCAGCACGAGGAGGCCCGGGAGGACGAACGAGTAGACGAAGTAGATGACGATGCCCGCCGGAGAGTTCAGCAGCACCGCACCGAACGCGAAGCCGGTGACCATCCCGAAGATGTAGAGCAGCAGGTAGTAGCCGACGTACTTGCCGACGCTGCCCCAGACCACCGCGTTCCCCGACAGGGCGCCGTACAGCAGGTTGGCCAGGACGCCGAGGACGAGCCCGATCGCGAGGGCGGCCACCGAGATGACCAGGATGCTGACCAGCTTCGCGGCCACGACCCGCGGACGCGACGGCTCGAGGGTGAACGTCACCATCGCGGTGCGCTGGCTCCACTCCGAGGTCACCGACATCACGCCGAGGACGGGGAGCAGGACCCCCAACGGGGTGTTCATGCCCTGGAGGAAGTCCAGGAACTTCGGGTGGAGGTCCTGCCCGAGGACGACCGCCATCTGGATGATCAGCACCAGCAGCGTCAGCGCGGCGATGGAGATCAGCAGCCAGCGGCCGGCGCGGGTGTCGGCGAGCTTGCGCAGCTCGACGGAGACCAGGCGGCCGAACGGGACGGCCTGGGTCTGCGAGACGTCGAGCGTCGCCTCGGGCGCGGCGGCGCTCACGCCGTCACCTCCGTCGGGGCCTGCCCTGGCACGGCCTCACGCTGGGTGTCGGCGGTGAGCTCGAGGAAGAGGTCCTCCAGGCCGCCCTCGTTGCCGGCCCGCAGGTCCACGAGCACGATCTGGCTCTCGGCGGCCACGCGGCCCACGTCCACCGGCTCGGCCGTCACCCGGAGACCGTCGCCCGCCGGGTGCACGGCGTACCCCTTCTCGGTCAGCGCGGACGTCAGCTGCTGGTTGTCCAGCGCGGTGACGAGGGTGGTCGAGATGCCACCGGTCGCGTTCCGCAACAGCTCGTCGCGGGTGCCTCGGGCGACGATCCGGCCGTTGCCGATCAGGATCATCTCGTCGGCGATCTGCTCGACCTCGTGGAGCAGGTGGCTGGACAGGAAGACCGTGCCGCCCTGGTCGGCGTACCCCTTGAGCAGGCTGCGCATCCACCGGATGCCGGCCGGGTCGAGGCCGTTCGCCGGCTCGTCGAGGATCAGCACGGTCGGGTCGCCGAGCAGCGCGTGGGCGATGCCCAGGCGCTGGCGCATGCCGAGCGAGTAGTTGCGGACCCGGCGCTTGGCCTCCCGGGCGTCCAAGGACACCAGGTCGAGCATCTCGTCCACGCGGGACGCCGGCAGTCCCATCGTGCGGGCCCCGATCTCGAGGACCTCCCGGCCGGTGCGGCCCGCGTGCTGGGCGGAGGCGTCGAGCAGGACGCCGACGTGCATGCCCGGGTTGGGGATGTCGCGGTAGTGCAGCCCCCCGATCGTCACGTCGCCGCGCGTCGCGGGCGTCAGGCCGACCATGACGCGCATGGTCGTGGTCTTCCCCGCACCGTTGGGTCCGAGGAAGCCCGTGACCGTGCCCGCCTTGCACTCGAAGCTGATGTCGTCGACTGCGATGAAACTCCCGTAGGCCCGTGTGAGCCCTTCCACCTTGATCATGGGCACCACCTTGCCATCCGGTGCCTGGTCGCGGATGCGTCGCCGGGCTGGGAGCGGGCGACCAAAGTAGGGGTCGCCGCCTGCCGAGGGCCGCTGTCCGGCGCGACCGGGGAACCTACGATTCTGACGTGGAGCACACCCCGCCGGACCTCTACCAGCCGCGGCTCACGCGGTGGGGGCACGTCTGGCGTACGGCGGCGATGCTCGTCATCTCGGCGCTGGTGGCGATCTCCCCGTTGCCGGTGGCCTGGCGGCAGTCGCACTGGCTGGTGGTCGCCGACGTCGTGCTCGGGGCGGTGTCGTTCGTGCTGGTGTGGTTCCGCCGTCGCTACCCGATGACGGTGGCGACGCTGATCACCGTGGCCGGGTTCGTCAGCTCGACGGCGTCCGGACCCGGCGTCCTGGCCGCGGTGTCCCTGGCGACCCGTCGCGTGTGGTGGCAGGTCGCCGTGATCGGGCTGCTGAACGTGGCCGCGGGCTTCACCTATGACGAGATCGTCCCCACGCCCGACGAGGGGCCGTGGTGGGTCAACCTCGTCGTGGTCGTGGCGATCACGGTCGCCGTGCTCGGCTGGGGCGCCTACATGGGCTCGCGCCGCGAGCTGATCTGGACGTTCCGGCACCGCGCCGAGCGGGCCGAGGCCGAGCAGGAGCTCCGCGCCTCCCAGGCCCGCGCCAACGAGCGCGCCCGGATCGCCCGTGAGATGCACGACGTGCTCGCGCACCGCATCTCGCAGGTCTCGATGCACGCCGGAGCGCTCGCGTTCCGCACCGACCTGGACGCCGAGCAGATGCGGGCCAGCGCCACGATCATCCAGGACACCGCGCACGAGGCCCTGGCCGACCTGCGCAGCGTGCTCGGCGTGCTGCGCGACCCGGAGTCGGGTCGCCCGCTCGAGCCGCCGCAGCCGACGTACGCCGACCTCGCGTCGCTGGTGGAGTCCGTCCGCGCCGCCGGGCTCCAGGTGACCTACCGCGACGAGCTCGGCGCGACGGCCACCGAGCTGCCCGAGGTGATCGGCCGCACGCTCTACCGGATCGTGCAGGAGGGGATGACGAACGCCGCCAAGCACGCGCCCGGCTGCACCCTGCAGATCGACGTGCACGGCTCCCCGGAGGAGGGCGTGACGGTCGAGCTGCGCAACCCGCTCGGCGTCCGCATCGGGTCCACGCCCGGCGCCGGCCTCGGCCTGGTCGGCCTCACCGAGCGCACGGAGCTGCGCGGCGGCCGGCTCGAGGGCCGGCGCGAGGAGGGCTCGTGGGTGCTGCGCGGCTGGATCCCGTGGGCCGCGTGATCGCCGCATGATCTCCGTCCTCATCGTCGACGACGACCCCCTGGTGCGCTCCGCGCTGAGCCTGATGCTCGGCGGGCAGCCGGACGTCCGGGTGGTCGGCGAGGCACCCGACGGACGGGCCGGCATCGCCGCCGCCCGGGAGCTCCGGCCCGACGTGGTGCTGATGGACATCCGGATGCCGGTGCTGGACGGGCTCGCCGCGACGGTCGAGCTCCGCGGCGGCCCGCAGCCGCCGCACGTGATCGTGCTGACCACGTTCGACGCGGACGACTACGTGCTCCGGGCGCTCGCCGCGGGAGCGGACGGGTTCCTGCTCAAGGACACGCCACCGCCGGAGATCCTCGAGGCGATCCGCCGCGTGGCCGACGGCGACCCGATGCTGTCGCCGTCGGTGACGCGGCGGCTGATCAGCCAGGTGGCACCGCCGGACCGGTCGCGCACGAGCGTCGCCCAGGACCGCATGCAGGCCCTCACCGAGCGCGAGCGCGACGTCGCCCTGGCGGTGGGCCGCGGCCTGAGCAACGCCGAGATCGCCGGCGAGCTCTACCTCTCGGTCCCGACCGTCAAGGCGCACGTCTCCCGGCTGTTCGAGAAGCTCGACGTCACCAACCGTGTGCAGATCGCGATCGTCGTCCACGACGCGGGGCTGGTCTGACTCACAGGTCGACGGTCGTGCCCGGGGTCGCGCGGATCAGGATCCCGTCGGTGTAGGCCTCTTCCGCCTCGCGCACCTGGTCTGCCGCGTCGTACCACGGGGGCACGTGCGTGACCACCAGCCGGGGTACGCCGTGACGCGCCGCCACCTCACCGGCCTGCCGCGCGGTCAGGTGCAGGTTCGGCGGGTTGTCCTCGCCGTGGCGGAACGACGCCTCGGCCAGCAGCAGGTCCACCCCGGCCGCCAGGTCGTCGAGCGCGTCACAGGGCCCGGTGTCACCGGTGTAGGCGAGGGTCCGGCCGCCGGCGGTCACCCGGAACCCGTACGCCGGGACGGGGTGCGCGACCGGGTGCGGCTCGACCCGGAACGGCCCGACGTCGACCGGGCCGGCGTACTCGCCGAAGTCGAACTCCGCGGTCATCCCGGGATCCTGCGGCAGCCCGTAGGCCTCGGCCATGCGGGCGCCGACTCCCCGCGGACCCCAGACCGGGATCCGCGGCAGCGCACCTCCCGGGTGGTACCTGCGCAGGACGTAGAGGCCGGTCAGGTCCAGGCAGTGGTCCGGGTGCAGGTGGCTGAAGAAGACGGCGTCGAGGTCCTCGGCGGTGCCGAACCGCTGGAGCGGACCGAGCGCCCCGCTGCCCATGTCGAGCAGGATCCGCCACGTCCGGCCGGCGTCGTCGTCGGCCTCGACGAGGTAGCAGCTCGCGGCCGAGTCCGGCCCGGCGTAGGAGCCCGAGCAGCCGATCACGACCAGCCTCATGCCAGGCCCCCGGCGAACTGTGCGGCCACGGCGAGCTCCGGGCCGAGGAATCGACGGCCGATGTGCTCGAACTCGTCGGTGGCGCCGGTGGTCAGGAACCGGTACGCCGGGTCACCGCCGGGACGCATCAGGGCACCGGCCGTGAGCAGCCGGTAGAGGTCCTTCGCGCACTCCTCGGCGCTGCTGACCAGCGTGACCTCGTCCCCCATCACGTAGGAGATGATGCCGGTCAGCAACGGGTAGTGGGTGCATCCGAGGATCAGGGTGTCCACACCGGCCTCGACCAGCGGGTCGAGGTACTCGTGCGCCACGCCGAGCAGCTCGTCTCCTCCGGTCACGCCGGCCTCGACGAACTCCACGAACCGCGGGCAGACCCGGGTCGTCAGCTCGACGTGCGGAGCGGCGGCGAAGGCGTCGTCGTACGCCATCGACTCGCCGACGGCGCGGGTGCAGATGACGCCGATCCGCCCGTTGTGGGTGGCGGCCACCGCCCGCCGGGCGGCCGGCAGGATCACCTCGACCACGGGTACGTCGTACCGCTCGCGGGCGTCGCGGAGCATCGCGGCGCTCGCGGAGTTGCACGCGATCACCAGCGCCTTGACGCCCTCGTCCACGAGGTGGTCGAGGCACTCGAGCGCGTACTCCCGGACCTCGCCGATCGGCTTCGGCCCGTAGGGCTGGCGCGCGGTGTCGCCGAGGTAGACCAGGGACTCGTGCGGCAGCTGGTCGATCACCGACCGGGCGACCGTGAGCCCGCCGAAGCCCGAGTCGAAGATGCCGATGGGCGCATCCAGGGACGCGTCGTCGGTCGGGCGGGGCACAGACGCACACGCTAGGCGGTCGGGGTCGCCCGGCGCAGCAGGACGCGACCGAGGTCACGCGCCCCTCGCCGGTCGAGGAGGTCGCTGTGCGACCGTCTCGAGACCACCGCTCCCGAGCGGCTACCCGAAGAGCTTGCCCTGCGGCGGGCCGAACTGCGGGTCGACCCCGTCGAACAGGCTGCTCACCGACTCGCCCGCGTGCACCCGGGCGATGGCCTCGGCGAACAGCCCGGCCACGCTGCGGACCTTGAGCTCGGGCCAGTCCGAGGGGGCCGGGACGGTGTCGGTGGTGACGACCTCGGTGATCATCGGGTGGTGGCGCAGGCGGTCCACCGCCTTGCCGACGAACAGGCCGTGCGTGCAGGCGACGGCCGCGCCGGTGCAGCCCTGGTCGGCGAGGCGGTCGAGGAGCTCGACGATCGAGCCGCCGGTGGCGATCTCGTCGTCCAGCACGATCGCGCGCTTCCCGGCCACGTCACCGACGATCGAGTCGATCACGACCCGGTCGTCGGCGAGCCGCTGCTTGGAACCCGCCGCGACCGCGAGACCCAGGAGCCTCGAGAGCTGGGTCGCGGTCTTCGCGTTGCCGAAGTCCGGCGAGACGACGACCGCGTCGCTGAGGTCCTGGGTCTGGAAGTGGTCGGCGAGGATGCCGAGGGCGGTCAGCTGGTCGACCGGGACCGAGAAGAAGCCGTGCACCTGCGGGGCGTGCAGCGTCATGGTCATCACCCGGTGGACGCCGGCGGTCGCGAGCATGTCGGCGACCAGGCGGCCCCCGATGGAGATGCGCGAGGCGTCCTTCTTGTCCGACCGGGCGTAGGAGTAGAAGGGGATGACGGCCGTGATCGAGGCGGCACTCGCACCCCGGGCCGCGTCGATCATCAGGAGCAGCTCCATCAGGTGCTCCTGGGTGGGCGGCACCAGGGGCTGGACGACGTACACGTCGCGCTGCCGGCAGTTGGCCTGGAGCTGCGCCTGCAGGCAGTCGTTGCTGAACCTGGTCATCTCGACCGACGACAGGGGAACCCCCAGGTCGTCGCAGATGGCTTGGGCGAGGGGCCGGTGGGCGGAACCGCTGAAGACGACGACGGGAGACTCGGTCACGGGTTCTCCAGAAGGGCTGGTCCGGGAGGTCGGGGTCAGACTAACCCGGGACGGCAACCCGGAGACAGGGCCGATCGGACCGGCGAGACGGGTCCGAACGGGCTCACCCGCAGGTATCCGGCGGGCATCCGGGCCGGAAGGGTCCCTCCCAGCGACGGACGATGCGGGGGGTTTCGAGACGGTCGCAGAGCGACCTCCTCCACCACCGGAGGTGAGTCTGATCGGTCGTCGAGGAAGGCGCCCTGCCCCCTGTCTCGACACCACCGCCGGCCGCTGCTCGCTCGCTCACGCCCAGAGCTGGCCCTCGAGGGCCTCCTCGGCCTCGTCGATCGTGCCCTCGTAGGCGCCGGTGGACAGGTACTTCCAGCCGCCGTCCGCGACGACGAAGGCGATGTCGGCGCGCTCGCCGGCCCGCACCGCCGTGGCCGCCTGGGCGAGCGCGGCGTGCAGGATCGCACCGGTCGAGATGCCGGCGAAGATGCCCTCGGCCTCGAGCAGCTCGCGCACCCGGCGTACGGCGTCTCGCGGGCCGACCGAGAAACGGGAGTCGATCAGGGTCTCGTCGTACAGCTCGGGCACGAAGCCCTCGTCGAGGTTGCGCAGGCCGTAGACCAGCTCGCCGTACCGCGGCTCGGCGGCGACGATCCGCACGTCGGGCTTGTGCTCGCGGAAGAAGCGGCCGACGCCCATCAGCGTGCCGGTGGTGCCGAGGCCGCCGACGAAGTGGGTGACCGTCGGCAGGTCGGCGAGGATCTCGGGACCGGTGCCCTCGTAGTGGGCGAGCGCGTTGGCCGGGTTGCCGTACTGGTAGAGCATCACCCAGTCGGGGTGCTCCGCGGACATGGCCTTCGCGACGCGCACGGCCTCGTTGGACCCGCCGGCGGCGGGCGAGGAGACGATCTCGGCGCCCCACATCTGCAACAGCTGGCGCCGCTCCCCCGAGGTGTTCTCGGGCATCACGCAGACCAGCCGGTAGCCGCGCAGCTTCGCCGCCATCGCCAGCGAGATGCCGGTGTTGCCGCTGGTCGGCTCCAGGATCGTGCAGCCGGGACGCAGCGTGCCGTCCTTCTCGGCGTGCTCGATCATCGCCAGCGCGGCACGGTCCTTGATCGAGCCCGTGGGGTTGCGGTCCTCGAGCTTGGCCCACAGTCGTACGTCGGGGCTCGGCGACAGCGTCGGCAGCCCGACCAGGGGCGTGCCGCCGACGGAGGCGAGGAGGTCGTCGTACCGCATGTCACCAGGATGACAGCCCGGCTCAGCGCAGGAACTCCTCCGGGTCGAACTCGTCGAGCGCGATCACCCGCACGCGGGGCAGGGTCATGTTGAAGGCCTTCACGTCGTACTCGAGGTCGTGGATCTCGACGCCGGCGGCCGCGAAGCCCGCGTTCATGAACTCGCGGAAGCCGACCAGGCCGACCCTCCGGTCGCCGGTCAGCCGCTCGATGTGCTCGAGGAAGTCGCCGTCGTGGCTGCACAGCAGGACGTCCGCGTCGTCGTGCCCGACGAGGGCGTCGAGGGTGCGCTGGATGCCGAGGTCGACGACCTTCTCGGTGGTCCTGCCGCTCAGCGGGACCGGGCGGAAGCCGATCGCGAGCAGCGCGGAGACGAAGGAGTTCGGGAGGTGAGCCGTCGCGTTCAGGAAGAACAGGCCGGTGGCCGACTGGCCCCACAGGTCCTCGGCGTACGACAGGAGGCGCTCCCAGCGGGGCCGCTCCTCCGGCTCCGGCCGCCGGGCGAGGACGCTGCCGCCGAGCGTGGCGTCGAGGTTCTCACCGTCGACGAGGACGAACGTGCGCCGCGGACCGGGGGCCATGCCCGACCCTAACCCGCGTGCGCGGTGGGCCGGTGCGTCAGCCGCCGGCGACGGCCGGGAGCACGACGACCTGGTCGCCGTCGCTGACCGGTGCCTCGAGCCCGCCGAGGAACCGGACGTCCTCGTCGTTGACGTAGACGTTGACGAAGCGACGGAGATCGCCGTCCTCGACCAGGCGGTCCTTGATGCCGGGGTGGTTCGACTCGAGGTCGTCGATCAGCGCGCTCAGGCTGGCGCCGCTGGCCTCGACGGACTTCTGGTCGCCGGTGTACGTGCGGAGGATGGTGGGGATCCGGACCTCAACGGCCATCGGGGTCTCCTTGGTTCGTCGCGTGCTGCGGGGGGCGGGGTGGGAGGGCGTCCACGACGGCGACCTCTTCCTCGGTCACCTCGCCGTCGACGATCCGATACGACCTGAACTCCACGGGGCCCTCGTTATTCCCGTGGTCACGGGTGCTGACCAGCACGTAGTGCGCGTGCGGCTCCATCGCCAGACCGATGTCGGTGCGGCTCGGGTAGGCCTCGGTGGCGGTGTGCGAGTGGTAGACCACGACCGGCTCCTCGTCGCGGTCGTCCAGGTCGCGGTAGAGATGGAGCAGGTCGGTGGAGTCGAACTCGTAGAAGGTCGGGCTCCCGGCGGCGTTCACCATCTCGACCAGGCGCTCGGCGCGGTCACTGCCCTGCGGGCCGGCCACGACGCCGCAGGCCTCGTCGGGGTGGTCGCGCTTGGCGTGGGCGACGATGCCGTCGTACGTCGCGCGGTCGATCGTCAGCACGCCCCCAGGCTACGGGCGCCCGGCCGCCGCCTCAGAACTCGACCCGTCGCCGGACCATCTCGACCGGCACTCCTCCGAGCCCGAGCCGGTAGCGCGTGTGGTCGGCGTACTCCTCGAGCTTGTGCCACAACGCGGTGTGGGCAGCCCAGGGCAGGGGCTCGGCGCCGCGGTACCAGCTGTCGCCGAACGAGATCCACACCGCCGACCAGTCGGCCGCGCAGTCCCACGCGCCGCGCTCGGCCTCGACCATCCTGCGCCGGATCTGGAACGCCATCCGCGGGCCGTCGGGACAGTTCGGCGTCGTCGCGATCGGCCAGACCCAGAGGTCGAGCGCGGCCAGGTCGAGCTCGAGGTCACGCAGCACCACCGGGTCGACCAGGACGGTCGCGACGTTGATGTGCGGACGACGCATGGACACACGCTACGTCCGAGCACCCTCGCTGTGGAGGACCGAATCCGAAGACGGATCCGGAGGCGAGGACGTGGTCGGCGCCGCGTCGATCAGTCCTCGATCCGGGAGGCACCACGCTGCTCGAGGTCCGCGAGCCCGTTACGCATCGCCGTGAGCTTCTCCGGCGAGTGGCCGACCCAGTCGACGAGCTCACCGACCACGCGCAGCGGCTCGCGGCTGCGGAAGGAGTGCGTCGGGTTGCCGGGGAACCGCTTGTCGGTGACGTTGGGGTCGTCCTCGAACGCGCCCTCGGGCTCGACGAGATAGATGCGTCCGCGCCCGTCACCGGCGGCGAGCTCCGCACCCCACACGGCGGCGTCCAGGGTTGCGGTGAAGTAGATGTGGTTCATCACCCGGCCGCCCTCGAAGTTCGACTCGCGTCCGGGCACCAGCAGGTCGCCCACGCGCAGGTCCGCCTTGGTGCCGTGCAGGTACACCCCGGGCTCGTAGACCTCGAACGGAACCGGCTCATCCGTCGCGCTCATCCGGCGACCCTATGTCGCCGCGCACGGCCCGGGCATGGGTGCCGGACGGCGCCGCGGTGCCAGTCGAAGTGGAGGAGGAGCCGGAGGACGACGGTCACAGCGTGCCCGGTTCTGCCCCGGGCCTGCTCCGCCGTACCTCAGCGGATCAGGCAGAAGGGGTGTCCGACCGGGTCGAGGAACACGCGGAACCCGCCGTCCTCGGAAGGCTGATGGGCGTGCAGGCGAGCCCCGAGGGCGAGGACCTGGGGTTCGGCGGCGTCGATGTCGCCGACGCTGAAGTCGAGGTGGAACTGCTGGGGGTGCTCGCCCCCGGGCCACGTCGGTGCCACCCAGTCCTCGATCCGCTGGAACGCGAGGGTGGCTCGCCCGTCGGGGTTCTCCGGGGTCACGCCGCCCCCGGGCGGTTGGAGCGTGGCGAAGCCTTCGTCGGCACCGTCCTCGACCGGCCAGTCCAGGAGCCTCGAGTAGAAGTGCGCGAGCTCCAGGGCATCGGGGCAGTCCAGGATGACCAGGTCGAGCGTGGGCGTGATGTCCATGCCGACGAGGCTAGGTGCCCATCCGGACGATCGGTGTCCGGATACTTCCAGCCCGGCGACCTCGACCGACGTGGCCTTCGTCAGCGGAGGAAGCGGGTGGCGGTCTCGCCGGACAGCGCGGCGTCGATCCGCCGCAGCATCTCGTCGCTCACGCCGTGGTCGACGAGGTGCTCGCGGCGCACCCACGCGACGTCGCGCGACTCGTCGTCGGCGACGTGCGCGTCACCCGCGAGCCAGGTGCAGGCGAACGTCAGGTCGAGGTACGTCGCCTCGTCGCCGTTGGCGTGCGTGATCGGGCCGTGCACCCAGGTCGAGGCCAGCCGGTCGACGCGGGCGGTCACGCCGGTCTCCTCGCGCACCTCCCGGACGGCCGAGACCGCCGGCTCCTCCCCCGGCTCCGGGATGCCGGTCACCGGCGTCCAGGCGCCGTTGTCGGCGCGCTGGACGAGCAGCAGCTCGTCGTCGCGACGTACCACCGCGGTCACGCCCGGCAGCCAGAGGTGATGGTGTCCCACCATCGCGCGCAGCTCGACGATGAAGTCGGGGATCGGCATCCCCCGACCCTAGACATCGCCGGGCCGCTGGGCAGGTGGTCGGTGCTCAGCCCAGGGAGTCGACCAGCGTCTCCTGGAGGGCGCCGATCCACTCGTAGATGTCGTGCGCCTGCGAGCGCGGGTCGTCGTCCGGGAGCGCGGCCCAGAACGCCTCGTCGTCCTGCTCGACCTCCAGCCGGGTCGCCAGCGCCAGCCGCAGGTCGGTGAAGCTCTTCAGCCAGACCATGGCGGTGCCCTCGTCGAGCTCGACGTCGATCACGACCTTCTCCTCTCCGAGCTCGGCCGGCAGACCGGCCTCCTCCAGCCCGTCGATGATCGTGGCCGCGCCCACGGCCTTGGCGTTGCGCAGACCGCCTTCGGTGAAGCGCCGGAACTCCGCCGCCGCCTCCTCGTTCTCCGGGTACGCCGTGGGGAACAGCCGGGCGAGCACGGGATCCTCCGGGGCGGTCGTCGGCCCCTCGAAGCTCAGCATCGCCTCGAGCGGGTCGCCGTGCTCGTTCGGCACGGCGGCCTCGTTGCGCAGCAGCTCGACGAGCTGCGAGGCGAGCGACCGCAGGAGGTCGGCCTCGAACCCGGAGAAGGTGGCGATGATCCGCCCGCTGCGCCGGTGTCGGGTGAACCCGCTCATCTAGGACTGCTTCTCCAGCGTGGCCCAGAGCCCGTACTCGTGCATCGCCTGCACGTCGCGCTCCATCTCCTCGCGCGAGCCGTTGCTGACGGCGGACTTGCCGTCGTGGTGCACCTCGAGCATCAGCTTCTCGGCCTTCTTCTGGTCGTAGCCGAAGTAGGTGCGGAAGACGTAGGTCACGTAGCTCATCAGGTTGACCGGGTCGTTCCACACGAGGGTGACCCAGGGCTTGGCCGTGACCGTGATCTCGTCCGGAGTGACGTCCGGCTCGACCTCGACCGGGCTCGTGGTCGCCATCGCCCCATGGTGGCACAGCGACCCGGTCGGCCTGGTCCTACGCTGGCACCCGTGCGCGCGTCCACCGCTCTGCTCACCGACCACTACGAGCTGACCATGTTGCAGGCGGCGCTGCAGTCGGGGATGGCGCAGCGGCGCTCGGTGTTCGAGCTCTACCCGCGCCGGCTCCCCGAGGGCCGGCGGTACGGCGTGGTGGCCGGCGTCGGTCGTGCGCTCGAGGCGATCGAGGACTTCCGGTTCGACGACGAGGCGCTGCGCACCCTCGAGCAGGTGGTCGACGCACGCACGTGCGAGTGGCTGTCGAGCCACCGGTTCTCCGGCGACGTCTGGGGGTACGCCGAGGGCGACCTCTACTTCCCGTTCTCACCTCTGGTGATCGTCGAGGGGACGTTCGCCGAGGCCGTGCTGCTCGAGACCCTGCTGCTGTCGGTCTACAACCACGACAGCGCGATCGCGTCGGCGGCGTCGAGGATGACCCAGGCCGCTGCGGGTCGCCCGTGCATCGAGATGGGCTCGCGGCGTACCCACGAGCAGGCGGCCGTGGCGGCGGCGCGCGCGGCGTACGTCGCCGGGTTCGTGAGCAGCTCCAACCTCGCGGCTCGGCAGCGGTACGGCGTCCCGACCTCCGGCACCAGTGCCCACAGCTTCACGCTCCTGCACGACAGCGAGGCCGACGCGTTCCGCGCCCAGGTCGCCTCACTCGGGCGCGGGACGACCCTGCTGGTCGACACCTACGACGTCCGGGAGGCGGTGCGGCTCGGCATCGAGGTGGCCGGCACCGAGCTCGGCGCGGTCCGGATCGACTCCGGCGACCAGAACGCGCTCGCCCACCAGGTCCGCGCGGAGCTCGACGCGCTCGGCGCGACGCAGACCCGGATCATCGTCACCAGCGACCTCGACGAGTTCCAGATCGCGGCGCTGGCCTCCGCGCCCGTCGACGGCTACGGCGTCGGCACCCAGCTGGTCACCGGCTCGGGGCACCCGACCTGCGGCTTCGTCTACAAGCTGGTCGCCCGCGAAGGCGACCACGGCGAGCTGGTGTCCGTCGCCAAGCGGAGCAAGGACAAGATCTCGGTCGGCGGTCGCAAGTGGGCGATGCGCCGGCTGTCCTCCGCGGGAGTCGCCGAGGCGGAGGTGATCGGCGTCGGCAAGCCGCCGGAGAACGACGGGGACGACCGCGAGCTCCTGGTCCCGCTGGTGCGCGACGGCGAGGTGGTCGGGAGCGAGCCGCTCGACGCGGCTCGGGACCGGCACACCGCCGCTCGCGCCGAGCTTCCCGCCACGGCCGAGCAGATGTCCAAGGGCGAGCCCGTGATCCCGACGCAGTTCGTCTGACATGGCGCTGCTCAGCTGCGACCTCTTCTCGGAGGTGCTCGAGGTCGGCACCACGATCTCCGTCGTCCTCCCGCAGGCCACCGAGGACCAGATCGGTGTCTCGGGAGGTGGTTCCGAGGGTCCGCCACCGGTGCTCTACCTGCTGCACGGACTGACCGACGACCACACGGCGTGGATCCGGTACACCTCGATCGAGCGGTACGCCGAGGCGGCGGGGCTGGCCGTCGTGATGCCCGCCGTCCACCACAGCTTCTACGCCGACGAGGTGCACGGTCATCGCTACTGGACCTACGTCTCCGAGGAGCTGCCCGCGCTGGTCCACTCGTTCTTCCGGGTCTCCGCGCGCGCGGCGGACACGTTCGTGGCCGGGCTCTCGATGGGTGGGTACGGCGCCCTCAAGCTGGCGCTGACGCATCCCGACCGGTACGCCGCGGCGGCGTCGCTCTCCGGTGCGCTCGACCTCCGCTACCTGGTCGGACGCCCGGACCGGGCCGCCCTGCTCCACCGCGCGTTCGACGACACGATCCGCGACTCCGACGACCTCTTCGCCCTGCTGGCAGCGGCCCCGTCCCTCCCGCCGCTCTACATCGGGTGCGGGACCTCCGACGGCCTCTTCCCGGCGAACGAGCGCTTCATCGCGGCCGCCACCGACGCCGGCGTCGACCTCACCGTCGACCTCCGCCCCGGTGACCACGAGTGGCGGCTGTGGGACGCGATGATCGCCGACGTCATCTCCTGGCTCCCGTTGCGAGGCGACGGATCAGGGACGGATACGCTCGAGGCATGACCCGCGCGCTCCTCGTCGTGGACGTCCAGAACGACTTCTGCGAGGGCGGTTCCCTCGCCGTCCAGGGTGGAGCGCAGGTCGCCAGCGACATCGGGGAGCTGCTCCACCACTGGAGCCGCGGCGACGACCAGGCTCCGGCGTACGACGTCGTCGTCGCCAGCAAGGACCACCACGTCGACCCGGGCCACCACTGGTCACGCGACCCCGACTTCGTCGAGAGCTGGCCGGTCCACTGCAAGGTCGGCACCGACGGCGAGGCGTTCCACCCCAACCTCGACCCGCAGCCCTTCGACGCGATCTTCCTCAAGGGCGACCACGAGGCGGCGTACTCCGCCTTCGAGGGACGGACGCCGGACGGTGAGACGCTCCAGGACTGGCTGCGGGCCAGGAAGGTCGAGCAGGTCGACGTCTGCGGCATCGCCACCGACTACTGCGTCCGCCACAGCGCTCTCGACGCGCGTCGTGCCGGCTTCGAGACGCGCGTCCTCGGCGCGCTCTGCGCCGGGGTGGCGCCGGAGACGACCGAGCAGGCGCTGGCCGAGATGAAGGCGGCCGGCATCGTCCTCGCCTGAGGGTCAGGCGCCCCACTTCTCGGCCAGCGTCCGGATGACGGTGAGGTTGCGGTTCGTCGCGACGCCGAGGTGCCGCTCGACGAGCGCGTTGGTGAGCTTCGCCGTGTGGTAGTCCTTCCCGAGCAGCAGGTGGACGCCGCGGCCGTCGACCTCGGCACGCTCACCCTCCTTGCCGGCCCCGTCGAGCTGCGCCACGGCGGTCGCCGTGGGTCTCTCCTTCAGCAGCGACACGTAGTGCAGGCCGTCGTGCGTGCGGCCGAGCTTCTCGGCGTACGCCGCCACCGCGGTGAGCTCCTTGGGTGACAGCACGATCGTGGCCACGTCGAAGCCTGCGGCGTCCTCGAACGCCTTCTCCAGCGCCGCCTCCACCTTGCCCCGGCTGCGCAACGGCGTGGTCAGCCGGACGTTGCCGGTGTTGATGTAGGTCTCGACGTCGGTGCAGCCCGCGGCCTCGCAGGCCGCCACGATCGCGTCCTTGCTGAACTTCCGCTTCCCGATGTTGATCGCCCGCAGGAACGCGATGTAGGTCGGCATGGCGACATCCTGCCCGGAATCCCCTGCGGCGTCGTAGGGTGCCGGACCAGTCCGCGCACCAGAACCACGCCGTACCTTCTCGTCCCGCCTGTTCGACGTCCGCTCCGAGTGCCACAGCATCGAGCAGGGCTCGTGCCCGGGCTGACCTATATCCTGCCCGCGTGCCCAGCGACCTCGAGCAGCAGAGCAGTGAGCTCGTGGTGCAGGCTGCCCGCCTCGTGCGGGCCGTACGCCGGCGCGTGGGGCAGCCCGCGGGCATCCGCATCCTGGCGCTCCTGGACGAGATGGGCCCCTTGGGCGTGACCGCGCTCGCCGACGCCGACCGGTCGTCGCAGCCGACCGTGTCGGGTGCCGTCCGTCACCTCGAGCAGGAGGGATGGGTCGCCACGAGCACCGACCCCGCGGACGGGCGGCGGACCCTGGTGGAGCTCACCCCCCGGGGCCGGCGACGCCTGCTCGACGCGCGGCGCGACAACGGCCTGGCGGTCGCCGAGCGGCTGGCCCGCACGGGCCACTCCGCCGACGACGTCGCCCGGGCCGTCGCCGTCCTGCGTGACGTGATGTCCGAGCAGCTGTGACGCGTCTCGAGATCAGTCCGGCTCAGGTCACCGTGATCGGAGTCCCGTTCGACACCAGCCTCCAGTCCACCGAGGCGAACTGCGTCGGGTCGATGGTCTCGTGGGCGGTCACCCAGTCGATCAGCAGCTGCCGGATGTCGATCTGACGGTTGTAGACGACCGGAGCGGTGCTCACGGCCGGGAAACCGCCGCCACCGGACTGCCGGTAGTTGTTGACCGCCAGCGCGAACTCCGCGTCGGCCGCCACGGGCGCGCCGTCGTAGCTGAGGTTCTTCACGCGTGAGCCGACGGGCTGGGCGATGTCGACGTCGTAGGTGAGCGGCGCGTCGAGACCGGCGATGCTGTCGAAGTTGTAGTCCGGCGTCCCGTTCGGGGCGTTCGCCGTCACCGCGTTGGTGACCTGGTCCATCGTGAACGGGCCGGTGCCGCTGACCTGCTGGAAGTACTGCATGGAGTACTCCAGGTAGTCCTGCACCTGCTGGCCGGTCACCTTCACGCCGAGCAGCGTGTTGTCGTAGATGTAGAGGCCGGCCACGTCGCGCACGGTCACCTGGCCCGACGGGAACGACGCGTCCCGGTTGAAGGGCGCCGCGATGGACAGCACCGGCAGCGAGGCGTCGTCACCGGTGAGGCCCTGCTTGACGGCGTCGGCCTGGACGTAGTTGACGAAGTCGATGATCGGCACGTCCTCGACGGGTGCGCGGGCGGCCAGCATCTCCTGGGTCGACGTACCGATCGGCGAGTTGACGTAGTCGATGACGACCTGGTGCTGCTTGCGGACGGCCTTGGCGACCTGGTGGTCCATGTCCACGGTGTTGGAGTTGAGCGTCTGCGACCGCGCCCGGACGACGCGCCAGCCGCCGCGGTGACGCTCGAGGTGGAGGTCCATCACCGCCAGGCGCATGCCCCAGTAGTCGGGCTCGCACAGCAGCACGCCCTGCCCCGTCTTCTCGTTGGCCACGAAGCGCTGCGGGATGTCGACGTGGGCGTGACCCACCAGGATCGCGTCGACGTGCGGCACCTGGGCCGCGACGAGCGAGGAGGCGTTCTCCGGGTAGGGCAGCGCGTCGCCGTACGACGAGGAGGTGTCGGCGCCGGAGTGGGCCGAGACGACCACGATGTCGCAGCCCTTCTTCTTCAGCCGCGGCACCCACTTCTTCGCCTGCTCGACGAGCCCGGGGAACTCCATCTGACCGGACACGTTGGCCTTGTCCCAGATCGCGATGCCGGGGTTGGTGAGGCCGAGCACGCCGACCTTGAGGTCGGGCCCGTGCGGCACCTTGAACTTCCGGATGATGTACGGCGGGAAGACCGGCAGCTTGGTCGCGGGGTCCACCGCGTTCGCGCCGAGCAGCGGGAAGTGGAGCTGCGACTGGAACTTCCGCAGCAGCGGGATGCCGTAGTTGAACTCGTGGTTGCCGAGCGTGGCGGCGTCGTACCCGATCAGGTTCATCGCGTTCGCCATCGGATGCTTGCCGCCGTCGGTGATCGGCTTGATCTTGGCGTAGTAGTAGGCCAGCGGGGTGCCCTGGATGATGTCGCCGGCGTCGAGCATCAGCAGTGGGTCGCCCTTGCGCTCGTGCCGCATCGCCTTGATCAGGGTCTGCACCTTGGCGAGCCCGATGTCGTTGTGGGCGGCGTCGTCGTACTCGGCGTTCTTGTAGTAGTCCCAGTTGAAGACGTTGCCGTGCAGGTCGGTGGTGCCGAGCACGGTGAGCCGCAGGTGGCGGGTGCCGTGCCGGTGGTGGTGACCGGACTCCGCGGCCGCGGGATCCGCGACGTAGCCGGCGGCGGTGAGCGCGGCGGCACCGGTGAGGAGGCCGCGCCGCGAGGGTGTGGGTGTGGTCATGTCCGAGAACCCTTCCGAGATGTGAGACCGCCAGTTCTACCCGATCGCCGCCGCCCGGAGTGACACGGGTCACCGGAATGATCCGGACAATCCATAGGTTACCTATGTAGAATCGTTCGTCGATCCCGAGAGGAAGTCCGTGTCCAGCCACACCCACGAGTCCCACGAAGCGCCGGTCGCGTCCGGCTCGTTCTTCTCCCAGCCCCGTGCCGTGTGGGCGGTCGCCTTCGCGTGCGTGATCGCCTTCATGGGGATCGGTCTCGTCGACCCGATCCTCAAGGACATCGCGGTCAACCTCGACGCGACGCCGAGCCAGGTCTCGCTGATGTTCACCAGCTACATGGCGATCATGGGTGTGGCGATGCTGGTCACCGGCGTGGTCTCGAGCCGGATCGGTCCCAAGCGCACCCTGCTCTCCGGGCTCGTGCTGATCATCGTCTTCGCCGCACTGGCCGGGTCGTCGAACAGCGTGGGCAGCGTGGTCGGCTTCCGGGCCGGCTGGGGTCTCGGGAACGCGCTCTTCGTCGCGACCGCGCTCGCCACGATCGTGATGTCGGCGACCGGTGGCACGGCCCAGGCGATCATCCTCTTCGAGGCAGCGCTGGGCATCGGCATCGCGTCCGGACCGCTCGTCGGCGGGCTGCTCGGCGAGCAGTCGTGGCGGGCGCCGTTCTTCGGGGTCTCCGTGCTGATGATCATCGCCCTGGTGGCGACGGCGTTCTTCCTGCCGGCGACTCCCCCGACCGGACGGCGTACCTCGCTGGCGGACCCGTTCCGGGCGCTGCGGCACAAGCCGCTCCTGCTGACCGGCCTGACCGCGGTCTTCTACAACATCGGCTTCTTCACGATCCTCGCCGCCGGGCCGTTCGCGCTGCCGAACGCCGGGATCATCCAGATCGGCTGGATCTACTTCGGCTGGGGCGTCCTGGTGGCGGTCGTCTCGGTGTTCGTCGCGCCGAAGGTGCAGCGCTGGGTCGGCACCATCCCGGCGGTGATCGGGACGCTCGTGCTCTTCATGCTCGACCTGCTGATGATGGCGGTGTACGCCGACCACGCGGCCGTGGTGACCACCGGCATCGTGCTGTCCGGCGCCTTCATCGGCAACAACAACACCCTGATCACCGAGGCCGTGATGGGCGTGGCGCCCGTCGAGCGGCCGGTCGCGTCCGCGGCGTACTCCTTCGTCCGCTTCTGCGGCGGCGCCATCGGTCCCTACGTGGCCCTCAAGCTCTTCGGCGAGGCACCCGACGTGCACGTCCACGCTCCGTTCGTGTTCGGCGCGGTGATGGTCGCGATCGGCGTGGCGATCATGGTCGGCGGCGCGGGCATCCTGACCCGCGCGCTGGCGACCAGCCACGAGTCGTCGATGGACGAGGCCGAGGCCGTCCTCGTCGGCGACCTCGACTGACTCACGCCCACCCGGCGTGCCCGCCGACAGGGAGGCGACCACGCGTCGTACGGTGCGACTCGTGCCCTGCGACTACTGCGGTGTCGAGTTCGACCCGATCGCCACGCGGTGGCTGTGCCCGCACTGCCACATGAAGGCGAACTGCTGCGACGGCGCTCCGCTGGCGCTCTGCGGGACGACGCGCGTCCCCGACTCCGACGAGTAGGTTGCGTGCGTGACGCACGCCCTTCGCCCCGGACTCCTGCTCGACGTCTCGACCGGCGAGCTGCTGGCTGATCGGGCGGTGCTGGTCGACGGCGAGCGGATCGCCGCGGTGGTCCCGGCGTACGACGTGCCGGCCGACGTGCCGGTCCGCGACCTGCCCGGTCACACCGTCCTCCCCGGCCTGATCGACTGCCACGCGCACCTGGTCGGCGAGGAGGACAGCGGCCACGGGTACACCGAGCTGCTGACGCGCAGCGGCGCGCAGGAGGCGATGACCGGCGTCCGCAACGCGCGCGACACGTTGCGCGCGGGCTTCACGAGCGTGCGCGACGTCGGCACCTACCGCGCCTTCGTGGACGTCGCGCTGCGCGACGCGATCGAGGCCGGCTGGACGCCGGGACCGCGGATGATGGTCGCCGGGGCGTACGTCAGCTCCACCGGCGGAGGCGGCGACATCGCCGGGCTGACCCCCGACGCCGAGCAGCTGGTGCCGCCCGACCTGCGGGTGGGGGTCGCGGACACCGTCGACGACGTACGCCGGGTGGTGCGCCGGATCCTGTACGGCGGAGCCGACCTGATCAAGCTGATCGCCACCGGTGCGGTGATGTCCGACAACGGCAACCCCGGCGTACCGGAGCTGACCGAGGATCAGATCCGCGCCGCCGTGGAGGAGGCCGCGTTGCACGACGCGCACGTCGCCGCGCATGCGCACGGCGCCGAGGGCATCAAGCGGGCGATCCGCGGCGGCGTCCACTCGGTCGAGCACGGCTCGCTGATGGACGACGAGGGCGTCGCCCTGATGGCCGAGCACGGGACCTGGCTGGTCGCCGACATCTACTGCGGCGACTACATCGCCGAGATCGGCCGCCGCGACGGCTGGAAGGCCGACGTGCTCCGCAAGAACGACGAGACGACGAACGCCCAGCGCGAGATGTTCGAGCGGTGCGTCAAGGCGGGGGTGCGGATCGCATTCGGGACCGACAGCGGCATCTACCCGCACGGCTGGAACGCGCGCCAGCTCGCCTACCACGTCCGGCACGGCCAGACGCCGCTCGAGGCGATCCGCTGTGCGACCCTTCATGCCGCCGAGCTGATGGGGCGCGCGGAGAGCGTCGGCCGGATCGCGGCCGGGCTGTACGCCGACCTGGTCGCCGTCCCCGGCGACCCGACCGACGACGTACGCCTCCTCGAGGACATCCCGTTCGTGATGAAGGGCGGCGAGGTCGTGAAGGGGTCGTCCGCCTGACGTGTCGGTGGAGGAGCACGTCAGGCGGACGACCCTCTGTCAGAGGTTGCCGCGCAGCTCCTGCTCGCGCTCGATGGACTCGAAGAGAGCCTTGAAGTTGCCCTTGCCGAAGCCGAGCGAGCCGTGCCGCTCGATGAACTCGAAGAACACCGTCGGCCGGTCGCCGATGGGCTTGGTGAAGATCTGCAGCAGGTAGCCGTCCTCGTCGCGGTCGACCAGGATCTTGCGCTGCTTCAGCTCCTCGATCGGCACCCGCACCTCGCCGATCCGGGCGCGGAGCTCCGGGTCGTCGTAGTAGGCGTCGGGGGTGTCGAGGAACTCGACGCCGTTGCGGCGCAGCTGGTCGACCGTGCGCAGGATGTCACCGGTGGCGAGGGCGATGTGCTGGCAGCCGGCGCCGTCGTAGAACTCGAGGTACTCGTCGATCTGCGACTTCTTCTTGGCGATCGCGGGCTCGTTGAGCGGGAACTTCACCCGGTGGTTGCCGCTCGCGACGACCTTGGACATCAGCGCGGAGTAGTCGGTGGCGATGTCGTCGCCGATGAACTCGGCCATGTTGGTGAAGCCGAGGACCCGGTTGTAGAACTCGACCCACTCGTCCATCCGGCCGAGCTCGACGTTGCCGACGCAGTGGTCGATCGCCTGGAACAGCCGCTTGGGGTGACCCTCGGGCCGGGTCACCCGGGTGGTGGCGGCGACGTACCCGGGGAGGAAGGGGCCGGAGTAGCGCGAGCGGTCGACCAGGGTGTGACGCGTCTCGCCGTACGTCGCGATCGCGGCGGTGCGCACCGTGCCGTGCTCGTCGCTGACGTCGTGCGGCTCGACGAGGATCGTCGCGCCCTGCGAACGCGCATGCTCGATGCACTGGTCGACGTCCGGGACCTCCATGGCCAGGTCGACCACGCCGTCGCCGTGCCTGCGGTGGTGGTCGAGGATCGCGCTGCCCGGGGCGACGCCGCCGGTGAACACGAAGCGGGCGCTGCCGGACCGGAGCACGTAGGACTTGGCGTCGCGGTTGCCGGTCTCGGGGCCGGAGTACGCCTCGAGGTCCATCCCGAGGGCGAGCTGGTAGAACTGCGCGGTCTGGGTCGCGTTGCCGACGACGAAGCCGACGTAGTCCTGGGCGGTGACCGGGAACGGGTCGCTGCTCGCGTCGTACTCGACCAGGCCGACCAGCTGCTTGAGCTGGTCGAGGGTGAGATCGGCCTTGAGCTCGTCGGCGGTCAGGGCACCGCCGGTGGAGGGGGACTCGTGGGTCGTCGTCATGCGGGTCACCTTGCCGGGTGGCGACAACCTGCGCAACAGTACGGCGAAACGCTGGGCAATGTGCACACCCAAGGAGCCGTGATGGACGAACTCGACCGCAGATTGCTCGCCCTCTTCGCCGACGACCCGCGCATCGGCGTGCTCCAGGCGTCGCGCGAGCTCGGGGTCGCGCGCGGCACGGTGCAGGCCCGGCTCGACAAGCTCACGGCGTCCGGGGTCGTCACCGGGTGGGGGCCGGAGCTCTCACCCGAGGCGCTCGGCTTCCCGGTGACGGCGTTCCTGACCCTGGAGATCCGGCAGGAGACCGCCGAGCACGGTGGCCACGACGCGGTCGCCCGCCACCTCGCGACGATCCCGGAGGTGCTCGAGGCGCACACCATCACCGGCGCCGGCGACCTCTTCGCCCGCGTCGTCGCCCGCTCGAACGCCGACCTCCAGCGCGTCATCGACCTCGTGCTCAAGGACCCCGCGATCGTCCGCTCCTCCACAGTGATCGCCCTCGCCACCCAGATCCCCTACCGCGTCCTGCCGCTGGCCCATTCGGGGTAGTCCCTGACGTTTGGCACGCGACACGCCGACCAGAGCCGTGCCGAAGGTCAGGGACTATCCCTCCGCCGGGAAGATCATGCAGGTCGAGGTGGCGTGGGCGAGGAGGCGGCGCTGGGCGTCGTACAGGTGGGCCTGCGCGAGAGCGGTACGCCGACCCCGCTGGATGACCGAGCCCTCGGCGCGGAGCCGGCCGGAGTCGGTGGTGACCGGGCGGAGGAACTTCACGTTGAGGTCGACCGAGGTGTAGCGCTCGCCGGGCGCCAGCAACGAGTGCACCGAGCAGGCCGCCGCGGTGTCGAGCAGCGTGGCCAGGACCCCGCCGTGGACGGTGCCGAGCGGGTTGTAGTGCCGGTGCTCCGGCACCAGCTCCACGTGGATCGCGCCCGGCTCGCCGCCGAACCCGTCCAGACCCAGGGTCTGCGCGATCGGCGGACCGGGCAGCCGCCCGTCGAAGAGCGCCATCAGCTGCTCGAAGCCGTTCAGCTGGGCGAAGGCGGAGAGGTCGGGCGTCTGGGTCTCGGTCACGGACCCAGCCTCGCCCAGGTTGCTGGGTCTGTCAACGAGACTTAGGCTGGTTCACATGAGCACTCCCCCGGCCCTCGCCTGGTCCGCCGAGAACTGCACGGTCGGCCGGACGATGACGATCCTCGGTGAGCGCTGGACGTTCGTCGTGCTGCGCGAGGTGTTCAACGGCGTACGCCGGTTCGACGACATCCGCCGGCACAGCGGCATCCCGCGCCAGGTGCTCAGCAACCGGCTCGCGCTGCTCGTCGAGCAGGACGTCCTGCGCCGCGAGCCCTACCAGGAAGCCGGCGAGCGGGTTCGCCACGAGTACCGGCTCACGGAGAAGGGGTTCGACCTCTATCCCGTGCTGGTCGCGATCGCCGACTGGGGCGACCGCTACCTCGCCGACCGCGAGGGTCCGCCGGTCGAGTTCGAGCACCGCGACTGCGGAGCCGTCGTGCACGCCGTGCTCGAGTGCGAGCAGGGGCACCGGGTCGACCGGCCCCGCCACGTGCTCACCCGGGTCGGCCCCGGCGCGCAGCCGTTCGGGATCAGCGCCGTCGGCTGAGGCGCTTGGCGAACCACGCCTCGGCGTACGGGTTGTCGTTGTAGCGCTCGATGTGCCGGTAGCCGGCCCGCTCGTACATCGCGATGGCCTCGGTGAGCGTGCCGTTCGTGTCGAGGTAGACGTCGCGGTAGCCGAGCTCACCGGCCCGCTGCTCCAGCGCCTCCAGCAGCCGTACGGCGAGCCCGCACCCGCGCCACTCGGGGTCGACCCACATCCGCTTGACCTCGCCGATGGTCCGGGTGTGACGCTGCAGGCCTCCGCACGCCACGACCTCCCCCTCGGCCCGCAGCACCAGGAAGTCGCCCGACGGAGGGCGCATCTGCTCGAGGTCGGTGGAGGCCGCCGCGCCGGGGTCGAAGCCTCCCGGGAAGCGCCGGTCCAGCTCGTCGAAGTAGCGGCGTACGGCGGTGACCGCCTCGTCCGACGCGACGTCGACCGACTCGACCGTGCACGTCGCCGCGCGGATCAGGCGCTCGGCCGTCCCGAGCGCCTCCGCGAGCCGCCGTCGCTGAGAGTCGCCGAGGGGGTCGACCAGCGCGCGGGCGCGGCCCTCGGAGCGCGCCTCCAGACGATCGATCGCACGACGCCCCTTCGCGGTCGGGACGACGAGGCGTCGACGCTGGTCCGCGGGGTCGGGCCGGACGTCGACCAGCCGCTCGTCCTCGAGACCACGGAGCAGCCGGCTCAGGTATCCCGAGTCGAGACCGAGCCGGCGACGGAGGTCCAGGACGCCTGCACCGTCGCGACCCATCTCGAACAGCAGCCGCGAGGCGCCGAGGCTCCGGCCCTGCCCGAGGTACGACTCCTCCAGCAGCCCCACCCGCTGGCTCCACGCGCGGTTGAACCGGCGCAGCACTTCCGTCTCGGCCATTCTCTGACTTTAGTCAGAGATCGTCGTCAGCGCGAGGGCTTCGCGGCCCACTCCCGGATCCGGTTGATCCGTGCGTGCAGCTGGTCGGCGTTGGCGACGGCCGCGGCGGGGCCGCCGAGCTCCTTGCGCAGGGCGGCATGGGTGGCGCCGTGGGCCTGGCCGGTGCGGTGGTGCCAGGCGGCGACGAGTCCGTTCAGCTCGCGACGCAGGATCGCCAGCCGTTCGTGGGTCGAGACCTCGCGGGGGGCGTCGTCCTCGCCGGCCGCCGGCGTACGCCGCGACCGCTGCCGGTGGTGCAGCAGCTCGCGCACCTGGTCGGGCTCCAGCAGCCCCGGGATGCCGAGGAAGTCCATCTCCTCGTCCGACCCCACGTGCACCTCACCGGCGTGGCCGAACGTGGCGCCGTCGTAGACCACCTGGTCGAAGCGCGCCTGCGAGCCGAGCGCCTCGTAGGAGCCCAGCAGCTCGTCGGAGGCCCCCTCCTCGGCGTTCGCCCGGGCCAGCAGCTCCTGCTCGGCCGCGAAGATGTCGTCCTCGTCGGTGATCACCCGGCCGAGCACGTGGTCCCGCTCGACCTCCATCTCTGCGGCGTAGCCGAGCAGTGTCGGCACCGAAGGCAGGAAGACCGACGCCGTCTCGCCCCGCCCCCGCGCGCGCACGAAGCGCCCCACCGCCTGGGCGAAGAACAGCGGCGTCGAGGTGCTGGTCGCGTAGACGCCGACCGCCAACCGGGGTATGTCGACCCCCTCGGACACCATCCGGACCGCGACCATCCAGCGCTGGTCCGAGTCGGTGAACGCCGAGATCCGCTTCGACGCCGCCTTCTCGTCGGAGAGCACCACGGTCGGCGCCTCGCCGCTGATCTTGCGCAGCAGCGTGGCGTAGGCACGCGCCGCGTCCTGGTCGGAGGCGATCACCAGCCCAGCCGCGTCGGGGACGTGCCGGCGTACCTCGGTGAGCCGCCGGTCGGCCGCCGCGAGCACCGACGGGATCCACTCCCCCGACGGGTCGAGCGCGGTGCGCAGCGCCTGCGCGGTGAGGTCCTTGGTCAGCGGCTCGCCCAGCCGGGCGGCGATCTCGTCGCCGGCGCGGGTGCGCCAGGACAGGTCGCCGGAGTACGCCAGGAACAGCACCGGCCGGACGACGTGGTCGGCGAGCGCGTGCCCGTAGCCGTAGGTGAAGTCGGCCAGCGAGCGCGGTACGCCGTCGGGGCCGGGCGCATAGGTCACGAACGGGATGGGGTTCACGTCCGAGCGGAACGGCGTGCCGGTGAGTGCGAGCCGCCGGGTGGCGGGGTCGAACGCCTCACGCACGCCCTCGCCCCACGAGAGCGCGTCACCGGCGTGGTGGACCTCGTCGAGGATCACCAGCGTCCGGAACCGCTCCGTGCGGATGCGCATCGCCAGCGGGTTGACCGCGACCCCGGCGTAGGTGACCGCGACACCGACGTAGTCGGCCGAGGTCTTGCCGGAGCCCGCCGAGTACGTCGGGTCGAGCGGGATGCCCGCCCGCGCGGCGGCTTCGGCCCACTGGAGCTTCAGGTGCTCGGTCGGCGCGACCACGATCACGCGGTCGACGATCCGTCGGCCGAGGAGCTCGGCGGCCGCCGACAGCGCGAAGGTCGTCTTGCCCGCACCCGGTGTCGCGACGGCGAGGAAGTCGCGCGGCGCGCGGGCGACGTAGTCGGTGAGCGCGGCGGTCTGCCAGGCGCGCAGTGACGTGGCCGTGCCCCAGGCTGCCCGCTCCGGCCAGGCCGGAGTGAGTGCGGGCGATGGTGGGACGGCCTCCGTGTCGGGCGAGGGCCGAGAGGTCACTCCTCGCCGTCCCCTTTGCCTGGCTTGAACGACTCCCAGAGGTCCTTGCACTCCGGACAGACCGGGAACTTCTCCGGCGCCCGGCTCGGCACCCAGACCTTGCCGCACAGCGCCACGACCGGCGTCCCCATCACCATCGCCTCGGTGAGCTTGTGCTTGTCGACGTAGTGGCTGAAGCGCTCGTGGTCACCCTCGTCCGTGGGGACCGTGCGCTCCTCGACACGCTCGTCCACGGCGGTGTCGGTGAGCGGGGAGAAGCCGGTGGGAGCCACCGGACCAGCCTACGTCAGCGGCCGCCCGCGCCAGGAGTCGGCGAGCGGCGTGGGGAGGGTCAGTTCAGCTCCGGGTCGACCGGACGGTTCACGTGCCAGGCGAGCTCGCCGGGCTGGCGGCGCATCACCTCGCGCCACAGGTCGGTGGGGTCGGCCTGGAAGGCGTCGGGAGGCAGGGACGGGACGACGTACCAGTCGCCGCCGTCGATCTCGCCCTCGAGCTGGCCGGCCCCCCAGCCGGCGTACCCGGCGAAGATGCGGACGCCGTCGACCGCGGCGTCGATGTCGTCGGCCTCGCCCTCCAGGTCGACGATCGCGAGCCGGTCGGTGACCGGCCGGAGTCCCGGCGGCACCGAGACCGTGTCGCGGAGCAGGGCGACGGCGAGGGCGCCCTCGGGCGAGACCGGTCCGCCCCGGAAGAGGACCTCCGGCTCGGCGACGATGTCACTCCAGCCGGCGAGGACGGAGACCACCGGCACCGGCGACGGGCGGTTGATCACCACGCCCATCGCGCCGTCCTGGTCGGCGTCGAGCAGCAGGACGACGGTGTCGACGAAGTTCGGGTCGAGCAGGTCGGGCGAGGCCAGCAACAGCATCCCCGCGCGAATCTCGGCCATGCCTCCATGATGCACGGCGCGACCGACTCTCAGAAGCCGGTCGAGCCTCGCCGCGATGCCTCAGGCGGCGAGCCGGCAGCGGAGCCGGCCGAGCAGTCCCTGGTGGCGATGCCGAGCCTCGTCATCAGAGCCGAGCTCGGGGCGGTACGTCGTGCGGGCCCGCTCCTCGAGCGCTCGCCCGGCGGCGACCGTGGCGCCGGCGTCGGAGCTGTTGCGCCCGGCCATCGCGGCGAGGAGGACGTGCTCCTTCCCGGCCGCGGTGCGCAGCGCTCCGGCCATCGCCTCGTCGAGCGGGTGGGCACGGTAGTGGTCGAGCACCAGCCGAGTGCCGGGAAGCTCGTCGGCCGTGGCGTGCCAGGCGTCGACGACCGCCTCGTCGGGGTGCTCCGGCTGGTGCCCGAGGGCGTGCTCGAGGCGGCCGGAGAGCCGGGTGTGCCAGCGCAGCTGGAGGGCGGCGACCAGGGAGAGCTCGTCGCCGAAGGTCTCGGGCACGCCCGCGACGTCCATCGGCAGCAGGCCGTCGCGCCGGGCGTCCGCGGCGGCGGTCACGGCGCGGAGGACCTCGCCGCGGCGGTGGAAGGTGGTCCAGGTCATGGCCATCTCCTCTCTCGGTGACCGGAGCCGGTGCGGCCCCGGATTCACATACCGTTGGTACGTACTCAGAGTATGTGAGTGTGCTGACTCAGGCAAACGGGATGCGCGTGAGCCGCGCCACGCGCGCGGGGCGCTCGCTCGTGGGGGCACAGGACGCCGGCCGAGCGAGTGCGCTTCGCCGCTCGCTGCGCCGCTAGCGCCACGGGCGATCACATCGGCTGGGACACAGGCCGCCTGGCGAGCAAGCTCGCTGCGGCGCTCGCCCACGAGGCGATCTGATCGGCTGGGACACAAGCCGGCTTGCGAGCAAGCTCGCTTCGCCGCTCGCTGCGCCGCTCGCTCCCGACTTCGTCGGGAGCTAGCGTGCTCGCTCGACCATGACGCTCGTGGACTTCACGACCGCGGTGGCGGCGACACCGGGAGCCAGCTCCATCTCGTCGGCGGCCTCCCGGCTCATCAGCGAGACGATCCGGTAGTCGCCGCAGGCGAGCTCGACCTTGGCCATCACGCCGTCCCGCTCGACGGAGGTGACGACGCCGGTGAGCCGGTTGCGGGCGCTCGACGTACGGTCGCTGCCGGCCAGCGACGTCAGCAGGCCGGCCAGCTCACCCGCGGGGAGCACGCGCTGGTTGCCGCGCCGCTCGAAGGAGATCCGGCCCTCGGCCTCCCAGCGCCGCAGCGTGTCGACGCTGACGCCGACGCGCTGGGCCACCTCACCGATGCGCAGGTAGTCGACCACGCGCTCAGCCTAGGGTGCCCTTCGGTCGTTCGAACCCCGCCTGGTGCAGGACCTGCTGTCCGGTCGACCCGGTGACCAGGTCCACGAAGTCCTGGGCGAGGTCGCTGTGCTTCGACTGGTCCAGCGTCACGATCGGGTACGTCGTGAGCTGGTTGCCCGCGCCCGGGATCGGCACCGTGGCGATCGAGCTCCCGGCGGCCATCGCGTCGGTCACGTAGACGATCCCGGCGTCCGCCTCGCCCTCGGTGATCTTGGCGAGCACCGACTTGACGTCGACCTCCTGGCTGACCGGTTTCCCGGTGATGTGGTCCTGGTCCAGGAGCGCCTGACCGACCTTGCCGCAGGGCGCGGTCGGCACGCAGACCACGAACTTCACCGAGGACTTGTCCAGGTCGCTGAACTTCTGGATGTGGGCCGGGTTGCCGGCCGGGGTCACCAGGGTCATCACGTTGGTGGCGAAGATCTTCGGCGACTCGGCCTGCGCGGACTTCGCGCTGTCCATGGTGTCGGTGTCGGCGGTCGCGAGGACGTCGGCAGGCGCGCCCTGGGTCGCCTGCTGGGCCAGGGTCGCCGACGAGTCGAACGCGAACTTCACCGTGACGCCCGGATGCTCCGCCTCGAACTTCTTCCCCAGCTCGGTGAAGGTCCCGGTCAGCGACGATGCGGCGAGGACGGTGATCGTCGTGTCGTCGTCACCCCCGCCGCCGCAAGCGGTCAGGGGGAGGAGGGACAGCAGTACGGCAACGGGGAACAGCCGGCTAGTGGTGAGTGGGAGCACGGGAACATTTCTAGCACATCGACTTCTAGGTATTGCCTAGGTATTGGTCAGAGCGTCAAGAGATGGCCTCGAGGGCGTACGCCAAGGCCACGCCGATCGCGAGCACGCCCAGTACGTCCTTCAGCTGTCGCTCGGGCACGTGCGGCTGCAGCCTCGCACCGAGAACCCCGCCGAGCAGCCCACCCAGGCCACACGCGATCCCGAGAGACCAGTCGGGGCTGATCGGCCCGGACGCGCCGGCGGCCAGCACGACGTACGTCGCGACGCCCATCGCCGAGGTCAGGAACGTGCATGCGAGCGCGGCCGGCGCCACGGCGACCACGCTCATGCCGGTACCCACCAGGAGGGGGGCCAGGAGAGAACCGCCACCGATGCCGTAGAGGCCACCGACGACTCCGACGACGAAGGCCGTGCCAGTGAGCACGACTGACGAGAGCGGCGCGAGGCGAGGAGCGGTCCGACGAAGGATCAGCATCCCCGTGGGGAGCAGGACGATGGCCGCGACGAGGCGAAACGTGTGCGGGTCTGCCACGAGACGGACCCGCAGGATCGCGCCGAGCACCACGCCCGGACCGGATCCGAGGACGATGCGTCGGACGAGCATCAGGTCGAGCTGCGTCGAACGCCGGTAGCGGGCGAGAGCACCTGGCGTGGCGAAGACGTTGAAGAGAAGGTTCGTCGGCGTGATCCTCGGGCTCGGGACCTGCAGCATCGTCAGCTGCACGGGCAGGAGGAACACCGCGCCGGAGACACCGACCGGGGTGGTGACCGTGGCGACCAACAGACCTGCGAAGAAACCGAGTACGTCACGAGTGAGGTCCACGCATCCTCCCCGTCACTCCGGCCCACGCCGGAGCCCATCCGCTCGATGTCGTGTGCGCACCCTATGCGGCCCGCTACGGACGCGAGCACCCGTCCGCGCGGCAGCCCTAGACTGCGCCGATGACCAGGAGCGGGCGGGCGAGGCTGGCGGAGACCGTGCCGCGCGTCGCCGGGACGGGACGCCGCGCGCAGTACTCCGCCAGCACCCGCCGGGCCCTCGTCGAGGTCGCCGAGCGCCTCTTCACCGAGCACGGGTACGCCGCCACCTCGCTGGACGCGATCGTGGCCGGGGCGGACGTCACCAAGGGCGCGCTGTACCACCACTACTCCGGCAAGCAGGCGTTGTTCGAGGCGGTCTTCGAGAAGGTCGAGGCGGCCGGCGCGCAGCAGATCCAGGGCGCCCTGACCGGGCATCGCGACCCCTGGGAGAAGGCGACCGCCGGGCTCCGGGCGTTCCTCGACGTCGTGCGCGAGCCGTCGTACAGCCGGATCGTCGTGCAGGACGGGCCGTCGGTGCTCGGGCACGAGAGGTTCCGCGAGCAGGAGGAGCGGTCGACCTTCGACTACGTGCTCGACATCGTGCGGGCGGTGCTCGACGCGACCGAGTGGGAGGTCGACGCCGAGATGGAGCAGACGTTCGCGCGCATCTTCTTCGGGGCGATGTCGTCGGCCGGCGCGTCGGTGTCGACGTCCGACGACGCCGATGCCGAGGCCGAGCGCGTCGAGCTGGCGATCGGGTTCATCCTGACCGGTCTCCGCACCCTGTTCGAGCAGGGCGCGGAGCTGCCCGACGTCCCTACTTCTTGAAGACGACGTTGCCGCCGTCGACCGGCACCAGCTCGATCCAGGTGTGACCCGCCGGCACCGTCAGCTTGGCGCCCTTCTTGGTGGTCAGCGTGATCGGCGACCTGCCGAGCTTCCCCTTGTGCCAGGAGCCGGCGACCATCCGGCCGTTGTGGAACAGCAGCGCGTTGCCCTTGCCGGTCAGCAGGGTCTCCGGCACCGGGTTGCCCGCCGGGTCGAGGTAGCCGGCGTTCCCCTCGCGCACGCGCAGCACCAGGATGTTGGTGGCCGGGAACTGGTCTCCGGCCGGCGCGTTGCTGTTGAGGTTGTGGTAGCTGCCGTTCGTGAACTGCCACTCGGTGGTGTGACCGCCGGAGAACTGCGCGTTGATCGTGGTGGCCTTGATCCCCTTGGGCAGGTCCGCGTCGGTGCCCCACTGGAGGTAGTTCGGCGGCGTCGTGGCCTTGGTCTTCGTGGTCGTCGCGATGTCGTTGAGGTGCACGAAGAGGTTGTACGGCGCGGAGCGCTCGGTCGAGCGGTACATCCCCTTCGAGCCCTCGCCGTAGAACTTGATGCCGGCGCCGTTGATCCGCGCGATCGTCCGAGCTGCCGCACCGCTGGTCACCATCGTGGCGTGCACCGGCGAGACGACGTCGATGTCGCTG
This sequence comes from uncultured Actinomycetota bacterium, assembly GCA_963708035.1. GTDB lineage: Bacteria > Actinomycetota > Actinomycetes > Propionibacteriales > Nocardioidaceae > Nocardioides. Next base: position 469,690 of record OY970188.1, on the reverse strand, counting down.
GCGCGCATGGACCGGATCGGGCCGACGTTCGTCGGGATGTCGGAGTAGTAGAACGCCGCGAGCCGGGTCAGGCCGCCCTCGACCAGCTCCTCCACGACCATGTCCGCCTTCGAGAGCCCGACCTGCGGCTGGCTGGACACCGTGTTGTCCATCTTCGCGACCAGCACCGGGTGGTCGAGCGCCGCGCTCTTGGTCTCGGGGACCTTGAGGCCGGTCAGCGGCCAGTACTGCGGGATCGACTGGCCGCTCTGCACCGACTGCGTGGGCTGGGTCTCCGGGCTCGAGCTGGACGATCCGCCACAGGCGGTCAGCAGCAGGCCGGTCGCGGTCAGGGCGGACAGGGCCAGGGCAAGGCGTCGCACGTGAATCTCCATCGAAGGTGTTGACTTTGCGATCCGGTCCAGTGTGGACGATCGGCCTGAGGGGAACGTGAAGGGCACGCCGGGAACGTGACCCGGGTCACCGGAACGCGTGTCGGGTCCGGCTCGGCGCCTCGGTCAGGGCGAGGCCGAGCCCCCCGAGGCCGGGTAGTCGACCGAGTCGAGCTCGCGGTAGCTGCTCGGGTCCACGAAGTCGACGTGACCGCCGCTGTCCGACTGGTCCGGGACGACGACCATCAGGGCGGGCGTCGGCGCGGTCGGCTGCTTGCTCTTCGAGGTGGTGGAGAACGTCGTCCGGAGGACCAGCGGCTTCCCGCCGACCGCGGACGTCGTCGCCGGGAGGTGCGCGAGGACCTGGCTCTCGGTGCCCGCGTCGACCGGTGACAGCCCCTCGTAGGTCACGCCCTGCGTCGCCAGCGCGTCGCTGAACCCCGGGGGCAGCTCGGAGTAGACGTCCACCGACGACTCGTCGTCGCGGCCGTGGAGGAGCACGAAGCCGAGGACGCCGAACCAGACGACGAACACCGCCGCGGCGATCACCAGATGGATCGGCCGGAAGCCCGGCGGAGCGCCGGTCCGGTGGATGTAGTCGGGGTTCGACACGGCGTCAGGAGACAAGCTTGGCGCCTCCGTCGACGTACAGCGTCTGGCCGGTGATGTACGACGCCTCGTCGCTGCACAGGAACGCCGCCGCGGCCGCGATGTCCTCGGGGTAGCCGACACGGCGGACCGGGTTGCGGTCGGCCGCGGCCTGCCGGAAGTCGTCCACGGACATGCCCACGCGGGCGGCGGTCGCGTCGGTCATGTCGCTGGCGATGAAGCCGGGCGCGACGGCGTTGACGTTGACGCCGAACGGACCGAGCTCGATGCCGAGGGTGCGGACGAAGCCCTGCAGGCCCATCTTCGCGGCGGCGTAGTTCGCCTGGCCGCGGTTGCCCAGGGCCGAGACGCTCGAGAGACAGACGATCTTGCCGTACTTCTGCTCGACGAAGTGCTGCTGCGCCGCCCGGGTCATCAGGAACGCGCCGCGCAGGTGGACGGCCATCACGGTGTCCCAGTCGTCGTCGCTCATCTTGAACAGCAGGTTGTCGCGGGTCACGCCGGCGTTGTTGACCAGGATGTGCAGCGCACCGAGGTCGGCCACGACCCGGCCGACCGCCGCCTGCACCGAGTCGGCGTCGCTCACGTCGCAGGCGATGCCGACGTGACGCCGTCCCTCTCCGGTCGCCAGGCCGTCGGCCGCCGCGGTCGCCTGCGCCTCGTCGAGGTCGAGGACCGCCACCGACGCGCCCTCCTCGGCGAAGCGGCCGGCGATCCCGAGCCCGATCCCGCGCGCGGCTCCGGTGACGACGGCGACACGCCCGTCGAAGCGACCCATCGTCGTGACTCCTCGCGGCTCGGGTGGCGGGTGGTCACAGCCCGTGGCTGGACCACCCGCCACTGTAGAGGCCGCCGGGTCGCGGCCGGCGGTCAGGCGGTCTCGGCGGGCTTGGTCGCCGCCTCGGCCTGCGCGCGCAGACCCTCGATCCCGGTCGAGGTGGCGAGCACGGCCTGCACGGCCGGGTCGTCGGACCGGGTCAGCGCGACGAGCAGCCGGGCACCGGTCATGCCGGGCACGCGACGGGCGTCGTCGTGGTCGTCGGCCTCGAGGCGGTCGTGCAGGGTCGCCCGGCGTACGTCGCGCAGCAGCGCGCGGAGCTCGCGCGAGAAGCGCGGGCCTTCGTCGCGGCGGCTGCGGGGTCCGCGCCGCCCGCGACCCTCGTGGTGCTCGTGGTGGTCGTGGTCGTGGTGCCGGTGGTGATGACGGCGACGACGGCGGTCGCTCCGGGAGCGCTTGCGTTCGCCCCGCCTGGCCCATCCCTCCGCCAGGTCCGCGCCGAGGTTGGCGCGGACGGCCTCGCGGACGCGGTCGAGGTCGATGCCGATCGCCTTGAGGGCCTCGCGGTCCTCGGCGTAGTCGGGCTCGCGGCCCGGCTCGGCGGCCTCGTCGGTCTCGGCCTCGGGCTCGACGTGGTGCTGCGCGACGAGGTCGCGCGCGGTCTCGAGCTCGATGCCGTGCTCCCACAGGGCGGCGTACGCCGTCCCGCGGGGGTTGGCGAGCAGGCCGAGGAGGAGGTGGCCGGGGCCGACCTCCTGGTGGCCGAGCTCGCGGGCGATGTCCGTCGCCTGGGCGACGGCGATCCTGGACTCGGTGTCGAATCGGTGATGCATGGTGGTGCTCCTGTCTGAGGTTCGCGCTCCTGCTCGCTCAGTCGAGGTCGCGGGAGTGCTTCTGGTGAACGGCCTGGCGGCTGACCTGCAGCACGTCGGCGATCGCCTGCCAGCTCCAGCCCTGCTCGCGCGCGTTGCGGACCTGCACCGCCTCGAGGCGGTCGGCCAGTGCGCGGAGGGCACGGACTGCGGCGAGTCCCTGCTCGGGATCGTTGCTCGCCGCGCTCTCGGAGAGCCCGGCGGCGTCGTTCACGATGTCAAGTTAACCTGACGCGGCACCATTTGTCAACTTTTCCTGACATCCAGCGCGGCGCGGAGACGGGCGGCGTACTCGGCGCCCTCACCCTCGGCGTACTTCGTGCGGGGCCAGAAGAACCCCCGGAGCCCGTCGCCCTTGGTGCGCGGGACGACGTGCAGGTGCAGATGGGCCACCGACTGGCTGACGACGTTGTTCATCGCCACGAAGCTCCCCTGGGCACCGAGGCCCTCGACGACGGCGCCCGCGAGGGCCTGGGCCGCGGCAAGGAACCCGTCGCGCAGCCCGGCCGGCAGGTCGAGCAGGGTCACGACGTGCTCGCGGGGCACCAGGAGCGTGTGGCCCTTGAACACCGGTCGCGCGTCCAGGAACGCCACGAAGTCCGGCTCCTCCAGCACGACGTCGGCCGGGATCTCACCGGCGATGATCGAGCAGAAGACGCAGCCGGTCGCCATGTGCCCACCGTAGGGCTCGGCACGGACGGCCGTGGTCGACGGCGGACGGGCGGGACGTCACTCGCCGGCGTCCGGGATGCCCTTCTGCTGCACCTGGAAGAGCGTCTCCTCGTCGGTGTAGGTCGGCTCGAAGTCCGGCCTGCCGATGGTCCGCAGCGTCGGGAGGAGGAACCAGAGACCCACAGCCGCGGCCAGCAACGCCACGACGCCCACGACCAGCTGCAGCACCACGACGACCACCTCTCGGGACGGTGAGGCGAGCGTACGCCGGCATCGCGTCGACGTGCCCGCACGCACGAAGACCCCGGCTGCGACGACATGTGTCGCCGACACCGGGATCTCGTGAAGTGGTGGAGCTGGCGGGAATCGAACCCGCGTCCTCGAGCGTCGAACCAGGTCTTCTCCGGGTGCAGTCAGCGATGTCGTCTTCTCAGTCCCGGTGCTCGCGCTGACGCGTCACCGACGGACTCAGTCAGGATGAAGTCCCGGCCGCCCCTCCTGACAGAGAGCGACCAGCGAGCCTTCTAGATGAGGCCTGGGTCCGGGTCGAAGGCAGTCACCCGGTCAGACCCTTCGGTCACCGCTCAGGCGGCGAGTGCGAAGTCAGTGCGCTTAGCGTTGGCACTTATTGGTTTCCGGCGAACGTTTACGAGATGACGCCGGCTTCTCGACCCGCTTCTTCTGGAACTAACGTCCCAAGTCGAAACCGATCAGCCCCTCTTGAGTTGTGACTCCATTCTACGGGTCACAACGCCCAGGTCACGAACTCGATTCCCCGAACAGGCGTACGCCGTTGCTCCAGCAGACGTCGCGGAGCCAGTCGTCGCCGAGCTCCAGGCGGGCCAGGCCGGCCAGCTGCTCGGCGTACGGGTAGGGGATGTTCGGGAAGTCGGAGCCGAGCAGGATCTTCGGCTGGAGCTCGCGCAACCGCGGCACCAGGCCGGGCGGGAAGGCCGCGCCCAGACCGTCGAAGAACGGCGTGAAGACCATCGTGGTGTCGGCACGGACGTGGTCGTACGCCGCCACCAGGTCGAGGAACTCGGCGTACTCCGGAGCGCCGAGGTGGGCGATCACCAACGCGAGCCGCGGGTGCGACCGCAACAGGTCCGCGACCGGCCCGGGTCCGGTGTACGCCGTGCCCACGGGGCCCGAGCCGGCGTGGACCACGACGGGCGTGCCGGCGTCCTCGAGGACTCCCCAGACGTCGCGGAGCAACGGGTCGCGGACGTCGAACCCACCCACCTGCACGTGGATCTTGAAGATCTCGGCTCCCGCGTCGATCCGGGCGGCGACGTACTCCGCGGCCCCGGCCTCGGGATAGAAGGTGGCCGACCGGAGACAGCCCGGTGTGCGGTCGGCGAAGCCGGACGCCCAGTCGTTGAGGAACTCCGCCATGCCCGGCCGGTGGGCGTAGGGCAGCGCGGAGAACCGGCGTACGCCGAACCCTCGGAGCGTCTCGACGAGCTCCTCGTCGGGCCCGCGGTACTCCAGCGGCCACACGCTCCCGATCAGCGGTCCCGCGGAGTCGAACTGGTGACGCACCTTGGCCATCACCCGCGGCGGCAGGAAGTGCGTGTGCACGTCGAACAGCCCCGGTGTCCCGAGGCCGCGCGCGAAGTCGACCGGGTCGACGGTCACAGGGGCTTCACGAGGATCAGCGTGGGGCCGTCCCAGTCGATCCGCTGGAGCTCGTTGACCGGGATGAAGCCCTGGGCGAGGTAGAACTCGCGGGTCTCGCGCGTAGCCCTCGTCCTCGTCCGACGGCCCGAGCGTGTGCACCTCGAGGATCCTCACTCCGGCATCGCGGAGGTCGGCCTCGATCTCGGCGAGCAGGGCGCGACCGACACCTTGGCGGTGCCGGTCTCGGCGTACGGCGATCAGGTGCAGCTCGCGCGAGGGCGGGAAGTGCTCGTTCAGCAGGGCCACCCCGATGACGTCCGCACCGTCGACCGCGAGGTACGACGGCAGCCGGCCCGCCGCCTCGACGTAGCGGGCGTTGGCCTCGGGGATGCCGAACCAGTCGGGGATGCTGTCGAGGATCTCCCGGACGGCGTCCGGGTCGTGACGGCGTACGACCTCGACGGGCATCAGTCGGTGTAGCCCTTGAGCCGGCGCCCGACCGCCTGCTCCTTCTCCCGGTCGGCCTGCCGCTCGGCGAGGGCGTGCCGCTTGTCGTAGGACTTCTTGCCCCGGGCGAGCGCGATCTCGACCTTGGCGCGGCCGTCCTTGAAGTACAGCGACAGCGGCACGAGCGTGTAGCCCTTGTCGGTGATCTTGCGCTCGATCTTGGCGATCTCGGACTTGTTCAGCAGGAGCTTGCGGCGCCGCCGGGCGGCGTGGTTGGTCCAGGTGCCCTGCGTGTACTCCGGGATGTGGACGCCGTGCAGCCACACCTCGTGGTCGTCGACCTCGGCGAAGCCGTCGACCAGCGTGGCCCGCCCCTGCCGCAGCGACTTCACCTCGGTGCCCATGAGGACGAGCCCGGCCTCCCACGTGTCCTCCACGTGGTAGTCGTGTCGCGCCTTGCGGTTCGACGCGATCAGCTTGCGCCCCTGCTCCCTGGCCATCCCGCCATTCTCCCAGGGAGCGTCAACCAGATTGCGCTGACCCGGCGCGAGACGCGCCCCGGGACGACGGCGGCGACAATGGCGGGATGAGCGTGCTGATCGGTCGCGAGGACGCGCTGCACGCTGTCGAAAGGTTCCTGGATCCCGCGGGGTCCGCCCCGTCGGTGCTGGTCGTCGAAGGCGACGCCGGCATGGGCAAGACCGCCGTGTGGCTGGAGACCGTCTCCGTCGCGACCGGCGCGGGCCAACGCGTGCTCCAGGCGCGGCCCGCCGAGAGCGAAGCGGCACTGGCCTACCTCGGCGTCACCGACCTCGTCGATCCGGTGTTCGAGGAGGTGGGGCCGGCGTTGCCGGCTCCGCAGCTGCGTGCGCTCGCCGCAGCCCTGCTGCGCGGGGAGTCGGACCAGCTCGTCGAGCTGCGTGCCGTCGCCACCGCCTTCGCCACGGTGCTGGCCGAGCTCGCCGCCGACGGACCCGTGCTGGTGGCGGTCGACGACGCGCAGTGGCTCGATCCGGCGTCCGCACGCGTCCTCGACTTCGTCGCCCGCCGGCTGCCTGCCGACGTCAGGCTGCTGCTCGCCGTTCGGCGGAGGGAGCCGTCGGGGTCCTCTCCGCTGCTGGACCTGCCTGAGGACCGGCTGCACCGAGTCGTTCTCACTCCCCTGTCCCTGGCGGCTCTGCGGCAGCTGGTCCAGAGCCGGCTCGGTCTCTCCCTCAGCCGGCCGCTGCTGACGCGCGTGGCGGAGGCATCCGGCGGCAACCCGCTGTTCGTGCTGGAGATCTGCCGTGCTCTGGTGGCCGAGAACGTCGAGCCCGGACCGACAGATCCGTTGCCCGTCTCGTCGACCCTGCAGCGCCTCGTCGGAACGCGGGTAGCCGCCCTCTCGGAACCGGCTCAGCGAGCGCTGCTCGCGGCCGCGGCGCTGTCCCGGCCCACGTCGAGCGAGATCGTCCTCGCCGTGGAGAACGGGGAGGAGGGCCTGGCGGAGGCTCTCCGGGCCGGCGTCGTCGTGTCCGACCAGGGACGCATCCGCTTCGTCCATCCGCTGTTCGCATCGGCCGTGTACGGCGCCGCGACACCGCGAATGCGACGCGCGCTGCATCAGCGGCTGGCCGAGTTCGTCGGCGACGTGGACGAGCGCGCGCGTCATCTCAGCGCCGCGGTCGACCACCCCGACGCGCAGGTCGCGGCGGAGCTCGAGGAAGCCGCCGTACGGGCGGCCCGGCGCGGTGCGCAGGACACGGCGGCGGAGCTGTTCGGGGCTGCTTGCCGCCTGACGCCACCCGACCAGGGGACGGACCGCGCACGTCGCCGCCTGGGCGACGCGGCCGCCCGCAACGCGACCGGGAGCTTCGACGGTGCGCGTGCGCTCGCGCGAGAGGCGCTCGAGGAGACCGCGGACCCGGCCGTGAGGACGGCTGCGCTGTCCCTGCTCGGCAGCATCGAGTGGTACGACGGGGCGGCGAGTGTGGCCACCCGGCTGGTCGAGGAGGCCGTGCAGGTCGCCGGGGCCGACCGCGCCCTGCTGGGTCCACTCCACGCGCAGCTCGTCCGGCTGAACTTCTCGTGGGACCTGACGTCGGCACTCGACCACGCCGCGCGGGCGAGGAAGCTCCTCGACGAGCGGCAGGCCCCGGCGGCCGTGGCCGCCGTGCTGGTCGACCAGCTGTTCGGGAGCGCGATGCGGGGCAAGCGGGTCGCGCACGGGCTCCTGGGCCACGCCCTGGAGCTGGAGTCCCGGTCGCTGGCCACCTCGGGAGCTCCTCATCCGATGGTCCTGCTGTGGCTCCACTGCACCGACGACCTGGCGGCCGCACGCGACCGGTGCGCCATGGAGGAGCGGTGGTACCGCGATCGCGGCGAGGAGGTCTGGGTCGCCGACCGGCTCTCCCACCTGGCCGTCGCCGAGCTCCATGCGGGCGACCTGCAGGCGGCCGAGATCCACGCCGAGGCCGCGTGCGCGGGCATCGAGCACCTGGCGACCGGCGGCCCTCGCGCGATGGTGTTCGAGAAACGATCCCTGGTGGACGCCCACCGGGGCCGCGTCGACCGCGCGCGGTCGACGCTGCAGCGTCTGCTCGCCGACCACGAGACCGCGCACCAGGAGTGGTGGGCGGCGCTGACGCTCTCCACCTTGGCGTTCGTCGAGTTCGTCGCCGGCGAGCACCGCGCCGTCGACGAGGCGCTCGTCCGGATGCGACAGAAGGCCGACGCCGTGGGTGCGGTCGACATCCTGTTCGACCGCAGCGAGCCCTTCCACGTCGAGACGCTGCTCGCGCTCGGTGAGGTCGCCCGCGCCAGGAAGCAACTCGAGCGGCTGGAGGAGCGCGGTCGTCGCCTGCCCCGCCCGTGGGTCTCCGCTGCGCTTCCGCGCACCCGGGCTCTGGTCATGGCCGGCGACGGCGACCTCGACGGGGCTCTCGCGCTGCTGACCCGAGCCGCGGGTGGTCCCCCCTCGATCCTGCCGCTCGAGGATGCCTGGACCCTGCTCGCCAAGGGCCGGGTCGAACGCCGTGCCCGACGCAAGCGGGCCGCGGCCGAGAGCCTGGGCGCCGCGATGGACAGGTTCCACGAGCTCGGTGCCACCGCACTCGCCGAGCTTGCCCGCGCGGAGCTGGCCCGCGTCGGGCTTCGGCAGACGGCGAACGGGCTCACGCCGACCGAGCGGCTCATCGCCGACCATGCCGCCGCCGGTCTGACCAACCACGAGATCGCCCAGGCGGCGTTCATCAGCAAGAAGACGGTGGAGGCCAACCTCGGGCGCGTGTACCGCAAGCTCGGCATCCGCTCCCGCGCCCAGCTCAGCGCCCACCTGTCACGGGACGACGAGGGCGGCCGACCCCAGACCTAGGGTTTCGCCCGATTCGTCCATGGCGAGCTCTCCCTAGCGTCACGGACATGCCACGTCGCAGGGTCGAGACCACCTACCTGGTCGAGCACTACCGCCCCGGCACCACCGCCGAGGAGCTCGTCCAGCGCGCCGCCGGCATCCAGGAGGCGCTCCGCGTCCTGGGCTCGCAGGGCTCTGCTCGGTTCCTCGGTTCGGTGGCGGTCCCGACGGACGAGGCGTTCCTCGTCCTGATCGCCGCCCCGTCCGAGCAACAGGTGCAGGACGCCTACGTCCGGATCGGATCGACGTACGACCGCGTCTCGGTCGCCGTCGCCGACCTCGCCCCGTCCGGTTGACCACCGGTCGCCGGCACGCACGGATCGAACTCGACAACCTGGAAAGGAACCACCTGATGAACATGAAGAGAAGGACCCCGATGCTCGCGGCCGCGCTCCTCACCACCCTCGTCGCCGCGAGTGGCGGCGCGGCCCTCGCCGGTACGACGCACCCGTCGGCCGCGACGGCGAACCACTCCCAGAGCCGGGCCGGTGATCATCGCCTCAAGGGGACCTGGAGCACCGAGGTGACGCTCACCGACACGCCGCCCGGAGCGCCTTCGTCGTTCTCCGCCCTCGACACGTTCCTGCCGGGCGGTGGCCTGCTGGTGTCCAGCTCGGCGCCGAACCCGAGCACGCGCGGACTGGCTCACGGCGTCTGGACCCACCGCCACGGTCGCGCGTTCACCTCGACGTTCGTGTGGTACCGCTTCGACTCGACCGGGCTGTACGTCGGCACCCAGAAGGTGACGCGCACTCTCACGCTCTCGCGGAGCGGGAAGCACTTCCACTCCCAGGACGTCATCGAGATCGTCGCGCCGAACGGATCCGTGGTCGCGACGTACCACGGGACCGAGGTTGGCTCGGTCGTCCAGTGACGGTTGACCCCGACCCGCGACTCCCCTGGGGGACCGCTTCGGCGGTCCTCCACGGGCGTCGGGTCGGCCGGGATCAGCCGAGCCAGGGCGCGGGGTTCACGGCCGCGCCGTTGACCATCACCGTCATGTGCGTGTGGCAGCCGGTCGACCAGCCCGTCGTCCCGATCAGGCCGACGACCTGGCCGCGCGCGACGTGCTGGCCCACGTGGCTCCGGTACGCCGACAGGTGGTTGTAGATGACGGTGACGTTCCTGCCGTTGATCAGCCCGAGGTCGAGGTAGAGCCGGTTGCCCCAGACCGAGGAGTAGTACTGCGACATCACGGTGCCGTTGCCCGCGGCCCAGATCGGCGTGCCACACGCGGCGCCGAAGTCGTCCCCGTCGTGGAGGCCGTAGTAGCCCATCACCGGGTTGATCCGGTACCCGTACGGCGAGGTGATCGGGCCGTTCACCGGGCGCATCAGGATGCCCTGCGTGCTGCCCTGGTACCCGCCGCCGCGGCGCTGCTCGCGGGCGATCTGCGCCATCAGCAGGCGGTGCACCCGCGCCTGGCGCGCCTTCGACCTGGCCAGGATCGCCCGGTCGTGCGCCCGCGCGGCCCGCGCCAGCGCCCACGCGTGCTTCTTGGCCTTGACGCTCGCGACGACCCGCTGCTTGGCGTCGAGCGCCTTCTGCTTGTACTCCCGCTTGACCGTGAGGTTCTCCGCCGCCTGCTCCTTCTTCCGCGCCACCTGGTCCTTGGCCGCGGCGAGGTCCGCCGCCTGCACCTGGAGCAGGATCTGCGACGCCTTGAGGCTGTCGAGGATCTGGTCCTGGGAGTCGAGGACGAGGTCGTTGTTCGACTTCTTGTCGGTGAGCTCGGCGGTGGTCGACGTACCGAGGAGCGAGAGCATGCCGACCAGCTGCGGGTCGCCCTGCTCGTAGAACGACGTCACCGTGTTCACGAGCCGCTGGTGCTGGTGGTCGACCGAGCGCTGCTCGCGCGCGACGTTCTCCCGGGCGCGCTCGAGCCGGACCCGCGCCCGGTCGAGCTGGCGGCGGATCTGGTGCAGTCGGTGCCGGGCCTCCTGCACGTGCGCGCGGGCGACCTGCAGGTCGCGGCGCGCGGACCGGAGCTCGGCCCGGGACTCCGTCAGCTTCTCGAACGCGTGCCGGGTCATCCGGCTGGACTCGTCGAGGTCGGCCTGGGCGTGCTTGACCGAGTGCTGTGCCTGCGCCTGCTGATGACGCAGGTGCTTGACGTCGGCGTGCGCGATCTGGGTGGTCGCACCGCCGACGCCCAGGGCGATCGCCGTGACGGCGACAACCAGGCGCTGGCGTGCGGTGGCGGGGAAGAGTCGCACCGAGGAGCCTTTGTGGTCGGGGAAGCGGCCACCAGGACGCTAACCGACCGGACTCACACTTTGAGGTATTTGCGGGTCAGCACGAGTGTCGGGAGCACGGTGAGCACCGGCCCCAGGATCACGATGCCGACCAGGGCGAGCAGGTAGTCGTGGCTGCTCACCCACGGGATGAAGCTGAGGTCGTGGCTCAGCTGCTTCTTGACCACGAACTCCATGAAGCCCCACAGCGCGGCCGCGGCGAGGGCCACCCCGACCACCGCGGTGACCAGCGCCTCGAGCAGGAACGGCAGCGCGATGTAGAGCGTCGAGGCGCCGACCAGGCGCATGATCCCGATCTCGCGCCGTCGGGCGAACGCCGCGAGCCGGATCGTGTTGGCGACCAGCAGCAAGGCGGCGATCACCAGCACGATGGCGGTCGCGAAGCCGCCCCACTTCAGCCGGGAGATCGTGTTGTAGATCGGTTCCAGGAGCTTGTGCACGTCCTGCACCCGGGAGACTCCGTCCAGCCCGACGACGGCGCTCTCGACGTCACGGAACTGGTTGGGGTCCTTGAGCGTGATCCGGATCGACTGCGGCATGTCGGCCGCGCTGATCGGAGAGTTGGCGCCGTCGTACTTGCCCGGGAACTGCTCCTTGAGCATGTCGAAGGCCTGCTCCTGGGAGATCGACTCGGTGCCCGAGACCTGGGAGTTCGCGTCGATGACCTTCTGGATGGCCGACTTCTGCGCGTCGGTGACCTCGCCCGTGCACGCGGGGTTCCCGTCGTGCCGGCTGCACATGTAGACCGTGACCGTCAGCTGGCTGCCCCAGCGGTCGGAGATCTTCCCGGCCTCCTGGTTCAGCAGGACGCCGAAGCCGACGAGGGTGAGCGAGACGAACAGGGTCAGGATCACCGCGATGTGCATCGAGAGGTTGCGGCGCAGGCCGTTGCCCAGCTCGGTGAAGACGTAGCGCAGCTGCATGTGAAGGACTACTCCGGTCGGTTGCTCGTGGTGCGAGTCGCGGACTCGGCTCGGGTCAGTGCTGGAAGCCGTAGACGCCCTGCGCGTGGTCGCGCACGACGCTCCCCTCGGACAGCTCGATGACGCGCTTGCGCATCTGGTCGACGACGCCCGCGTCGTGAGTGGCCATCACGACCGTGGTGCCGGTGCGGTTGATCCGGTCGAGCAGCTTCATGATCCCCACCGAGGTGGTGGGGTCGAGGTTTCCGGTGGGCTCGTCGGCGATCAGGATCATCGGCCGGTTGACGAAGGCGCGGGCGATCGCCACCCGCTGCTGCTCGCCACCGGAGAGCTCGTCGGGCATCCGCTCGCCCTTGCCGTCGAGGCCGACCAGCTCCAGCGTCTCGGGGACCGTGCGCCGGATCTCCCCGCGCGACTTCCCGATCACCTGCAGCGCGAACGCGACGTTCTCCGACACGGTCTTGTTGGGGAGGAGCCGGAAGTCCTGGAAGACCGTGCCGATCTGACGGCGTAGCCGCGGCACCTTCCAGCCGGCCAGCCGGTTGATCTCCTTGCCGGCGACATAGACCCGCCCCTGGGTGGAGCGCGTCTCGCGGAGCACCAGGCGCAGCGCGGTCGACTTCCCGGAGCCGGACGTGCCGACCAGGAAGACGAACTCGCCCTTCTCGATGTCGATCGAGACGTTGTCGAGCGCCGGGTGGGTGCCCCCGGGGTAGGTCTTGGTGACCTTTTCGAAGCGGATCACTGGAAGGACGTTAGCCCAGCCAGGCAACGGGCTCGGTATCCGCGAGTCGGGCGTGTGGCGCTGCCGGGCCACGGACGTGCTCCGGCGAGGCATCGGATCGACATGCAACCTCGGCGGCGTGCCGTTCGTGTCTGCTCCAATGAGACCGGTCACGAGCGGCCGGCAGCACCACGATCGGGGAGACGATGAGCGTGAGCGAGGAGGACTTCGCGACGTTCTACCGGGCCACGTGGAACCGCACGGTGACCTGCTCGTACGCCGTCCTCGGCGACCTCGGAGCGGCCGAGGAGGTCGCGCAGGAGGCCTACACCCGCGCCTGGACGCGCTGGTCCACGCTCTCGACGTACGACGACCCCGGCGCGTGGGTGCGCCAGGTCGCGACCCGGCAGGCGATCAGCGGCTGGCGCCGGCGCCGGGTGTTCCGCGGCATCCTCGCTCGCTCGCGGCCGCCGGAGCCGACCGCTCCACCCGACGAGAGCTCGGTCGCCCTGGTCGCCGCGCTGCGCCGGCTCCCCGAGCCCCAGCGCCGGGCCCTCGTCCTGCACCACCTGGGCGGCCTCACGATCGCCGAGATCGCAGCCGCGGAGCACTGCCCCGAGGGCACCGTGAAGGCGCGCCTCTCACGCGGGCGGGTCGCCCTCGCCGCGCTGCTCGGCGGATCACCGAACGGAGAACCCAGCCATGCCTGAGACCTTCGACCTCGAGCAGCTGTTCGCCGAGATGGAGAGCGACCTCTCCCGCGTCACCCGCGCACCCGGTCCCGACCGGGCGATCCGCGGGGCGCGCCGCCGCCGGCGTACGACGATCGTCGCGGTTGCCGCCGGGGTCGCCGTGGTCGCGGGCGGGGTGGCGATCGGCGTCGGCGCCCGCGGTCAGGACCATGCGGTCGAGCCGATCACCGAGGTCCCCGCTCCGGCACCGCTCGACGGCGCGCACCTCTCGGCCGCGACGCACGGGTGGACGCCGACGTGGGGGCCCCTCACCAGGGCCGTGAGCATGAAGCTCTCGATGACGTTCGGCGGACCCTGTCAGGTGAGCGTTCCCGGTCACGGCCGAGGCGCGATCAAGGCGCTGGCGAACCCGCATGACGACGCGGCGCTGGCGGAGATGAACGACCTCGGGTCGAGCCCGGCGCGGGCAGATGCGGCCTGGCGGAGCGTCGAGCGCCAGCTCGCGCGCTGCCCGAGCGCGTCACCGATCAGCTCCTTCAGCATCCCGGGAGCCGAGGGACGCACCTACCGGATCGCCCCGAGCGGGTCGGACACCGCGCCCGAGTACGCGTGGATCGTCACCACGGGCCGCCAGATCGGCGAGCTGAAGATCTTCGGTCAGAGCGAGCCTCTTCCGGCCGTCAACGACCCGAAGGTCGCTCGCGCGCTCCTCGCGGCGATCCAGGACGCCGAGGAGTACCGGGTCGACCCCTCGTCCGGTGGCTCCGCCCGTGTGGAGGAGAGCGACTTCGCCCGGGCGCTCGGCACCTGGCACACCGGGTGGGTGTCGGGAGACGCACCCACGTCGCCGCTCGCCTCCACGTGCTACTCGAGGCGTTGGCAACGGGCGTCCTGGACCTCGCAGCACGAGGGCCTCGGCGGCAACGGCCGCCAGGACCTGGCGGAGTTCTCGACGGCCACGCAGGCACGGGCGGCTGCGAGATCCCTGGTGAACGCGTTCCGCGGCTGCGGGGACGCCCGCTACACGGTGTCACAGCGGTTGGCCAACCCGCGCTCGCTGCTCGAGGTCGCGTCCGGTCCGACGGTGGTGTGGGTGGCTCAGCACGACGACGCGGTCGCCGTCGTACGAGTGCCGCCCGGCGCCGCGCCGCCGCCCCGGCACGTCAGCGTGGACGTCGCCGGCCTGATGTTCGCCGCGATCACGACGTACACCGCCGGCAGCCACTGACCCTGGTCGAACCGCACGACCAGCGTGATGGCGGTCGTGGCCGGGGCGGCAGATCGGTCGTCGGGACGTAGGCCTTCTGGGCCAGGTGGCGGGCCCGGTCGGGCGTCGGAGCCTGCGGCGTGTGACCCAGGTCTCAGGGGTCCCGGGACCTTAAGTCCCGTGGCGGGACCCGCGCCATGACTAGTTCTCACCCCGATCGACCAGTTGAAGCTGCAACCACTTCCCCTCGGTGTCCGCGACCCCGATGCTTCCCTACGAAGGGCTTCATGGGGACGCCCTCATTGTCACGAAAGCAGGACTCATGTCCGTCCGGAAGCTCATCAGCAAGCGCGTCGCAGCTGCCGCCTCGATCCCGATCGCCATGGTGGCGAGCGGGGCGATGGTCTGGCACGCGTCGTACTCCGCCTTCTCGGCCACCACGACCAACCCGACCAGCAACTGGGCCGCCGGCACCGTTGCCCTCTCGGACGACGACTCCAACACCGCGCTGTTCAACGCGAGCAACCTCAAGCCCGGCTCGACCGGCTCCAAGTGCATCGCGGTCACCTCGACCGGCAGCCTGCCGTCGGCCGTCAAGCTGTACGGCACGTCGTACGCGACGACCAACGCGCTGTCGACCTACCTGACCGTCACCGTGGACGAGGGCACCGGGGGGTCCTTCGCCGGCGGCTGCACCGGGTTCAGCTCGAGCGCCCAGATCTACAACGGCACGCTGGCCGGGTTCGGCACCGGCAAGACCAACTACGCCACCGGCGTGGGCAACTGGGCCCCGACCGGTACCGCCAGCGAGACCAAGGTCTACAAGGTCACCTACACGCTGTCGTCGAGCACGCCCGACACCGCCCAGGGCGGCACCGCGGCACTCGGCTTCACGTGGGAGGCCCAGAACTCCTGATCGTCCGGTAGGTCCCTTCGGACCCACACGACGTGAACACGATGACCATGAGCACCAGCGAGACCGCCACCCCGGCTCCCTCCGTGGAGCCGGGGTGGGGTCGCGTCCTCACCACCGCCGCGTGCCGCATGGTGCTCGGGCTGATCGCCTGCATGCTGGCGTGGTCGCTGCTACCCCTGCTCTGGGGCTGGACGCCGCAGGCGATCCTCTCCGACTCGATGGCGCCGCGGTTCGTGGCCGGTGACGTGGTGGTCACCAAGCCGGTCTCGCCCTCGGCGCTGCGCCCGGGTCAGGTCATCACCGTCGCCGACCCGGACCACCCGGGCCGCACGCGCACGCACCGCTTCGTCCGGATCGACTCCCACGACCAGATCGTCACCCGGGGCGACGCGAACGCCCAGGCCGACTCCACCCACGTGGCGCCGTCTGCGGTGCAGGGTGTCGCGGTGCTGCGCATCCCGTACGTCGCGCAGCCGCTGCTGTGGCTCCGCCTCCACGACTTCCTGCCCCTGCTCGTCCTCATCGTGCTCATGACCGGACTGCTGCTGGGAGCTCGCGGCGACGACGGCCCGACCGGTCACGACCCTCGGGACGACGGTCGCCCGCGACGCCGGTTCCGTCGACTGGGCGCCGCTGCCGCCGCCGGCACCGTCGCCACGCTGGTCATCGCCGGTCCCGCGGACGCCGCCTTCACGAGGGGTGCCACCAACGCGTCGGACTCGTTCCAGGCGGCCACCGAACTTCCGGCCCTACCAGACCGCCGTCCTCGCGGACTCGCCGTACCTCTACTGGCGGCTCCAGGAGAAGACCGGCACGACTGCCGCCGACACGTCCGGCAACAACCGCACCGGCACCATCAGCAACTCACCCACGCTCGGCCAGGTCTCCCCGATCACGGCGGAGCCGGTCGACGTCGCCTTCGGCACCGGCACCAACGGCTTCGTGACGACCACCGCAGCGACGACCACGCCCTCGACGTTCAGCGTGGAGGCCTGGGTGAAGACGACGAGCACGGCCGGCGGCCGCCTGATCGGCTTCGGTGACGGCAACGCGGGAACGCTGTCCACCAAGACCGACGACCAGCTCTACCTCGCACCGAACGGCAAGGTGGTGTTCGGCCGTCAGCAACACCCTCAAGGTCGCGACCACCAGCGCGGCCGCGGTCAACAACGGCGCCTGGCACTACGTCGTGGCGACCTACAGCGTGGCGACCGGCGCCAAGCTCTACGTGGACGGCTCGCTGTCGGCCTCGGGGCTGGGCAGCATGCCGGCCTCCTTCGCGGGACGCTGGCGGGCCGGGGCCGAGACCCTCACCGGATGGCCCACGGCTCCCACGAGCAGCTATCTGACGGGCACTCTCGACGAGGTGGCGGTCTACACGACCGTCCTGTCCGCGACCCGCATCTCCGCGCACTACGCGGCCGCGACCAGCTGAGCAGACCGGGCGTCAGGTCGCGGCGACCTCGGCGGAACGTCGCCACCGGATGCCGGCCTCGAGGAAGCCGTCGATGTCGCCGTCGAAGACCGCCTGCGGGTTGCCGACCTCGTAGTCGGTGCGGAGGTCCTTGACCATCTGGTACGGGTTCAGCACGTAGTTGCGCATCTGGTCGCCCCAGCTGGCGTTGGCGTCGCCGCGCAGGGCGTCGAGCTCGGCGCGCTCCTCGGCCTTCTTCACCGCGAGCAGCTTGGCCTTGAGGATCACCATCGCGCTGGCCTTGTTCTGCAGCTGCGACTTCTCGTTCTGGCAGCTCACCACGATCCCCGTGGGGATGTGGGTGAGGCGGACCGCCGAGTCGGTGGTGTTGACGCTCTGGCCGCCGGGTCCGCTGGAGCGGTAGACGTCGACCCGGATCTCCTCCTCGGGGATCTCGATCTCGTCGGTCTGCTCGAGCACCGGCACGACCTCGACCGCGGCGAACGACGTCTGCCGGCGGCCCTGGTTGTCGAAGGGGCTGATCCGCACCAGCCGGTGGGTGCCGCCCTCGACGCTCAGCGTCCCGTAGGCGTACGGCGCGTGCACGGCGAACGTCGCCGACTTGATGCCGGCCTCCTCGGCGTACGACGTGTCGAAGACCTCGACGTCGTACTTGTTGCGCTCGGCCCAGCGCGTGTACATCCGCATCAGCATCTCGGCGAAGTCCGCGGCGTCGACGCCGCCGGCGCCGGAGCGGATCGTGACCAGCGCCTCGCGCTCGTCGTACTCGCCCGAGAGGAGCGTGCGCACCTCGAGGTTCTCGACGGCCTTGTGGATCTTGCCCAGCTCGACCTCCGCGTCCGCGAGCGTCGACGCGTCGTTCTCCTCCTGGGAGAGCTGCACCATGATCTCGACGTCGTCGAGACGGCCCTCGAGCTCGGTGAACCGGTCGAGCTGGCCCTGGACGGCCGAGAGCCGGCCGGTGACCCGGGTGGCGTTCTCCTGGTCGTCCCAGAGGTCGGGCGCGGCGACCTGCTCGCCGAGATCGGCGATCTCGCGGCGCATGCCGTCGAGGTCGAGCACCTGGCCGATGGTCTTCATCGTCGCCCGGAGCTGCTTGATCTCGACGTCGAAATCGGTACCGGCCACGAGGAGCAAGATTACGTCACTCCCCGTGACCGGCCCTCATCGTCGACCCCCGCACCGGTGGGCTACTGCTCGCAGCAGACCTCCGGCGTACCGACGGCCCCCCGCCCGTCGGCGTCGGCGATGACCGAGCTCGATTCGAACCGCAGCTCGAGGGGTGCGGTCTCGAAGGTGAACACGTTCGGCGCCGTGATCGGCGGCGTCGTGACTCCCGGAGCCATCGCTCCTGCGACGACGACCGTGCGCATCGTTGAGTCTCCTCGGAGGGTGTGGGGCCCGTGTGGGTCCTCTCACCACGGTCGGATGCACACGACGACGGATCGGTTCGGTCTCCCCGCCCGTTCGGGACCTCTCAACCAGTACTCGAGGGTTTTCCTCATTCTTGGGGAACGTGCCCGGACACGCATTTCTTTACCCGCGAGACCGTCTCCGACGTCGTAGGCTTGTGCTCCTTCCCCCTGTTGAGATGGAGTATCGGACTTCACCCAAGGAGGGGCGTCACATGGCGGGCAAGCACCGCAGAGTCGTGCAGGTCCATGGCGACGACACCTATGAGCGCATCTGGGACCTGGTCCGGCTCGGGGCTGTCGTGAGCGTCGAGTTCGTGCTCTCCGACGATCGCCAGATGCTGGCGACGACCACCATCGTCGACGACCACGGCGTCACCGTCGACCAGACGGTCGTCGAGGTCTGACCGCCTACTGATCGATCTACTGATCGACGCCCACCGTGGCCGCGCCGGTGGCGCCGATGCCGGCCTGCTCGGGTGAACCCGGCACGTGCAGCGGCAGCCGGATCGGCGCGTGCACCTGGACCACCACGCGCTCGGACGACGCGTCGACGGTGACCGCGGCGGTGAGACCGGGGTAGCGCGTGTAGGCACCGATCCGGTGCAGGTACGCGAGCACGGCGGCCCGGGCCACGTCGGCGTCGAGGTGCAGGTCGGCGCCCAGCCCGTCGGCGTACGCCTCGTCACCGGACGCCCCGGCATCCGCGCCGGTCAGCGCGGCGCCGTCCGCGATCGTGTCGAGGCCCTGGCGCTGGAGGTACGCCGCCGACGCGTCGGTCACCACCGCGGCCATCATCAGCAGCACGACCGCCAGCCCCACGATGAGCACGGTCACGCTCCCGCGCTCGTCGGCAGGCCGTCGCCGCTCAGCCACCGCCGACCTCCTGGAACTGTCCGATCGGCACGGTCTGGCTCGCGTCGAGCGCGAAGCTGGGACGGTTGCCGCCCAGCACGCTCGGCATCAGGGGCAGCACGACCCGCGAGTGCACCGAGACCGTGATCACCGACGTGCCCTGGTGGCAGTCGCCCGGGTACGGCGTACAGGTCACCCGCAGGTCGGGGGTGCCGCCGTGGACGCCCTGGTCGGCCAGAGCGACCCGGGCGGCGATACGGGCTCGGACCAGACCCGAGGCGTCGTCGGGCGCGAGAGCGTAGGCCCGCGCCGCCGACCGTGCCGCCGCCGACACGGCGAACGCGCCACGTTGCACCTCGAACACCGACATCACGATCCACAGCACCGGTAGCACGAGCAGGATGCCGAGCCAGCACACCTCGACCAGGGCACTCCCCCGCTGGTCGCACCGCGGTCTCACGGACGTTCCTCGACGGCGTGACCGGAGACGTCGAACGCGACCGCCGGCCCACCGAGCCCGAGCGCCGGGACGACGACGTGCACCGTCACCTCGACCGCGGGTGCGCCGTCCACCGTCACCTCGCGGGCCGAGACTCCGCGCGCGTAGCGCCCGGCCAGCACTCCGCTGATCTGGCTCCGGGTGCGCGCCGCGCCGTCGGCCGGGTCGCGGTCGAGGGTGGCGGCGTACCGCGCGCCCTCCGACGCGGCCGCGGTGACGGTGTTGCGGACGAAGAGCACGAGTGCCACCTGGAGCACGCCCAGGAACAGCGGCACCAGGAGGACCAGCACCAGCACGAAGTCGACGACCGCAGCACCGCGCTGCCGCTGTCGGCCGCGCATCGGTCAGTGGACGCTGTTGAGTGCGGTGGTCAGCATGTCGCCGAGCTGGGGCTTGGCGAGGGAGTAGAGCGCGCCGACCAGGCCGGCCGTCATCACCGTCACCAGCACCCAACCGGGTACGTCGCCACGCTCGTCGCGAGGTCGGGCGAGCCCGATCACGAGGCATCTGGTCAATGCCCGGGTCACTGCGTTCATCGCTTCCTCATCTCTGTCGCCGGTCAGGGAGTGGTCAGGTGCAGCCCGATGACGCCGGGCCAGAACGCGATCAGGACGGTGACCGGAAGGATCAGGAACACGACCGGCACCATCATGAAGATCTCTTTGCGCGCCGCGACCTCGATCAGCTCGCGCCGGCTGGCCTCGCGGACGTCGGCCGCCTGCGCGTGGAGGACGTCGGCCAGCGGGGTGCCGCGCTCGACGGCGACGGCCACGCCCTGGGCGAAGCGCGCGACCGAGGCGACGCCGGTCGTCGCGGCCATCCGGTCGAAGGCCTGGGCCACGGGTTCTCCGGTGCGGACGGCGGCCAGGACGCCGGCGAGGTCGCGGGACAGCTCGCCACCGCTGCGGCGTACGACGCGATCCAGAGCGGCGACCGGGCTCTCGCCGGCCGCGACCGCGAGCGCCAACAGCTCGGCGACCACCGGGAACTCCGCGGTGACCTTCCGCTCGCGGGCGTTCATCTGGGAGGTCAGGTAGGTGTCGCGGGCCAGGACACCGGTCGCGAACCCGACGCAGCACAGCAGCAGCGACGACACCGTGTCACCGCGTCCGCCGAGCGCGGTGAGCAGGCAGTACGCCGCGACCAGCGCGAACCCACCCACGCCCCACAGCACCTGCTCGATCCGGAACTCGTGCACGGTCTTGTCGATGGCCGCCCGCGCCAGTCGCCGGCGTACCGACGCGGCGCCGCCGAGGACCCGCTCCACGGCGTCGGCGGCGGCGCGAAGCACCGGTCCGAAGACACCGGCCGCGGCGGACACCGGCGACGACGTCGGCTCGTCCATCGGGGCGGGCCGCCCGAGCCGAGGCACGTCGCGGACGTACGGCAGCACGCGCAGCGCGAGCGTCGGGCGGTGGATCGCGCGCACTCGGGTGACGACCAGGACCAGCCCGAGACCGGCCACCGCGCCGAGCAGAGCTCCCGAGAGCTGGGTGCTCATGACAGGATCCGGCGTTCGCGAGGTAGCCGGCCGAGGCGCATCATCAGCCGGTACGCGACCACGCAGGTGGCCGCCGCGACGAGCAGCACGAGCGTGCCCGCGGGTGAGGCGTAGCGACGGATCACCTCCGGTTGGAAGCTCATCATCAGCAGCACCAGCCAAGGCGCGGCGACAGCGAGGCGCGCGCCGTTGACGGTCCAGGCCTGGCGCGCCTCGAGCTCGGACCGGGTGCGTGCTTCGTCCCGGAGGTAGCCCGAGAGGTTGCGCAGCAGGCGTCCGAGCTCGCCGCCTCCGACCTCGCGGGCCACGCGGAGGCCTTCGACGACGCGGTCGCCGACCGGGTCGGCGAGCCTGACCTTGAGCCGGTCGAGGCACTCGCCGAAGCGACCGGTCACCTGGTAGTCGAGGGCGAAGGCCTCGAAGGACGGCCGCAGGGGCTCCGGCCCGCGCACGGAGAGCTGGCCGAGCGCCTCCGGGAGTGCCAGCCCGGCGCGGACGGCACTGGCGAGGTTGTCGACCGCCTCGGGCCACACCTCGGCGAACTCGCGCTGCCGTCGCCGAGCCCGCGCGGACACCACGACGACGGGGAGGTAGCCGCCCATGGCACCGAACACCAGCGCCACGGGTGGAGTGCGCGTGACGACCTGCATCACCAGCGCTGCGGCACCACCGACGACGACGCACATCACGACGAACGCCTGCACCGACACGTTCCCGAGCCCCGCCCGGGCGAGCAGCTCGTGGACGCGGGAGTCTCCGCGTCGGATCCGAGGAGCGGGCCTCGGCAGGGCGAACGCCGACCAGACCAGCAGCAGCCCGATGCCCAGCCCGAGGCCGACCAGGACACCCATCAGCGGTCTCCACGGAGCAGCGCGTGGATGTCGATGCCGAGGCGGTCGTAGCGCTCGGCGTGCGGCGGCATCCCCCCGGCGCGCCGCAGGTCGCCGGACCGACGCTCGAAGATCGACTCGGTCTCGATCACGTCGTGCTCGACCCGGCCGGGGACCCCCACGATCTCGTTGACGCGGCGTACGCCGTGCTGGTCGATGCCGAGGTGGACGACGAGGTCGACGCTGGCCGCGACGGTCGGGACCACGAACCGGGCCGAGACGTTCTCGCCGGCGAGCAGCGGGAGCGTGCACATCTTGACCAGTGCCTCGCGGGCGGAGTTGGCGTGGAGGGTGCACATGCCGGGCACGCCGGCGTTGAGGGCCAGCAGGAGGTCGAGGCACTCCTCGGCCCGGACCTCGCCGACGAGAATCCGGCTGGGCCGCATCCGGAGGCTCTCCTTCACGAGGTCGCGGAGCCGGATCTCGCCGGTGCCCTCGAGTCCGCTCTGCCGGGTCTGCATCGCGACCCAGTCCGGGTGTGGGAACCGCAGCTCGAACACCTCCTCGGCGCTGATCACCCGGTCTCCGCCCGGGATCGCTGCCGCCAGGCAGTTCAAGAGCGTTGTCTTGCCGGCTTGAGTTGCTCCGGCGACGAGGACGTTCAGGCCCGCGCGCACGGATGCCTCGAGGAACGCGGCGGCCTGAGTGGTCAGCGTGCCGAGCTCGACCAGCTCGCCCAAGCGCGCCGCGGTGAGCACGAACTTCCGGATGTTCACCGCCGTCCAGCCGCGGCTGATGCCCTCGAGCACGACATGCAGCCGATGCCCCTCCGGGAGGACCGCGTCGACGAACGGACGGGAGATGTCGATGCGGCGGCCGGAGCTCTTCAGCATCCGCTCGACCAGCTCCTGCACCTGGGCGCCCGTGAGCATCAGGTTGGTCAGCTCGTGGCGGCCGCGACGGGCGACGAAGACCCGCGACGGGTCGTTGATCCACACCTCCTCGACGGAGGGGTCGTCGAGGAACGGCTGCAACGGCCCGAAGCCCGACACCCGGGCGACCAGCTCGCCGACCATCGAGTCGACGTCGCTGACCGGCGCGACGACGCCGGTCAGGCTGCGCTCGTCGTGGGCGCGGACGACGGCCTCGGCCAGCCGGCGTACGACGGGCGCATCGCGCTGTGGGTCGACGCCCTCGCGACGCACGGCCTCGCGCACCCGCCGGTCGAGCGACTCGACGAGGTCGGCGTGGGCGTCCGCGGAGATGACAGACACAGGGATCCCTTTCCCGAGTAAGAGACCTGTGCAGGCAACGTACGACCGGGACCGGCCGCTCGGGAAGGGGTCGGCCGGAATCTGTGGACGACGCACGGACACACGTTGGTGCCTTCGAGGAGGCGATCAGCCCGTCGAACCGGGACCAACGTGTGTCGGGCGGTCAGGGCTCAGTCGTAGTAACGGCGGACGCTGGAGCCGATCCGGGTGACGTCCGTCCCGTAGACGTGGATCGAGATCGCCGTGGTGTCGCCGACGTTGTGGACGCGGTGGATGTCGCCAGGAGGTGCGAAGCCGCTGACCTCGCCGACGTGGTTGTCGCTCCGGCCGACGAGGGTGAGGTCGGCGTCGTAGAGGTCCTCGTGCTCCACGCCCTGGATCACCCCGAAGGCGCACCAGGTCACGTGGTCGTGGATGCGGGTGGCCTGGCCCGGTCGCCAGACCAGGGCGATGACCGAGAAGGTGCCGTCTGGCTCGACGTACAGCGTGTGGCTGCGGTAGCCGTCGGCCGACCCGAGCCGCTGCTCGGCGGTCAGCACGTCCGGACTCGGCAGGTGGGCGCGGAGCTCGTCGGCGACGAGGTCGGCGGTCTCCGACCAGCTCAGGTGCCGGCCGACCGCGGTGCGGACGCCGGCGACCAGCTCGGCCAGGTCGGTACGCCGGAGGGTCGGTGTCGTGGTCATGTCTCGAGGGTGCCGGGGATCGATCCATACGTCCAATGCCAATTCTCGGGCTGATTCATAGATAGAGTTGATCCATGCTGGACATCACCAGACTCCGTGTCATCGAGGCGGTCGCCCGGCACGGGTCGGTCACCGCCGCGGCGAAGGAGCTGAGCTACTCGCAGCCCTCGGTCAGCCACCACCTGGCGCGGCTCGAGGCCGAGACCGGTGCCCAGCTGCTGCAGCGCGTCGGACGCGGCGTGCGCCTCACGCCGGCCGGACGGCTGCTGGCCGACCGGGCGGCCGAGATCCTCGGCCGCATCGACGCGGCCGGAGCGGAGCTCTCCGCCCATGTCGGGCTGACCGCCGGGCGGGTGCGCCTCGCCGGATTCTCGTCGGCGATCGGCTCGCTCGTGCCCGGAGCCGTGAGCGCGCTGGCGACGAAGCACCCGGACCTCGAGGTCAACCTCACCGACGCCCACCCGCCCGAGGCGCTCGAGCTGCTCCGCACCGGGCAGGTCGAGGTGGCGGTGATCTTCCGGTACGACGAGACCGAGCCCGAGCCGGAGGGCGTCCGGCTGCACCACCTGCTCGACGACCCGGTCTACCTGCTCACCCAGAAGCGCAGCCGCGGACTGACCAGCCACCGCGACGCGACCTGGATCGCCGGCTGCGACCGGTGCCGCAGCCACCTGCTGTCGCTGTGCGCGGAGGAGGGCTTCGAGCCGCGCATCGGGTACGTCTCCGACGACATGGTCGTGATGCAGTCGCTCGTGGCCGCCGGGCTCGGCGTCACCACGATCCCCGGGCTGGCGCTCCGCGCCCACCATGTCGACGGCGTCGTGGCCCGCGAGCTGCCGGGCTCGCTGCGCCACGTCTACGCCGCGACGTACGGCGCGCCACCCGACCCGCCGGCCACCACCGCCCTGGTGGCGGCGCTCGCCGAGGCGTCGACCGCCACGGCCGCCGACCCGAGCCTGGCGTCCTGACGTGCCTGACCGCACGCTCCAGGGGCGCATCCGCGCGGCCGTCCGGCAGCGCGAGTCCGGTGACCTGGCCGGCGCGCGCGACGCGTTGGCGGCACTGCGCCCGGAGGCGAACGACGCCGGCGCCTTCGACCGGCTCTTCTTCGCCCACTCGTTCGCCGACGTCCAGCCGGAGCCGGCGGACGAGCTGCGCTGGGATCTCACCGCTCTTCACACCCTGGACGACCTCACCGACGACGAGATCGAGCGCGAGGGCGTCCCCGGTGGCCGGGCCGGCCTGCTCCCCTCGCTGCATCTGAACGTCGCGGACGTGCAGCGCCGGCTCGGGAACGAGGACGAGGCACGACGTCACCACGCACTCGGCCTGGAGCACCTCGACGCGCTCGACGACGACGCCTACGGCCGGTCGCTCCGGGAGGCGTTCGAGCGGTTCGCCCTCTGACGCGGACGAGAAAGCCTCAGCGGACCTCGCCGATGAGCTCGGCGAGCCGCTCGAGCGCCGGGCCACGATGTGCCTGCAGCCGCGCGATCGCGTCGTCCAGCGCGGGCGACGCGGGGTGGCCGGGCGGGATGCGGGCCGGGTTGAGGGCCACGGTGTCGGCCCAGGCCGCGATGTCGGGCTCGGCCCCGAAGGACATCGCGGCGCGGGCACCGAGCAGGGTCATCGCCGCCCACTCGGCCAGGCCGTCGGAGTACGGCGTCGGCGGGCACAGCCGGTTCTTCTCGTCGTCGTCGTCGCGCGTGGCCTCGACGTACCCGGCGAGCGCGGCGTTGAAGCAGGGGAAGCCGGCCCGGATCGTCTGCAGCGTGATCGCCGACGGCCCCCAGATCGGCACCAGCGGCGGCGTCTTCAGGCCGGTCGCCGCGCAGTGGACCACGAGCGCGTCGGCCGCGACGTCGACGGAGCCCTCCGTCAGCGTGACCCGGCCGGGCTCGACCGAGCGGATGTGACCGAGCCGGACGACGTGCTCGATGCTGCGCAGCTCCTGGAGCTCCCAGTCGGCGAGCGTCGGCGTCCGGGCCATGGTCGGGGTGACCGAGCGGTCGATCCGCAGCATGACCCCGGCGTCCTCCAGGCGGAGGAACAGGTCGTCCAGCGACGACGCCGCCTCCGCCGCCGCGAACGTGTCCGCGGTCATGCCGAGGTACACGGCGGGGTCGGGCTGGACGACCGCGCGGTTGAGCATCCACGGGTCGCGCGGCCGGACCCAGCAGATCGCGTCCGGGTCCAGGCCCAGCTCGAGCAGCCGGATGCACGCGTCGGTCGCGGTCTTGCCCGACCCGACGACGACGACCTGGCTCGGCAGCTCGGTGAGCCCGGCGAGGTCGTTGACCGGGACCACACGTGCGCCCTCGGCGACCGCGAACGGCGGCGGCGTCTCCTGCGGGATGTCGGGAGCGAGATAGCGGCCGTCGACGACCCGGCACGCGTCCGGTACGGCGTACCGCTCGCCCGAGCCGGACACGACCCTGCGGTCGCCGGCGTACTCACTGCCGGAGAGGAGCTCGACCCGGCCGGAGTCGAGCATCCGGGCCAGGACGCGCTCGTAGTAGTCCACGATCTCGTCGCGCGTCGCGCGCTCCTGGAGACCGGCCTCCGGACCTTGCTCCTGCAGACGCCCGCCACCGAGCAGCGTCGACGCGACGCCGTAGAACGCGGAGGCCTGGTGCAGCCGGACGAACGGGTACGCCGCCAGCCAGTGCCCGCCGGGACCCGGGCGGCGGTCGACCAGGGCCACCCGCACGTCCGCGTGGTCGACCAGCGCGTCGGTGAAGGCCATGCCCATGGCACCGGCGCCCACCACCAGGTAGTCCACGTCGAGCGTCCGCGCCACGGGTCACACCCAAGCACGGCCCGGGTGGCCGGTGCACACGCTCACGTGCCGACCGGCTCCGACCCGAGCAGCTCCAGGACCTCCTCCTCGGACCAGGCACCGGCCGCTCCGGGCGCCGCCGCGAGGTAGCGGGCGATCCGGGCGTCGTCGTACCCGTGGGCCTCGCGGAGCCCGCTCGAGATCCACTGGAGGTACGCCGGCGCAGGAGCCGCGAGCGGCAGGCTCGCGATGTCGTGGTGGGTGATCGTGAACATCGGGGCGCCGTCCAGCTCGCCGAGCCGGACCACGGTCTCGTAGTGACCCGGCCCGGTGGCGACGACCGACTCGACGTCGGGGAGCAGCCCGGCCAGGTCGCGGGCGAACTCACCACCCGGTGCGCGCCGCCGCTCCTGCGCCGCGATGTCGCCGAACTGGTCGGCGCTCACCAGGTAGGCCCGGCAGGCGGCGACGCCCGGCAACGAGCGGTCGAAGAACGCCATCCCGCCACCCCAGACCCCGGACTCGGAGGCGAAGACGATGCCGCCCGGCACCTCGACCCCCTCGGTCCGCTCGGGGTCGCTGGAGTCGCGGCAGCCGACGTACACCCGGGAGCCGCCCACCGGCCGGCCTCCGGCCAGGTAGCACCGGAACCGGGACAGGGCGAGGTTCGAGCCGTAGGCGACGTACCAGATCCGGGGCATCAGACCGGCAGCGGCACTTCCCGGAGCGACGACCGCGCCTCCTCGAGCAGGACCCGCTCGGCCTCGCGGTAGCGCTTGTCCGCCTCGGCCGGGGTGTCGCCGACCGCGGTGAGGCCGATCCGGCCGAGCTCGGTGAGGCAGCTGATCATGTGGAACACGATGCCGACCTGGCGCGACTGGTCGTAGTGCAGGCCGTGCCGGGCGACGATGTCGAAGAGGTCGGGCACCGACAGCCCGCGCAGGAGCTCGGACTCGAAGTGGTCGGTGGCGACCAGGTGCTTCTCGGCGCCGCGCGGCGTGAGGAACAGCGCGGTGGCGGGGTCATACCGCCCGTCGGTGAGGAACTGCAGGGTGAGGAACGGGTGCGTCGTGCCGCCCTTGCGCAGGTTCAGCTCGATGGCGTACGCCGCCCACTCGCGGTCGGCGCCGCGGACCACGACGAAGTCCACCGCGAAGCGACCCAGCGCACCCTGCTCCGCCAGCTGCTTGCCGATCGTCTCCGCGTGCTGGGTGATGAGCCGCGCGTACTGCGCCGAGGCCGGGAAGACGCAGCCCAGGTACGCCTGTCCGCTCGGTCCCCCGAGGAGCTGGTCGTGCGTCGACAACAGCTGCACGGAGCCGTCGGGCAGCACGCGCAGCTGCACGCTCGGGCTCTCGAGCCCCGTGCCGGTGATGCGCTCCTCGACGATCCCGGCACCTTCGGCGAACTTGGCCAGGTAGACGTCGAGCGGGACGTTCTCCGCCTCGAGCTCCATGTGCTGCAGGCGGTCGAGGACGGCGGCGCGCTCGTCGCCGGCACCGGGAGCCGGGAGCCCGGAGAGCCGCACCAGCGCGTTGCCCGCGCCGGAGACGCCCTCGTTGAGCTTGACGATCACGCTGTCCATCGTCGGCCGCTCGGCGCGCATCCCGACCACCGCGTCCACCAGGTCGTCGAGGGTGTGCAGGTTCTCCACCCCCAGCGGGTGGGGCACGCCCGCCTCGGCGAAGAGACGGCGGCAGCCCGACTTCGAGCCCAGCGGGGCGAGCCGCGGGTCGGCGCCGTACATCGGGATCCCGAGGCTGAGCGCGACGTCGCGCTCGAGCTCGGTCGTGTTGTAGGGCACCAGGTGGGAGCGGGACCGGTTCGGGATCAGGGCCGCGATCTCGGCCAGGAGGTGCGGCCGCTCCAGGAGCTTCTCGCTCAGCGAGCGCGGCGAGGCGTCGTCGACGTGGACCAGCGTCAGCCGCGAGCGCGCGTGGCTGGGGATGACGCCGGAGAGGAGGGCCAGGTAGTACTCGATGATCTCCGGGGCGATCGGCAGGGACGTCACGTAGATCATCCGGAGCCGCGGCTGACGGAGCAGCATCAGCATGAAGAGGAAGCGCTCCTCCATCGCCTGGGTGCTGGTGCCGCTCGACGCCACCGCGCGGTCGAGGGTGATCGACGGGATGACGACCACCGACTCGTCGTCGTGGTTGAGCCGCATCGCGTCCCAGACATCGCGCATCCGGCCCTGGAGCACGTCGAAGCGCTGGTACCGCTCCTGCTCGTCGAGCCGGGACAGGACGTCGAGGCCTCCGGCCGGAGGCGTCCAGAGGTCGCCGCTCATGACACGATCCGGGCGTTGTCGATGCCCCTGATGTCGAAGGCGTGGACGCTGCGGCTGAACCCCCTGAGCTCGCGGACGCCGGCGTCCTCGCCGACGGCGATCGGCCCGGCCGCGGTGAACACTCGCTCGGTGACCAGGATCTGCCACGGGTCGGCGTCGGCGCACAGCCGGGACGCGAGGTTGGTGACGCTGCCGATCGCGGCGTAGTCGTGCCGGCCCTCGAAGCCGATCCGGCCCAGGGTCGCGTAGCCCTGCGCGATGCCGATGCCGAGTGCGAGGTCGTGCCCCGCACGGGACCACGCCTCCGCGAGGCCCTGGATCCGGGTGCGCATCGCGACCGCCATCCGGATCGCCCGCGCCGGCCCGTCGTCGCACCGCACCGGGTCGTTGAAGAACACCATCAGGCCGTCGCCCGCGAACCGCTCGAGCGTGCCCTCGAACCGGAAGATCAGGTCGCCCAGCGCCGAGAAGTACGCATCGAGGACACCCATCACCTCCTCGGGCTCGCTGGACTCGGCGAACGCCGTGAAGCCGCGCAGGTCGCAGAAGACGACCACGATCTCGCGCCGGTGGCTCTCCAGGAACGACTCGTCGCCGGAGTCCACGATCAGCTCCGCGAGCTGCGGCGAGAGGAAGCGCCGGAGCCGGCCCATCCGCTCGATCTGCGAGACCTGGTCCGCGACCCGCTGCTCGAGCTCCTGGTTCCACGCGGAGAGCTCGTCCGACTGACGCTTGATCGTGTCCTGGTACGCCTTGATCCGGGCCAGCGACGCCACGCGGGCGAGGAGCTCGCTCTGGTTGATCGGCTTGGTCAGGAAGTCGTCGGCGCCGGCTTCGAGCGCCTTGATCTTCTGCTCGTCGCCGCTCGCGGTCACCATCACCACCGGGAGGTACGCCGTGCTGGGCCGCTCCCGGATCGCCCGGCACACCTGGTAGCCGTCCAGCCCCGGCATCACGATGTCGAGCAGCACCAGGTCGACCTCGGACTGCTCGAGCGCCGCCAGCGCCTCCTCCCCCGAGGCGGCCGGGCGTACGTCGTACCCGCGCGGGACGAGGATCGCCTCGAGCAGCCGGATGTTCTGCGGCTGGTCGTCGACGACCAGGACGCTCGTCTTCGGGGCAGCGGTGTCGTTCATGCGGTGCCTCCCAGCTGAAGGAAGTCGCGCACCTGCTGGGGCAGGGCGCGCACGCTGATCGGCTTCTCGACGTAGCCGTCGAAGCCGGACTCGAAGGCCCGCGCGCGGTCCTCGCTCATCGCGAACGCGGTCACGGCGACCACCGGGACGTGCTGCTCCTTGGCGTCGCGGATCTGCCGGAGGGCCTCCACGCCGTCGATGCCGGGCAGCTGGAGGTCCATCAGGATCAGGTCGGGTCGAGGCCTCCTGCGCGAGCCGGACGCCGTCCTCACCGCAGGTCGCCTCGATCACCTCGAAGCCGGAGTAGGTGAGCACGTCGCGGACCAGCTTGAGGTTCTTCGGGTTGTCCTCGACCACGAGGATGCGGCGCTGCGCCAACTCAGCCCACCTCCGTCCCGGGTGCCGCGGGCGACGCCAGGGGCGCGCCGACACCGACCAGCGCCGACAGCAGCTCTTCGCGGCGTACCGGCTTCACGAGGTACGCCGCGGCACCGAGCTCGACCCCGCGTGACCGCTCGTCCACGATCGACACCACGATCACCGGGATCCTGCTGGTCTCGGGGTCCGCCTTCAGCGCCTTCAGCACCGCCCAGCCGTCGATCCCGGGGAGCCGGATGTCGAGCAGCACGGCATCGGGGCTGGTCCGGCGTACCGCGTCGAGGCCGGACTGGCCGTCCCGGGCCGTGATCACCTCCAGCGCCGCCCCGGACAGGTAGGCGCCGAACAGAGCGAGGGACGGCCGGTCGTCCTCGATGACGACGACCCGGCCGCCGGGTCCGCCGCCGTCGGCGTCGGCCGGCGAGGTGCGCTCGCCGGACGGGATCGCGAAGCCGAACGTGCTCCCCCGGCCGACCTCGGACTCCAGCCACATGTGGCCGCCGAGGAGCTCGACGATGCGCCGCGACAGGGTCAGCCCGAGACCGGTGCCCTCCTCGCGCGAGCTCCCGCGACCGCCCTGCTGGAACGACTCGAAGATCCGCTCGCGGTCCCCCTCGGGTACGCCGATCCCGGTGTCGGTGACCGTGATCTGGATCTCCGTGCCGTCGCGGACCGCCCGGACCGTCACCGAGCCGCCGTCACCGGTGAACTTCACCGCGTTGGTGATCAGGTTGAGCAGCACCTGCTTGAGCCGGAGCTCGTCGGCGTAGATCTCGTCGACGCCCTCGCCGACCTCGACGTCCATGGTGATGCCGTGGAGGGCGGCACGCTCGCGGAGCATCGAGACGGCGCCGTCGAGCAGGGCGGGCAGCGCGAACGAGGTGTACTCGAGCTCCATCCGGCCGGCCTCGACCTTGGACAGGTCGAGGATCTCGTTGAGCAGCTCGAGCAGGTGCTTGCCGGACCCGTGGATGTCGTGGAGGTACTCCTCCTGGCGCTCGTTGATCTCGCCGAACATCCGCTCCAGCAGCACCTCCGAGAACCCGAGGATCGCGTTGAGGGGCGTCCGCAGCTCGTGGGACATGCTGGCCAGGAACTCCGACTTGTGCCGGCTCGCCAGCTCCAGCTCGACGCTCTGCTCCTTCAGCTCGGCGAACAGCTGGGCGTTGAGCAGCGCCAGGGCCGACTGGCTCGCGAACGTCTCCAGGAGGTCGACGGTCTCGTCGCTGAAGTCGCCGGTGTGCTGGCGGCGGACGATCAGCGAGCCGACGATCTGGTCCTCGCGCAGCATCGGCACCGCGACGAGGGAGCGCCAGCCGGCGTCGTACAGGATTTGGAGGTGAGGGTCGAGCTCGACCTGACCGAGGTCGGGGACCACGATGGGGCGCCGCTCCCTGGCCGCGCGTCCGACGAGGGTCTCGTCGAGGTCGATCCGGATCGAGCGCAGCCGCTCGACCACGTCGGCCTTGGTCTGGAACACGCTGCGCACCCGGAAGCAACGGTCGTGCTCGGAGTACTCCATGATCGAGCCGCCGTCCGTCCCGGACAGCTTCACCGCGTGCATGGCGATGGTGGACAGCACGTGGTCGACGTCCAGGCTCGAGCTCACCGCCTCGCCCACCTCGCTCAGCGCCTCGAGCTCCTCGACCCGCCTCCCGAGCTCCGCACGGCGCGCCTCCAGCTCCTGCACGAGCTGCACGCCGTTGACCGCCATCGCGGCCTGCCCCGCGAACGCCGTGACGATGGCCATCTCGCGCTCGTCGAACGGGCTGACCTCGTTGCGCCAGAGGTTGAGCGTGCCGACGACCTCCTCGTCGAGGAGCATCGGCGCGCCGACCGTGGTGCGGTAGCCGGCGACGCGCTGGAGGTCGAAGGCGCCGTAGTCGGGGTCGGTGAGCACGTCCGGGATCTGCTGGGTACGCCGTTCCAGGCCGACCCGGCCGATCAGGGTCTCGCGGTCGACCGCCATCGGGTGCTCGGCGATGAAGCGGATCGCCTCGTCGCTGGCGCCGGTCGACTTGATCAGCTCGAAGTAGCCGTCCTCGCGGAGCAGGTAGAGGAAGGCGGTCTGCGCCCGGCAGAGCCGGCGCGCGCTCTCCACGATCGTGCCGAGGACCGCCTCGGGATCGGCGGCGGACCGGCCGATGGCCGAGAGGACGTCGTCGGCGGCGTCGAACTGCTCCTGGAGAGCAGCGAAGTCACGGCGGAGCCGCTCGTGCTCCTCGCGGCTGACGCCTTCCTGCTCCCGGCGATCACCCATCGCCCGCCTCCCGTGGCCGTCCGACGGCTCCCGAGTCAGGACGACATCGCTCCGAGTGTTCCCCACCGATCTGCCCTCGGCAACCGCCCCCAGGAGGGGATGGCCCACCCCTCGGATCCTCGTGTACCATTTGGTACATGCGATACGAGACGAGCGCGTCGACCACTGCCGAGCCCCAGCGGCTCTGGGCCGTGGTGTCCGACGTGGAGAAGTGGCCGGAGTGGATCGAGGTCTACGAGGAGGTACGCCGGGCGGGGTCCGGCGACCTGAGGCTCGGCGACACGGTGCACGTGAAGCAGAAGGGACTCGCCGCCGGCGACTGGACGGTCACCGAGCTCGAGGAGGGCCGGGTGTTCGCCTGGGAGTCCCGGCAGCCCGGCGTACGGATCGTCGGCCGGCACACCGTGACCGCCGAGGCGGCGGGGGCGAGCCGGCTCACGCTGGAGCTGGAGATGACCGGATGGGCGTCCGGGGTCGTCGGCCTCCTGCTGGGGCGCAAGTCGCGGGCGTACGTCGACCTCGAGTGCGCCCGCCTGACCGCGGTGGCGGCGGAGCCGACGACAGCGTGACCAGGCCGTGAGCCCGGAGCCCGGCGGCCGGGAGGCGCTCCTGGCGCGGGCGATCGGGCACTTCGCGGAGCACGGCGTGGGCGACACCAGCCTGCGCGCACTCGCCGAGGCGATCGGCACGAGCCATCGGATGCTGATCTACCACTTCGGCTCGCGCGACGGACTGCTCGCGGCGGTCGTCGACGTCGTCGAGCAGGGCGCGCGGGACACCCTCGCCCGGATGGTCGAGGAGGCGAGGACCGACCCCGATCCCTTCGACGCCGGACTGCGCTACTGGCACCTGGTCACCGACGAGGCACTGGTCTACGGGCCGCTGTTCTTCGAGCTGACCAGCCACGCGATGCTCGGCCTGCCGTACGCCGTCGACGTGCGCGACCGGCTGGTCACCACCTGGCTCGACGCGCTGACGTCGATGTGGAAGGCGCGCGGCGTACCCGCCCGTGAGGCGCGCGCCCAGGCCAGCCTCGACCTGGCGATGGCCCGGGGGCTGCTGCACGACCTCCTGCTCACCGGTGACCGGAAGCGGGTCGACGCGGCGATGCGGCGCTACTCGCGAGACGCGGTCGACCGGATGGTGGGCGGGGAGCGGTGACCGGCCGGCCCGCGCTCAGCTCTCGAGCCGGAAGCCGACTCCGCGGACGGTGACGACGCGCTCGGCGGTCCCGGCGTTCTCCAGCTTCTGGCGGAGGCGGCCGATGGTGACGTCGAGGGTCTTGGTGGAGCCGTACCAGCCCTCGCTCCACACCTCCGACATCAGCTGCGACCGCAGCACGACCTTGTCCCGGCTCGCCATCAGCACCGTGAGCACGTCGAACTCCTTGCCGGTCAGCGCGAGCTCCTGCTCGCCGGCGCGCACGCGATGGGCCTCGAGGTCGAGCTCCAGCCGGCGGTCGTGGGCGTCGCCTGCCGCGCGGACCGTCGTACGCCGGAGCAGTGCGCGCAGGCGCGCCAGCAGCTCGGCGAGACCGAACGGCTTGGCGAGGTAGTCGTCCGCGCCTGCGTCGAGACCGGCGACCCGGTCGAGCTCGCGCGTGCGGGCGGTCAGCATCAGCACCGCGCCCTGGTAGCCGGCCTCGCGCAGCCCTCGGCAGACGTCGATCCCGTCCATGTCGGGCAGGCCGAGATCCAGGATCACGATGTCGTGATCGTCTCCGGTGGCCGCGGCGATCGCGTCCTTGCCGGTCGTGGCCTGGTCGACGGCGTACCCCTCGCGCTCGAGTGTCCGCACGAGCGGCGCGACGATGTCGGTCTCGTCCTCCACGAGAAGAACGCGATGCATGGCGGGAGCATAGGTCGCCCCGCGTCAGGGTTTCGGGGGTTCGAGCCGGCCTTGACCCTACGGCCCCGGCCCGGTCGGCATGGCGACACGGCTCTGACAGGGGCTCTGACACGGGCTGGACCTTGCGTGGGCCCGCCCGCAGCGGGGACTGCGGGCGGATCCACGGGCACGGCCGACCCCACCCCCCGGCGATCGGCGGCCACCGGTTCCCACGCTGGATTTGGAGCTCGCTGGTGGACACCGGGCATCGCAAACGCTACGTAAGACAAGGCAACGATTGACACACAGCGGGTCCACGGGATGGTAACGACGCGGGGGCACCGGGCCGCTCGGCCGACCGTCGTCAGTCCCTGAAGAGATCGCCGTGCTCCGCGACCCGCGCGAGCACCTCGTCGTACCGGAACTGGTCGAGCCCGAGCGGGTCCTCGGCGCCCGCCTCGACCTCGTCCCAGGTGACCGGCGTGGCGACCAGGGGACGCTCGACGCCGCGCATGGAGTACGGCGAGACGGTGGTCTTGGAGCCGGCGTTCTGCGACCAGTCGAGGAAGACCTTGCCCGAGCGCTTCGCCTTGGTCATCGTCGCGGTGACCTGCTTCGGGTGCTCCGCCTGGAGCTC
Source organism: uncultured Actinomycetota bacterium (assembly GCA_963708035.1). GTDB lineage: Bacteria > Actinomycetota > Actinomycetes > Propionibacteriales > Nocardioidaceae > Nocardioides. The sequence goes on along the minus strand of OY970188.1, from coordinate 434,417 downwards.
CTCGGCGATCGCCTTGGCGGTCTCGGAGGTCTTCTCCGAGTCCTGCCGGCGGGGCAGGTGGGCGTAGAGGTGGAGGCCCTTGCTGCCACTGGTCACGGGGCGCGCGTCGAGCTTGCGCTCGGTCAGCTTGTCGCGCACCAGCAGCGCCACCTGGCAGCACTCGTGCAGCCCCGCCCCCTCGCCGGGGTCGAGGTCGATCACGAGGCGGTCGGCGCCGCGGACCTTGCCCTTCTTGTCCACCGTCCACTGGTGCACGTGGAGCTCGAGGGCCGCGAGGTTGGCGGCCCAGGTGAGCGTGGCGAGGTCGTCGATGATCGGGAAGACGAGCCGGTCGCCGTGGCGGCTCTCGCCCCGGGAGCCGGTGGTGGGGACGTCGGCGGTGCGCACCCAGCGCGGCGTACCGGCGGGGGCGTTCTTCTCGAAGAAGCGGTCGCGCTCGACGCCGTGCGGCCAGCGGACGCGGGTGACCGGACGGTCCTGCAGGAGCGGCAGCAGCACCGGGGCGACCTGGGCGTAGTAGTTGAGGACCTCACCCTTGGTGGTGCCGGTGCGGGGGTAGAGGACCTTGCCGAGGTTGGAGAGCTTGAGCGTGCGGCCCTCGACCTCGACCCGGACCTCGTCTCCATCGGACGGGGTCATCTGCCGACCGCCATGACCGGGGACCTGTCGGGGTCGAGCCGCGCCATCATCCGCTTCAGGAAGGGCCGTGGCGCGCTGACGCAGCCGGCCGTCGCGCCGGCGCCGTTGACGTGCAGGAAGATGCCGGCACCGCGGTGGCGCACCTGCGCATGGTTGTAGCCGGTGACGATCGAGTACTCGTACTGGCGCGGGAAGTCGCGGAGCCGCTCGGAGCTGTTCTCGTGGCTCGCCGGGAGCCACCATCGGAACCCGCCCTGGGCCTTGTTGCGGTAGCGGTTGTAGTAGCGCGAGCCGTTGTCCTCGACCCAGTAGTCGCCCGCGCGGATCCGCCGGTACGGCAGGCTCCACGACTCGGCGCGCGGATGACGACCGAACGCCGAGATCAGTCCCACCGTCCCCGACGGGGTCGTGCCGGTGCCCTGGTGGCGCTGTTTGGGCGGGACCAGGCCGCCGTACCCGATGCGGCCGTCGCGCGCGACGAGCACCCGGACCCACTGGTCGTCGCGCAGCACCCAGTAGGCGATGTGGGCGTGATAGCCGTGCGTGTGGTTCACCGTCACCACTTGCCGGGTGTCCGCACGGAGCGCGACGTCGACGCCGCCGAGCCTCACGTGACGGACGTCGGCGCGGGCGGGTGACGGCAGGGCGAGGACCGTCGCCGCGAGGACGAGCGACAGCAGCCCGAGCTTGGTCATGTCAGGTCCTCCGGGGTCAGGTCGGCACGGGTGCCGACGTACGACGGTTGGCGGATGCGGCCCTGGGCCGACGGGCCGAGGGACTCGATGTCGACGACCAGTACCGGCTCGACCCAGGTCGTACCCAGTGCGTCGATCCTCGGCACCTCGTCGGCGAACGGCGTCGTCGTCCGGGTCAGGCCGGCGAGCACCTCGCGGAGCAGGGCCGCCTTCCGGCCGGCGATGCCGCTGCCGACCCGGCCGCGGTACAGCAGCCCGTCCGCGCTCGGCTGCCCGACCAGGACCGCTCCCAGCCGGTCCTGCGAGTCGGTCTCCAGCCGCCAGCCGCCGACGACGTAGGACTCCCGTCGCCGATGGGCGAACTTCAGCCAGTCCTTGCTCCGCTGTCCCGGCCGGTAGCGGGAGGTGAGGCGCTTGCTGACGATGCCCTCGAGCCCCTGCTGGTACGTCGCGTCGAAGAGCATCTGCCCGTCGGCGTACACCGGCGGGGTCTGCCAGCGGTCGTGCTGGACGTCGAGCTCGCCGAGCCGCTCGCGGCGTACGGCGAGGGGCTCGTCGAGCAGGTCGCGGTCGCCGAGGCGGAGCACGTCGAAGACGAGCAGCGTGACCGGGAGCCGCTCGGCCAGGCGCTTCGCGCGGTCGGCGCGGGACACGTGCATCCGCTCGGCGAGGGCCGCGAAGCTCGGCGTCCCGTCCGCGAACGCGACCACCTCGCCGTCCAGCAGCGCGTCGCCGACCGGGACGTCGGCCAGCTCGGGGAAGGAGACGGTGGCCTCGATCTCGTTGCGGCTGAACAGCCGCGCCGCTCCCCCGCGCACCTCGACGAGCACCCGCATGCCGTCCCACTTCACCTCGTGCTGCCACTCGTCACCCGAGGGCACGTGCGCACCGCGGGTGGCGAGCATGGGACGCATGCGAGCCAGTCTGTCAGCAGACGAAGGCTCCGCCTTCCGGGCCGTTGGTCGGTGTCGGTGGGGCGTGCCACGGTGACGGGATGACGGACCATGCGGCGACGATCCGGCGTTTCTGGGACACCACCGAGGCGCGCGACTGGCCCGGGCTGACGGAGGTGCTGGCGCCGGACGTCGTCTACGAGATGGCCCAGACGCGGGAGCGGGTGACGGGACGCGACGCCTTCGTCCGCTTCTTCACCGAGTTCCCGGGCGACTGGCATCTCGCGGTGGAGAGGGTCATCGCCGACGACGGCGGCGCGGTGAGCGTCGTGCGCTTCACGATGGACGGTGAGGAGATGACCGGCATCAGCTTCTTCGGCTTCGACGAGGGCGGCCTGGTCACGCGCATCGACGACGTCTGGCCCGAGCCGTACGAGCCGCCGTCGAACCGCGCGCACCTGACGGAGCGGTTCTAGCCCAGGTCGACGGGGGCTCGTGGCGTCGTCCCAGGTCAGCCGCGTGCGTTCGAGGGCTCGCTCGTCGATACTGGACGAGATTGCCTGACAACTCACGAGTCACGGAGGTATGAGATGCGTGCGATCTGGAAGGGCGCGGTGTCCTTCGGGCTCGTCAGCGTGCCGGTGAAGCTGTACGCCGCCACGGAGTCCCACGACGTGTCGTTCCGGCAGGTGCACGCCAAGGACGGCGGCCGGATCAAGTACCAGCGGGTCTGCGCGATCGACGGCGAGGAGGTCGAGTACGCCGACATCGCGAAGGGCTACGAGACCGAGGACGGCGAGATGGTCATCCTCACCGACGACGACATGGCCGCCCTGCCCAGCACGTCCTCGCGGGAGATCTCGGTCGAGAAGTTCGTGCCCAGCGACCAGATCGACCCGATGCTCTTCGAGAAGAGCTACTACCTCGAGCCCGAGAAGACCGGCGCCAAGCCGTACGCCCTGCTGCGCCAGGCGTTGCTGGACGCCGACCGGATGGCGGTCGTGACGGTCGCCCTGCGGCAGCGGACGACGGTCGGCGTACTGCGGGTGAAGGACGACGTGATCGTGCTGCAGACGATGATGTGGCCCGACGAGGTCCGCACCCCCGACTTCTCCGTCGAGACCGGCGCGGTGAAGGACGCCGAGGTCAAGATGGCCAACATGCTCGTCGAGACCCTCGCCGGCGACTTCGAGCCGAGCGAGTTCGAGGACGACTACGCCGACGCCGTCGAGGAGATGGTGAAGGCGAAGATCGAGGGCGGCGAGGTCAAGAAGACCCCGGCCTCGACCAAGTCCTCCGGTGAGGTGGTCGACCTGCTGGCCGCGCTCCAGCGCTCCGTCGACGCGGCGAAGACCGCGCGTGGGGAGTCGAGCGACGAGAAGCCGGCGAAGAAGACCACCGCCAAGAAGACCGCGAAGAAGTCCACCGCCAAGAAGGCCGCGAAGAAGAAGGCCAGCTGAGGCTTCTCGGGTCGAAGACGCCCTCGTTCGGTGGTTGAGGAGGTCCCCCTCCTTCGGTGGTTGAGGAGGTCTCTCTCCTTCGGTGGTTGAGGAGGTCGCCCTCCTTCGGTGGTTGAGGAGGTCGCTCTCCTTCGGTGGTTGAGGAGGTCGCTCTCCTTCGGTGGTTGAGGAGGTCGCTCTCCTTCGGTGGTTGAGGAGGTCGCTCTCCTTCGGTGGTGAGGAGGTCGCTCTCCTTCGGTGGTTGAGGAGGTCGCTCTCCTTCGGTGGTTGAGGAGGTCGCTCTCCTTCGGTGGTTGAGGAGGTCGCTCTGCGACCGTCTCGAAACCATCGTTCGCTGTCTTGCGTCGGCGGCGTGGGTGCACGTCGAGGTTGCGAGGCGCTTCCGCTTCGTGGGTGGTGGCGGTCTTTGGCTTTGGAAGACGGGGTGGGGTTTGCTGGTGCCCGGCCGCCGCCGCCGGGTTGCGGTTCTCCGCGTTCGGTTTCGGGTTTCGGTTTTCTTGTGGACGATAAGTGGCTCCGATATTCTCATCTTTTCTTCAGGAATATCGGCTGCTAATGCTGTGGATAACCGGCGGGAATGTCGGTGGCCTCTGATTCGATATCCCTATGTCGATCTCGGACCTCCACCCCCGCCCCAGCCCGGTCTCGGTGCTGGCCGAGGTCGCAGCCTCGCTCCGGGAGCTGGATGCGACCTGGTGGACGAACCAGTCCGACGCTGACCTGGTCGCGGCCGCGGAGCTGGTCGAACACGCCCGTACCGCCCTCGCCGCGGTGCAGGCCGGTGCCATAGCCGAGGCCGACCAGCGTGACCTGGCCACACAGAAGCTGCACTACGGGTCGACCGGGGACTGGCTGACCCACCTGGGCGGGCTCCGCAAGGGCGAGGGCCGCCGCCTCGTGGCCCGTGCGCACGCACTGTCGGGGTCACTGGCCACGACTCGGGAGGCGATGGCCGCCGGGACCGTGTCCCCGGAGCAGGCCGACGTGATCGTGCGGTCCATCGACGCCCTGCCGTCTGGCACCGCGGTGCGGGCCCGTGGCGAGGTGGCGCTGCTGGAGCACGCCGGGAGCTTCGATGCCACCGACCTGGCCCGCACCGGACGCCACCTGGTCCACGTCGTCGACCCCGACGCCGAGGACCGGCGTCTGGAACGCCAGCTGGACCGCGAGGAACGCGCCGCCCACCACACCCGGTTCCTGTCCATCACCGGCGACGGTGCCGGCGGGGTCCGCCTCAAGGGCCGCGGCAGCGCCGAAGACGGCGCCCTGCTCAAGACCGCCCTGCTCGCGCTGGCCAACCCGACCCCTGCATCCGATCCAGCCGACGACGAGCACGGTGAACCGGTACCGACCCGCCCGACCCACGCGACCCGCGCGACCTACGCGATGCCGGTGCCCGGATGTGGGACGCCCTGGTCACCACCGCCCAGCACGCCCTGGACACCGCGCTGCCCCCGGACTCCCACGGCGCCCCCACCCGGCTCACCCTCACCATCGCCCTCGACCAACTCCAGACGCGGGCTCGCCGACCCAGCGGACTCCGCCGCCGTCAGCGACCTCTCGGTCGCGACGATCCGGCGGCTGGCCTGCGACGCCGAGATCATCCCCGCCGTCCTCGGCACCCGAGGCGAACCCCTCGACGTCGGCCGCACCCGCCGACCCGTCACACAGGCGATCTGGACCGCCCTGGTGGTGCGCGACCGACACTGCGCCTTCCCCGGCTGCGACCGCCCACCCCTGATGTGCCACGCCCACCACATCCGACACTGGGTCCACGGCGGGAAAACCAGCCTCGACAACTTGGTGTTGCTGTGCGGACACCACCACCGCGTCCTCCACCACACACCCTGGCAAGTCCGCATCAACCCCGACGACCAGCAACCCGAGTTCCACCCACCACCCAAACCCGGCACCGACAGACGCTGGATCCGACACCGCCCACGACGCGAGTGACACGCCGCCCCGTCAAGAAGTCGACAGGGCGCGGGTGAGCCGCACCTCCTCGTCGACGTACCCGAGCGACGCGTAGAAGCCGCGCGCCCGGGTGTTCGCGGCGCCGGTCTCGAGGGTGAGGTGCTCGAGTCCGCGCGCCGTCGCCCAGCGCTCGGCCTCGGCCAGGAGGGCACGGCCGATCCCGCGGCCCTCGAGGTGCTCGGCGGTGGCGAGCTCACCGACGTACGCGTCGAGGGCGCCGCTCCAGTGGCGCTGTTCACCGACGGCGACCATGCCGACGACCTCGCCGTCCAGGCGGGCCACGAACACCGCCTGGTCGTCGGTCGACGCGTCGACCGCCTCCTCGAACCACTCGCGCACCGCCGATCGCACCCCCTCCGCCGGACGCCAGGGGGCGACCCCGACCCACAGTCGCGGGGCGAGCGCAAGGACCGCGTCGCGGTCCTCGGGGTGGTACGCCGTGACGGTCACCGAGTCGGTCATCCTCGGAGTCTGACTCGGTTCGCACCCGGTGAAAATGGCCGCTCAGCCAGGCAGGGCCCAGGTGAGCACCGTGCTCGGCAGCTGTTCCTTCGCGGTCACCGTCTCCTCGGCGCCGGTCCAGCCGCAGGCTCGGTGGTAGTCCGCGGCCTGAGCGCTCAGCCCACGCCGGTGAGCTCCTTGGCGAGGATCCGGGAGCCCTCCTCGCCGGCTTCCGGAAGGTCCGGGATGTCGGCCCAGCCGCAGTGCCGGTAGAAGGTCGCCTCGTCGTCGCCGGCCGCGACCCAGAGCTGGGCGTGCCCGTGCTCGCGAGCCAGGTCCTCGACCGCGCTCATCATCAGTCGGCCGACTCCGCACTTCCGTTCGCCGGGCCGCACCACCATCCGGACCACCCAGGGCGATCGCTCGCCACCGACCTGGTCGCACGCGTCGTCCTCGAGCCCGAGGGTGACCGCCCCGATCGCCCGACCGTCGAGATCCATCGCGACCAGCGTGAGCGGGAGCCCGTCCCGGCCGGCGTCTCGCGCGGTCGACTCGATCCACGGACCGGGCGTCCCGATCGAGCCGGCGGCACGCCACCGGAGCACGCCGACCTCGGCGATGAGTTCTGGTTGATCCGCGAGCAGCCCGAGAAACAGCGCGGGGCGCTCCCGCATGGCGGAACCGTAACCCCCGGGTCCCCCTCGGCGCAGCACGGCTGCCCGCGCAGCGGCACCTCTGGCCGCCCGTCGGCGTGGAGGTTAGGTTGCGCTACGTGAGCGGGGAGGGGTGGCGGCGCCGACTGCGCGTCGCCGGCCGCTCCTTCGTCGCCAGCGCCGCCAATCCCGCCGTACGCCGGCTCCAGCTCGGGTTCGCCGGCGCCTGCACCGCGGAGTGGGCGTTCACGGTGGTGCTCTCGGTCTACGCCTTCGAGCAGGGCGGCGCGGGCGAGGTCGGGGTCGTGTCACTCCTCCGGATGCTGCCGTCCGCGCTGCTGGCACCGTTCGCGTCGGCACTCGCCGACCGCTGGCGCCGCGACCTGGTGCTGACCGTCGTCTCGACGGCGCGCTGCCTGACCGCCGTCGGCATCGTCCTGCTCACCGCCGCCGACGGGCCCGCGGCGGCGGTGTACGCCCTGGCCATCGCCTCCACCGGAGCGGCGATCCTGTACCGGCCGGTGAACTCGGCCCTGCTGCCCCTCCTGTGCCACGCGCCCTCGGAGCTCTCGTCGGCGAACGTCGTCCGCGGACTGCTCGACTCGATCTCCACTCTCGTCGGTCCGGCCGTGGCCGGTGCGCTGCTGGCGGTGGCCGGGATCCCGACGGGCTTCGCGGCGGTCGCGGTCCTGGCCGGGCTGTCCGCGGTCGTCACCCTCGGGCTCACGGTTGAGGAGCCGGAGGCACGAGGCAGCCACAGCTCGGTCGCGCGCGGACTCGTGCGCGGCGCCGAGGTGACGTTCCGCAGCCCGCCGCTGCGGGTGCTGTTCCTCCTGCTGGCCGCCCAGACGCTCACCCGCGGAGCGCTCTCGGTGTTCACCGTGCTCGTCGCCGTCGACCTGCTCGACATGGGTGAGGCCGGTGTCGGAACCCTGACCGCGGCCGTCGGCGCGGGAGCCGTGCTGGGCTCCCTGTTCGCGCTGCTGTACATCGGCAACCGGCGGCTCGCGGCCTGGTTCGGCGCCGGGGTCGCCACCTGGGGTCTCCCTCTGGTCCTCCTGGCCGCCGCGCCCGGCCGGCCGGCGGCGCTCGTGCTCTTCGCCCTGATCGGGGTCGGCAACGCGCTCGTGGACGTCGGCGTGTTCACGCTCGTGGCCAGGCTCGTCCCCGAGCGGGTGCTCGCGCGGGTGTTCGGCCTCCTCGAGAGCGTCGGCGCGCTCGCGGTGGGCGCCGGCTCCGTCGTCGCGGCCGGGCTGGCGAGTGCGTCCGGGCTGCGAGGCGCCCTGGTGCTCGTCGGGGCCCTCGGGCCGGCGCTCGTCCTGATCTGCTGGTTCTCCCTGCGCCGCCTCGACGACGTGATGCTGGCGCGCGACGAGGACCTCGACCTGCTGCGCGCCGTGGCCGTCTTCGACCCGCTCCCCCTGCCCGCGCTCGAGCAGCTCGCGGCCGGGCTGCGGCCGCGACACGTGCCGGCGGGCGAGATCGTCTACCGGCAGGGGGATGCCGGCGACGAGTGCTTCGTGATCGAGCGCGGCAGCGCCCAGGTCGTCGGGGACGGGCGTCAGATCGCGACAGTCGGCCCCGGCGAGCTGGTCGGCGAGATCGCGCTGCTGCGACAGGTCCCGCGCACGGCCACGGTCCGCGCGGTCACCGAGATGGACCTCCGGCTGCTCGACGCCGACCGCTTCGTCTGCGTGGTCACCGGCTGGGAGACCAGCCGGGAGGTCACCCGCGGGCACGTGGACGAGCTCCTCGACCGCTTCGCTCCCGGGTCGGAGCCGGCAGCGGAGTGAGCGGATCGCCGGGTCGGCGGCGTACGACGTGAACGGATCGCCGGGTCGGCGGCGTACGGCGTGAACGGATCGCCAGGTCAGCGGCGTACGGCGTGAACGGATCGCCGGGTCGGCGTCAGATCGTCTCCCAGCGGAACAGCTTCGCGGCCAGGCCGCTGACGACCAGGGCGAACCCGGCGAGGACCGCCATCGGCACCAGCGCCGCCGTCCAGGACTCGCCGCGCACCATCACGTCGGTCATCCCGTTGTTGAGCCACCACAGGGGCAGCACGTGCGCCACGGCCTGGAGCCAGCCGGGCGAGCCGTCGAGCGGGAAGAACGAGCCGCTCAGGAATGACATCGGCAGGACGATGAAGTTGGCCATGTTCACCGCGCCCTCGGTGCTCTTCGCCACCGCCCCCGCGAGCAGGCCGACGGCCATGAAGCACAGCGTGCCGACGGTCAGCAGGGGGATCGACGTCGGCCAGGCGCCGGTGAGCTTCAGTCCGAACAGCGCCGTCCCGAGCACGAGGAAGATCGCGAGCTGACCCAGCGCGACCGCCACGGTCACCGCGATCCGGGCGCCGACGACCTTCCCGGTCGACACCGGGGCGAGCTGGAGCCGGCGCAGCAGCTTGGAGCTGCGCCAGCCGTTCAGGGTCGCGGCCGCACCGAACGACGCACTCATCGCGACCGCCCAGCCGAGCAGGCCGGGAGTGATGTACTGGATCACCTTCAGCGAGGTGTCCTCGACGCTGCGCGTCGTCAGGGAGTACGTCGGTGGCTTGCCGCTCGCGGCCACGTTGGCGGCGTCGACGAACGCCTGCAGGGTGCCCTGCGTCTCGGCCGCCTTCACCTGGTCGGTCCTCGTGTAGTGCGCGACCAGGTCGTCACCGCGTGCCACCAGCGCGACGTCGGCGTCGCCCTTGCGCACCTTCGCGATCGACGCGTCCAGGTCGTTGCTGTGGGTGACCGTGAACGTCTGCTCGAACGCTCCCTGCGCACCCGGAGGCAGATGGTCGAGCAGCGAGATGTGGCCCACCTCGATCAGGGCGACCTTGGGCTGGTCGGCGTCCCCGAAGATCCCCCCGAACAGCACCAGGAACATCAACGGGAAGACGATCGCGAAGAACACCGCGGCCCGGTCGCGGAGGAAGCCCTTGAGGATCGCCAGGGAGAGCGCGCGGAAGCTGGTCACGCGGGACTCATTCCGGGGCTCATACGGGGGCTCATACGCGGTACTCGCGTCCGGTCAGGTCGAGGAACACGTCCTCGAGCGTGCTGGTGCGCACCTGGACGCCGTCCAGGGCGTTGCGGTCGGCCAGGGCGGTGAGCACACCGGCCGGAGCCCGTGTCGTCAGGACGACACCGGTCGCGTCCTCGTCGGCCAGCTCCACGCCGGTCATCGAGCGGGCCTCGTCGAGGCCCAGCTGCCCGGCGGCGACGACGATCCGGGTCGGCGCGTCGAGACCACGGACCAGCGCGGCCGGGGTGTCGAGCTCGAGGACCTTGCCGTGGTCCATGATCGCGACCCGGTCGCACAGCGCCTCGGCCTCGTCCATGTAGTGCGTGGTCAGGACGACGGTGCGTCCGGTGTCGTTGAGCCCGGACAGCAGGTCCCAGAGGTTCCGGCGGGCCTGCGGGTCGAGCGCGGCGGTCGGCTCGTCGAGGAACACCAGCTCGGGATCGTGCACCAGCGCCGACGCGATCGACAGCCGCTGCACCTGACCGCCCGAGAGCTTGTCGACGCGGGTGGACGCCTTCTCCTCCAGGCCCACGCGCTCCAGCCACTCGTCCGCCCGCGCCGGGCCGACGCCGTACAACGCCGCGAAGGTGTGGATCTGCTCGCGTGCCGTCAACCGCTCGAAGAACGACGACGCCTGCAGCTGGACGCCGATCCGAGGCAGCAGGCCGGAGTTGCGAGGCCACGGCGTGAGCCCCAGCACCGAGACCTCGCCCCGGTCGGGTCGGCGCAGCCCCTCGACCAGCTCGAGTGTCGTCGTCTTGCCCGCGCCGTTCGGTCCGAGGATGCCGAAGAACTCACCCTCGCGGACCTCGAAGTCGACGCCGTCGACCGCGCGCACGTCGCCGTACGCCTTGGCCAGGTCGCGCACCACGATCGCCGGGTTGTCACGTGGGCTCACGGACGGCGACGCTACCGAGAGCCCCCGCCCGCCGTCGCGAGGGGGTGACGGCGAGGGGTCTGGAAAACTTCGAGAGACGTGTCGAACCGCGGCGCACCCGTTCGACGTACGGGCGAAGAGCACACCGACCGAGAGGACTGACCCATGCGCTACCTCTGCTTCGTGAAGATGGACGAGGCCCAGGCCAACCCGCCGAAAGCCCTCATGGACGCCATGGGCGAGCACGTCGGCGCGGCCATCGCCGACGGGTCCTTCGTCGACGGCGGCGGGCTGTACGGCGCGGCCGACGCCGTCGAGTTCCGCGTGCGCGGTGGCAGCCTGACCGTCACCGACGGGCCGTACGCCGAGGCCAAGGAGGTCATCGGCGGCTGGGCGATCCTCAGGTTCGACAGCGAGGAGGAGGCCCGCGCCGGAGGGAAGGCGATGGCCGACCTGCACCTGCAGCACTGGCCGGGCTGGGAGGGCGCGGTCGAGATCCGTCGCATCGCCGAGCCCGACGAGGCTCCGACCGGCTCCTGAGCGCGGCGCCGCCGGGCGGCCCTAGTCTCCTCGTGTGAGCGAGGCCGGGACCGCCCAGGATCCCCGCGAGGTCGTCCAGCGGGTGTGGCGTGACGAGTCGGCCCGGCTCGTCGGTGCGCTCACCCGGATGACCCGCGACCTCGCGCTGGCCGAAGACCTCGCCCAGGACGCCTTGGTCGCGGCCCTCCAGCAGTGGCCGCGCGACGGCGTCCCCGACAACCCCGCGGCCTGGCTGATGCAGACCGCCAAGCGGCGCGCCGTGGACTCGTTCCGGCGCGCCGACACCCTGCGCCGTCGTACGACGGAGCTGGGCGAAGCCCTGGAACGGGAGGAGGTGGACATGCCCGACCTCGACGCTTTCGTCGACCACATCGACGACGACGTGCTGCGGCTGATCTTCCTCACCTGTCACCCGGCCCTCTCGCCGGAGAGCCGGGCGGCGCTGACGCTGCGGCTCGTGGGCGGACTGACCGTCCCCGAGATCGCCCGCGCCTTCCTGACCAAGGACGCCACGGTCGGTCAGCGCATCTCGCGGGCGAAGAAGACCCTCGAGGGCGAGTCCATCGAGCTGCCCGTCGGGCAGGAGCGCGAGCAACGGCTCGACGACGTGATGGGCGTGCTGTACCTGATCTTCAACGAGGGCTACTCCGCTACCGCCGGCGACGACTGGACCCGGCCCGACCTGTGCGCCGAGGCGATCAGGGTGACCCGGATGCTCGCCCAGGTCGCACCCCAGGAGCCCGACGTCCACGGCCTGCTCGCGCTGATGGAGCTGCAGGCCTCCCGGCTGCACGCGCGCACCGACGCCGACGGGCGTCCGGTCCTGCTCGAGGACCAGGACCGCTCACGCTGGGACGAGCTGATGATCCGCCGCGGGCTCGCCGCGCTGGAGCGGGCGATGACGGTGAGCGCGTCCGGCCGCCCGATCGGGCCGTACGTCGTGCAGGCCCAGATCGCCGCGTGCCACGCACGGGCCGGGACCGCCGAGGAGACCGACTGGCGCGCGATCTCCGACTGGTACGACCTGCTCGGCCGGCTCGGCGACAACCCCGTGGTGCAGGTCAACCGCGCCGTGGCCCACGGACGGGCCTACGGCCCGGAGGAAGGGCTGGCGGTGCTGGACGACGTGGCGGGGCACCGCTCCCTGACCGGTTCGCACCTGGTCGCCGCGGTGCGCGGCGACCTGCTGGAGCGGGCGGGTCGCCGAGCGGAGGCCGCCGCGGCGTTCGCCGAGGCCGCCGGGCTCACCGACAACGAGGCGGAGCGCACGCTGCTGCTCGGCCGGGCGGCTGACTGCGTGGGATGACCGCGGCCGCTAGCCGAGGACGAGCCGGTCGGCGGGCAGGAAGAACCAGTGGCGGCGTGCGCAGCGCACCCGCGCGTGGTCGACCGGACCGTCGGTGCTGCCCAGGCACGAGCTCGGTCACCTCGGCGGGAGCGGAGCACTCCGGGCAGGCGGTGAGCTCGCCCAGTCTCTCGCCGGCCAAGGTCGATGCGCGTCGGTTGGTCATGTTCGTCCTGCTCTCTGGCGTGTCCCACCAGACCCCCGGTGGTCTGTCTCGGGAGGCAGCTCTCCGAAACCGCCGGCGCGAGCGTGGAGACGAGGTGGTGATCGCGGGGGAGATCTCGTGGAGGCGGGTCAGAGGCAGGTCAGGAGGCAGGGTCAGGGGGTCGACGTCGCCGACCGCTGCTCGATGAAGCCGGTGGCTCGCACCACGATCCAGGCGAGCAGGAGCGCTGAGAGGATCTGGGCCGATCTCGTCATGACGTCGAGTCCTACGTCGAACGGCGCCCAGGGATCGCCGCCGTGCACCCCGTCGAGCAGGCCCATGCAGCTGACCACGAGGCTGAACATGAACAACCCCCACCACAGCCCGATGCGGAGCGGGACCCGCAGCTGGTCCACGATCGCCTCGGGTCGCCGCGACGGGTGGCTTGCGGTCCAGACGTCGGCCATCAGCACGTACGGCGCGGCGATGTTCATGCCAGGAATGAACCAGCCGGCCACGGCGAAGCCGGGGTCCGACCGGTACAGGTCGCAGTCGTAGCCCTGCACGATGCGTCGCGCCACGGCCATCCAGGCGACGATCGCCGCCCCGAGCAGGAGCCGAGCGACCCACACCGCCCAAGTGGTGCCGACGCGCAGGTTGTCGATCACCGGGACCTCGTTGTCGGTGAGAGCTCCGCGGCCACGCAACGAGTCGACATGGGCCAGCATCTGGGTGTCGATCCCGAGCCGGACCAGCGAGAGCGTCACCAGGAGCACACACGCACCGACGACCAGGTCGCGTCGGCGGGCGGGTGGATTCACGCCGGCAGGGTAGGCAGACCACCCGGGGCCGCGGGACGGGTTTGGGGAACTTCCCTGCCGGTGGTCGAGAATTGTCCCGGGCGACGCCGCCTGTCCCACCGAGCGAGGAGCAGCGATGACCACCATCGGAGAACCCTGCTGGATCCAGCTGTCCACCGACGACGTCGACACCGCCGTCTCGTTCTACGGCAGCCTGTTCGGCTGGTCGGCGGGCGAGCCGAGCGCGGAGCACCAGGGATACCGGATGTTCTTCCGCGGGGACGAGCCCATCGCCGGGCTGGTCCCGACGGCGGACGACTCCCACCCGACGTGGACCGTCTTCCTGGCGACCTCCGACGTGGCGGGCACAGTCGAGCGGGGCACGGCTGCGGGCGGCTCGGTGGTCATCGATCCGATGCCGGTCGGCGACCTCGGGTCGTTCGCCGAGCTGACGGACCCGGCAGGTGCCGCCGTCGGCGCCTGGCAGGCCGACACCTTCCCCGGGTTCGTCACGCGTGGTCAGGACAACGCACCGGGATGGTTCGAGACGCTGTCGACGCGGTACGACGAAGCGGTGGCGTTCTACGAGCAGGCCTTCGGGTGGGAGACCCACGTCATGTCGGACACCCCGGAGTTCCGGTACACGACCCTCGGCCGCGACCAGAACGCGCGCGCCGGTGTTATGGACGCGCGCGGCTTCCTAGGTGACCGGCCGTCCCGGTGGCAGTTCTACCTCCAGGTCCCCGACACCGACGAGACCGTTGCCACCGCCGTCTCGGTCGGCGGCGAGCTGGTCCGGGCGGCCGAGGACACGCCGTACGGGCGCGTCGCGACGCTGATGGACCCCGCCGGCGTGGAGTTCTGCGTGATGCGGGCGAGCTGGTGACCTCTCGAGCTCCGGTCGCCCTCGGGGGTTGAGCCGCTCGGCCCCGAGGCGGCCGATCAGGAGCGGAACGCTAAGAAATTCCGGTTCGCCCTCCAGGACGTGCACGGCCGGGTGAAACTTTGCGTTCCGTGACCGAACCGGCAAGGGGCTGGGTCCGTGGTCATGTGCAGGGCCGCTGCTGGGGCGGTGAAGGGGGAACGATGGTTCTGCGATACGTGGCGGCCTGTGCCGTCCTGGCGTCCGTGGCGATCCACGGCTGGCTCTGGCTCGACGGGATGCGCGACGTCCACGTCATCGGTCCGGCGTTCCTGGTGAACGTCATCGCCGGCGTCGTGATCGCGACCCTCCTGGCGAAGTGGCGGCACTGGCTGCCCGCCGTCCTGGCCTCCTGCTTCGGTCTGTCCACCCTCGGCGCCTTCACGCTGGCGAGCACGATCGGCCTGTTCGGCACGCACGAGCGGTGGCAGGGTTTCTACGTCTTCGGCGCCGCGACCGCCGAGCTCCTCGCGATCATCATCGGCCTCGCCCTCGTGCTCGAGGACCCGGAGCCGCTGCCGGCGCCGGTCCGTCGCGTCGGCGGTGCTCACGTGAAGCTGGGCGCCTCCGCGAACCGCTCCGAGAGCGCGTAGCGCAGCAGCACGACGTCGCCGAGCTGCTGGGTCTCGGCCAGCCGGGCCCGGCGACCCGGGTTCCAGGGGAAGCGACCCTCGCCGACGAAGCGACGCGCGCCCGGCTCGCCGACGAAGAACGGCGCGACGACGAGCTGCAGCTCGTCCACGAGGTCCTCGGCGAGGAACTGCGTGTGCACGGCGCCGCCTCCCTCGACCATCAGCCGGCGTACGCCGCGCGCGTGCAGGTCGGTGCTGAGGTCCGCCATCTCCACCGGATCACCCGCGTCGACGATCTCGCTCACCCCGCCCAGACGTTGCCCGAGCTCGTCGGCGACCCGGCTGCACGCGTAGACCAGCTTGTCACTCCCGTCGTCGGCGAAGAACCGGTGCGAGGTGTCGAGGCGCCCGCGCTGGGTGACCGTGACCTTGGTCGGGTGCTCCGGGAGGCCCCGGTCGAGCCGGGCCTGCCGCCGGCCGGGATCGCGCACGAGCAGCCGCGGGTTGTCGTTGCGCACGGTCGTGGCACCCACCAGGATCGCGTCGACCCCGGCCCGCACCTGGTCGACGCGGTCGAAGTCCTCGGCGTTGGAGAGCATGAGGCGGCTCTCGGTGGCGCCGTCGATGTAGCCGTCGATCGACATGCTGCAGCTCAGGAGCGTGTAGGGGCGGTCAGCCACGGCGCGCCTCCTCCAGCGTGCGCGCGTCGGTGTCCACCGCGGCCGGGCGGCGCCGGCGTACGACGACGTCCGCGAGCAGCACCACCAGCCCCGGAACCGTCGCGACGGCGGACAGCACGCCGAACACGATGCTGACCGTGAGCCCGTCGGCGGACAGCAGACCGGACAGCGCGAAGACTCCGGCGGTCACACCCTCCCGCGGCCCCCAGCCGGCGACGTTGAGCGGCACGGCCGAGCCGGCCAGCACGAGCAGGGCGAGGGGCACCAGCAGCGGCGCTCGTACGTCGGTGCCGACGATGTCGAGCGCCACCGCGAAGACGGCGACGTAGGCAGCCGTCGAGGCGCACGACGCGGCAACGAGCCGGCCCGCCACGGCCGGCCGGAGCAGCACCCGGAGGTCGCGACCGACGAACGCCAGCACGCCGCGGAGCCTGCCCAGCCACCAGCCGACGAGCGCGACGATCGCGAGCCCGGCGACCGCGACCGGCGTGTACTGCCGCAGGGGCGTCGGGAGGAGAGCGAGGGAGAGCACCAGCAGTCCGGCCTGCACGGCCTGCCCGGCCACGCGGTCCCAGGCCGTGGCGCGCAGCCCCGCACCGAGGTCGCCGGCGTCGCGGCCCTGCCGCGTGCCGCGGTGGGCGTCGCCGAGGATCCCGCCCGGGAGGACGGAGTTGAGGAACTGCGAGCGGTAGTACGCCGCGACCGAGCCCACGGTGGTCAGCGGGACGCCGAGGGCCGCCGACACGACCCGCCATCGCCAGGCGTTCGCCAGCGTGGCGACCACGGTCAGGGCCAGGGCCAGGACCACCGACCACCACGTGGTCAGCTGCCAGGCGTCGGCGAACGGCCCGGTGCCGAACCGCCACACCAGGAGGCCGAGGACGGCGACACCGCCCAGGAAGCGGAGCGCCGGCCAGACGTCTCTCATCGCGACACCCCCGACCTGCGCAGCGGACGGGCGGCCGCGCCGTCGATGACGGCGTCGAGGTCGTCGTCGGTCTCGCTCCAGCGCCGCAGAGTGGGCCGGCGCCCGGAGGCGGCCCGGACGAGCCGCTCGCGCAGACCCGGGTCGTCCAGCCAGGCCCGCAGGGCGCCGGACAACGCGTCGGGGTCCTCGGGCGGAACCAGCATCCCCGGCATCGCTCCCACGGGCGCGCGGCCCAGGGCCTCGGGCACACCACCGACGGACGTCGCCACCACCGGCAGGCCGTGGGACAGGGCCTCGACGACGACCATGCCGTAGGACTCGGAGCGCGACGGCAGGACCAGCAGGTCCGCCACGCCGTACGCCGCTGCCAGCGACCGGCCGGCCAGCGGCCCGGTGAAGATCACCCGGCGCTCCCAGGACCGCGCGTACACCTGCGTCTGGAGCTGCGCGACGTACTCCGGGTCGACGTCGAGCGAGCCGACGCAGGTGAGCGTCCACGCCCGGTCGCCCAGCGCCGACAACGCGTCGAGCAGGAGGTCGTGCCCCTTGCCGGGGTGGACCGACGCGACACAGAGGAACGCGGTGCCGCCGGCCGCGCTGCGATGCGGTGGGGCAGCGTCGACCGGGTCCACGCCGGGCAGGGCGACGGTGACGTCCGGGACGCCGTACCAGCCGCGCACCCGCTCGCGCGACCACGTGCTGGTCGTGACCACGGCCGTCGCGGACGCGAGCACCTGCTCCTCGCCCTGGTCCGGGCCGATCGGCATGTGCAGGAGCACCACGAACCGCAGACGCCCGGCGTGGTGCGGGACGACGGCGGCGGAGCCGGACGCGACCAGGCCGTCGACGAGCACGACCTCGCCGTCGGGGACCGTGGCCAGGAGCGCGTCCAACCGCTCGAGGTCGCCGGCGTCCGGCCGCGGCCAGGCACCGGCGACGGGGAGCTCGATCACGCGGCGGCCTCGCGCCACCTGGCCACGGAGCACCCGTCGGTCGTAGACGTTCCCGCCGCTGGGCCGGGCGGGGTCGTCGACCCCCTCCGGCAGCACGGCGTAGAGATCGCTCATGGCGACCGCTCGTAGCTCGCCCACGCGACCGGCGACTCCCGGAGCGTCACCCGGATCCGGTGCAGCTCGCCGGCGCCCACACCGAGGGAGCCGTCGTGGACACGGTCCGCGAGCCGGTCGGCGATCGCACGGCAGAGCACCTCGGTCGTCGTGGTCAGTCCGGCGAGGGACTCGACCTCGTCGAGGTTGCGGTAGTTCAGCTCGGCGAGCACGCCCTTGAGCGCGTCGATGGCCCGGCCGATGTCGAGGACGATGCCGTCGTCGTCGAGGTCGGGCCGCGCGAACGCCGCCTCGACGACGTACGTCGCGCCGTGCAGGGCCTGGGCGGGACCGAAGACGTCTCCCGGGAGACTGTGGGCGACCATCATGTGGTCGCTGACCGTGACCTCGAACATCTCAGCTCTCCGGTACCCGCGACGCGTCGCCGTCATCGGCGGCGACCTCGTCGGCGACCTCGTCGGCGCCCGCGTCGGCGCCCTCGTCGGCGTAGGAGATCGTGTGGCACACCGCCGGCAGCGAGCCGGAGGCGAGCCTGCCCATCACCTCGGGCAGCTCCGCGAACGCCGACTCACCCGTCAGCAGGGCGTCGAAGGCGGGGTCGGCCAGCAGCCGGAGGGCGAGGGCCATCCGGTCCGCATGCGTACGACGGCCCCGCCGGGACTCCGCGATCTCGCCCACCTGGCTCGCCCGGATGCCGAGCCGCGCCGAGTGGAAACGGTCGCCCAGGCGGAGCTCGACGGGTGCGTCGCCGTACCAGCTGAGGTCGGTGACGACGCCGTCGGCACCGAGCAGGTCGAGCGACAGCTGCAGTCCGGCGGACGTGCCGCTGGTGTGCACCACCAGGTCGAGGTCGCCGGACGCGTCGCCCGGGCGCACGAAGGTCGCACCGACCGCGTCGGCGACCTCCGCCCGGGTGGCGTCGGTGTCGACGACGGTGACCTCGACGCCGGGAAGGAGGGTGAGCAGCCGGGCCACGCAGAGCCCGACCATGCCGGCCCCCACCACGGCGACCCGGTCCCCGAGCAGGGGCCGCGCGTCCCAGAGCGCGTTCACGGCGGTCTCGACGGTCCCCGCCAGGACCGCCCGGCGGGGCGGAACGTCCTCCGGCACCATCGAGACCGCGTCGACCGGCACGACGTACGCCGTCTGGTGCGGGTAGAGGCAGAAGACCGTGCGGCCCCGCAGTTCGGTCGGGCCCTCCTCGACCATGCCGACGTTGAGGTAGCCGTACTTCACGGGGCCCGGGAACTCGCCCTCCTGGAACGGCGCGCGCATCTCGGCGTACTGGCTCTCGGGGACGCCGCCGCGGAACACCAGCGCCTCGGTCCCGCGGCTGATGCCCGACACGAGGGTCCGGACGAGCACCTCGCCGGCACCCGGGTCCGGCAGGATCACGGAGTGGATCTCGCCGGACCCGGGCTCAGCCAGCCAGTAAGAGTGGGCCGTTCGTGACACGTCGGCTCCCTCCACGTCCGGCGTTGGTTCTTGAACCGACGCCGACCCGCCCTCGTATGACTGGTAACCGGAGATACGGAGGCAGGGTGCGCACGGTTCAGGTCGGTCCACTGACCGTACTGCCGACCGTCGCGATCCTGTTGGGGGCACTCGCGGCGGATCCCGGTCTGGGCGGCTCCGCGCTCGTCGCCGGCGCCGTCGTCGCTCTCGGCACCTGGCTGCTCGTGAACCGTGCGATGTGGCGCGCGGGACTCACCCGGCTGGGCGCCGCGAACGCCGTCACCCTGGGCCGAGCCGCCCTCACCGCCGGCGTCACGGCTCTCGTCGTGCAGTCGTGGAGCGGGCCTGTGCCGCGCTCCCTCGTGGTGGCGCTCGCCTCCGCTGCGCTGCTGACCGACCTGGTCGACGGCCGTCTCGCCCGGGTCCGTGGCGAGGTCACCCGCTTCGGCGCGGCGTTCGACATGGAGATCGACGCGTTCCTGATCCTCGTCCTGAGCCTGTACGTCGTCCCGCTGGTGGGGCCGGTCGCCCTCCTGATCGGTTTCGCGCGGTACCTGCTCGTGGTGGCCGGCGCGATCTGGCCCTGGCTGACGGCTCCGACGCCGCCGCGGGTCTGGGCCAAGGTCGTCGCCGCGGTCCAGGGCGTCGTGCTCACCGTGGTCGCCGCCGACCTCCTGCCTCGCGGGATCGCCACGCTCGCCACGTGGGCGGCCCTCCTCCTGCTCGCGGAGTCGTTCGGCCACCAGGTCGTCGTGCTGTGGCGGCTGCGCCGCGACCACCCCCTGCAGCGCTGGCCGCTGGTGCGACCGATCGTCGACGTCGTGGCGGTCGTCCTCGTCTGGGTCGCGCTGATGGTGCCGCACCGTCCCGACCAGGTGTCGGTCGCGGCGTTGCTGGGCATCCCGCTGGAGCTGCTGCTGTTCGTCGCGCTCGCGGTCGTGCTGCCCACGGTCTGGGGTCGGCTCCTCGCGGTCGTCGGTGGCGTGGCCCTGATGGCGACGGTCGTGCTGAGCGGGCTCGATCTCGGCTTCTACGAGGCCTTCGACCGTCCCTTCAACCCCGTCACCGACCCGGGCTACGCCGGCTCCGGGCTGGACCTCGTCCACCGCTCGGCCGGCCGGACCGGTCAGGTCCTCGCCGTCGGCGGACTGGCGTTGCTGGTGGTCGTGGCCCTGGCCCTGTGCGTCTGGGCGGCCCTCCGCCTGCGCCGGTCCGCCCGCGCCGCGCCACGCGTCTGGTCCCGGGTCGTGGTCGTGCTCACCCTGGTCTGGGTCGTCGCCGGCATCGGCGGCGCGCACGTGTCCGGCGTACCCGTCGCCGCGGCTCCGGCCGCGTCCCTGGTGCGCTCGCAGGTCGACGAGGTGCAGGCCGAGCTCCGCGACCGGGCCGTGTTCGAGCGCACGCTGGCCCACGACCCGTACGCCGCCACCCCCGGCCCCGACCTGCTCCGCGACCTGCGCGGCAAGGACGTGCTGCTGGTCTTCGTGGAGAGCTACGGGCGGGTCGCCGTGGAGGGCTCCTGGTTCGCGCCCTCGGTCGACCGCACCCTCGCGACGTCGTCGGCCGAGCTCGGTGCGATGGGGTACTCCGCCCGCAGCGGCTGGCTCCGGTCGCCCACCTTCGGCGGCATCAGCTGGCTGGCGCACTCCACCCTGCAGACCGGGCTCTGGATCGACTCCCAGCAGCGCTACGACAGCGTGCTCTCGGGTGACCGGTTCAACCTGTCCCAGGCCTTCAAGCGGGCCGGCTGGCGCACGGTCAGCGACATCCCGTCGGACGAGGGGCCGTGGGAGGACGGCCGGCGTTTCTACGGCTTCGACCACATGTACGACGCCCGCAACGTCGGCTACGCCGGCCCCCGGTTCAGCTACGCGCGGATCCCCGACCAGTACACGTTCAAGGAGTTCGCCGATCGCGAGCTCCGCGACCGCGGCCACCAGCCGGTGATGGGCGAGATCGACCTGGTCTCGAGCCACACGCCGTGGACGCCCCTGCCGAAGATGGTGCCGTGGAGCCGGATCGGCGACGGCTCGGTGTACGACGGGATGCGCCCGACGCACTCCTCGCTGCTCGACCTGCTCGGCGGGCCCGACCAGCAGCGCAACTACGCCCGGTCGATCCGCTACTCGATGCGCTCGCTGGTCTCGTTCGTCCGGCACGCACAGGACAAGAAGCTGGTGATGGTCGTCCTCGGCGACCACCAGCCCAACACCAACGTCAGCGGCACGGGCGTCTCGCACGACGTCCCGATCTCGCTGATCGCCCACGACCCGTCGGTGCTCCGGCACATCTCGGGCTGGGACTGGACGCCCGGGCTGACGCCCGACACCCACGCCCCCGTCCTGCCGATGGACCGGTTCCGCGACCGGTTCCTGTCGGCGTTCGGGTCCCGCCCCGCCGGACCGTGACCCCCGCCACGATCGCCGTCCGATCGAACCGCCGAGGCTCCGGCTCCGTGTCTCCTGGGTGAGGGCCGTCCGGGCCCCGGATCGGAGACAGTTCCCCATGACCGTTCGAATCATCACTGCCCTCGCCGTGCTGGTGTCGGCGTACGTGCACCTGCGCGAGTGGCTCGACGGGATGCGTCACGTCCACGTGATCGGGCCGCTGTTCGTCGTGAACATCGTGGCCGGCGTCGTGATCGCGGTGCTGCTGTTCACCTGGAAGCACTGGCTGGTCCCGTTCCTCGCCGCCGGGTTCGGCGCGTCCACGCTGGGCGGGTTCGCCATCGCGACGACCAGCGGCGGGCTGTTCGGCGACCACGAGAAGTGGTCGGGCAGCTACGTCTGGATCGCGGCCGTCTCCGAGGCGGTCGCGATCATCGCTGGTCTCCTCGCGCTCTCCCACGAGCTGCGCACCGCGCCCGCCCACGACCGCGCCCACAGCGTCGTCTCGGGCTAGGCCCGAACCCCCCGCAGCCACCTCCGACGGCGGCTACCCTGGGCGGACGAACCGGTCGTCCAGGGACCGCCGACCAGGAGGTGGCATCGTGCCGTCCGTGCCCTCGATGAGTCCTCGTGTCGTGGCGCAGATCTCGGCCGCCGACGATCTGGCCACCCTCGTCGCGGTGGCCCGGACGGCGGCCCGTCAGCTCGCGGGCAGTGACGGCGCGACCTTCGTGCTCCGCGAGGGCGACCGGTGCTTCTACGTCGACGAGGACTCGATCGCCCCCCTGTGGAAGGGGCAGCGCTTCCCGATCGACGAGTGCATCAGCGGCTGGGCGATGCTGCACGGCGAGCCCGCGGTCATCCCTGACATCACCGTCGACGAGCGGATCCCCCAGGCGGCGTACCTCGCGACGTACGTGCGCAGCCTGGTGATGGTCCCGGTCGGCGCTCCCGCCGCGGCCGCCATCGGCACCTACTGGGCGGCCCAGGCCTCGCACGCGGACGCCGTCCCGGTGCTGCTCGAGCTGTCCGGCCTGGTGGCCGCCCGCCTCGACGAGATCGGCCTCGCCGGCGCGCCCTGGGCGCCGAACTTCAGCGTGGACGACGTCAGAGCTTGAGAACCGCCACCCGCGGACCGTCGACGTGTCGCACCTCGACCGAGCGGATGTCCTGCAACCAGGCCGCGGTCGCACCGCTGACGTGCATCGTCTTGCCCGGAAGGCCGTTCCAGGTGGCCACCCGCTCGGTCCTGCCGTCCTTGGTGTGGACCACGATCGCGTAGGAGCCGCCCTCGTAGGCGGTGGCGCTGACCGGGTAGCTGCACGTGAGGTCGACCTTGGTGCCCCAGCCGACCTTGGTCAGGGCGACGCTGGCGACCATCGGGTCGTTGGACTCGTTGACCATCGGCTCGTCGACCGACGGGTGGGGCGTCGCGGACGAGGTCGGCCGGGTCGCGTCGGGGCTCGAGTCGTGGGAGTTGCGGTCCAGAGCCAGCACTCCCCCGGTGGTGACCACCACGGCGGCGGCCGCGGCGATGCCGGCGGTGAGCCAGGTACGGCGCTGCTGCTGCCGGCGTACGGCGCGTGACAGCCGCGGCAGGAGCGTCTCCGGGACCGGCTCGGGCCGGGACTCCTCGAACACCTCGGGACCGATCCGGCCCAGCAGACCGGGCAGGCCGGCCAGGTCGCGGACCGCGCGCGAGCAGACGTCGCAGCCGTCCAGGTGGGCCTCGAACTCCCGGCGCTCGGCCGGCGACAACGAGCCCAGGACGTACGCGCCGTCCCACATCTCGTACGGACATCCGGTCGACGGAACGCCGTGCGGCGTACTCATGCGACCACCCCCATCTCTTCCAGTGCGAGCCGGAGGGCGTGGAGGGCGTAGTGCGTGCGTGACTTCACGGTGCCTTCGGGGATGCCGAGGCGGCGTGCCGCCTCGGCGACCGGGCGTCCCTTGAAGTAGGTCTCCTGGAGCACGGCGCGGTGCTCGGGCGACAGGTGGGTGACGGCGTCGGCGACCACCCAGGTCATCAACAGCTCGTCGCTGGCGTCGCCGTGCGACTCCGGCTCCGGCAGGTCGCCCATGGGGATCTCGGAGCGCGAGCGGCGGGTGCGCGACTCGTCGATGACGATGTTGCGCGCGACGGTGAACAGCCAGGCGCGGACCGAGCCCTGCGACTCGTCGAGGAGCGAGGCGTTCCGCCAGGCGCGCAGCAGCGTCTCCTGGCACACGTCCTCCGCGCGGGCACGGTCGTGGTGGGTGAGGCGCAGGCAATGGCCCCAGAGCGCGCCGGCGTGCTCGTCGTGCAGGCGCTGCATCACGACGTCTGGGCTCTCTGCCATCACACCTCCTCACCCGGTATACGGAGCTGCTGTCCGTTCGGTTCGATTCTCCCCCCGACACGAATCCTGCGGCATGCGCAACGAAAGCGCAGGGTGCGGCGTACATCATGTGTGACCGTGACCGAGACGGACCCGGGCGACGTCGCCCAGTGGGTGGCGGCGCGCGGTGCTGCCCTCCAGCGGTTCGCCTACCTGGTCACCGGCTCGGCCGACGACGCTCCCGACCTCGTGCAGGAGGCGATCTCGCACGCGCTCCCGCGCTGGTCGCGGCTCACCGCGCAGGGCACGACGGAGGCCTACGTACGCCGCAGCATCGTCAACGCAGCGATCAGCGCCTGGCGCAAGCAGCGAAGGCTGGTCGTCGTGGAGGAGCCGGTCTCGCCGACGGCGGCCGACCCCAGTCAGCGCCTCGCAGACGCGGACCACGCCTGGGCGCTCTGCGCCGAGCTGCCGCCGCAGCAACGCGCCGCGGTGGTGCTGCGTTTCTACGAGGACCTGCCGTTCGCCGAGGTCGCCCGGGTCCTCGGCTGTCCCGAGTCGACCGCCCGCTCCCACGTCCACCGGGCGCTCGCGGACCTGCGCCGGCGCCTCGCCGCCGAGGAGGCACCATGACCGACGATCTCGACCGCGCCGAGCGGGCGTTCCGCTCCGCCCTGGCCGAACGCGTCAGCGCCTACGAGCCGGTCGCCATGGTCGCGCCGGGGCCCGCGCGCCGGCGCCGCTGGCCGGCCTTGCTGGCGGTCGCCGCGCTGGTCGTCGTGGTCGTCGGGGCCGGGCTGGCCGTCCGCGCCACACGCCACGACCACGCGGCACCGACCGACCTGCCTGCCGGCTGGCGCTGGGAGTCGCACCGCGACGTGATGGTCGCCGTCCCCGGCACCTGGGGATACGCGGCCGCCCCCGACGACCAGTGGTGCGTCGGAGGAGCCCGGCACGCGCCGGCGCAGGGCTACGTCGACACCAGCCGGCCCACGGACGGGAGCACGGACGTCAAGTGCACGTCGGACATCCCGCCTGCGTCGGCGTTCGCGGTCCACCTGTCGTTCCTCGACCGCACCCGGCCGGCACCGGTCCCGGCCGGCTGGCAGAACCTGTCCCGCATCGTCGCGGGTCAGCGACTCACCGTGGTGACCGACCCGGCCCACGTGGCCCTGGCCCGCCGCATCCTGGCGACCGTCCGGGTCGTGGACACCGACCAGAACGGCTGCGACACGACGTCACGCATCCAGCAGCAGGGCCGGGTCAGGCCCCCTGCGTTCGACATCACGCGCCTCGACGGCGTGGAGACGATCGCGGTCTGCCAGTACGACCTCGAGGTCACCGACCAGCCCGGGCTGAACGCCTCGCGGATGCTGACGGGACGGGACGCGCGCGACGAGCTCGCCGCCCTCCAGGCGGCACCCCTCGGCGGCGGCCCCGACCGCCCGAACAGCTGCCTGCACTCGATGTGGGACGACGCGGGCCTGGTGCTGCGGTTCACGAGCACCGACGGGACCACTCACGACATGTACGCCTACTACGACGGGTGCTTCGCCAACGGCATCGACGACGGCACGCACGTCCGCGAGCTCACGACCGACGACTGCCGGCCTCTGTGGAGCGATCGCGTCCGCGACCTGGGTGGGATCCCCGCCGCGTTCACCAGGTGCGTGGCGCCGCGGCGGTGAGGTTGCGGCTCACGCGAGCGACGCGAGCCAGGCCTCGTGGAGGTCGGAGAAGCGGCCGTCGCCGCCGGCGATGAGGTCCTCGGGTGAGCCGTCCTCGACGATCCGGCCGTGCTCGAGCACCAGCACCCGGTCGGCGATCTCCACGGTGGAGAGCCGGTGGGCGATGATCACCGCGGTGCGGCCGCTGAGGATCGTGCGGAGCGCGCGCTGGACCAGCCGCTCCGACGGGACGTCGAGCGAGGAGGTCGCCTCGTCGAGGATCAGCACGGCGGGGTCGGCCAGGAAGGCACGCGAGAAGGCGATCAGCTGGCGCTGCCCGGCACTCAGCAGGCCACCACGGTTGGAGACCCGCGTGTCGTAGCCGTCGGGCAGCGCGGCGATGAAGCCGTGGGCGCCGATCGCCCGCGTGGCGATCTCGACGTCCTCCTGGGTCGCGTCCGGCCGGCCGAAGCGGATGTTGTCGGAGATCGAGCCGGAGAACAGGTAGTTCTCCTGCGTCACCATCACCACGGAGTGGTGGAGGTCCTCCGACGTCAGCGAGCGCAGGTCGACGCCGTCCAGCGTGACCGCGCCGTCGGCCGGGTCGTAGAAGCGGGTGGCGAGCTTGGCGATGGTGGTCTTGCCGGCACCCGTGGTGCCGACCAGGGCCAGGGTCTGGCCGGCCGGGATCGCGAGGTCGAGGTCGGGCAGCACCGGCACGCCCTCGACGTACTCGAACCGGACATGGTCGAAGCGAAGGTCGCCGTGCGCGTCGGTGAGGGCGACCGGGTCGGCCGGCTCCGGGACGCCCGGCTCCTCCTCGAGCACGCCGGAGAGCTTCTCGAGCGCGGCCGAGGCCGACTGGAACGTGTTGTAGAACTGGGAGATGTCCATCATGGGCTCGAAGAACTGGCGCAGGTAGAGCAGGAACGCCGCCAGCACACCGACCGTCACCTGGCCGTCGTAGGCGAGGTAGCCGCCGTAGAGCAGGACCACGCCGATCGTGAGGTTGCCGATCAGCCGGATCTGGGGCATGAACCACGCCACCAGCCGGAAGGCGACCAGGTTGGCCGCGCGGTACTGGTCGTTGACGTCGTCGAAGATCTCCTGGTTGCGCGGCTCGCGCCGGAAGGCCTGGACGGCCTGGATGCCGTTCATCGACTCGACGAAGTGGACGATGACCAGCGCGACCTTCTCGCGGGTGACGCGGTAGCTCTTGGCCGACTCCTTGCGGAACCAGTTCGTCGACCAGGCCAGGAACGGGCCGCACAGCAGGGCGACCAGGCCGAGCTTGACGTCGAGGTAGAGGAGCAGGCACGCGGTGCCGACAAGGGTCAGCGCGGCCGTGATCAGCCCGTCGAACCCGGTCTCGAGCATCTCGTAGATCGCGTCGACGTCGGAGGTCTGCCGCGAGATCACCCGCCCGGAGGTGTAGGAGTCGTGGAACGCCGGACTGAGCCGCTGGAAGTGGCCGAACACCCGCTGCCGGATCTCGAACAGGATGTCCTGGCCGATCTTCCCCGAGCGGACCAGGAAGACGTTGCGCGAGACCGCCTGGACCAACGTCGCGGCGAGCACGACCGCCACGATCTCCACGAGCGGGCGGATGTCGTCGTGGTCGCGGATGGGTGGGATGCCGACGTCGATGCCCTTGGCCACCAGCAGCGGGATCGACAGCCGCGCGGCGTTCTCGACCAGGACCGCGATGCCGAGCAGCTGGAGCACGCGGCGGTGGGGGCGGAGCAGGTCGGCGAGCAGCCGGCGCGAGCGTACGGCGAGCTTGGCGGTGGTCGCGTCGGTGAGGTCGTCACGACCGTCGGCGGCGACCCCGCGCCACTCCTGGCCCTCGTCGACCTCGGGGGTCGAGGCGGTCTGACTCATGCCGACACGTCCTCGAGCTCCTCGGAGTCCGCGGCCAGCAGGTCGCGGTAGGCCGGCACGGTCGCCAGCAGGTCGCGATGGTCTCCGACGTGGGTGATCGTGCCGTCCTGCAGGAGGGCGACCTTGTCGGCCAGCAGCACCGTCGAGGCCCGGTGGGCCACGATCAGGCCGGTGGTGTCCGCCAGCACGCGGCGCAGCGCCTCCTCGACGAGCTTCTCGGTGTGGATGTCGAGGGCGGAGAGGGTGTCGTCGAGGACCAGCACCCGGGGTTGCGCGAGCACGGCGCGCGCGAGCGCCAGCCGCTGGCGCTGGCCGCCCGAGAGCGACATCCCCTGCTCGCCGATGCGGGTGTCGAGGCCCCAGGGCAGGTCTCGCGCGAAGCCGGCCTGCGCGATGTCGAGCGCCTCCTCGATCTCCTCGTCCGTGGCGTCCGCCCGACCGAGCGTGAGGTTCTCCCGGGCGGACATCGAGAACAGGGTGGGCTCCTCGAACGCCGTCGCCACCAGCGAGCGGAGCTCCTGGAGGGAGTAGTCGCGGACGTCGACCCCGTCGATGGTCACCCGACCCGCGGTCACGTCGTAGAGCCGCGGGACCAGGGCGGTCAGGGCGGTCTTGCCGGACCCGGTCGCGCCGACCAGGGCCAGCGTCTCGCCCGGCGCCAGGTCGAGGTTGACGTCGCGGAGCACCTGGGTGTCGGAACCGGGGAACGTGAAGTCGACGTGCTCGAAGCGCAGGTGGCCACGGGCATCGGGGGCCTCGGCCGTGCCCGAGACGATGTCGGGGGTCGTGTCGTAGATCTCCAGGACCCGCGCGGCGGCGGTCATCGCCTCCTGCGCCATCGCCAGGATCACGCCGAGCGAGGCGACCGGCCAGACCAGGGAGAGCATCAGCGTGATGAAGGCGACCAGCTCGCCCGGCGTCAGGGCGCCGCGGCCGACGCCGATCGCGCCGAGCAGCAGGACGATCACCACGGCGCAGTTGGGGATCATCTCGAGGAAGGTCCAGAACCGAGCCGACAGCCGCACCTTGTCGATGCTGGTGTCGAGCAGCCGGCGCGCCGCCTCGTCGTACTGGCCGGAGACGTACGACGAGCGCCCGAACGACTTGATCACCCGGATGCCGACGGCGCCCTCCTCGGCCAGCGTCGCCAGGTCGCCCTGCTGGTCCTGGACGCGTCGGGAGATCACGACGTAGCCCTTCTCGAACCGCATGGACAGCCACACGATCGGAGCCGAGGTCGCTGCGACGACGAGCCCGAGCGGCCAGTACATGTGCAGGAGCACGACCGTGGTCACCACGACCTGGGTGATGTTCACGAGCAGGAACAGCATCCCGAAGCCGAAGAAGCGGCGGATCGCCGACAGGTCGGTGGTCGCCCGCGAGAGGAGCTGGCCCGACTGCCACTCTCCGTGGAAGCTCATGGGGAGCTCCTGCAGCCGGTGGTAGAGGTCGCGGCGCATCGAGGTCTCGACGGCGAGCACGGCCTTGTTCTGCACCCAGCGGCGCCACCAGATCAGCACGGCCTCGAGCACCCCGAGGCCGAGGACCGCGAGGCCGAGCGGCAGGATCCCCGAGCTGCGGTGGTCGTCGATCGGACCGTCGATCAGCGCCTTGATCACCAGCGGGATCGCGATCGAGACGCCCACCCCGGTCATCGAGGTCACCAGCATGATCAACAAGGACCAGCGGTGGGGCCGGAGGTAGGCGCGCAGGCGCCAGAGCGAGTTCACGCTGGCGGGCGGGTGGGCGGTCGGACCCTGTGTCGTCGTGGGGCTCGTGGCCGGCGCGTCGGTTGCCATCGTTGCCCGACTCTAACCTTTGCCGGGGACAACCACCCAATCGATTTGTACGATGCGCAACCGGCGAGTGCTCCTTACGCGGTGTGCTCCAGGATCGCCGGCACGACGACCGGCCAGACGTCGCGCGGGAGCAGCTGGTGACCTACTCCGGGCAGCGGAACCAGCCTGGCGTTCGGAAGCTCGCGGACCAGCACCTCGGCATGGCCGAACGGGAGGATCGGGTCCGCGGTCCCGTGGATGACCAGGACCGGCAGCGTGAGCTCCGCGTGTCGCGACCGGATGGGGGTGTGCCCCGGGTCAGCGGCTCCGTGGTTGATGCTGGCGGCGTGGACGTCGCGGGTCCGATCGAACACCTGCCGCGCGTACGCACGGCTCGTCTCCTCGTCGAAGTAGTCGGGGCCGGCGCACTGGCGGTCCCAGAGCACGTAGTTCTCGACGTACGACTCGCGGTCGGTCCAGTCGGGCTCGGGGCGTTCCTGCCCCGCGAACTCGAGGAACTCCGGTGTCGGTGACGGCAACGCCGGGTCGCGGGGGTCGCCGGGCGCCAGTGGGGTGCTGTAGACGAGGGTGAGCGTGCGGACGCGCTCGGGCTGAAGCAGCGCGATGGCACGCGTTACCGCACCGCCCAGTGATCCACCCGCCACGTGCACCGGCGCCACCTCGAGTGCGTCGAGCAGGGCGATCGCATCCGCGACGAGGTCGTCGAAGCCGTACGGCGGGTGGCCCGGGGGGTATGTCGTCGACGCGCCCGTGTCGCGGTTGTCGTAGCGGATCACGTATCGGCCACCGTCGGCGAGCTGCCGGCAGAACTCTTCGTCCCAGGCGTCCATGGGCCCGGACGAGCCTGCGATCAGCAGGATGGCGGGATCGCCGGAAGCCCCGAACGTCTCGGCGCAGAGCACCACGTCGCCGAGTGCCACCATGCGCCTGCCGTTGCTCTCCGACACCACGACGCCTCGCCGCCTTCCTCAGTTGGCGAGCAACCCGCGCACGACGCGCAGGCCGACCGACATCCGGGCGAGATCGGCGTTGTCGTCCGCGCAGATCTCCTCCAGGGTCGTGGCCGCGCGGGCGACGACGATCTCGTCGCCGTCCTCCCACTCCTGGATCCGGGCGGGTCCGGGAAGCGAGTCGTCGGTGTCGCGCAGCACCTGCGCCGTGAGCTGGGCGTGGACGGCGTACACGTCGTCGCGCAGCGCCGCCCGCGCCATCGTCTGCCACCGGTCCTCGCGCGGCAGCGCCAGGATCCGCGCCACCAGGTCGGGGAGGCCGAGCCGCTCACCGAGCGCGAAGTGGAGCCGGGTGACCTCGACCGGGTCGAGCCCCATCCGGTCCGCGATCTCGCGCACGTTCAGCAGCTGGTACGCCGGGTGGAGCACCGCCACGCGGGAGGCGAGGTCCTCGGGCACGCCCTCGTCGACCAGCCGCGCCATCCGGCCCTCGTAGGCACGCAGCTCGCGGCCGGTCAGCAGCGAGGGGAGCTCGGCCATCAGCTTCTGCACCGGCTCGCTGAAGTAGTCGACGGTGCCCTGGCTGTCGAGCGGCGGCCGCCGGTTGGTGACCAGCCAGCGGGACGCGCGCTCGACCAGCGTGCGCATCTCGATCCGCATCCGCGTCTGGCAGGCGGCCTCCAGCTTGTTGTCGTAGGTCTGGAGCTCCTCACGCAACGGGAGTGAGCCGAAGATCTCGCGGGCGACGAAGTTCGCCCGGGTCAGCTCCTCCGGCGTCGCCCCGGTCTCGCCGGCGAGCCGTGGCCAGTACGTCATCCCCGCGCCGTTGACGAGGTCGTTGACGACCTGGGTGACGATGATCTCGCGACGCAGCGGGTGACTCGCGATGGAGCTCTCGAAGCCCTCCTTGAGCTGGGTCGGGAAGTAGCCGACCAGGTCGACGTGGCAGTACGGGTCGTCCGGCAGGTCGGACGTGATCAGCTCGTCGGCGAGCACGATCTTGGTCCAGGCCAGCAGCACCGAGAGCTCGGGCACCGACAGCCCCTCGTCGCGGTCGATCCGCCGGCGCACCTCGCGCGACGTCGGCAGGCCCTCGAGCTCCCGGTTGAGCACGCCCTTCTTCTCCAGCGAGCGCATCCAGTCCTCGTGCACGTGCAGCAGCGAGGGCGCGTTGGCCGCCGCGTTGGCGAGGGCGAGGTTCTGCTCGTAGTTGTCGCGCAGGACGAGCGCGGCGACCTCGTCGGTCATCTCGGCGAGCAGGTGGTTGCGCTGCTTCTCGGTGAGGTCACCGTCGGTGACGACGCGGTCGAGCAGGATCTTGATGTTCACCTCGTGGTCGGAGGTGTCGACGCCGGCGGAGTTGTCGATGAAGTCGGTGTTGATGGCACCGCCCTTCCGGCCGGCGCCGTGCTCGGCGTACTCGATGCGTCCGCGCTGCGTCAGCCCGAGGTTGCCGCCCTCGCCGACGCACCGGGCCCGGACCTCGCGGCCGTCGATGCGGATCGCGTCGTTGGCCTTGTCGCCGGCGTCCGCGTGCGTCTCGTCGGACGACTTCACGTACGTGCCGATGCCGCCGTTCCAGAGCAGGTCGACCGGCGCCTGGAGGATCGCCTTCATCAGCTCGGCCGGGGTCAGCTTGGCCACCGACTCGTCGAGACCGAGCGCCTCACGCACCTGCGGGCTGATCGGGATCGACTTCAGCGACCGCGAGTAGACGCCGCCACCCTCGGAGATCAGCGAGGCGTCGTAGTCCTGCCAGCTCGAGCGCGGCAGGTCGAACATCCGCTTGCGCTCGGCGAACGACTTCGCCGCGTCGGGGTCCGGGTCGAGGAAGACGTCGCGGTGGTCGAACGCCGCGACCAGCCGGATGTGCTCCGAGCAGAGCATCCCGTTGCCGAACACGTCGCCCGACATGTCGCCGATGCCGACGCAGGTGAAGTCCTGGGTCTGGCAGTCGATCCCGCGCTCCCGGAAGTGCCGCTGCACCGAGACCCAGGCGCCGCGCGCGGTGATGCCCATCGCCTTGTGGTCGTAGCCGACCGAGCCGCCGGAGGCGAACGCGTCGCCGAGCCAGAACCCGTAGTCCTGGGCGACGCCGTTGGCGATGTCGGAGAACGTCGCCGTGCCCTTGTCGGCGGCGACCACCAGGTAGGAGTCGTCACCGTCATGGCGTACGACGTCCGGCGGTGGCACGCTCGCGCCGTCGACGAGGTTGTCGGTGATGTCGAGCAGCCCGCAGATGAAGGTCTTGTAGCAGGCCACGCCCTCCGCCAGCCACGCGTCACGGTCGGACGGGTCGGGCAGCTGCTTGCAGAAGAAGCCGCCCTTCGCACCGACCGGCACGATCACGGTGTTCTTCACCATCTGCGCCTTCACCAGGCCGAGCACCTCGGTGCGGAAGTCGTCGCGGCGGTCGGACCAGCGCAGTCCTCCGCGGGCGACGGCGCCGAACCGCAGGTGCACGCCCTCGACGCGCGGCGAGTAGACGAAGATCTCGAACTTCGGGCGCGGCTCGGGCAGGTCGGGGATCGCCGACGGCTCGAGCTTGAACGACATGTAGGTGTGGTGCGGACCCGTGCTGCCCGGCTGGAAGTAGTTCGTGCGCAGGGTGGCGTTGATGTGGGTGAGGTAGGACCGCAGGATCCGGTCGTGGTCGAGGCTGGCGACGTCGTCGAGGGCCGCCTGGATCCGCCCGGTGATCTCGTCCACCCGCAGCTGCCGCGCCTCGGCGTCGGCGGCCAGCCCGTTCCGGCCGGGGTCGAAGCGCGCCTCGAAGAGCTGGACGAGGAGCCGGGTGATGTCGGTGTTCCCGCGCAGCGCCTCCTCGATGTAGTCGACGGCGAAGGGGCTGTTGCCCTGCTTCATGTACTTCGCGTAGGCGCGGAGCACGGTCGCCTGGCGCCAGGTGAGCCCGGCCGCCAGCACCAGGGCGTTGAACCCGTCGATCTCGTTGAAGCCGTCCCAGACCGCCCGGATGGTGTCCTGGAACGGCTCGCGCACCTGGTCCGGCATCCCCGGCGGGTAGCGCAGGCCGAACTCGTAGATGTACGACGGGTGGTCGGTGTGGTCGAGGTGGTACGGCCGCTCGTCCATGACCTCGACGCCGGTCGACGACAGCGCGGGCAGCACCTCCGACAGCGAGATCGACCCGCCACGCCGGAACACCTTCAGCCGCGCCTCGCCGCGAGCGGCGTCGAGCGGCGAGAACAGCGAGAGGTCCGTGCCCGAGTCGCCGAGGGACTCCAGCCGACCGAGGTCCAGCGCGCCGGTCGCCGCGGAGAAGTCCTCCTTGTAGGCCTCGGGGAAGGACGCCTCGAAGGTGCGCGCCAGCCGCGACCCGACGTCCTCGCCGAACTCCGCGATCGTGGCCGCGGTGAAGTCCTCGCGCCACGAGCGCGAGGCATCCGTCAGCCGGCGCTCGAGGTCGGAGATGTCGACGTCCGGGATCTTCTCGCCCTTGGCCGGGTGCACCACGAAGTGCACCCGAGCGGTCGTGGACTCGCTCATCCGCACCGTGAACTCGATCGACTCCCCCGAGAAGCTCTCCTTGAGGATGTCGGAGAACCGCTCGCGGACGTTGGTGTTGTAGCGGTCGCGCGGCAGGAAGATCAGGACACTGACGTAGCGGCCGTAGGTGTCGCGGCGTACGAAGGTGCGCAGCTGGCGGCGGCCCCGCGTCTCCATCACCCGGCTCGCCATCGCGGCCAGCTCGTCGACGGGCGTGTGGAACAGCTCGTCGCGCGGGTAGGTCTCGAGGGTGTCGATCAGCGCCTTCCCGGCGTGGCTCCGGGGGTCGAGGCCGACCAGCTTGAGGGCGTCCTTGGCCTTCTCCCGCAGCAGCGGCACGTGCCAGACCGACTCGGTGTACGCCGCGCTGGAGAAGAGCCCGAGGAACCGCCGCTCGCCGGTGACCTCGCCCTTCTCGTCGAAGGTCTTCACACCGACGTAGTCGAGGTACGCCGGGCGGTGCACGGTCGCGCGGGAGTTGGCCTTGGCCAGCACCAGCAGCGTGTGCTCGCGCGCCAGCTCGGCCGCCTTCGCCGGGAGCTTGGCCGAGGCGTTCAGGTCGGGGTCGTTGCGCAGGATCCCGAGCCCGCTGCCCGGCACCCCGCGGAGGTACTCGTCGGCACCCTCGTCCTCGAGGTGGTACTCGCGGTAGCCGAGGAACGTGAAGTGGTCGTCGCCCAGCCACTCGAGGAACTCGACGCCGCGGTTGACCTCGTCCGCCGACAACGTGCTCGGCGGCGACGAGCGCAGCTCGGCGATGACCTCCTCGACCTGCTGGCGCATCCGGCCCCAGTCCTCCACCGACTCACGGACGTCGCGGAGGACGCGCTGCAGGTCGGTGACGATCTCGTCGGGGTCCTCGTCGTGCCCGATCCGGCTGATCTCGACGTGCATCCACGACTCGCGCTCCGCCTCGCCGGCCGGTGACGCGGACTCGTTGTCCGGGCAGGCGATCGAGACGAGCCGGCCGGTGACGTCGCGGGTGACGTCGAACTGCGGGTGCACGACCAGCTGCACGTCGCGCTGCTGGCGGGTCAGCTCCATCACGACCGAGTCGACGAGGAACGGCATGTCGTCGGTGACCACCTCGACCACCGAGTGACCGCCGGCCGACCAGCCGTGCTCGGCGAGCGTCGGGGTGAAGACGTGGACGCTCGCGGTGCCCTGGGGCCGCGACTCGGCCGTGCGGTAGTGCGAGACCAGCGCGCCGTACAGCTCCTCCGCGGTGCGGTCCGCGAGGTCGTCGGTGGCGACGTGCCGGTAGTAGGCGCGGAGCAGCGACCCGACCTCGTCCTTGGGCGGTCCCCCGGTCCCGCTGCTCCGCTCGGCGAGAGCGATCGCCTGGTTCAGCAGGTGTGACTTTTCGGGGTCGATGGACAGGTCGGTCGTCATTGACACAACCCGAGGTTAGGACTCCGTTCCATGCCGCACCAACACGGCGTGCGGAAGCCCCGGCTCCGCCGATTCGATCCAGCACAATCCCCGTGCCGGGCGGGGGCGTCAGCGCGGCTTGGTGGCGGTCCCGATCACCACGTCGGTGCGGATCTCGGAGATCTGGTCGCGGCGTACGCCGTCCACCACGGCGGCCCGCAGAGCCGCCTGCTGGTCGTCGTCCATCAGGTCGACCGTGCCGCGGTAGCCCGAGCCCAGGACGACGTCCCAGAAGTCCTCGGGGCGGTCCAGGGCCTGGCTGCCCGACAGCGCCTCGGCCGAGGGTCCGTCGACTCCGCCGCGGGCCAGCAGCGCGACGAGGGCGTCGGACGTGGTGATCTCGTCCCACGGGTTGAACGACCGGTAGAGCTCCGGCCGGAGGTCGCGGACGCCCTGCCAGAAGACGGTGCTGGCCGGCTCCCAGACCCCCGGTCCCCAGGTGGTGACCGCCAGCGTTCCGCCCGGCCGGACCATCCGCCACATCTCGCGGACGAAGCCGGGCATGTCGTCGACGAAGAAGACGCCGAAGACGCACACCACGGCGTCGAACGACCCGTCGTCGAACCCCGTCGCCGTGGCGTCGGCCCGGACCAGCTCGACGTTGCCCAGCTCGACGTTGCCCAGCCCGACGTTGCCCAGCCCGACGTTGCCCAGCCCGGCGGCGTCCACGCGCTCGCGCGCCCGGGCCAGCAGCGGGCCGGTGATGTCGACGCCGGTGACCGAGCCGTCGGGGCCGACGGCTCGCGCCGCGGGCAGCACGGAGGCTCCGGCGCCGCAGCAGAGGTCGAGCACGCGGTCGCCGCTCCCGATCCCCGCGCGGCGTACCGTCTCGGCGCCGTACACGTCCCAGAACGCGAGTGCGGGTCGCGTGAAGTGGTCGGCCGCAGCGCTGTAGACGCGCTCGGCGCGGTCCAGTGCGGACTCGTCTGCTCCCGGCATGTCACACCTCCGGCACCAGAGTGCCCGCGACTCGTGCCGACCGGAAGACCGCGTGGCCCCGGCATGATGTGCCCATGAAGCGCGTGAGCCACACCCTGACCTACCCCGGGACGACGGTCGATGCCGTGTTCGCGATGCTCGGCGACCCGGCGTTCCGCAGGGCGGTGGGTGACTACCAGCGGGTCACCGACTTCTCCTGCGACATCACGCCGTCGGGCAGCGGGATGCGGGTGCGGCTGGAGCAGGCGCACGGCACCGACCGCATCCCGTCGTTCGCCCAGAAGCTCGTCGGGAACCAGATCCGCTTCGTGCAGGAGGAGACGTGGTCCTCGCCGTCCGCGGCCGAGATCGAGGTCACGATCCCCGGCAAGCCCGGCGACATGACCGGGTCGACGTCGCTGGCGCAGTCCGGCGACGACGTCGTGCAGCAGATCGACCTGGCGGTGAAGGTCTCGATCCCGCTGGTCGGCGGCAAGGTCGAGGACCTCGTCGCCGGCTTCGTCACCAAGGCCTTCGACGCCGAGCACAAGGTCGGCGTGAAGTGGCTGCGCGGCGAGTGGCGGGTGTGAGAGACACCTGTCCCCTGCGTCACGCGCTGCAGCAGCGCCCTCACCCCATGTGCGGGTAGCGATAGTCCGTCGGCGGGACGAACGTCTCCTTGATCGAGCGGGGGCTGGTCCAGCGCATCAGGTTCGCCGCCGAGCCGGCCTTGTCGTTGGTGCCGGAGGCGCGGGCGCCGCCGAAGGGCTGCTGCCCGACGACCGCGCCGGTCGGCTTGTCGTTGACGTAGAAGTTGCCGGCCGCGAAGCGGAGCAGCTCCTGCGCCTCGACGACCGCGCGGCGGTCCTGGGCGACGATCGAGCCGGTCAGGGCGTACGGCGCGAACGACTCCATCTGCTGGAGCACCCGGTCGTACCGGCTGTCGTCGTACACGTGGACGGCGAGGATCGGGCCGAAGTACTCCGTGTTGAACATCTGGTCCTTCGGGTCGCTCGACTCCACGACGGTGGGCCGGACGAACCAGCCGACGGAGTCGTCGACCTGGCCGCCGGCCAGGATCTTGAGGTGGTGGTTGCGCTTGGCCCGGGTGATCGCCGTCTTGTGCTTGGCGAAGGCGCGGTCGTCGATGACCGCACCCATGAAGTTCGACAGGTCGGTGACGTCGCCCATCGTCAGGCCCTCGACCTCGGCCAGGAACTGGTCCTTCATCCGGCGCCAGACCGACCTCGCGACGTACGCGCGGGAGGCGGCGCTGCACTTCTGGCCCTGGTACTCGAACGCTCCGCGGATCAGGGCGGTGCGCAGCACGTCGACGTCGGCGCTCGGGTGCGCGACCACGAAGTCCTTGCCGCCGGTCTCGCCGACGATGCGCGGGTAGGACCGGTACGACCCGATGTTCTCGCCGACGGTCTGCCACAGGCGCTGGAAGGTCGCGGTCGAGCCGGTGAAGTGGATGCCGGCCAGGTCGGGGTGGGCGAGCGCGACCTTCGACACGTCGAGTCCGTCGCCGGGCAGCAGGTTGATCACCCCGGGCGGCAGCCCGGCCTCCTCGAGCAGCTCCATGGTCAGGTTGGCGGCCAGCTGCTGGGTCGGGCTCGGCTTCCAGAGCACGGTGTTGCCCATCAGCGCGGGCGCCGTCGGCAGGTTGCCCGCGATCGCGGTGAAGTTGAACGGCGTGATCGCGTAGACGAAGCCCTCCAGCGGGCGGTAGTCGGTGCGGTTCCAGATACCGGGGCTGTTGGCGATCGGCTGCTCGCCCATGATCTGGCGGGCGAAGTGGACGTTGAAGCGCCAGAAGTCGATCAGCTCGCACGCCGCGTCGATCTCGGCCTGGAACGCCGTCTTCGACTGACCGAGCATGGTGGCGGCGTTGAGGCGCTGGCGCCACGGGCCGGCGAGCAGGTCGGCCGCCTTGAGGATGACCGCCGCGCGGTCGTCGAGCGACATCGCCCGCCAGCCGGGGGCCGCGTCGGCGGCCGCCTTGATCGCGGCCTCGGCGTCCTTGGTGGTCGAGTTCCGCATGACCCCGACGACGTGCTGGTGGTCGTGCGGCTCGACGACCGGGATCTCGGCGCCGCCGCCGTTGCGTCGCCGCCCGCCGATGTGGGCGCGCAGGCTGACCTGGCGCCGCTGCTGCCGCGCCAGCTCCTGCTCGAGCTCCTTGCGCTCGGACGTCCCGGGCGCGTACGTGAGGTTGGGCTCGTTGACCGGGTGCGGCGGGTGGGTGACGGCGTCCATGCCGGCGATGCTGTCAGACGGCCGGGCTCCACTCAATTCCGGTTGAACCGCGGGTTCTGACCCATCGAGCCGCGGGTTCTGGCGGTCAGAACCCGCGGTTCGTCCGGTCAGAACCCGCGGTTCAACCCTCGAGGAGGTGGGGGATCTCCTGGGTGGCGTACCAGCCGAGGTCACCGAGGTCCTCCGGGTCGGCGTCCGGAGGGAGGTCGTCGGCATCCGCATGGACGGCCACGACGTCGGCGAGAGCGACCGCGTCGCCGAGGGCGGGTACGTCGGCCACGATCACGACTCGCCGCCTCTCGCCGGGCTCCAGCTCGGCCGCGAGGACCGCCGAGCTCTCGGCGGCGGTCATCAGCGCGTCGTACTCGGCGTCCTCCGAGTCGTCGGGTGCGACCACCACGTCGTCGCCGACGGGGACGCTGCCGACCCGGTCGAGCCGGCCGAGCTGCTGCACCGTCGTCGGCAGGTAGAGCCGGGTCACGACTTCCGCCCGGCCTTCCGGCCGCGGCCGCGCGGCACCTGCGGCCGACCGTCGCCGACGGTGTCGAGGAGCTCGTCCAGGGCCTCGGACAGGCACGAGGCGAAGGTGTCCGCGTCCGGCACCAGGTCACGGTCGGCGGTCACTCCGTAGAACACCTGGCCGTCGTACGACGTGACGCCGATCGCCAGCGCGTGACCCGGCAGCAGCGGCGGCACCGGATAGGTCTGCTCCATGACCGCGCCCGCGGCGTACAGGGGTGACTGCGGCCCGGGCACGTTGGTCACCGACAGCTGGATGCCGCGGCTCAGCTGCTCGGCGGCGACCCGCGACCCGATGGCGTGGAAGGTGGACGGCGCGAAGCCGGCGATCCCCGCGATCCGGTTGGCCGCGACGGCGCGTCCGGTCTCGCGGTGCGCCTTGAAGGAGTACGAGACCTGGTGCAGCCGTACGACGGGGCTCGGCTCCCCGACCGGGAGGTTCACGAAGTGCGGGGCGATCTGCGAGCCGACCGACGTCGCCTCCAGCTCGTGGTCGTGCACCGAGACCGGCACCACGGCCCGCACCCGGCGCAGGCCGCCGAGCGACTCCGCGCGCGTCATCAGCCAGGCACGCAGGCCGCCGGCGACGGTGGCCAGCACGACGTCGTTCACGGTGCCGCCGTGCGCGTCGCGAACGGCGCGGTGGTCGGCCAGGCTGCGACGTACGGTCTCGAACCTCCGCTGCTGCGAGAGAGCGCCGCCGATCGGCGAGTCGTGGTCGCGGCCGCGCCCGGTGAGGGTGCCCGCGATCGACGCGACCCGATGGGTGGCCCCCTCGGCTCCTCGGCGGATGACGTCGGCGGTGCCGCGCGCGGTGTCGAGCACCGTCGACGGCGTGACCAGCGAGTCGCGGACGGCGTCGAGCAGCAGCCCGGACGAGCTGACCCGCGGCTCGGGTCGCCACTCGTCCGCGCCGAGCTCCCGGCGGTCGGGGCTGCGGTCGAGCAGCACCTGGGCCAGGTCGACGACGAGGGCGCCGTCCACGAGGGCCTGGTGCGCCTTGGTGAGGACGGCGACGCGGCCGTCCTCGAGCCCCTCGACGAAGTACACCTCCCACAGCGGGCGCTCCCGGTCGAGCCGACGGGAGACGATCCGGCCGACCAGCTCACGCAGCTGCGCCAGGCTCCCGGGCCGCGGCAGCGCCGACCGGCGGACGTGGTAGCTCAGGTCGAAGTGCGGGTCGTCCGCCCAGACCGGGTTCGCGACGTTGCCCGGCACCCGGCGTACCCGCTGGCGGTAGCGCGGGACGAACGCGATCCGGTCGGCGATCAGGCGGATCAGGGTCTCGTGGTCGAAGCCCGAGTCACCGGGGTCGAAGATCTCGACGGTGGCGTTGTGGCGGGGCGCGGAGGAGGTCTCGGCGGTGAGGAAGACCAGGTCGCGCGCCCGGAGCCGCTCGCCCATGCTCACCCCTGTCCCGCTCGACTTGTCCCGCATGGGATTCTGACAGAGGCCCTCCGAGCGGGCCCGCGGAGTTCGTTGCGAGAAAGGCCACAGCCCATGCGCCGAATGGTCGCCGCCCTCGCGGTCGTCCTCCTCAGTGCCGTGTCCCTCACCGCCTGCAGTGGTGGCTCGTCGTCGGGGTCGCAGAAGGGGGCGAGCCTGCCGACGAAGGTCATCCACATCACGATCAAGGGCAGCGACACCGACCCGAGCGGCTCGAACATCGACGTCGCCGTCGGCCAGAAGATCGAGTTCGACGTGACGGCCGACAAGCCCGGTGAGATCCACGTCCACTCGTCGCCCGAGGAGCAGGAGTTCGAGTACCCGGCGGGCTCCCACACGTTCGACGTCAAGCCGGTCCCCGCGCCGGGGCAGGTGACCGTCGAGTCGCACACGCTCGACAAGGTGCTGTTCCACCTCGTCGCCCGGTGAGCGCGCTCCTCCCGGGGCTCCTCCCGCAGCACGGGCTGGGCGGGGCCCAGGACCTCCCGATCTCGCGGAGCCTCGCCATCCTCGGCGCGGCGGCCGCGGTCGCGGTGTCGTTCGTCGTCCTGGCGCTCGCCTGGCGCACCCCGCGGTACGACGACGCGACGAGCGGCCGCCCGGCGCCCGCGTGGCTCTCGGCGTTCGTCGACTCGGTCTGGTGGCGCGGCCTCCTGCGGCTGGTCGGCTTCCTCTCGCTGGTCTACCTCGTGGTCCTCGCGGTGTTCGGCGAGGACCTCCTGATCAACCCGATCTTCGGGATCTTCTACGTCTGGATCTGGGTGGGCATGGTCCCCGCCTCGCTGGTCTTCGGCCGGGTGTGGCGGGCGATCAGCCCGTTCCGGCTGATCAGCACCGGCATCGCACGAGTGTCCGGCGGCGATCCCGACGAGGGCGTGTTCCGCTACCCGGAGCGGCTCGGGATGTGGCCGGCCGCGGTGGGCCTGTTCGCCTTCGTGTGGATGGAGCTCGTCTACACCCACAACGTCGACCTGTCGCCGGTCCGTCTCTGGTGCGGGGTCTACCTCGGGCTGATGATCATCGGCGGTGCCCTCTTCGGGAACGGCTTCTTCGCGCGCGCCGACCCGTTCGAGGTCTACTCCTCGCTCGTCGCCCAGGTCTCGGTGTGGGGTCGCCGCGACGGCCGGCTGGTGATCCGGAGCCCGCTGGCCAACCTGGAGACGACCCCCGCGACGCCGGGTCTGATCGGGGTGATCGCCGTCCTGTTCGGCAGCACGGCGTTCGACGCGTTCCGCGACTCCACGAGGTGGCTGACGTTCATCCAGGGCAACGGCTGGTCGACGTACCTGCAGAACAACCTCGGCCTGCTCGCCTTCTGCGTGGCCGTCGGCGTGATCTTCTGGGTCGCCTGCGTCTGCACCGGGGTCGGACCGGACCAGTCGCGTCGCCGGCTGCCCGACCAGCTGGCGTTCTCGGTGATCCCGATCATCGTCGGCTACATCATCGCGCACTACCTGAGCTACCTGGTCGAGATCGGGACCCAGACGCTGGTGCAGGCGAGCGACCCGCTGAGCAACGGCAGCAACGTGTTCGGGACCGGCGGCCTGACCGTGCCCTACTGGCTCTCCTACCACCCGACGTTCCTCGCCGACGTGAAGGTGCTGTCGGTGGTCGTCGGCCACGTGCTCGGGGTGATCGCGGCCCACGAGCGCGCCATCAAGCTCTTGCCGAAGAAGCACCAGCTCACCGGCCAGCTGCCGCTGCTGGTCGCGATGATCTGCTTCACCGTCGGCGGTCTGTACCTGCTGTTCTCGACCTGACCCGGAGCCGCCCTCGGCGTACGCCGCGGCGGTGCGGAGCCGGCGGAGGGACGACGGCGTCGGCGAGCGCCGTCAGCGCGTCGGCCAGCTCCGACTCCCCGGCGTCGACGACGCTGGTGCCCGTCGACAGGGCACGGTCCGCGGCGTCCCGGTCGTCGGGGAGGAAGTGGACGCCGGCCAGCCGGGCGAAGCCCTCGACCATGCCCGCGATGTCGCGCTCGGACCAGCCGAGGGTCGACCGCATCCGGTTGACGACCACCCGCACCGGCGCGCCGGGCCGGCGCTCGCGCAGGTCCACGAGCCCGCGGGCGAGGCGGGACAGACCGACCGGGTCGGCGGTGCCGACGACGAGCACCTCGTCGGCGACCTCCAGCGCACCGAGCGTGAGCTGGTTGCGCGGCGGGCGGGCCACCAGGTCACCGGACGGGTCCTCCTCGAGGCTGAAGCCGGTGTCGACGACCACATGACCCAGCGAGCCGGCGACCTCCAGCAGGTGCTCCACGACTCCGGCCCGCACCTCCACCCACCGGTCACCGCGGGGCAGACCGGTCACGACCGACAGCCGCTCGCCGAGCGCCCGCTGGACCGAGTCCAGCCGGGCCTCGAGCGCGCCGTCGGCGGTCAGCCGGGCCGCGCTCAGCAGGCCCGAGACCTCGTCGAGGACGCCGAGGTGCTGGGCCACCGAGCCGCCGTACGGGTCGGCGTCCACGAGCGTCGTGCGCAGCCCGCGCCGGGCCAGGGCGGCCGCGAGCGCCACCGAGACCGTCGTGCGACCGGGCGCTCCGGACGGCCCCCAGACGACCAGGGTCCGGCCGGGCGGGTCCGCGATCGCGTCGGGGACGGCGAGCTGGTGGGCGGCGAGCGACAACTCGTCGTACGCCGCGTCGCTGGGCGCAGGCTCGTCCTGCGCCTCGAGGGCGTCCGGCAGGAGGTCGAGGTCGTCGTGACCCACCAGGGCATCGACGCCGACCCGCGCCGCGCGCGTGCGAGCGGCCTCGTCGTCCGGCCCGACCGCCACCACCCTCACGCCGTGGCGATGGAGGACCTCGACGGCCGTCGGGTCGAGGCCGGGCGCGTCGAGGGCGACCACGGCGACGTCGGCCTGGCCGGAGGTGCTGGTCGCCAGTGCCTCGTCGACGTCGACACAGCGCTTGAGCACGACCATCCCGGAACGAGCTCCGATCTGCTCGAGCACGGGTGACTCCCAGCCGGCGCCGGCCGCCACCACAACAACGACCAGCACGTCAGCCCCGGCCGACGACGGTGAGGGAGGCGTCGTCCGTCGTCGCCACCGCGCTGAAGAAGTGCTCGGCCTGGGCCGGCGACATCGCCAGCACCAGCATCCGGCTTCCGTCGGAGCCGAAGGTCTCGTCCGTCGGCGGTGCGTCCGAGACCGTGACCCCGCTGAGCACCGGGTGGCCGGCGCAGACGGCGGTGCCCGTGCACCCGGTGCGTGAGGCGGGCCGGAGGTAGACGTCGACGACATCGCCGACCCCGACCGCGCCGGGGACCTGGTCGCGCGCCACCGACACCGGCACCTGGCGCAGGTCGCCTCCGGACGCGCGACTGACCGCGGCCCGCGGCAGCAGCTCGCCGGCGGCCACCTCGTGGCCGAGCCGCAGGCCGGGAGGTAGCGCACGGTCGGCGCGGAAGTAGAGCGACGCCGCGTCCGCGTCGTCGAACCGGACCCGGCGTACGGCGAGGTCGTCGGCCGTGAGCACGTGTCCGGCACCGAGGGTGTCGGCCGCGGCCCAGACCGGGACGGTCCGGTCGGACGTGCCGAGCACGAGTGCGCCGACCAGGATCGACGCCGCGACGATCGCGAGCCCGATCCACAGCCGCGGGTCGCGCCAGCCCGGCGGTGAGCTCCGGCGCGCAGCAGGAACATCCGTGATCCCGAGATTCACGGGCTCATCATGGCCCCGATCGGCGGCCGGGGGCAGACCCTCGTCCACAGGCGGTCCCGTGGCTCGCCGGACGCGTGTTCACTCGTGCAACGATGGCACCATGCCCCCCAGCCCTCGGTTCCTCACGCTGGCGGACGTCGCGGAGG
The DNA here is from genome assembly GCA_963708035.1 of uncultured Actinomycetota bacterium. Taxonomy (GTDB): domain Bacteria; phylum Actinomycetota; class Actinomycetes; order Propionibacteriales; family Nocardioidaceae; genus Nocardioides. Next base: position 390,415 of record OY970188.1, on the reverse strand, counting down.
TCCTCAACACGTCCAGCGCCCAGGTCTACGCACTCGTCCGCCGAGGTGACCTTCCGGCGATCAAGATCGGCGGCCGTGGGCAGTGGCGCGTGGAGGACTCGCAGCTCGAGACCTACATCGAGCGGATGTACGACGAGGCGCGGGAGTTCGTCGACACCCACCCGTTCACCGAGGGCGACGCGAAGAACGACGGCTCGGAGAGCGACTAGCCGACCTGCGAGCCGAGGGTGATCCGCAGCTGCATCTGCGAGCCACCGCGGCGCACCGTGAACGGGACCGTGTCGCCCGGCTGGTGTGCCCGGATCGCCACGATCAGCGCGATCCCGTCCGACACCTTCTCGCCGGCGACGCCGGTGACCAGGTCGCCCTTCCGCAGGCCGGCCTTCTGCGCCGGGCCGTCGGAGTTGACCTTGAGGATCTTCGCCCCGGCCTGCGTCGTCCCGCTGGTGTCGACGGTCGCGCCGATCACGGGGTAGCGCGCCTCGCCGGTCCGCAGGATCTGGTCGGCGGTGATCTTCACCTGGTCGATCGGGATCGCGAAGCCGACGCCGATGTTGCCCGACTGTCCCGTCGTGGTGGCACCGGTCGTGGCGATCGCGGAGTTCACCCCGACCACGCGCCCGGTCAGGTCGACCAGCGGCCCGCCGGAGTTGCCGGGGTTGATCGCGGCGTCGGTCTGCACGGCGTTGATGAACGACGAGTCCGACCCGGTGTCGCTGGTCGTGACCGGACGGTTCAGCGCGCTGACGATGCCGGCGGTCACGGTCGAGGTCAGGCCGAGCGGGGAGCCGAACGCGACCACCTGGTCGCCGACGTGGAGCACCTGGGCGGTGCCGAGGCTGGCCGGCGGCAGCGTGGGTCCGTTCTTCACGTACAGCACCGCCAGGTCGTACGTCGGGCTCCGGCCCACGACCTTCGCGACGTACTTGTCGCCCTTCTGGTCGACGACCTCGATCGGGCCGCCGTGCTCGACGGCGTCGGCGACCACGTGGTTGTTGGTGATGAAGTGCCCCGACCGGTCGAGCACGAAGCCGGAGCCGGTGGCGCCGTCCTTGCGGCCCTGGTACTGCGCCAGCACCTGCACGGTGCTCGGCAGCAGCTGCTGGGCGACCGAGGCCACCGAGCGGTTGTGCGCCGGGAGCGGAGCCTGGGACTCGGTGCCCGCCTCGGCGAGCCCGCCGCTGAGCCGGCCCTCCGTGGAGTGGTCGTGCACGTTCTCGTACGCCGCGCCACCGAGCACGCCGCCGATCACGCCGATCACGAGCGCGAGGGCCGAGACGACCGGCCACACCCAGCCGGGCACCCGCTCCCGCGGGGCCGGCGGACGCTGCTGCACCGGGTAGGGCTGGGTGCCGGGCAGCGGGTAGCTCGGGCGCGGCGGTGCTCCGGCGTACGGTGCGCCGGCGTACGGCCCGCCGGCGTGCGGCGCTCCGGGACCGGGCGGCGGACCGGGTGGCGTCCACTGGTGCGGCGGCGTCTGCTCACGTGGAGGAAGCCAGCCGCCCTCGACGTCGCCGGGGCGGTCGTTGCCTTGCTCGTCGGTCACGGATCCTGACTCTCCACGGGTGCCGGCCGGTGCTCGGGACGGCCCTGCGAGTGTGCGGAGAACCGAGCAGGCCCTAGGGCGCGAGTGTACGACGCAGCCCGTGAGCCGGAGGCGAGACGTCCGACCTGCCCTGCGCGGTCCTGCGTGGTGGGCCCGTCGCGCAGGATGACGGAGGTGATCGTGTGGGTCAGCGAGCTGCCGAACGTGTCGCCGGCCGGGCGGACGACGGCTCCGGGAGCGTTCGCGGGCGAGGCGCCCAGGGCGAGCACCCCCATCACCGCTGCGCCGACCGCGCCGCCACCGATGCCCCCCAGACCCAGGTGGCGGCGCCGGCCGGCGACCCCGGCGAACGCCGGGTGCTCGGACAGGTCCATGGAGTCCACGACCCCGCGCACGAGCAACGTGCCCTTGAGGTGGGACGGGGTGGGCGCACCGGCGAGCTGCATCGTCGCGAGCCGCGTCTTGACCCAGCCCTCGCGCTCGACGGCGTCACGGCACTGGTAGCACGTGTGCACGTGGTCCCAGGCGCGCTCCTCGTCGGCAGGGGACATCTGACCGTCGAGGAGCGCGCTGACTCGGGAACCCAGGTGACCCATCACGGCGCGCTCCGCGGAGACATGTCGGGAGCCGTGGCCGCAGGGCCTTGGTAGCGGGTGCGTCCCTCGGCAGGGGCGCGGTGCGCCAGCGCGGTGCGGAGCATGGCGCGACCCCGGTGGATACGGGACCGGACGGTGCCGAGCTTGGCGTCCAGGATCTGCGCGATCTCGTCGTACGACAGGCCCTCGACGTCGCAGAGCACGACCGCGACCCGGAACTCCGGCGGCAGGGTCGCCAGCGCCCGCTCGACGTCGTCGTCGAAGGTCTGGTCGGCGTACGCGACCTCGGGTGCGGGCAGCTTGCTGTGGAGCCGCTCGGCCCGGTCGTCGGAGAGCGCGTCGAAGCGGATGCGCTGCTTGCGACGGGCGTGGTCGAGGAAGAGGTTGGTGGTGATCCGGTGGATCCAGCCCTCGAAGGTGCCCGGCTGGTAGGTGTCGAGGCTGCGGAACACCCGGACGAAGACCTCCTGGGTGAGGTCCTCGGCGTCGTGCCGGTTGCCGGTCAGGCGGAGGGCCAGCCGGTAGACGCGGTCGGAGTGCCGGTCGACGATCTCCTCCCAGGTCGGGAGCGCGTCCACGACCCCGCGCACGTCGGCCGTCTCGTCGTACGAGCCGTCGGTGCTCACGAGGTCCTCCTGCCGCCGACGCGGCCGTGATGGCTTGAACAGCGCCCTTCTCCGTCCCTGGACTCTTGTCGGCACGTCTGAGAGAAACCTGTGAGAAGGACCTCTCGCAGCGTGTGAATCTCCGCGCGGATCTCCCCCGGACCCACGCCGGATCTCACGGGGTCCAACGAGCGAGGAGGTGCCCGGTGTTCCCGGATCGTGTTGCCGGATCGGGGCGGCGGCTGCGCGATAGGGTCGCCGCAGCGATCTCGATCCCACTCGATCCGACGTTCGATCGGACGCTCGACCGGAAGGCTGCGCGATGACCGTCACCCCGCCCAAGCCCGCCAGCTGGTCCTACGCGGAGGGCTTCGTGCCCGAGGACGACATCCTCGCCGCGGCGCGCGCACGGGCCGAAGAGGTCGGCGCGGTCGCGATCGGCCCGGGCGGCGGAGCCGCCCTGTGCTTCCTCGCCTCGGTGATCGAGGCACGCGCGGTCGTCGAGGTCGGGACGGGTGCCGGGGTCTCGGGTCTGTGGCTGCTGCGCGGCATGCGCTCCGACGGCATCCTCACCACGATCGACATCGAGGCCGAGCACCAGCGGCTCGCGCGTGAGTCGTTCAACGACGCCGGCATCCCACCCCAGCGCGCCCGGACCATCGCCGGCGCGGCGCTCGAGGTGCTGCCCCGGCTGACCGACGGTCATTACGACCTGGTGTTCTGCGACGGCGACAAGGCGGAGTACGCCGCCTACCTCAAGGAGGCCCTCCGGCTGCTGCGGCCGGGCGGGATCGTCGCGTTCGACAACGCGCTGTGGCACGACCGCGTGGCCGACCCCTCGCAGCGGGACGAGGACACGACCGTGATCCGCGACCTCGGCAAGGAGATCGTCGCCAACGAGACGCTCGTGCCGGTGCTGCTGCCGGTCGGCGACGGCCTGCTGGCCGCCAAGAAGGAGTGGGCGCCGGAGGCCGAGTGAGGACCGGCCCACGCGGGCCTGGCCGCGCGGGTCGACCGGGTCGGCCCGGTGCGAGGCCGCGGCGCGCGTGGTCGCACCGCGCTCGACGGGATGGCTCAGGCGATCCCGGCGAGCGGGTCGGGCCCGGTCAGCCAGGTCAGCAGCGCCCGCGGCCCGAACCCCGAGGGCCCCTTGGTCCACTCGAAGGAGTCGGACGGCGCGTCGCCGGTCGAGGCGATGTCGAGATGGGCCCACGGCACCGTGGCGTCGCCGGTGCCGACGAAGTGCTGGAGATACAGCGCCGCGGTGATGGCTCCGGGCCCACCGGGTGAGTTGTTCGCGTCGGCGACCGTCGAGGTCAGCGTGTCCTCGTAGTCGGGCTCGAGCGGCAGACGCCACAGCGGCTCCCCCGCCGCCGCGCCCGCGGCCGCGAGCGCCTCGGCGAGCACGTCGTGGTTGGCGAAGTAGCCGCCCGTCCACTGCCCGAGGGCGACCTTCATCGTCCCGGTCAGGGTGGCGACGTCGACCAGCACGGCCGGGTCGAGCTTCTCGAGGGCGTAGGCCATCGCGTCGGCGAGCACGAGCCGGCCTTCGGCATCGGTGTTCAGCACCTCGCTGGTGCGGCCGCCGTAGTGGGTCACCACGTCGCCGGGCCGCAGCGACGAGCCACCCACGGCGTTCTCGGCCGTCGGCACGAGACCGGTCACGCGGAGCCGGCAGCCCAGGGAGCCGAGCGCCGCCATCACCGCCATCACGACGGCGCCGCCGGTCATGTCGCGCTTCATCGTCGTCATGCCCTCGGCCGGCTTGATCGAGAGCCCGCCGGAGTCGAAGGTGATGCCCTTGCCGACCAGCACCACGCGCGGCGCCCGTCGCGCACCGGACGGCGTGTAGTCGAGCCGGATCAGTCGCGGTGGCGTCGCCGACCCCTGGCCGACGCCGAGGATGCCGCCGAAGCCCTGCTGGGCGAGCTTCGTCTCGTCCCACACCTCGCAGGCCAGACCGGCCTCGTCGGCCAGCTCCTGCGCCTGCTCGGCGAGCCACTGCGGCGACTTCAGGTTGGACGGCACGGTCGCCAGCATCCGGGAGCGCCAGCCGGCACCGCCGAGCGCGAGACCGCGCTCCAGCGCGTGGGCGTGGTCGTTGCCGACGAGCCCGGCGAGCACCACCCGGCGGACCGGCTCGTGCTCGGGGCCCTGCGAGCGCCAGTGGAAGACGAACGAGCCCAGCATCGCGCCCACGACGTACGCCGTCAGCGCCTCGGAGTCGCCGCCGGCGGACACCGCCGACGCCAGCGAGTCGTGGTCGAACGACGCGCGGGCCACGGCCGCGCCGGCCCGCCGGTAGTCGGTGGCGCTGCCGGCGCCGGTGCCGACCAGCAGCACGAGCCGGACGTCGCCGCTGCCGGCGTACGGCACCGCGACGACCTCGCCGCCGGTGCCCTTGGCGCGCCGCGAGCCGAGCAGCCCGACCAGGTCGAGACCCAGCGCCTCACCCGCGTCCGCCGCACCGGCGCCGAGGACGGGGGTGCCGTCCTCGACCGTGAACGGCAGCGCGAGGACGTCGGCGCCCGTCAGCTCGTGGGCGGCCCGAGGCGTCAGCGCGAACGCGGGTGGTGAGACCTGAGGTGGGAGGACGGTGCTGGGCCGGGTCGGCGTCTGCGTGGGCACGTCAGCCCACGACCTCCTTGAGCGCCTCTCCCAGGGCTCCGGCTTCCTCGGCATTGAGCTCCACGACGAGTCGCCCACCGCCCTCGAGCGGCACGCGCATCACGATGCCGCGGCCTTCCTTGGTGACCTCGAGCGGACCGTCACCTGTCCGCGGCTTCATTGCCGCCATCCGCGTACCTCATTCTTCTCGTTCGGGACCCGGGACGTACGGGGATGACCGACCCCAACGCCTGATGCGGCGTCCATTATCCCCCATCCGCGCCACGCACGTCCGCGACCCCGTCCGCGACCATCCCCCGAGCCAGCAGCGACAGAGCCACGACGCAGCCGCGACGGAGCCACGACGGAGCCGCGACCGGACCCCGACCGAACCGCGAGGCGCGGCCACGAACTGGCACAGTGACCGCATGCGCGCACGGTCCGCCCTGTTCGACGTGTACGGCGACCACCTGCGCTCGCGCGGCGACCAGGCTCCCGTGTCGGCACTGATCCGGCTGCTCGAGCCGGTCGGCATCGCCGAGCCCGCGGTCCGCACGGCGATCTCGCGGATGGCGGCCCAGGGCTGGCTCGAGCCGACCCGGGTCGAGGCGGCTCCCGGATACCGCGCCTCGCCGCGCGCGATCGAACGGCTGACGGAGGCCGCGGCGCGGATCTACCGCAGCGCACCCGAGCCCTGGGACGGACGCTGGCGGCTGGTCTTCCTCGAGGCGCCGCGGCACCGCGGCGACCGGGACCGGCTGCGGCAGGAGCTGACCTACCTCGGCTACGCCGAGCACGCCCCGGGCGTGTGGCTCTGTCCGTTCGACCGACCGGAGATCGACGAGGTGGTCGCCCGCGCCGGCGGCTCCGCGCGACACGCACTCGCCGTCGACCTGCGTCCCGACCCGGCGGACGCCTGGGACCTGCGCGCGCTCGCCGCGGCGTACGCCGCGTGGCCGACGCTCGCCGAACGGCTCCTGGACGACGAGCCGCCGCACGCCGACGAGGACGAGAAGGCGTTCGCGGCCAGGTTCCGGCTGGTCCACGAGTGGCGCAAGTTCCTCTTCGAGGACCCCGGGCTGCCGTCGGAGCTCCTGCCCTCGGACTGGCCCGGCGAACCCGCCGCCCGGCTGTTCACCCGCGAGGCGGCCCGGCTGAAGCCGGCGGCCGACCGGTTCGTCAGCCGGTGCCTCGGCACGGCCTGACGGCGGCAGACGACGGCGCCCTGGCGGCGCTGTGACAACCTCTGCTCATGGCTGAAGCTGATGTCGGCGGTTCCCCCGTCCTGCTCGAGGTCGCCGGCGGCGTCGCGACCGTCACCTTCAACCGGCCGGAGGCGATGAACAGCCTCGACATCGCCACCAAGGAGGCTCTGCTCGCCGCGTTGCGGCAGGTGGCCGACGCCCCCGCGGTGCGGTGCGTCGTGCTCACCGGCACCGGGCGGGCCTTCTGCGTCGGGCAGGACCTCAAGGAGCATGTCGCGCTGCTCAAGAGCGGCGCCACCGAGTCCCTCTTCACCACCGTGGACGAGCACTACAACCCGATCGTGACCACCCTCGTCGGCATGCCGAAGCCGGTGATCGCCGCCGTGAACGGCGTCGCGGCCGGCGCGGGCGCGAGCCTGGCCTTCGCCTGCGACCTGCGGATCGTCGCCGACACCGCCGGCTTCAACCTGGCCTTCGCCAACATCGCGCTCTCGTGCGACACCGGGTCGAGCTTCACGCTGCAACGGCTGGTCGGTCGGGCCAGGGCGATCGAGCTGCTCTACTTCCCGCGGACCGTCGCGGCCGACGAGGCGCTCACGCTCGGCCTCGCGACCCAGGTGGTGCCCGCCGGAGAGCTCGCCGGGGTCGTCGCCGACCTCGCCGCGCGGCTGGCGGCCGGACCCACCGTCGCCCTCGGCGCGATGCGGCTCTCGCTCACCTTCGCGGCCGACCACACGCTGATGGAGGCCGTCGAGTTCGAGTCGGCCCAGATGACGAGGACCGGACAGACCGCCGACCACGCCGCGGCCGTCGACGCGTTCCTGGCCAAGGAGAAGCCGGTCTTCGAGGGGCGCTAGCTCAGCCTCGGGGTACGCCGCTCGAGCCGCCGCGCCAGGCGCCGAACAGGGTCAGGATCTTCCCCGGCGCGGACCGCAGCCTCGCCTGCGCCGGCTTCGCGCCGTACTCCACGGTCAGCGCGAAGCCCTTGAACCTGTGGTTGAACCACATCGTCATCGTGCCGTGGCAGGTGCTGCCACAGGTCAGGCGCGACATCGGCAGGCCGAGCGCGCGGGCGACCCGCTTGGAGAACGCCGGGCGCTCGGTGACGTCGACCGCGTGCAGCGGCTGGTGGAAGGAGAGCACGTACGCCGGCCGGACGTCCGAGAGGAACCTCATCATCGCCCGGGTCTCCGGCTCGCTGGCCGGCTTGGGGCCCGACTCGTAGCCCCCGTCCAGCCGCGCCCACTTGTAGGGGTAGTTGCGGTTGGGGTCGACTCCGTGCGCGTTCTTGCGCGTGTGGTGCGCGAACCCGTCGGGGTTGTACACCGGCACGACCCACAGGTTGATCCCGTGGATCGGCGGACCGTGCATCAGGTTGGTCAGGATCCGCCGCGGCGCCGGCTCGTTGCCGTGCATCAGCGAGATCAGCACGACCTTCTTCTTCCCGGGCTCGCCGAGGTGGTAGGCGACGATCTTCCGGCCCTGCACCGAGGTGCCGAGCACGCGCGTGCCGACCACGGCCGACCCCCCGCTCGCGGCGATGGTGGGCTGCCCGGGGACCAGCAGCAGACCCGGCACCAGCGCGAGGGTGAGGAGCGCGCCGAGCAGCGGCGTACGGCGTGAGCGGCGGGCCCGAGTCATCGCCGGATCAGCTCTGCGTCGCGTAGAACCAGGTGAAGACCAGCACGCCGACCAGCATCCCCACGTGGGCCAGGATCGACAACCCCGGCCCCTCGGACCACCGGTCGTCGGCGCTGTCCGAGGCGTGCTTCCCACTGCTCGGGACCCAGCGCAGCAGGATCATCAGCCCGACGAACGCGGTCAGCCAGTAGAAGAAGAGGGCCACGACGCCCACGAGCGACGCGTCGTGCCCGGTGACCAGGAAGAAGACCCACAGCAGGACCCCCACGACGCCGAAGCCCGTGTGCAGGTTGACCGTCCCCATGCCGACCTGGTGCTGTCCGGCCGCCTCACGCTGCGAGAGCCGGACGCGGGTGAGGACGACGACGACCGCGGACAGGAACGTCAGGACGTAGACGATCAGCTCGGGACTCACGGCCCCTCAGTGTGCCGTAGGTGTCTCTCCGTCGGCATCCGGCGGTGCCGGCGCCTCGATGCGCTCGCGCTCCTCCGCGAGCCGCTCGAGCAGCGCGTCCACCTCCGCCATCCGGTAGCCCCGGAAGGCCAGCGGGAAGCGGATCAGGCGCAGGTCCTCGGCGGTGATCGGGCCCTCGCGCGGCACCAGCGAGTCGGGTGCGTCGTCGTACGCCGGCGACATCGGGGTGCCGCGGCCGGCAGCGACGACCGCGACCGCCCCCAGGGCGAGCACGATCAGGATCGCGAAGACCCACATCATGTCGACCGACGCCTCTCGCGGCCCTCCACCATCAGCGCGACCGCGTGGTCGACGTCGTCGGTGAGCTGCAGCATGTCGATGTCGCTCTGGCTGATCGTGCCGTGCACGAGGGCCTGGTTGCTCAGCCAGTCGACCAGCCCGCGCCAGTAGTCGGTTCCGAGGAGCACCAGCGGGAAGCTGGTGACCTTCTGCGTCTGCACCAGGGTGAGCGCCTCGAACAGCTCGTCGAGGGTGCCGAGCCCGCCCGGGAGCACGACGAAGCCCTGGGAGTACTTCACGAACATCGTCTTGCGGGCGAAGAAGTAGCGGAAGTTGATCCCCACGTCGACCCACGCGTTGAGGCCGCTCTCGAAGGGGAGCTCGATGCCGAGCCCGACGCTGGTGCCCCCGGCCTCGCTCGCGCCCTTGTTGACCGCCTCCATGGTGCCGGGGCCTCCGCCGGTGATCACCGCGAAGCCGGCGGCGCTGAGCTTGCGCCCGACCTCCTCGCCCATGGCGTAGACCGGGTCGTCCGGCTTGGTGCGGGCGGAGCCGAAGCAGGCGATGGCCGGCCCGAGCTCGGCGAGGGCGCCGAAGCCCTCGATGAACTCCGCCTGGATCCGCAGGACCCGCCACGGGTCGGTGTGCACCCAGTCGCTGGGACCGCGCGAGTCGAGCAGCCGCTGGTCGGTGGTGGTGCCGTCGACCTGGTTGCCGCGCATCACCACCGGGCCCTTGTACTTCTCGTGCTTGCCTTCCGGATTGACGCCGGTCATCGTCCGCCTCCCAGCCACGACGTGAGCACCCGTTCGCAGTGCCGGAGCTGCTCGAGGGGCACGTACTCCTCCTGCTTGTGCGCCAGCATGGGGTCGCCCGGCCCGAAGTTGACCGCGGGCACGCCCAGCGCGCTGAACCGCGCCACGTCGGTCCACCCGAACTTCGGGTTCACCGTCCCACCGACCGCCTCGACGAACTCCTTCGCGGCCGGCCGGTCGAGGCCCGGCAGCGCCCCGGGTGCGCTGTCCATGACCTGCACGTCGTACCCCTCGAAGACGGAGCGGAGGTACGCCTCCGCCTCGGCCTCGCTGCGATCGGGGGCGAAGCGGTAGTTGACGCTGACCGTGCACCGGTCCGGCAGGACGTTGCCGGCGACGCCGCCGGTGATGCCGACGGCGTTGAGCCCCTCGTGGTAGGTCAGGCCGTCGATCACCGGCATCCGCGGCTCGTACGCCGTGAGCCGCTCGAGCACGGGCGCGGCCCGATGGATCGCGTTGACGCCCTTCCAGGCCCGCGCCGAGTGCGCGCGCTCGCCGTACGTCGTGACCTCGACCCGCATCGTCCCCTGGCATCCCGCCTCGACGACGCCGTCGGAGGGCTCCATCAGGATCGCGAAGTCCGCCTGCAGCTGCTCGGGGGCCTCCGCCGCGAGGTGGCCGAGCCCGTTGAACTCGCTCTCGATCTCCTCGCCCTCGTAGAGCACGTAGGTCACGTCGCGGACCGGCTCGGGGACGGTGGCGGCGAGCCGCAAGATGACGGCGTCGCCGCCCTTCATGTCGCAGGCGCCGAGACCGTGCAGGTCCGTGCCGTCGTTCCGGCTCGGCAGGTTGTCGTGGAGCGGCACGGTGTCGAGGTGGCCGGCGATCACGACCCGCTCGCCGCGCCCGAGGTCGGTGCGGGCGACCAGGGTGTGGCCGCGGCGCACGACCTCGAGGTGCGCGAGCGGCGTCAGCGCGGCCTCGACCGCGTCCGCGATCTGCTGCTCGTCACGGCTGACCGAGGGGATGTCGACGAGCTGCGCGCACAGCGACACCACGTCGGCGGTCAGGTCGAGATCCACGGACTCCATCCAACCAGCCGTCAGGCGCGCGGGTCGGCCGGTCGGAGCTCGATCACCGGCTGCGCCAGGTCGGCGTCGTGCACGTCGAGCGACGTCGCGAGCGTCTCGCGCTGGATCAGGCCGGCGTGGGTGCGGGCGGCATCGGCCGCGGCCGGGGCGGCCGAGATCGTCAGCGCGATCCGGTCGGAGACGTCCAGGCCGGCCTCACGACGGGCCTGCTGCACGGCGCGGACCAGGTCGCGGGCGACCCCCTCGGCCTCGAGGTCCGGCGTCACCCCCGTGTCGAGCACCACGAAGCCACCGCCCGGCAGCAGCCCGGTCGCGGAGTCCTCGCCACCGGACGCGACCGTCTCGAGGGTGTACTCGCCGTCCTCGAGGACCAGGCCCCCCGCGGTGACGACGCCGGTGTCGGACACCGTCCAGTCGCCGGACTTGGCGGCCCGGATGGCGGTCTGCACGTCACGGCCCAGTCGGGGGCCGGCGGCTCGGGCGTTGACGGTGAGCCGCTGCGAGACGCCGTACGACGCGGCGTCGGGGTGGTCGGCATCGAGCAGGCGCACCTGCTTCACGTTGAGCTCGTCGGCGACGATCCCCTCGAAGCCCTCGAGCCGCTCGGCGCCGGCGACCACGACCGTCAGCGAGGTCAGCGGCAGCCGGTTGCGGAGGGACGCACCCTTGCGCAGCGCGGAACCGGCGGAGCACACGTCGCGCACCTGGTCCATCGCCGCCACCAGCTCGGCGTCCTCGGGCAGGTCCGCGACGTCCGGCCAGTCGGTCAGGTGCACCGAACGGCCCGCCGTGAGCCCGCGCCACACCTCCTCAGCCGTCAGCGGCAGCAGCGGAGCCGCGACCCGGCAGACCGTCTCGAGCACCGTGAACAGCGTGTCGAAGGCCGCCTCGTCGACGGTGCCGTCGGCCGCCCAGAACCGCTCCCGCGAGCGGCGGATGTACCAGTTCGAGAGCACGTCGAGGAAGCGCTGCGTGGTGTCGCAGGCGTTGGCGACCTCGTAGTCGTCGAGCTGCCGGGTCGAGTCCGCGACGTACTCCCGCGTCTTGGCGAGCAGGTAGCGGTCCATGGGGTGCTCGGACGCCGTCGACCGCTGCGCGTCGTAGCCCTGCTCGCCGACGGCGTTGGCGTAGAGCGCGAAGAAGTACCAGCAGTTCCACAACGGGATGAGCACCTGGCGGACGCCCTCGCGGATCGCCTGCTCGGTGACGATCAGGTTGCCGCCCCGCAGGATCGGGGACTGCATGAGGAACCACCGCATGGCGTCCGCGCCGTCCCGGTCGAAGACCTCGCGCACGTCGGGGTAGTTGCGCAGCGACTTCGACATCTTCTGTCCGTCGCTGCCGAGCACGATGCCGTGCGAGACGCAGGTCTCGAACGCCGGCCGCTCGAAGATCGCCGAGGCGAGCACGTGCATCGTGTAGAACCAGCCGCGGGTCTGGCCGATGTACTCGACGATGAAGTCGCCCGGGAAGTGGTGGTCGAACCAGTCGGCGTTCTGGAACGGGTAGTGCACCTGGGCGAAGCTCATCGACCCGGACTCGAACCAGCAGTCCATGACGTCGGTGACCCGGCGCATGGTGGCCCGGCCGGTCGGGTCGTCGGGGTTGGGCCGGGTGAGGTCGTCGATGAACGGCCGGTGCAGGTTGTCCGGGCGCACGCCGAAGTCATGCTCCAGCTCGTCGAGCGAGCCGTACACGTCCAGGCGCGGGTACGCCGGGTCGTCGCTCTTCCAGACCGGGATCGGGCTGCCCCAGAAGCGGTTGCGCGAGATCGACCAGTCCCGGGTGTTCTCCAGCCACCTGCCGAACTGCCCGTCCTTGACGTGGTCGGGCACCCAGCGGATCTCCTGGTTGAGGTCGAGCATCTGGTCGCGGATCTTGGTCGTGGACACGAACCACGAGGAGACCGCCATGTAGATCAGCGGCTCGCGGCAGCGCCAGCAGTGCGGGTAGGAGTGCTCCCACGACTCGCGCCGGAGCAGCAGGGTGCCGGGCGTGACTGAACCGGTGTCGCCCTCACCCCGTGTCATGTTCTTGAGATGGCCGATGATCGCGATGTTCGCGTCGAAGACGTGCAGGCCGGCGTAGTCGTCGACCGGCGGGGTGAACGTGCCGTCCTTGGCGACCGGCACGACCGGCTCGATGCCCTCGCGGTCGGTGACGGTCTTGTCCTCCTCACCGAAGGCGCCGGCGGTGTGGACGAGCCCGGTGCCCTCGGTGGTCGAGACGAACTCGGCCGGCACCAGCCGGAACGCGCGCGCGTGCCCGAGGTAGTAGGACATCGGCGGCGTGTAGGTGCTCTCGAGGAGGTCGAGACCGGTGAAGCGCTGGACGACCTGGTCCTCGAGGGAGTCCGAGTCCTCGTCCTTCAGCTCGCGCGCGTACGTCGCGAGCCGCTCGGCGCCGATGAGGTAGCGCTCCTTCTCACCGGTGAACGACGACTCCACCACGACGTACTCGATGTCGGGGTGCACCATGATCGCGAGGTTGGCCGCCAGGGTCCACGGCGTGGTGGTCCAGATCAGCGCGTAGGCGCCCTCGGCCGGCCCGCTGGTCAGCCGCATCCCGACCGTGACCGCGGGGTCCTGGCGCATCTGGTAGACGTCCTCGTCCATGCGCAGCTCGTGGTTGGACAGCGGGGTCTCGTCGTTCCAGCAGTAGGGCAGGACCCGGAAGCCCTCGTAGGCCAGCCCCTTGTCCCACAGCTGCTTGAAGGCCCACATCACCGACTCCATGTAGTCGAGGTCGAGGGTCTTGTAGTCGTGGTCGAAGTCGACCCACCGGGCCTGCCGGGTGACGTAGTCGCGCCACTCCTGGGTGTACTCGAAGACCGACTTGCGGCACTCGGCGTTGAAGGCCTCGATCCCCATCTCGAGGATCTCGTCGGTGGTCTTGATGCCGAGCTGGCGCATCGCCTCGAGCTCGGCGGGCAGGCCGTGGGTGTCCCAGCCGAAGCGGCGCTCGACCCGGCGGCCGCGCATCGTCTGGTAGCGCGGGATGAGGTCCTTGACGTACCCGGTGAGCAGATGGCCGTAGTGCGGCAGCCCGTTGGCGAAGGGCGGGCCGTCGTAGAAGACGAACTCGTTGGCGCCGTCCTCCCCGGCTTCGCGGTTCTCGACGCTCGCCCGGAAGGTGTCGTCCGCCTCCCAGTAGGCGAGCACGCCCTCCTCGATCTGCGGGAACCGAGGGGTCGGCGGCACGCCCGTGCCGTCGGCGCTCGGGTCGGTGGAGACCTTGGGGTACGTCATCGGGGGCTCTCCTGCGGGTCCTCGTGTCTCACGAGGACGACCCCCGGCGTACGCCGTGGACCGCGGTACCACCTCGCTTGCCGCGCGCTGCCGCGCGACCGCTCGTTCGCGGGCTGTGACGGGCCCACCCGTCCGGGTCTACTGGGGTCCGTCGGACCCGTTCTTCCGGAGGCTCGCCGCTGATGACGGCTCGAACGCCTGTGACCCCAGGGTACGGCGCCGGTCCCGGACGCAGCCACTCGGTTCGGACGTCACGTCATGACGTCTCTTCACCCGTTCCTCATGCGCCCCTCAGCCACCCGCGAGATCCTCGCCCGGTGACCTCGGTCCTCGACCGCCGGCATCCGGCCCCACGCCGCGCTCGGGCGCTGCCGAGGTTCCGGCCGCACCGGTGGGGCGACCCGGCCGTCGTCGGGCTCGTGTCCCTCCTGGTGTACGCCCTCCACGGGTTCGACGGCGACCTCGACCGCGACCTGGGCGTGTTCACCTACGGGGGGCTGCAGGTCTCGCACGGCACCCCGCCGTACGTCGGCGTCTTCAACTCGGTCGGTCCGCTCGCCGACGCCGTCCCCGGGCTCGCCATCCGGCTCGGCCGCTTCGTGGGCGCGGACCCGGTCCTGTCCGAGCGTCTCTTCTTCACCGTGCTCTCGGCGCTGTGCTGCTCGCTGCTGTGCGTCCTGGCCCGGGACGCGCTCGGGTCGCGCGCGGCCGGCTTCCTGGCGCCGGCCGTCTTCCTCACCTTCCACGACTTCTCGCACCTCGCGTCCGACGGCCCCCGCGAGAAGACCACGATGGTCGTCTTTTTGCTCGGCTGCCTGATCCTGCTCGGCCGGCGCCGGTGGGCGCTGGCCGGTGCCTGCGCGGCACTGGCGACCCTGACCTGGCAGCCCGTCCTGGCGGTGGCCCTCGCCGCGCTGGCGGCCGCGGTGCTCCTGGACCAGCGGGACACCAAGCTTCGGATCCTGCTCCGGTTCACCGTGGGCGGCTTGGTGCCGAGCGCGGTCACCGTTGCCTACTTCCTCGCCGCGGGGGCACTGTCGCGGGCCCTCGACGGCTTCATCGTGATCAACGTGGGGTACACCTCGCAGCCGTCGCTGCTCACGCGGCCGAGCGAGATCGAGACCACGCTGCGGTCGGCGTACGGGTGGAGCCTGCCGCTGGCGATCGGCGGACTGGTCGCGCTGTTCGTGCTCGGCGTCCGGGCCGTCCCGTTCGCTCGCCGGCCGACCGTCTCCCCCGTCGCGGTCCGGCTGGTCACCTGCGCGGCCGGCGGATTCGTCGGGACCGTCTGGACCGTGCTGGTCGTGAACGGCGCGCCGGACCTCTTCGAGCTGCTGCCGCTGGCCGCCCTCGGGGTGGCCGGCGTCGCGCTCCTCCTGCTGAGCCGGTTGTCCCAGCGCACGGCCCTGGCCGGCGTCGCCGTGATCGTGAGTCTCGGGGTGGTCGCCGGCCTCGTGGAGTCGGTCACGACGCGCGACGACGCGCTGATCCTGCAGCGGGCGGACGTGGAGGCCGTGCTCGGCACGCAGCCGGCCGACGCCACGGTCGTCAGCCTGAGCGCCCCGCAGGTCCTGGCGCTGTCCGGACGCGAGAGTCCCGTGCCGTACCAGCTGATGACCGGCAACCAGGAGCGCTACCTCGACGCCACCTACCCGGGCGGCATGGCCGGGTTCCAGCGCACGCTGGTCGACCTCCACCCGACGTTCGTCGTGGTCGGCCGGGCGTCGCGGGTCGCCTGGGCGAGGTCCTGGCTCGACACCGACTACTGGCGCGTCGGCGGCAACGACGGGTGGTGGTGGTACCTCGCCCGCTCCACCGGGTCGGACGCCCTGCTCCGCGCCCGGATGGCGCACGAGGCGGTGATGGCGGCGTACGGCGGGGACCGGTGACCTCGACCGGCACCTCGACCAACACCTCGACCGGCACTGCGATTTGAGCGCCGCTCCGGCACACGGCAGAGTGCCTGTCCGTGAGTGACCAGCCGCAGCGCGCCTTCCCCGACATGTGGGTCGATCCCGAGGACGACCCACGCGACACCGGCACCACCCCGCGCGGGGAGAAGGCGGTGCTCGCGGAGTACCTCGACCACTTCCGGATGACGTTCGAGATGAAGTGCGGGGGCCTCGACGCCGAGCAGCTCGCGCAGCGCAGCGTGCCGCCGTCCTCGATGTCGCTGCTCGGGCTCGTCCGCCACCTGGCCTCGGTGGAGTTCCACTGGTACCGGCGCTTCATCGAGGGACAGATGGACCTCGCCCGTCCGTTCAAGTCGCCCGATGACCGCGACCTCGACTTCAACGGCGCGGTGGCCGACGACGCGGTCGTCGCCGAGGCGTGGGACGCCTGGCACGCCGAGGTGGCGCACGCCCGCGAGGTCTACGAGCGGTACGACGACCTCGGCGTCCTGGTGGGTCCCGAGGGCGACGAGTCGGAGCTCCGCGAGATCGTCGTCCACATGATCGAGGAGTACGCGCGGCACTGCGGTCATGCCGACCTCCTCCGCGAGCGCATCGACGGACGCACCGGTCAGTAGGTTTGACCCGTGACCGAGCCGGTGAGCGAGCAGCAGGCCCACGGCTGGGGCCTGGCCACCGTCGTCGCGGACGGCGCGGGCGCCGGCACGGTGCTGGACACCTGGTTCCCCGCGCCGTCGCTGGGCGAGGCCCCGGCGGGTGCCGGGGCTCCCGAGGAGCTCGAACGGCTGGCCCGCGACCACGGCGTACGCCGGGTGCGGACCGAGGTGCGCCACGTCCGGATCGACCTGGCCGCAGCCCCCGCCGACGCCCCCGACGCCTACCTGCGCCTGCACCTGCTCTCGCACCGGCTGGTCCGCCCGCGCGGGCTCAACGTCGACGGGATCTTCGGGGTGCTGGCGAACGTCGTCTGGACGAGCGCCGGCCCGTGCCCGACCGACGACTTCGAGGCGACCCGCGCGCGGCTCCGTGGCGACGGGCCGGTCCAGGTCTGGGGCGTGGACAAGTTCCCGCGGATGACCGACTACGTCGTGCCGACCGGCGTCCGCATCGGCGACGCCGACCGGGTCCGGCTCGGCGCGCACCTCGCCGAGGGCACCACCGTGATGCACGAGGGCTTCGTGAACTACAACGCCGGGACGCTCGGCACCTCCATGGTCGAGGGCCGGATCAGCGCCGGTGTCGTCGTCGGCGACGGCTCGGACGTCGGGGGTGGCGCGTCGATCATGGGCACGCTGTCCGGAGGCGGTCAGCAGGTCATCTCGATCGGTGAGCGCTGCCTGGTCGGGGCGAACGCCGGCATCGGCATCTCCCTGGGCGACGACTGCGTGGTCGAGGCGGGCTGCTACGTCACGGCGGGCACCAAGGTGACCCTGCCCGACGGCCGGGTCGTGAAGGCCCTCGACCTCTCCGGCGGCGACCACCTGCTCTTCCGGCGCAACTCCGTGACCGGCACCGTGGAGGTCGTGCCGTGGCGTGCCGGGGGCGTCGCGCTCAACGAGGCCCTGCACCAGAACTGACCCGATGCCCCGACGTACCGGCACGGCCAAGCGGGTTGCCGCGGTCGCCGTCCCGCTCGCCCTCGTCGTCGGAGGCGTCGCCTACGGCATCTCGCGGCACGGGTCGCACCCCGACGACAAGACCCTCGGCCAGTGCACGACCGAGGTCGGTCCGCTGACGGTGGTCCTCACCGACGAGCAGGCGCGCAACGCGACGCTGATCTCCGCGATCTCGATCCGGCGCGGGCTGCCGGCCCACGCGGCCACGATCGGGCTGGCGGCGGCGCTCCAGGAGTCGAAGCTCTACAACGTCCGCGGCGGCGACCGGGACTCCCTCGGGCTCTTCCAGCAGCGGCCGTCCCAGGGCTGGGGCACACCGCGCCAGGTCCTGGACCCGGTGCACGCGACGAACGCGTTCTACGCCGCGCTCGAGCAGGTGCCGGGCTACGCCGACCTGCGAGTCACCGTGGCGGCCCAGCGGGTCCAGCGCTCCGGCTACCCGGCGGCGTACGCCGTCTACGAGGCCGACGCCCGGGCGCTCGCCTCGGCGATGACCGGCTACTCCGCCGCGGCGTTCTGGTGCCACCTCGCCGCACCCGAGGGGTCGCCCGTGCCGGCCGCCCAGCGCGCCCACGCGACCCGCGCGGCGCTGCTGCCGGCGTTCGGCCCGACCTCCGTCCGGGTGTCGTCGCACGCGGCGCTGACGGTGCCGGTCTCGTCGCCCGAGCGAGGCTGGGCGCTCGCGTCGTACGTCGTCTCGCGGGCCTCCCGGCTCGGCGTGGCCAGCGTCGCCTTCCGCGGGCGGGTGTGGACAGCGGGCGACGACGCCGGATGGCGCCGGGGCGGCGGCGCGGGTGGCTCCGCCGTCCTGATCGGCTGACCGCGGCGGCCACGCCTGGCAAAGAGTGGGTAAAGGTTTGCCGCGATGGGCCCGCAGGACTGCCGATCCGGCCGCGTGGGCCCTACCCTGGTACCTCGTGCAGAGCCCGGGGGGGCTTTGGGCAGCCCGGGGGGGCTTGGGGGGTTACTGATGCACAACGCAACGACGCTGTTCACGGTCGGGACCGCTTTGCGGCGCGCCGAGGACAACGGCCTGCCGGTGGAGGTGCTGGTGCAAGGGCACTGGCTCCGCGGCACCGTGGCGGGTCTCGACGGCCAAGGGGTCATCTTGAGCACGCACGCGGAGCACGCGGTCGTGCGGCTCGAGTCGATCTCGGCGGTGCGGGTCCCGGAGACGATGGCGGACTCGCCGTCGGCCCGGGCCTTCGACGACATCCACGAGCTCGCGGTCGCCCGCGAGGAGGACGGCGCCTACGCGATGCCGGGCGCACCGACGGCCTGACGCGGGCCGCCCGACACCGTCGCCCGGCTGGCTCAGAGCCGAGCGGCAGCAGCCGCGACGCGTTCGTCGGTCGCGGTGAGGGCCACCCGCACGTGCCGCGCGCCCGCACGACCGTAGAACGTCCCGGGCGCGACCAGGACGCCGGCGTCCGCGAGTGCCGACACGGTGTCCCAGCAGTCCTCGTCCCGGGTCGCCCAGAGGTACAGCGACCCCTCGGAGTGGTCGACGCGGAAGCCAGCATCCACCAGCGCCGCCCGGAGCGCCTCGCGACGGGCGGCGTACCGCGCGCGCTGCTCCTCGGCGTGGGTGTCGTCGTCGAGCGCCGCCGCCATGGCCGCCTGCTGGGGACCCGGCAGGATCAGGCCGAGGTTCTTCCGGACCGCGAGCAGCTCCGCCACCAGCGCCGGGTCGCCCGCGACGAACCCGCAGCGGTAACCCGCGAGGTTGGAGCGCTTGGAGAGCGAGTGCACGGCGAGCAGGCCGGTGTGGTCGTCGCCGCAGACGTCCGGGTGCAGCACCGACGTCGGGTGCGCGTCCCAGCCCAGCTCGAGGTAGCACTCGTCGCTGACCAGGACGGTGCCGCGTTCCCGGCACCAGTCGACGACCTTGCGGAGGTGCTCGACCGGGAGCACCCGGCCGGTCGGGTTGGCCGGTGAGTTGAGCCAGAGCAGGCCCGGGCGCTCCGGCCCGAGGCTGGTCAGCGAGTCGGTGGCCACGCCGCGCGCCCCCGCCAGCGCGGCCCCCACGGCGTACGTCGGGTAGGCGAGCTCGGGGTGGACCACGGTGTCGCCGGCGCCCAGGCCGAGCTGGCTGGGCAGCGAGGCGACCAGCTCCTTGGTGCCGAGCACCGGGAGCACCGCGTCGATGCCGAGGCCGACGACGCCGTGCCGGCGGGCCAGCCAGTCGACCGCCGCCTGCCGCGTGGCGGGCAGGCCCACGGTCTGCGGGTAGCCGGGCGAGTCGGACGCGGCCTCGAGGGCGCGGCGTACGACGTCGGGCGTGGGGTCGACGGGCGTGCCGACGGACAGGTCGACGATGCCGTCAGGATGCGCGCGCGCCCGCGCGGCGTGCTCCGTGAGCTGGTCCCACGGGAAATCGGGGAGACGCCGGGAGACCGGCGCTCCGGTCACTCGTCGTGCTCTTGGGGCGGCAGGGCGGCGACGAGCTCGTGGTCGTGGTCGATCTCGCCGAGCTTCGCCGCGCCGCCCGGCGAGCCGAGCTCGTCGAAGAAGTGGACGTTGGCGTCGTAGTAGGACTTCCACTCCTCCGGGGTGTCGTCCTCGTAGAAGATCGCCTCCACCGGGCACACCGGCTCGCAGGCTCCGCAGTCCACGCACTCGTCGGGGTGGATGTAGAGCATCCGCTTGCCCTCGTAGATGCAGTCGACCGGACACTCGTCGACGCAGGCCCGGTCCTTGAGGTCGACGCACGGCTGGGCGATGACGTAGGTCACCTGGTCCTCCTGATCGGGAAAGCACTGCTCTTCGATCCGCAGCCTAGTATCCCGGCGTGCCCGTTCCCGGAACCGCCCACGGCCTGGGCCCGCACCTCGTCGGCCAGCGGGTCGTCGTACGCCGGCGGATCCCCGGTGAGACCGGCCCCAGCGGCGGCCCGGCCATGACCGACGTGCTCGGGACTCTGGTCGCGTGGGACGCCGACACCTGCCTGGTCGCGCCCGAGTCGGGAGCGGCGGTCTCGATCCCGCTCGACGACATCGTGACCGGGAAGCCGGTGCCGCCCCGGCGCTCGGTGCGCGAGCGGGTGTCGGCCCGCGAGGCCGAGATCCGGGCGCTGCCGCTGTGGCTCTCACCGGAGACCGCACCCCTGGGCGAGTGGGTGATGCGCGTGGTCACCGGGGAGCGCGGCCGCGGCTCGCGGCGGGCCAACTCGGGGCTCGCGGTCGGCGACCCGGGGCTCCCCCTCCTCGACGCGGCGGCCAGGGTGCAGGACTTCTACGCCGGGTACGGTCGGGTCGCGACCGTGCAGGTGGAGGTCGGCTCCGAGGTGGACGCGGCGCTGGCCGGCGCCGGGTGGTCCGAGTCCGAGCCCGAGGACGCCCCGTTCCTGGTCGGGTCCCTGGTGATGGCCCTGCGCGCCGCCGGCTCGGCGGCCGGGGTCGAGGCGAGCGTGGACGGGCCCCGCGTGGCGGCCCGGCTCGTCGTCGACGGCGTCGAGGTGGCGCGCGGGCGCGGCGAGCTGAACCACGGCTGGCTGGGCGTCCACGGCCTCCGCGTCGACGAGTCGCACCGGCGTACCGGCCTCGGCCGAGCGGTGATGGCGGGCCTGCTCGAGGCAGCCGCCGAGGAGGGAGCCGACACCGTGTGGCTGGAGGTGGACCGGGTCAACACCCCCGCGTGGATGCTGTACGCCGGCCTGGGTCTGCGCGAGCACCACCGGTGCCGCTACCTGGCCGCGCCGGCTCCCGGATCCGGTTGATCTGCGAGGTAGCATCCCGACGAGATGCGAAGAGGCGCCGCGAACGCCACGGACTCGGGTGAGGCGCCACGGGCGTCGATCGCCTCGTCCCTGCGTGCCCGTGCCGGGTCCGCCGATCCGCTGACGTTCGTCGTCGGGCTGGTCAGCCTCGTCGTCTACGTCCTGCACGGGTTCGACAAGGCCATGACCCGAGACCTGGGTGTGTACTCGTACGGCGGCCAGCGGTTCCTGCACGGGGACCCGCCGTACGTCGGGATCCTCAACCGCGCCGGGCCGCTGGCCCACGTGATGCCCGGCATCGGGATGGGTCTCGGCCGGCTGGTCGGCCTCTCCGACATCCACGGCGCCCGGGTGTTCTTCATGCTGATCTCCGTCGCGTGCGTGTGCCTGGTGTACGTCGTCGGCCGCGACCTGACAGGTTCGCGAGCCGCCGGCGTCGTGGCGGCCCTCGCGTTCCTGAGCTTCCACGAGTTCCTGGACATGGCCACGAACGGCCCACGGGAGAAGACCCCGATGGTGCTGTTCCTGATGGTCGCCCTGGTCGCGGTGCTCCGAAGGCGGTGGGTCACCTGCGGTGTCTTCATCGCCCTCGGCACGCTGACCTGGCAGCCGGTCTTCTTCACCGCCGTCGTGGCGGCCGGGGTCGCCGCTCTGCTCGCCCCGGACCACCGGGTGCGCGCGGTGGTCCGCGTCGCCATCGGCGGCGCCGTCACCACCGGCGTCGTCCTGGTCTACTACGCCGTGAACGGCGCGCTCCACACCTTCTTCCAGGACTTCCTGGTCATCAACGCGGAGTACACCCGCCAGCCGAACCCCTTCGACAACGGCCCCTACATCTGGGCCAACCTCAAGTCGGGGTTCGGAGCCACGCTGTGGGTGATCTTCCTCGGCATGGCGGTGCTGGCGGTGACGGCCGTCGTCTCCGCGCCTCGCGCGTGGCGGACCCGTGAGGTGGCAGCGACCGGCTGGGTGGTGCTCGGTGCCGGATGGCTCGCGGGGATGGGCTGGAGCATGATCGCCTACAACGCGTCACCGGACCTGTTCATGCTGCTCCCCCTCGCCGCCGTCGGCTTCGGCAACGCCGTGGCGTTCGTGCTCGCCCGACTCGAGCGGCGGGCCCGGCTGGCCGTCGCCGCCGCGCTGGCCGTGGTCCTCACGGCCTACGTGACGGAGTTCTCGGTGACCACGCGCGGACACGACCTCGTGCCCGAGACCGCCGTCGTCACCCGGACCCTGCAGCTGGGGCCGCACCCGTTCACGGTGGTCTCCTTCCGGGCCCCTCAGGCGCTGGTGATGGCGGACGTCGCCAACCCCACGCCGTACCAGATGTTCGATCCCGACCTCGAGCGCTACATGAACGACAACTACGAGCCCGGCGGGCTCGCGGGGTACGTCGAATGGGTCCAGAGGTACTCGCCGACCTACATTGTCCTGCAGACGCGCTTCCGACCGCCGTGGTTGATGCCGTGGCTCGAGGAGCACTACGACAACGTCGGAGGCCACCGTCAGTTCGACTTCTGGGTTGCCAAGTGGGTCGGCCCGGACGTCAGGCAACAGATGAAGCAGGCGAACGAGGCGGCGACCCGGGAGGCAGGCCCGTGAGTGAACACCACCTGGCAGTGGCCGCCGACGCAGCCGACGCCACCGAGCCGACACCGGACCGCGCGGCGTACAGCTACTCGGTCGTGATCCCGGTCTACAACAGCGAGCCCCTCGTGGGCGAGACGGTCCGCCGCGTGGTGGAGGTCTTCGACGGCGCCGGGCTCCGCTACGAGGTCGTGCTCGTCAACGACGGAAGTCCCGACCGCAGCTGGTCGGTGATCTCGGAGCTGGCGCGCACCACGCCTCACGTCGTCGCGCTCAACCTGCTGAAGAACTACGGCCAGCACCACGCCAACCTCGCGGGCTTCATCGAGTCGCGGGGTGACTACGTGATCACGATGGACGACGACCTGCAGAACCCGCCCGACCAGGCGCTGCTGCTCATCGACGCCGCCCTCGGCAGCGACCACGACGTCGTGTTCGGGAAGTTCGAGCAGAAGCAGGCGGCCGGCTACCGGCGCATCGGGAGCAAGCTGATCGGGATGATCAACCGCCGGGTCTTCGGCAAGCCCGACGACCTGGTGGTGTCCAACTTCCGGATCCTCCGGCGCGACGTCGTCGACCGCATCTGCGCCTCCCACACCGCGCACCCCTACGTCACGGGCCAGGCGCTGCTGTTCGCCAACGACCCGGGGAACGTGACCGTGCGGCACGAGCCGCGGCCGGTCGGCAAGAGCAACTACAACCTGGTCCGCATCCTGCGGCTGGTGACGCGGATCCTGTTCAGCTACACGTCCTTCCCGCTGCGGGCGGCCGCGATCGCCGGCTTCGCGCTGTCGGGTCTCAGCTTCCTGCTCGGTGCCTTCTACCTGATCCGCGGCTTCATGCACTCGTCGGAGGTGCAGGGCTGGACCACGCTGGTCGTCCTCCTGTCGGCGTTCAACGGCTTCATCATCGCGATGCTCTCGATGCTCGGCGAGTACGTCGTCCGCACCCTGAACGCGGTCAGCGTGGAGCAGAGCTTCCACGTCATCCAACGGGTGGCCCGGCACGACGCCGAGCCGACCCCCGAGCCGTGACCCGGCACTTCCTGGTCATCGGGGCGCAGCGCTGCGGCACGACCTGGCTGCACCACCAGCTCGACGCCCACCCGGACATCGCGATGGCCCGCCCGGCGCGACCGGAGCCGAAGGTGTTCCTCGACGAGCTCGGTCCCGACCGCGACCGAGCGTGGTACGACCGCACGTGGTTCGGCCATGCGACACCCGGCCAGGTGCTGGGCGAGAAGAGCACCAGCTACCTGGACCGGCCCGAGGCGATCCCGCGGATCCGGGCGCTCCTCGGGGACGACGTCCGGCTCCTCGTGCAGCTCCGCGACCCCGTGGCCCGTGCCGTCTCGCACTGGCGGTTCAGCACCGAGAACGGCCTCGAGCAGCGGTCTGTTTCGGACGCGCTCGCCGCGAACCTGGAGGGCCCGCTGCCCTGGGACCCCGCGGCGACCTCGGTGTCGCCGTACGCCTACCTCGAGCGCGGCCGGTACGTCGAGGCCCTCCGCCCGTGGCTGGACGCCTTCGGCGACCTGCTCCGGGTGCAGCTCCTGGAGGACCTGCTCGAGGACCCGGCGCGCTTCACCGGGACGCTCGCGCACATCGGCGTGGACCCGCGGCTCGCTCCGCCGGTCGACGTCGAGCCGGCCAACCGCAGCGGTCGGGGCGACTCCGAGGTCGTCCTCGATGCGTCGCTCGAGGCCGCGGTGAGGCAGAGTTTCTCCGAGAGCGACCAGGAGCTCGAGGCCCTGCTCGGCCGGAGGCTGCCGTGGTCCGCCGAGGAGACCTTTCGCCACGGAATCGAGGAGCCACACCGGTGACGGACTTCAGAGAGCATCCGGACCCGATCCGGTTCAACGTGCCCTCGATCGAGGGCAACGAGCTCGCCTACCTCGAGCAGAGCCTCCGAGAGGGCCACACGTCGTCGTCGGGCCCCTTCAGCACCCGAGCGGCGGCGATCCTCCGCGAGGAGTCGCGCGCCGAGGAGGTCATGCTGACGACCTCGTGCACCGCGGCGCTGGAGCTCTCGGCGCTGCTGCTGGACCTGCAGCCGGGCGACACCGTGATCGTCCCGTCGTTCACGTTCTCCACCAGTGCGCTCGCGTTCGCCTCGCGTGGCGCCGAGCTCATCTACTGCGACATCGAGACGACCACCCTCGGCCTGGACCCCAAGCACCTCGCCGAGCTCCTCGACGACAGCGTCCGCGCGGTCGTCGTCGTCCACTACGCCGGTGTGGCCTGCGACCTCGACGGCATCCAGACCGCCCTGGCCGACCGGCCGGACGTGGCGCTGATCGAGGACAACGCACACGGCCTCTTCGGCCGGTGGCGCGGGCGGCCGCTGGGGAGCTTCGGCGCGCTGGCCAGCCTCAGCTTCCACGAGACCAAGAACATCACCTGCGGCGAGGGTGGCGCCCTGCTCGTCAACGACCCCGCTCTGGTCGACCGCGCGCGGGTCCTCTACGACAAGGGCACGAACCGGCGGGCGTTCTTCCTCGGCCAGGTCGACAAGTACTCCTGGGTCGACACCGGCTCGTCGTTCGGGCTCTCCGACCTGCTGGCCGCCACGTTGCTCGCCCAGCTCGAGAAGGCCGAGCAGATCCAGGCCAAGCGACGCCACGTCTACGACTCCTACGTCGCCGCGCTCGCGCCGTACACCGAGCTCGGGGTGACGCTGCCCTCCGTGCCGGAGGACTGCGAGCCGGCCTGGCACCTCTTCCACGTGCTGATGCCCGACAAGCGCACGCGCGACGAGGTGATGGAGGCCATGCGCCAGGAGGGGATCAACCCCACGTTCCACTACGTCCCGCTGCACAGCTCGGTCGGCGGACGCCGGTTCGCGGCGCGGGAGACGGACTGCCCGGTGACCACCGACGTCAGCGAGCGGCTGATGCGGATGCCGTTCTTCAACGCCCTCACCGACGCGCAGCTCGAGCGGGTCGTGGAGAGCTTCGGCCGCGCGACCCGCGCCGCCCTCGGCTGACCCGGGTCAGTCGGCGTCGAGCCGCGCGGTGCCGCGCGTGACCTCGACCATCATCCAGGCGAACGCGGCCGCCTCCACGACCAGGAACGCCCAGCACGTGCGGTCGAGGACGCGCGTGGGCCAGAGCACGAAGTACGCCGCGCCGGGCACGGCCGCGAGCAGCCACGCGCGCACCTGACCTCCGGTGCGGCCGAGCGCGATCAGCAGGAGCGTCACCACGAGGCAGGCGATCGCAACCGTCGACGCGGCCGCGAGCACCGCGGTGAGGTGGCCGGCCATCCGCACGTCGTCGCCGAAGACCAGGGGCAGCACCGGTGGCCCGACGACCGCGCCGACCGGCACGGCCAGCAGCGCGAGCACCACGGTCGCCGCCGACAGACGCGTCGTGATCCGGGTCAGTGCGTCGCGTCGTCGTTCGACGACCAGCCGGGTGAAGCGCGCGGTCAGCTGCGCCACCATCCCGATGGCCAGCGTGTACGGCGCCCGGAACAGCGCGAGACCCGCGAAGAGCACGGTCACCTCGGCCGGCCCACCACCGGCGAGAGCGAGCAGCACCGGCCCGCCGGTCAGGGCCACCTGGCCGAGCAGCTGTCCACCGCTGGCACCGCCGAGCAGGCCCAGCGGTGACTCGTGGTCGTCGCCCCGCAGGGTCATCCGCAGCGTCCACGGCCAGATCAGGGCGGTGACGTAGCCGGCCACCAGCGCCCACCCGTACGCGGCCGGGTGGTGGTCCCCGGCGGCGGCCAGCGCAACGCTGACCACGCACCGCACGAGGTTCTCCATCACCAGCGCGAGCGCCACCGCCCCGAAGCGCTGGTGCGCCTGCAGCATCCCCCGGACCAGGCCGGTCAGCGCCGAGCCGACCGTCGAGAGCGCCACCAGCAGGGGAACCACGCATCGCCGCGATGGAACAGCGGGTCGCGCGCCAGCCAGGCCAGGATCCCGAGGACCGGCCCCAGGGTGAGGACGGCCGCGCCGACCGCCGGCAGGGACCGGCGTACGCCGTGGTCGCTGCCGGTCGCGGTCACGGAACGAGCGGCCCAGTGCTGCAGCGGGAAGGCCAGCGCCGCCGCGGCGAAGCTCCAGTACGCCCAGAGCACCGACACCGGCGCCGCCGACTCGGCCCCCAGGGCGCGGGTCACGGTCGCGAAGAAGACGTAGGCGAGGAGGCCGTTCAGCACGGACCCGACCGCCAGCAAGCCGGAGTCGCGGGCGACGCGTCCTGGTGTATCGGCCACGTCTCAGGCCCGTCCGGAGACGTGGCCGTCACGCTGTGCCGCGACCGAAGCCACCGCCGCGATGTCGGCGGGTCCGACCCGGCAGCACCCGCCGACCAGCCGGGCTCCGTGGTCCATCCAGCCGGCCACCGCGCCGGCGTCGAAGGCGGACTCGCCGGTCCAGGTGCGGCGTACGGCGTCCCAGCCCTGGCCGGAGTTCGGGTAGGACACCAGCGGGCCGGCGGCACCGGCGAGTGCCGTGGTCACGTCGTGCGGGTCGCAGCAGTTCACACCCGTCGCCACGATCTCGGCGACGTCCGTCGCCATCGCCCACGCCTCCGCGAGCGGCTCGCCCGCGCGGGTGCGGTCGCCGTCGGCGCTGAGGCTGAGCCACGCGGTCAGGCCGGTGCCGTCGAGCTCGGCGCACAGCGCCTCGACCTCGGCGAGGCAGGGCACGGTCTCGACGGCGAGGACGTCGGCGCCCGCTCCGGCCAGCACGTCGAGCCGCGGCCGGTGGAACTCCCGGAGCCCGGCCACGTCGAGGTCGTAGTCACCGCGGTACTCCGAGCCGTCGGCGAGGGAGGCGCCGTAGGGGCCGAGCGACGCCGCGACCCAGCCGTCCGGACGGTGCTCGTCGCGAGCCCGTCGGGCCAGGGTGACGCTGAGGCGCATCAGCGAGGCCGCCTCGTCCGCGTCGAGACCGAAGGACGCGAAGCCCGCGAACGACGCCTGGTACGACGCCGTGGTCGCGACCTGCGCCCCGGACTCGAAGAACTCGGCGTGCGCCGCCACGATCGCCTCCGGGTCGTCGGTCAGGAGCCGGGCCGACCAGAGCTCGGAGGAGAGGTCGTGGCCTCGCGCCTCGAGGAGCGTGGCCAGGCCGCCGTCGAGGACGACGGCGCCGTCGGCGATCGCCTGGCGGAGCTCGGGCGCACGGGTCACGCCGGGCACGCTAGCGCGGCGGACCCGGATGGCTCAGACGAGGACCTCGGCGCGAGCCGCGGCCCGGTCGCGCGCGGTGAGCAGCTCGTCGATGCGCCGGTGCGCCTGTTCGTACTCCTCGCTCCCGACCGCGGCGTCGAGTCGCGAGGTGATCGCACGCAGCGTGGCCTCGATCGACGGCACGTCCTCCGGGATGCGGCGCGTCAGCAGAAGCTCCAGCGCCTGATGCCTGGTCATCACACCCTCCTAGCCCCACCGGAGACCTACCCGCTTCCCCGGCCCCTCAACCCTCTTCGGAGTCCCCCCGTACCGTGACCCTATGGGCCGGCTCCGCAGTGTCGTGACCCGGCACCGACGTCGCCTCCCGGTGCTCATCATGCTCCTCCTGGCCGTCCTCGCGCTCGCGCCACTCGTGGGGGTCGATCCGGCCGCACTCGGCCTGCTCCTCGACGCGGACCTCCTGATGCTGGCCGGGACCGTCGGACTCGGTCTGCTGCGCGAGGACGGGCGCCTGCTCGCCGGCCGGCTGGCCGGGAGCCTGCCGGTGCTGTGGGTCCGCACCGGTGTCGCACTGACCCGCGAGTCGCCCCGCACCCTGGCCCCGTAGTCAGCGCGGCCGGACGGTGAGGCACTGCGCGCTGGTGCCGATCGGCCCGCGTTCGTCGTGGAGGACGCTCGACGTCAGCCCGACCCCGCTCCCGCCGAACGAGACCCGCGTGTCGAGCCCGAGCCAGTCGCCGCCGGGCTGCTCGAACAGGTGGGCGGTGAGATCGACGTTCGGGAACAGCACGTCCTCGGGAGCCGCGCGCACGGCCATGCCGTTGGCGACGTCGAGCAGCCCGATCACGGCGGCGCACCGGCTCACCGCCTCGTCGTCGAGCAGCCGATGCGTGGTGCGCACCCAGTAGGTCGCCCGACCGGGCTCCACGTGGCGTCGGCGTACGTCGACGGTCGCGATGAAGCCACCCGGCCACACCGTCGTCGGGTCCCACGCCTCCAGCTCCTCCGGGCCGGGGATCGGCTCCTGGGTGGTGCCCGCGACGGCCGTGGTGTCGCGCGGCTCCATCAGCCAGGCGCGGAGCCGCACCACCGCCCGTCCCGCGTGACTGAGCACCGCCTCGACCAGCTCGATCGTGCGTCCCGCTCGGACCACCTGGACGCCGGTCTCGAACTCGGCCACCGGCACGGTGCCGAGGATGTCGAAGCCGAGGCGGGTGAGAACCAGACCGTCGCTGCGTCGCGCGTCCCGGTCCTTTTCGACGACGTGTGCCAGCAGCCCCAGCGCCGGTGCGATGTGCTGGGTCTCGAGGTCCCAGGCGCCGCCGGTGTGCTCGGTGGCCCGGAACGCCTGCGCACCGAGGCGCTCGAAGTAGGCCACGGCTAACGCCGTCCTTCCAGCCGGCCTCGGAGCACGTCCACGCCGGGGCCGGCGAGGTCGGCGAGCGCCACCGCCCGGCCGGACACGGCCATGGCCAGCGCCTCGCTGGCGCCGGCCACCTCGTCGCCGGTCCCCCAGGCCCAGTCCTGATCGGTCGCCCGCAGCGACAGCCCCGCGAGGCGCCGCCGGGGCACCAGGCCCGGTACGCCGGGCGGCAGCCAGTCCAGCACCGTCCGCCAGTCGTCGAGAGACACGTCGGTGGCCAGTCCCAGCGGCCGCGCGCAGTCGCGCAGGTGCACACAACCGTCGGTCAGCTGTCCCATCGGCCCGACGCCCGGCGCCCGACCGTGCACGTCGGCCCGGTCACGCAGCAGCGACGTCAGCTCGGCGACCGGACGCCGCGCCACGTCGCGAGCGATCTCCTCGCTGGCCCGGTTCACCGAGCCACGCCGGCGGACGACCTCGCGGATGAGCTGGCCGAGGCTCCCGGTCAGGGGCGAGACGAGGTGACCGAGCACCTCGCGCACGGTCCACGCCGGGCACAGGCTGCGGGCCATGAGCTGGTCGTCGCCCAAGCCGTCGAAGAAGTCCGCCAACAGCCGCCGGTTGGCCGCCGTCCGGGCCTGCACGTCCATCCCGCCATCTTGGAGGACGCCGACACTCGCCCCGACAGCGGCCGGGCGTCAACCTCCGGCCCCGGCGGCGGGATAGTCGCCGCCCCGCACGTGGAAGACCTGCTCGAGGGAGGTGCGGTGGGCGGCCCGCATCTCGGCGGCCAGAGGTCGCCCGACGTACCGGAGGTGCCAGGGCTCGGGGTGGTAGCCCGTGCGCGCCTCGTTCGCCCGCGTGTAGCGCACGATGAACCCGTAGCGCCATCCGTTCGTCGCCAGCCAACGGCCCGCCGGCGTCGAGGCGAAGCACGGCGCGAGGTCACACCCGGGCTGGGCCGGGGTGATCAGGTCGACCGCGAGGCCGGTCTGGTGCTCGCTGTACCCGGGACGTGCCGAGACCTGGTCGGCGGCAGCCTCCCCCTCGGTCGCGACCAGGGCGTCGTGGACATGCACCTGGTAGGAGTACGACCGGAACGCGCTCTCGATCTTCAGGCCCAGCCCCGCTGCGTCGGAGGCACGCAGCAAGCGGCCCAACGGGACGCTCGCGACCGCAGCGACCTGGTAGCCGCGGACGAGGGCGAGTCGCGGGCGGAAGTCGAGCGGGTGGATCGGGTGCGTCTTGTTCACCACGACCCAAACGCTCGACGGGTCCGTCGTCGAGTGGGCGGAGAGATCCAGCGAGACGTGTCTGCGCCGCGGAGCGCTGCGCGCACCCTCGGCGTTCTTCGAGGGCGGCGACGTCGTCGGCGGGACGCGCGCGGAGGCCCTGGTCTCGTCGGCCGACGCAGACGGTCCGTGCCGGTGGGTGACCGTCCAGCCGACGGCCACGGCTGCCACGACCAGCACCACGACCAGGACCGCCGGCCCACGGGCTCTGCGTCGGGTCCTCACACTTGGTTCAACGACGCGCTGGGTCCGGAGGTTGCCCCGGCGCTCCCGGCCGCCTCGCGTCAGCGGTGGACGACGGCCGCGACGGCGTCCTGCTTGCTCGGCGTGTGCGCGGAGGCGGCCCGGAGCTCGAAGACGCGTCGGTCACCGGGCCGGGCGGCAGCCGTCATCGTGATCCTCATCGTCACGTGCACGTGGCCGTGAGGATCGAGGCTGCTCGTGCGGTAGCTGCCGGCGGTCACGGCGGTCGTGATGTTCTTGCCGCCGGCCCGGTAGGTGACCGTGAACCTCTTGCTGCTCGGCGTGCCGCGCAACCTGAGGGTGTGCGCGGCGCTCCCGTCGTTGGTGAGGCGTACGTCGAAGGTCGCGACCTTGGCGGTGCGGCGCAGGTGGACGGTCAGCCGCTGGTCCGCGGATCCCCCGTAGGTCCCGGCACCGACGAACGCGCCGTGGCCGCGGCGGATCGCCGCGTCGGGCCGGTCGTGCCGGCCGGGAGGGCCCGAGGCCTCGCCGATCACGAGGCTCTGGGTGGCGCTCCCGGTGTTGCCTCCGGCATCCGTGATCGAGGCGGTGACCTGGTAGGTCCCCTTGCTCAGCGTCTGCGCACTGACACCCCAGGTGCCGTCGCCGGCCACCGTGGTGGTCAGGTCCTGCCCGCCCACGGCCACGTCGACCGTGCTGCCGGCCTGCTCACCGGTCGTCCCGTAGGTCCACGGCGAGGTGTCCTCGGTCGTCCTCGATGCGCCGCCGTCGATCGTCACGACGGGCCTGGTCACGTCGACGGTGAGGACCTGGAGGGTGGTTCCCGTGTTCCCGGCCTCGTCCGCGACCGACGCCACCACGCCGTACGAGCTCTCGTCCAGGGCCGCGGCGGTGACCGTCCAGGTGCCACCTTCCTGCGAGGTCGTGGTCAGGGTCTGCCCGCCGACGGTGACGGTGACCGATGTGTCGCCGGGCTGGTCCGTCGTGCCCGCGATCGTGGGCGTGGTGTCGTTGGTCGCGCGGGTGGCGCCACCGTCGATCGTCACGGCTGGGTCGGTCACGTCGACGGTGAGGGCCTGCGACGCGGTGCTGACGTTCTGGGAGGCGTCCGAGATCGTCGCCACCACCTGGTGCACGCCCTCGGAGAGGGCAGCCGGCCCGACGGTCCAGACGCCGCCGGCGCCGACGGTCGTGGTCAGCGTCTGTCCCGCCACGGCGACGGACAACGGCCGGCCCGCCGGCTCGTCCGTGGTGCCCGCGATCGACGGCGTCGTGTCGTCGACCGACCGTGCGGGACCACCGTCGATCGTGATCTCCGGCGGCGTCAGGTCGTCCTTGGGCTCGGTGAACGGGCTGTTCGCCAGGCTCACCGTGCTCGGAGTGAGTGCCCGGCCCTTGATCGTGGCCCCTTCCCCGAACGAGATGGCGCCGGCCCCGAGAAAGGTGCCGACGACCTTGGCTCCGGCGCCGACCGCCACCGCACCCAGCACCTGCCAGTAGACGTTGTTGGCCAGGGCACCGTTCTTCAACACGATCTTGCTGGCGGCGGCGGAGCTGAACGCCGCGCCGACCTGGAACACGAAGACCGCGCTCGAGTCGCCCCCGGCATCGAGGGTCATGGTGCCGGTGTTCGTGACGGCCGCGGCGCTGGTGTAGACGCCGGGCGTGAACGTCGATCCCGCCTGGTCACCGGCGAACACACCCGTACTGGTCTGACCGGCGGCGTCGTCGTAGGCGTCCTGCCGGTCGGACTGGGCCTGCTCGGCGGCCGCATCCTTGTCGTGGATCGTGCCCTGGGTGGTCCCGGGTGGGAACCCGGCGACGACACCGGACGGGCTCAGGCCCAGGTCACCGGCCAGGACGGTGGCGGAGCCGGTGTTCGTGACACCGGTGCCGGCCAGCACCGAGTACGACGCGGCCGTGCCCAGGTCCACGAACGTGGCCGCCCCCGGACCGGGCACCGCGCCTGCCGCCGATGGGACCGGTGCGAGCGCCCCGATCACGACGAGGGCGCACACCCCGAGAGCACCCGTCACGGTGGTGGACCAGGCGGTCTGGGGAGTTCGTGTCATGGGGGCCTTCGCTCAGGTTCGGACAAGCCGGGCGAACACGACGACGTTGTCGTCGTACTCCTGGGTGGTGCTGTTCCAGTTGGCGCAGGTGATCAGCCGCAGCTCGGCGCGGTTGACGTCGCCGTACACACGGTCGGTCGGGAAGGCGGTCTTCGGGTACGACGTCACCGCCGTCACCCTGAAGTCGGCGACGGACCTGTCCGCCCGGGTGACGACGACCCGCGCCCCGACCCTCACGTCCCCGAGGTGGTAGAAGACCGCAGGCCCGGTCGCCCACGAGTCGACGTGCCCGGCGATGATGGCCGGCCCGAGCTCTCCGGGCGTGGGCGAGCCCGTGTACCAGCCGGCCAGCAGCGGCTTCCACGGCACCTGCAGGCTGCCGTCGGCATTGAGGCCGAGTCTGAGCAGGCTGGTGTCGATCTGCTCCGAGGGGATGGCCACGCGCACCGGCACGGAGCGGCTCATCAGGGGTCCCTTCGGTCGGGGTGATGTCCCGCCGCCGTGATGCGCCGAGGGCGCGCCGGACGCGGTGGGCGTCACCGCTGCCGGCGCGCGCGGGGCGCCACCGTTGTCGTTCGTCGCGTAAGCGAAGCTCCCGACCCCGATCAGGGCACAGGTGAACGCCGCGACGGCCACCATCGTCGATCGCCGCCGAGCCGGGCCGGCTGCGCGGCCGGACGGTCGTCTGTGGTCAGACATCAGGACCCGAGTCCTCGGTCAGACCCTGCTTTCTCTACGTCGCCACAGGAACAGGGTGGCCATCGACGCCAGCACCGCCAGCACCCCGCTGACCGCCACGACCGGGTGCGACCGGTGGACGCTACCGCCGTCACCCGTCTCGGGAGGACCGCTCGGGAAGTCGGTGATCTGCGCGGGAGGACCGGTGCTCGGACCGCCCGAGGGGCCACCCGGTCCGGCCGGACCCGTCGTCGGGCCGTGGCCGCCGGGGCCACCCGTCGGTCCACCAGTGGGTCCGCCGGTGGGTCCGCCGGTGGGTCCACTCGTCGGTCCACCGGTGGGGGACGAGGTCGGGGGCGTGACGGCACAGGTCGGTCGGGTGATGGTGTCGGTGTCGAGGGTGACGGCGCCGTTGCGAGCCAGGACCCGCCCGTGGACCGTGACGCCGGTCGTGACCGTGATGCTGTGCAGAGCGAAGATGCTGCCCCGGAACGTCGAGGCGGTCCCCAAGGTCGCTGACTTGCCGATCTGCCAGTAGACGTTGCAGGGACTGGCGCCGTTGATCAGGTTGACCTGGCTCGCGGTGGCCGTGGTGAGGGTCGAGCCCGCCTGGAACACCCACACGGAGTCCGGGTCACCCTGGCCGTCCAGCGTCAGCGCTCCCGTGAGGCCCAGGCTGGTGGCCGAGTTGTAGACGCCGCGGGTCAGGGTCTGTCCTCCGAGGTCGCTGGTGATCGGGTGGGGCGGCTGCTCGGACGCGGCCACGTTGTACGCGGCCTTGAGGTCCGTCTTGGCCTGGAGGGCCACCGCGTCGGCCGCATGAGTCGTCCCGTGCACGAGACCCGGAGGGAAGCCGGTCACGGCGGTACCGGGACTCAGCCCGACGTTGCCGTGGATCACGCTGGGCCCGGTGTTCGTCACCGTCGAACCCGCCAGGACCGCGTAGCTGCGGGCGGTCCCGAGCGGCACCGCGACCGCGGCGGCCTGGGCGCTGCCCATGGAGGTGAGCGCCAGGCCGACCGCGAACACCAGGGTCAGGATCACCGCGGCCGTGGCCGTGATCGCGGTGGAGGTCGAATGTCGTCCGCGTGCGTTCGCGGGACCGGTGGAGGGGGTTGGTCGTGTCATGAGAGACCCGTCGTTGGGCGCGCAACCATCGCTGGACGCGCTCGACGAGGGGGGGTCGTCGACCGGAACCGGGGTCGAGACGACGCAGATCCTTCCGAGGAGAACGTGATCCTGACGCCTGGGGCGCGGCACGAGCAGGTCCTGCTGTCGCTCGGCGCCCTGTCACGGAATGGCTGCGCTTGTGGAGAGTGTAACTCCGCGGGCGCCGCTTTCCCGGCGATCGGCCAATTACGTCGTCGCCGACCCTGCGGCACAGAAGAGGGCGCCACCGACGAGGCAACGGAGTGGCTGGGACCGCCGCGGGCGACGTACGATTTCGTCCGAACGCCGTGGGGCCTGACACACCCCCTCCGACCCGGGAGCGACACGGCGGTCCGTGCGTACGACGTGCCGACGAGAGGTCGACGAGACGTCGGCGAAGGTGTGGTGGCACCGCGACCTTGCCCCCGCCCACACCTCCAGGGCATCCGCTACTGGAGGAACCATGAGACGCACACTCACATCCGCGCTGCCCGAGACGACTCCCGGTGAGGAGGTCCGGCTCCAGGGCTGGGTGCACCGACGCCGCGAGCTGGCGAAGGTCACCTTCCTGGTCGTCCGCGACCGCGCCGGCCTGGCCCAGGTGGTGCTGCCCGCCGGCACCGCGCTCCCACCCGAGGAGACCCCCGTCGACGTGCGCGGCGTCGCCACGGCCAACGACCAGGCACCCGGCGGCGTCGAGGTCACCGACGCAACCGTGACCGCCCTCGGCGAGCCGGCCGAGACGCCCGCAGTCGAGCTCTGGCGGCCGACCCTCGACACCGGCCTGCCGACGCTGCTCGACCACGCCGCGACGACCTGGCGCCACCCGGCCCAGCGCGCGAAGTGGGAGCTGGCCGCCGCCAGCCTGCGCGGCTTCCGCGAGACGTTGGACGCCCGGGACTTCACCGAGGTCCACTCCCCCAAGCTCGTCGAGCAGGCGACCGAGAGCGGCGCCAACGTCTTCACGGTCGACTACTTCGGCCGGCCGGCGTACCTCGCCCAGAGCCCGCAGTTCTACAAGCAGCAGCTGGTCGGGGTCTTCGAACGCGTGTACGAGGTCGGGCCGGTCTTCCGCGCCGAGCCGCACGACACGGTGCGGCACCTCGCGGAGTACGTCTCGCTCGACGTCGAGCTCGGGTTCGTCGAGGACCACCACGAGGTCATGCAGTGCCTGCGCGACGTCGTGGCCGGCATGGTCGACGGCGTACGCCGGTACGCCGCGCCCGCGGCCGAGCGGCTCGGCCTCGAGCTGCCCGGCGTGCCGGCGCAGATCCCGACGCTGCACTTCCGCGACGCGCTCGAGATCGCCGGGGCTCCCTCAGACGAGCACGACCTGAACCCGGCCCACGAGCGGGCGATCGGCGACTGGGGCCGCGACGAGCACGGCTCGGACTTCGTCCTCGTCGAGGGCTACCCGACCGCGCATCGTGCGTTCTACAGCCATCCCGACCCGGACGACCCGCGCTGGAGCAGGTCCTTCGACCTGATCTTCCGCGGCGTCGAGCTGGTCAGTGGAGCCCAGCGGCTGCACCGGTACGCCGACTACGTCCGCGCCCTGGAGGAGCGGGGCTACCCCTACGCGCCGTACGCGTCGTACGTCGAGGCCTTCCGGCGCGGCATCCCGCCGCACGGCGGCTTCGCGATCGGGCTCGAGCGCTGGGTCGGGCGGCTCGTGGAGGCGCACAACATCCGCGAGGTCACGTTGTTCCCGAGAGACCTCCACCGCCTCGCGCCGTAACGTGTGCCGCATGGCCCGCTACGACGTGAACCCGGACGCCGTCGCCCGCTGCCGCGAGCTGATCGAGGGCAAGCAGTACGTCCTCGACAGCGACTGGGGCGAGGTGCAGCCCGGTGCCGACGCGCAGAACGCCTTCCTGGACCACCACACCTGGGAGGAGTACGCCGCCTGGCACCTCGGGCTCACCGAGGGCGCGAACGACGAGACCAAGGCCCGGCACGCGTTCGTGTACGGCGACTTCCGGCGGGTGCACCGCACCGCGCTGATCGCCTCGGTCTACCGGGCCTCGGAGTGGCGGCACAAGCAGGTCGAGCTCGCCGCGCACGACCTGCTCCAGGCGCTCGACGCGAAGGCCGGGATCGGCTGACGCGTGCTCAGTGGTGGTGCCCGTGGTGGTGCCCGTGGTGGTGCCCGTGGTGGTGCTCGCTCGACCGACAGACGACCGCGGCGACCGGCGCGTAGTGCACGGTGTACGACGAGGTGTGGTCCACGGCCCCGCCCTGGGCGAAGCTGCGGGTCACGGTGACCTGGAAGCCGGCCTGCCCGTCACTCGCGGTGCAGTCCCGGCCATGACGGACGTCGCGCCGCGCGGCGACGACGTGCGTGCGGCGTCCGTGGCTCGACCTGATCGTCCACCGGGGCGTCGACCAGAGCGTGACCGTCACCGCGCCGTGCCGTGCCTGCGCCGAGACCAGCACGCCGTACCTCGTGTCGTCGGTGAAGGCCATGTCGTGGCCGTGGCCGAGGGTGGCGTCCCGGCCGACCGGCGCCGCCCCGGTGTACGACGGCGGCGTGGCGTGGCTCGTCACCTGCAGCCCGCCGAGCCAGGCGGCGTTGAAGAGCGCGGTCGCCAGGGCGTCTCCTCCGGCGCCCTGGGGCGTCGCGGCCCCGAGAGCCCGGCGCAGCGAGAAGGCGTGGCGGGGCTTGAGCACCGTGCCGTCGACCCGGTCCAGTGCGGCGGCGAGCGCGTCGCTGGGTGAACCGTGGGCGAGGGCGACCGTCGAGGACGCGAGCCGCTGCCGGATGCCGAGCGCGCGCGCGTCGGCGTTCGTGAAGGACGCCTTGGCGGGGGTCGGGTGCACCCGTGCCGTCCGGTGCGGCGACGTGATCGCGCGGAGCAGGGCGACGGCGACGTCGTGAGGTGCGTAGCTCATGCCCGGCCTCGCGCTGACCACGTGCGGACGCCCGTGGGAGAGGGCGACGGTGGCCGGCTGCGGACGGTCGGTGGCGCCGGTGAGCTGGCTGCGGGTGAGGTGTGCCAGGGGACGCGCCCGCACGGTCGGCCGCAGCTGCCCGCCGAGCCGGCGCGCGCCCAGGAAGCGGGCGTAGTCGGAGGGCGACAGGCGCAGCGGCGTCGGCCCGAACCGGAGCTGCACCGCCGAGGACATGGCCGGGTTGGCGAAGCGGCGTACGAACCGGTGGATCGCCGCCTCGTTGATCGTCGGGGTCACCGGCGACATCCGCAGCTCCACGGTCGGGTCGTCGGTGAGGTAGGCGTTCCAGAACGCGGTGCCCGCCGAGCGCGGGTCGAGGACCAGCCCCGGGCGCGGCTCCCGCACGGTGAAGGTGTGGTGCTTGAACACGACCATGCCGTCGCGCGGTCCCCGTCCCGCGCTGGTGTCCAGTCGCTTCAGCAGGGCGGCGAGCCGGTTCTGGTCGAGCGTCACCACCGGCTCGAAGGACGTGCCCGTCGTGTAGTAGGACCACAGCCGCGACAGCCGCCAGCTGCGGACGGCTCCGGCCTTGTGGACGGACGCCGAGTAGTCGACCGAGAGCCCGACGTCGGCCGGCGAGACCTGCTGGGTCTGGCCGTTGACGGTCACCGTGAACGGCGTGTCGGCGCGGTTCGCCAGACCGGTGCGGAGCGCCCCCATCGCCGAGGACGGGTTCTTGCCGCCGATGTCGACGCCGGCCACCGTCGTGCCGACCGGGATCCGGTCGCCCGCCAGCGCGTACGCCGCGACGTAGACGCAGCCGGCCAGGAGCGCGAGTCCGAGGATCAGCGCGAGGACGACCCGGCCACCCTCGCTCTCGGGGCCGGGTCGCTGGTCTCGCCGGGTCGAGCGCGCCACGCGAAAATGCTAGGAGCGAGAGGGCTCCGAATGTGGGCGAACGCGCCGATCGGTGCCCCCGCGATCAGAGACCGGCGAAGAGGTCGGACTCGAGCCGGCCTCCCTGCGGCGCCGGCGTCCCCTTCGCGATCCGGTACCACTCGGTGCCGAGCACCTCGTCGCCCAGGTGGTTGGACAGGGCGAAGAACCGTCCGTCCACCTCGATCTGGGTCCGGTGCGCCAGGAGCGCCGCCTTCTTCCGGTCGGCGTACTGCGTCGCGTCGATCTCCGCGGCGAGGTCCTCGTCGGGCACGGACATCGGGAGCGGACCGTCCGGGTCGAGGCCCTCGAAGGACGTGGTGTCACCGGCGTCGCGCAGCGCCCGGAGCCCCCGGCGCATGCTGCTCTCGGAGCGCGACACCCAGTAGATCTTGGCGATCTCCCACGGCTCACCGAGGTCCAGCCGGTACCGCGGCACCGCCGCCAGGTGCGTGGCGTACGTCGCGACCCGGTGGGCCTGGATGTGGTCCGGGTGGCCGTAGTTGCCGAACTCGTCGTAGGTCACCAGCACCTGCGGCCGGACCTCGCGGACGATCTCGACGAGCAGGTTCGAGGCCTCGGTGAGGTCGGCGTCCCAGAACGCGTTGTCGGGCCGGTCGTCACCGGCGATCGCGTAGCCGTCGGGGTGCCACTCCATGCCGGAGTCGCTGTAGCGACCGAACCCGCCGAGGTAGCGGTGGTCGGTGACACCGAGCTCGCGCATCGCGTCGTCGAGCTCGCCCCTCCGGTGCTCGGCCAGGGTGTCGTCCTGCTCCCACGAGAGGTGCGCCAGCTCGGGCGGGATGATCGAGCCCCGCTCACCGCCGGTGCACGTCACCAAGGTGACCCCGGCGCCTTCGGCGACGTACTTCGCCATCGTCGCCCCGCTCCCGATCGTCTCGTCGTCGGGATGGGCGTGGACCAGCAGCAGGCGACGGTCGGGGGTCTCGCTCATGCGCTCGACCCTAGGCGTCGCGCGAGGGCGGCCTCGACACCGGGGAGGCGGGTGCGGAAGTCGGCCAGCCGGCGTGCGGTCCCCTGCGGCTCGCCGACCGCGGCCAGCCGGTCGAGGGTCCGGTCACCCGCGTCCATCGCCGCGCGCAGCCCGTCGACGACGCTCTGCACGCGCGCCGGCACCGTGGCCAGGATCTCCGTCGCGCTCGGCCCGTCGTACGCCGCGGCCAGGAGGACGAGCCGCCGGGCGGCCACGTCGTCGGGGATCGGCCGGAAGAGTGGCACGCTCGTCCACGCGAGGTGGGCGAGCTCGAAGAGCACCGACCCCGGAGCGGCGATGTCCCAGTCGAACACCCCGGAGACGCGGTCGCCCTCGAAGGCGACGTTGTACGGCGCCACGTCGTTGTGGATGACGAGCGGGTGCCCCGGGTGCGACGGGAAGCGCCAGGGTCCCGGGTGCGCGAAGCCGCTCTGAGCCTCGTGGAGCTCCCGGGTCCATCTGCCGAGGTCGGCGAGCCGCGCGTCGCCGACCAGCTCGGTGTCGACGTCGACCACCTCGCCGGGGAGGAAGTCGAGCACCTCGCGGCCGCGGGAGTCGACACCGCGCACGTGCGGAACGGCCCGCAGCCCGGCCTCGTCGAGATGACGCAGCAGCGCGTGGACGGCCGGCGTCCAGGGCCCGGTCGGTCGCCGTACCGTGTCGCCGACCCGGACGGCACCGCCGACGTTGCCCCCGGGCAGCGCCTCGCCGTCCAGCAGGAGGTCACGGAGCTGGTGCAGGAACGGCCGGTCCGGCTCGAGCCAGTCGACGTCGTCCAGCTCCTCGGGCCCGAGCCAGCGCAGCTCGTGGTGGTCGGCGCCGGGCTCCGGCTCGTCGTCCTCGAGCCGGCAGACGGCGGCCCGCAGGACGTGCGACGAGCCGACTGGCTGCTCGCCGTCGAGCCACCCGTCCACGGACACCCGGCAGCCCAGCTCCTCGGCGATCTCGCGGACCAGGGCATCGCCCGGGTCCTCGCCCGGCTCCACCTTGCCGCCCGGGAGCTCCCACCGTCCGGCGGCATCGGGCGGGCGGGTGCGGCGCGCGGCGAGGAGCGTGCCCCGGCGGACGATCGCGGCACCCACCACCAGAGACATCGGGCCAGGAATCTACCCGGCACCGCCATGCGGCACGATGAGCCGGGTGACGACGCGGCAGCCCCGCTGGGTGTACGACGAGGGCGAGGAACCCGACCCGCGCTTCTCGCTGGCCAACGAGCGGACCTTCCTGGCCTGGGTGCGCACCGCGCTGGCGATGCTCGCGGGCGGCATCGCGCTGCACGCGCTGGAGGTGCCCAGCACCGACTGGCTGCGCACCCTGCTCGTGGTCGTGCTGATCGGGCTGGGCGGCCTGATCTGCGTCTTCGCGCTGGTGCGCTGGGCGCGGGTCGAGCGGGCGATCCGGCTGCGGCAGCCGCTTCCGTCGTTCGGGCTGGGCGTCGTGATGACCGTGGCCCTCGCCGTGGTCGCCCTGCTGCTGGTGATCGTGCTCGTCTGAGCCGTGGCGCTCAGGCCGCGCGACGCGCGGTCAGCCGGCGGATGCGCGCCCGGAGCCCGGAGTCCGTGGCACCGCGGCGGCGCAGGGGCAGCAGGTCGGTCCGGCCCTCGTGCACGGCGATCATCTCGATCGCCTCGTCGTCGTACTCCGCGGCGAGGCGGTGAGCGCCCTCGACGTCGTCGCCGGCCACGGCGACGTTGACGGCGTCGACGTACCCGTCGTGCAGCGCGTTCAGGTCGTCGATCAGGCGGCCCATGGTGGTTCCCTTCGGCTGGTGCTCGGTGGTCGGGACCAGTCTCCCAGGATTTCTTGGATCGTTCCAATCGCCGTGAGATCAGCCGCCGCTGGAGCGCGCAGGGTCAGACGCGGGGACCGTCCCACGACCACCGGGGGAACGGCACGTCGTGGGGGACGTCGTCGGCGCTCGCCGGGTAGGCGTCCATGAGCTCGATCCCCCAGTGGAACCAGGCGACGAGCGTGCGCCGCAGCTCGGGCGACTCGGGGAGCCCCGCGTCGTCCAGGGCCAGGGCGAAGCACTCCTCGGCCCGGCGGTCCATCTCATGGTGCTCGCCGTTGCCCGAATGCATCCGGAGGACCGTCGTGTGGTCGGTGCCCAGGCCGACGGTGAACGCCGGCGGCCCGCCGAGCTGCTCGGCCCAGTAGGCCGCCAGCCGCTCCGTGTGGTCGCTGCGGTAGCCGTGGCTGAACGCGTGGCTCACCACCTCGTCGGCCAGCACCCGCTCGTGCCAGGCGTGCGCCAGCCGCAGGACCGCGTCCTCCCCGCCCATCGCGTCGTACACCGACTCACCCATGCGCACATCGTGGCAGCAGTGGGTACAGGATCGGTATGAGCGACAGCCGCCCGCCCGACCAGGACCACCAGGTGCCCGAGGGCGTGACCCCGGAGACGGTGGACGCGGTGGGCAAGCTGACCAAGGCGCTGGAGACCACCGAACGCGCGCGCGGCCACCTCTACGCGTTCCACCAGCTGATCGGCGAGAGCGACCGTCGGGTCGAGAAGGCCATGCACCTGCTCCGCGACGCGGGGCACGCCGACTGGGCCGACCGGCTCGAGCGGGAGCTCTTCGGCCGGAACATCCTCGAGGGACGGTGGACCTTCCAGATCGTCGAGGAGTTCGACGACGGCTACTGGACGTTGTTCCGCGAGCTCGAGTCGGAGGTGCGGGACGACCTGATGGCCGGACGTCGGCACCTGCGCGAGGCCGGGATGAAGGAGGACCACCGCACGCCGGGCGAGCCCGGGCACGCGTCGCGGCCCTGAGTACCGGCGCGGTTGCCGGACCGGCTCCCCTGCACCACGATCACCCGGGTGTCGTCCAGGCCCCGGCTGCCCGCCTCCCTGCTCCCCGCCGTGCTCCCCGCCGTGCTCCCCGCCGCTGTGCTCGCCGCGACCGTCCTGCAGCTCGCGGTCGCGGAGTGGTGGCCCGGCATCGAGCGCTTCGCCGACAAGGCGTTCGGCGCGCGGCTGCTCGCCTACCCGGCGCTGATGCTGCTCGCGCCGGTCGTGTGGTGGCTCGCGGTCGGCCGGCGCGACCGCGCCGTGCGGCCGCCGTACGCCGCGTTCACGCTGGTCATGCTGCCGTTCCTCGTGGACGTGACCGGCAACAGCCTCGACCTCTACGACACCGTGACGTGGTGGGACGACGCGAACCACTACGTCAACTGGCTGCTGCTCCTCTCGGGTCTCGGGCTGCTGCTCGCGCGTGACGTCCGTCCGGACTGGGTGCTGGCCCTCCTGGTGACCGGGCTGGGTGCGATCCTGGCGATCGGGTGGGAGCTGGGTGAGTGGTTCACGTTCATCCGGCACGGCACGGAGCTGGACACGGCGTACGAGGACACGCTCGGCGACCTCACCCTCGGCACGCTGGGGTCGCTCACGGCCGCCCTGCTGCTGGTGTGGCGCCGGCGCGCCCGCGCCGCGTGAACGGCTTGCCACCCTCGGACGCGATGCCCATGCTGGGCCCATGTTGTTCCACATCGAGCAGTCCCACGCGCCCGCCGACTGCCCCTACGGCAACGGCGGCTCCCGCTCCCTGCACGACGCGGACGCCGAGGGCGTCACGGTGCACGGCGTCTGGGGCGCCTTCTCCGAGCACGTCGTCTTCATGCTCG
This sequence comes from uncultured Actinomycetota bacterium, assembly GCA_963708035.1. GTDB lineage: Bacteria > Actinomycetota > Actinomycetes > Propionibacteriales > Nocardioidaceae > Nocardioides. The sequence continues at coordinate 347,242 of OY970188.1, read as the reverse complement.
TCGAGGCCGACGACCTCGAGGCGGTCCACCGGCTCCTGATCCCGGGCATGAAGACCTGCACCGCGAGCATCACCCCGGTCAGCGACCGGCCCATCCCGCACCCGGCGTAACCCTCTGCGGTTTCCTCGGACGTCCGAGGAAACGCGCACCTCAGGCCCGGGCGACCTCGGCGTCCACGCCGCCCGGACGGCGCCGACCGCGCCGACGGCGTCGGAGGGGCCGCGTGACCGCGGCGACGCCCATCCCGACGGTCCCGAGCAGCATGAGGTGAGGTCCTGCCTCCTGCGCCACGCCGATCGAGGCCATGGCCCCCGGCCCGGCGATGGCCCAGCCGCGCACCTGCCGGCTCGCCGCCGAGCCGGTGGCGGACCAGGTCGCGAAGTGCTCGCAGTTGTTGCGGACCAGGTGGTAGCCACGGGACCCGAGCCGCGACTCCGCGTTGCGCACGATCTCCTCCGGGGCCAGGGCGTGGCGGTGGGGGCGCACGAAGACGGGCGCTCCGTCGGCGAACGACTCCCAGGACGTCCGCTCGACGCGACGCACCGTTCCCCAGCCGCCGTTGTAGTGGATGACCGTGCCGTCGCCGCAGTCGATGCCGTGGTGGGTGTAGCGGCTGTAGCGGCGCCGGCGGCGGACGTAGAGGTGGTCTCCGCTGCTCATCCGAGCTCCGTCATGCGGTGGCCTTCACCGTGTCGAAGACGTAGCGCCGGAAGACCCAGAAGCGCGCGGCGGTGCCCAGGCCCAGACCGATCACGTTGGCCGAGAGGTTGTCCGCCAGCGGTGAGGAGAGACCGAGCGCGTAGCGACTGGCCCACAGGCACAGCACGGGGATCGCCATCGTGACCGCGCCGAGGCCGAAGAACATCGCCAGTCCCCCGAACGGCTCGCTCACCTCGCGGTGCTGGAAGGCCCAGAGCCGCAGGCCGGCGTACGCGACGAGGCCGGCGAGGACGTTGACGGCGACGTACGCCGGAAGCGGCTGGTCGGCCATCGGTGCCGCGCCGACCAGCAGGCCGTGGACCAGCACGTTGAACCCGACGAACGAGACGGCGGTGGCGACACCGCCGACCGCGAGGAACCGGACGACCTCGCCGAACAGCTGCCGCGACCCGGCGGCTCTCGAGAACGTGATCATCCCTGCCAGGCTATCTCCGGGGTGGCTGCAGACCCCTCATCACGGCGCCCGAGCCGCATACTCGCATCGAACTGGCACTCCCCCCCGACCGGCGACCAGTCCGACCGCAGAACATCCACGGCACAGATCAACACCGCTCCGCGGTGCGTCACGGCCCACACAGCGATGCGGTTGTCACCAGCGCCCGTGGGGTCCAGCGTGCTCATCGCGAACTCGGCCGGGGAATGCTGGGGTGACTGTGCCCACTGCACCCGGAAGGCGAGGGTTCCGCCCGCCTGCAGGTTCTCGAACGCGGCCTCGTGGACCGACGTCGCGCCGGCAGTCAGCTCTGCCTCCGGGAGGATGTACAGCTGAGCACCGTTGAAGCTCTCGAGGTCGCTGGTGAACTCCTGTGTGCTGATGTAGACGTTGCGTCCGTCCATGCCGAGGATCGGGTAGTCACCCAGACACGGCAGCCACCGTGCGTCGGGCTGCTGGCGTCGACGTGGTAGATGTTCCACGCCCCCTTCGGGTTGGCGGTCCTGCTCGCGGCCAGATCGACGTGGGACTCGATGACCGCGGTGAAGTCATCGTTGAACGTGTACTCGATCATGGTGGCGAACCAACGACGCGTGCTCGGGTCGAAGTAGACCCGCGGATCAGAGGTGTTCGCAGCGGGGTCCTCACCGAAGAACGGGTTCAGATAGAACGGACCCTGCACCATCCCGCCGTGCGTGTTGTAGATGGCGCCGGTGACGTTCACGAAGTTCACCACGTAGCCATTGCCGGCACCCAGTCCCTCGTCCGGAGGCTCGAGATCGAAGGCTGTGGCGCCGTTCTGGATGGCGTCAACGCCGTCGAAGTTCGCCAGCACCTCGGCGGACGACCGACGCGACAACCGGTGAGACTTCGCGTGCGGCAGTTTCCCGTGGCTCCCCGGCTCGCTCTTCCGCCGAGCAGGTACCAACGTCGGCAACATGCGGCTGGCGTCCCGGGCGTGGCCCGACTTCAGTTTCGCCTTGCCAGGGCGGGATACCTTCACCAGTTTCAAGCGTCCATGGCGGCCCTTCGCATAGGGATGGGACTTGACCGCTGACGTGGCGTGGGTCCGGACCGACCCGGTGGCCGCGTTGCCCGCAGGTTGCCCGTAGGCCGTGACCAGGGCGAGTGCCGCGAAACCCGTGGCAACGGCACCCACTCGAGATGCATGACGACGAAATGTCACCGAGAACCTCCACAGAGCTCAGGCGGACTACCCCGGCGGCACGGTGCGGCCGCGTCGGCAGCCTGCGATCTAGGGACGTGCCTATACCCGGCTCATGAGGCGGTCAATGACCCCAAAGGGTTGGGGTGGCCGGACGAGGCCGTGGTGGCGGGCGGGAGCTGTCGTTCAGCGGGTGACCTCGCACGCTGTGCCGTCGTGTGCGGCGTCGCTCCCGTCGACTGCGGCCCCGGCCCCCCGTGTGGGGTGCCCCACGCACCGGATGTCGTGGCGCGAGCCGTCACCTCGGAGAAAGGGTTCTGGGTTGCCCTGGGTCACCCAGCCCCAGGATGAGCCGGCGACCCGACCGGCGCGCGGCTTCGTGCGACGGCACCACGAGCCGGCCACGCTCATCACCAGTTGACCGCGTCCAGCCGCAGTCCGGTAGCGACCAGCCTCCTGCTCGGCACCACCAGGCGAATCAGGTTGCCACCTGGGCGAGGTTGACGACGGCGAGGCCGACGGCCAGGAGTCCCAGCAACGTACGGAGGAGTACGTGTTCGGGCGGGCGAGGCTGCAGTGATGCGCCGAGAAAGCCGCCACAGAGGCCGCCAGACCGCAGGTGATCCCGAGCGACCAATCGGGTGGGACGGAGCCCGATGACGCCGACCATGGAGGTGACGAACGTGCTGGCGAGGGCGGCCGGGGACACCACGCTGACGGCCACGCCCGAACCCACGAGGATCGGTCCGAGGATCGACCCCCCGATTCCGCAGATGCCGCCGACGTTGCCGACCACGAAGCGGCGGACCTGGTCGTTGTCTGGCTGAGCCGCCTCCGAACGAGGCGCGCACCCGTCCGGCGAGTGGATCGCAAGATGAACAGCCGCTGGGCAGGGGCACCGCTGCGACCACGAGTGTGAACGCAGCCGGGTCGTTGGCCACGTAGACCCGCGGCAGCGCGCCGATGATGACCCCAGGGGCAGAGCCCAGCACCAGGCTGCGGGCGAGGGACCCGCGCAACTGTCGAGCACTCGAACAGTGACCCCGGCCCGCCCAGCAGGTTGTACAGAAGGTTGGTGGGGTCACCTGAGGTTTGGGCATGCCGAACATCGACAGCTGGACAGGTAGCAGAGAGTCTGCCCCAGACATGCCGATCGGGCTCGTGACCGCGATGACCAAGCCCGCGACGAAGCCCGGCAGGCCACGCTCGGTGGCCACCTCCCTCGTTGGGGATTCGTGTCAGCCCACGGACGAGCGGGCCGCGCGAGGACTGATCTCGGCGTCTCAGTGCGCCGGACGGCGGCAATGTACGGTCATGCTCTCTCCGTCCTGCTCCCTCGTCCGCTAGGCCACGAGTTCCTGGATCAGACGCTCGACCCGGTGCCGAATCTCGTCGCGGATGGGTCGGACGGCCTCGACGCTCAGGCCGGCGGGATCGTCGAGTACCCAGTCTTCGTAGCGTCTGCCGGTGTAGAACGGGCACTCGTCTCCGCAGCCCATGGTGACCACGACATCGGCTGACTGTACGGCTGAGGCTGTGAGGAGCTTAGGGGCGTTGTGTGCAATGTCGATGCCGTCCTCGGCCATGACGGCAACAGCGGCAGGGTTGAGTCGTTCGGCGGGTTCGGAGCCCGCTGAGAGCACCTCGATGCGGTCTCCAGCCAGGTGCTGCAGATAGCCTGCGGCCATCTGGGACCGGCCGGCGTTGTGGACGCACACGAAGAGGACGGCGGGTCGTTCGGCGCTCATGTGGTGACTCCTGGAGTGGGATGCAGGAGAACAACGAGTCCGAGCCCGACAGCGCCCCCGACGACCTGCATCGCGACGAACGCCGGGACCGACGCGGGCGCGATACCGGTGAAGGTGTCGGACAGGGACCGGGCGATCGTGACGGCAGGGTTGGCGAAACTGGTCGAGCTGGTGAACCAGTACGCGGCGGTGATGTAGCCACCCACCGCGAAAGCGACCGTTTCGATGCGCGGTGACCGCAGCGCTCCGAAGACAACCACGACGAGGCCGAGCGTGGCGACGACTTCTCCGAGGAGGTGTCCACCGGTGGCTCGGTGGTGAGTGGCGAACGACACCGCGTCGAGGTCGAACATCAGGTTGGCGACGATCGCGCCCACGACACCGCCCACCACCTGGGCCGCCACCAGGACAGCTGCTTCTGCGCTCGTGATCTGTCGAAGCGCGCGTTCAGCGACTGTCACGACCGGGTTGAACGATGCGGAGACCGGCTGCAACGCCAGGATCAAGGCGACAAGAGCGGCACCGGTTGCCAGGCTGTTCTCCAGCAGCTGCAGCCCGGTGTCCTGAGGCGAGAGCCGCTGGGCGGCCACGCCGGAGCCGATGACGGCACCGACGAGGAACCCCGTGCCCAGGAGTTCTGCGACGGCACGCCGTAGGAGTGGGGTGACAGCGAGCATCAGGCGGTGACGCCGCCGAGCATCGCGGCCAGATCGCTCAACGCGTGAGTGTTGACTCGGTAATAGACCCACACGCCGCGCTTGTCACGGTCGAGAATGCCTGCTTCGTGCAGGAGCTTGAGGTGATGGCTGATCGTCGGCTGGGACAGGGCGAAAGCTTCGTTGAGGTCGCACACACACGCCTCCCCATCGGCGTGGGACGCAACCAGCGAGACCAGACGAAGCCGGACCGGGTCGGCCAATGCCTTCACCAGCGGCACGATCCGGTCGGCGGCCTCGGTGGAGAGCGGTTCGCGGCCCATCGGGGAGCAGCAGGCGACCGCCTCGACCGGAGAGAGCTCCAACGAGGACTTCGGCATACGTCTATATTGACAGATACCGATGTCTGCTGGCAAGGTGTTGCTCCATCACGCATCGAAGAACGTCTATGTCTGTGGAGGTAGCCATGTCCCGAGTCCAGCTCGCGCTCAACGTCGACGACATCGAGGAGTCGATCGCGTTCTACTCCAAGCTGTTCGCCATCGAACCGACCAAAGTGCGCCCCGGCTATGGTGGTCGGGCGCCCGACCCCGGGACGCCTCAGACGTTGAAGCGGAACTCGACGACGTCGCCGTCCTGCATGACGTAGTCCTTGCCCTCCATCCGCACCCGGCCGGCCTCGCGGGCCTTGAGGAGCGAGCCGGCCGACATCAGGTCGTCGTACGAGACGATCTCGGCCTTGATGAAGCCGCGCTGGAAGTCGGTGTGGATGACGCCGGCGGCCTCCGGAGCGGTGGCGCCCTGCCGGATGGTCCAGGCGCGGGTCTCCTTGGGGCCGGCGGTGAGGTAGGTCTGCAGGCCGAGGGTGTCGAAGCCGACGCGGGCGAGCTGGTCGAGACCGGACTCGGAGATGCCCATCTCGGCGAGCATCTCGTGGGCCTCCTCGTCGGAGTCGAGCTCGACCAGCTCGGCCTCGAACTTCGCGTCCAGGAAGATCGCCTCGGACGGCGAGACCAGGTCCTGCATCCGCTTCTTCAGGTCGTCGTCGGCGAGCTCGTCGGCGTCGCAGTTGAAGACGTAGATGAACGGCTTCGCCGTGAGCAGGGACAGCTCGCGCAGGAGAGACGTGTCGACGGTCGTCGCGATCACGGGGGTCCCGCCCTCGAGTGCCGACTGCGCCTCGCGGGCGGCGTCGAGGTTCGCGACGAGCGCCTTGTTGCCGCGGGCCTCCTTCTCCAGCCGTGGGATCGCCTTCTCCAGGGTCTGCAGGTCGGCCAGGATCAGCTCGGTCTGGATCGTGGTCAGGTCGGACTCCGGGTTGACCTCGCCGTCGACGTGGGTGACGTCCTCGTCGCGGAAGACGCGGGTCACCTGGCAGATCGCCGCGGACTCGCGGATGTGGGAGAGGAACTTGTTGCCCAGCCCCTCGCCCTCGGAGGCGCCGCGCACGATGCCGGCGATGTCGACGAACTCCACGGTCGCGGGCATCAGTCGCGCCGACTCCATCAGCTCCCCCAGCGGCTTCAGGCGCGGATCCGGGACACCGACGACGCCGACGTTCGGCTCGATCGTGGCGAACGGGTAGTTGGCCGCGAGGACGTCGTTCTTGGTCAGCGCGTTGAAGAGGGTGGACTTGCCGGCGTTGGGAAGACCGACGATGCCGATGGTGAGAGCCACGGGCCGCGAGTCTACGGAGCGGGAGGGTCGCCGCCCGAATCGCGCCGTACGCCGGCGTCCCCCGCCAGGAGCGTGCCCCGCCGCGTCCAGGCGAACCGGAGCACGGTGATCGAGAAGACCCAGGTGACCGCGACGATCACGGCCTCGAACGCGCCGCCTCCACCTCGGCTGAAGATGTCGTGCTCGAGGTCGTAGAGCAGGTCCATGCAGCCGAGGTACAGCCCGGCCGCGCCCGTGGCGACCAGCCAGAGCAGGGCGCTCGGGCGCCGGCGTACCAGCGTCGCCAGCGCGAGCAGGCAGGCGACGCCGAGCCAGAGGTCGGCCAGCGGGAAGGCGTTCTCGAAGTCGTAGTAGCCCCGGGTGTGCTCGCTGGCGATCCAGTCGCGCCGGGTGAACCAGATCGACCAGTACGCCGCGTCCAGCACGAGCGCGCCGACCAGCATGGCGATGACCGTGCGCCGCATGCGCAGATCCAAGCAGGTCCGTGGGCCGGTCCGGCTGCATGTCACCACCCCTTGTGGGGACGACACGCCGGGGATCGGGGCGCGATCGGCACCAGAAGGGTCGGTCACACACGCAGACGACGCCCGGCCGAGGGGGTGGCCGGGCGTCGTCCGCCGGGGGTGGGGTGGTCAGTCGTCGTCGCCGTGACCGCCGTGGCCGCCGCCGTGGCCGCCGTCGTCGCCGCCGTCGTCGCCGCCGTGGTCGTCGCCGTGGTCATCGCCCGGCTCGGCCTCACCGTGGTGGCGGCCGTGGTCGTCACCCGGCTCCGCCTCACCGTGGTGGCGGCCGTGGTCGTCACCCGGCTCCGCCTCACCGTGGTGGCGGCCGTGGTCGTCACCGCCCGTGGCTCCGGCCTCACCGTGGTGGCGGCCGTGGTCGTCGCCCGGCTCCGCCTCGCCGCTGTGCCGCACGTGGCCGGCGGGGTCGTCCGCGCCGTGCCGGTGGTGGCGGCCGTGGTCGTCCGCGCCGTGCCGGTGGTGACGGCCTCCGTGGTCGTCGCCCGGCTCGGCCTCGCCGCTGTGCCGCACATGGCCGGCCGGGTCGTCGGCGCCGTGACGCTGATGCTGCCCGCGGTCGTCCACGCGGGAGTGCGAGGTGGCGCCGGAGGCGTTGTCGTCGGATGCCCCGAACGCTGCCCAGGCTCCGATCGCCGGGGTGGCGACCAGGACGCCGGCAGCGGCGAGGACGGTGATGCGCTTCATGGGTGCTCCTAGGGATTCGTGCGCTGTGCCTCCACAGTCACCGATTCCCGGTCGGAGTCGCCATCGGTCGGTGGTGCTACGACCATCGGCCCGGTCAGCGCCGGAGCAGGCCCACCCGCCCGTCGGCACCCGACGCCCAGCAGGTGCCGCCGCGGGCGCACTGCACCGAGTCGAAGCCGCCCTGATCGGTCCCGAAGGCGGTCCAGTGCCGGCCGCCGTCGTAGGTCACGTCGCTCCCGCTCGTGCCGACGGCCACCGCCGTGGCCCAGGTCCGAGGCAGCCACGCGACACCGGACCGGTAGCCGCCGAGGTCGCCGCCGGAGTGCCAGGTGTGCCCGCCGTCGCGGGTGTACGCCGAGGCGTCCGTGCCCTGGTCCGGCAGGGTGTAGTCGCCGCCGACCGCGAGGCCCTGCCGCGGGTTGCGGAAGGCCAGGCCGAAGGTCCCGCCGGCCTCCGCGGGCGGGATCGGCGAGTCGACCGCGGTCCACGTCGTACCCCGGTCGTGCGAGCGGAAGATGCGGCTCGCCGAGCCTCCCGAGGCGAGGAACGCGTCGCGGGACCCGGCCGTCACCAGGCAGGTGCCGGAGGCGGCGAAGCCGAACTCGCCGTCCACTGCGGGCGGCATGCCGGCGTTCGGCACGACCGACCAGGTGCGGCCGAAGTCGTGCGTGCGGATGATCCGGAACTTGCCGTCCGGCGGGTCGCTCATCGCGAGACCACTGCGACCACCCGGCCACATCGCCAGGCAGTCGTAGAACGCGTTCGGGTCGTCGTTGACGAACGTCGTCTCCCAGGTCGCGCCGCCGTCGTCGGTGCGCAGGATCTTGCTGTCCTCGCCCTCCCCGATCGCCAGGAGCACGGCATGGCGGGCGTCGGTGGCCTCGATGTCGCGGTAGAGGGTGTCCGCGGTCGAGCCCGCGGGCGTGACGTCCCGCCAGGTCCGGCCGCGGTCCGTCGTCCGCCAGACGCCGCCGGAGTCGCCGCTCACCCACGCGGTACGCCGGCCGACCGGTGCGAGTCCACGCAGCTCCTGGTCGGCACCGACCGTCGTGACCTGCCAGGACGGGGCGCGATGGTGATGGTGGTGGTGATGCACCGTCGCCTCCGCGGGAACGTACGCCGCGAGTGCGGCGGAGAGGGGAAGAGCCATCGAGAGGGCCACCAGACCGAGGGTGCGTCGCATGACCTCACCCTGTCGTCCGCGGTCCACGCCTGTCCAGAGGCACCCCTGCCGGCACGTCTAGGCTCGCGACGTGCGGATCGCGACCTGGAACGTCAACTCCCTGCGCTCGCGCATCGACCGGGTCGAGGCGTTCCTCGCGCGGCACGACGTCGACGTGCTCGCGGTCCAGGAGACCAAGGCGCGCGAGGACCAGCTGCCGCTGATGGGCCTGCACGGCGCCGGCTACGAGATCGCCGCCGCCGGCTTCAACCAGTGGAACGGCGTGGCGGTGATCAGCCGGATCGGCCTCGAGGACGTCGCGATCGGCTTCGACGCCATGCCGGGGTGGGGCGAGCCGCTCGCGGCCGAGGCGCGGGCGATCGGGGCGACCTGCGGCGGCGTACGCATCTGGTCGCTGTACGTCCCGAACGGCCGCAAGCCGGACGACCCGCACTACGCATACAAGCTCGACTGGCTGGCCCGCCTCCGCGACGCCGCCCGGCCCTGGCTGGACCAGCCGACCGCACTGGTCGGCGACTGGAACATCGCACCGCGCGACGAGGACGTCTTCGACATGGCGGCGTTCGCCAAGGACACCCACGTCACGCCCCCCGAGCGGGCGGCGTTCCAGGCGTTCCTCGACGACGGGTACGCCGACCTCGCGCGGCCGTTCACCAGCGACCCCGGGACCTACACCTACTGGGACTACTACCGGCAGCGCTTCGAGCGCAACCGCGGCATGCGGATCGACTTCCTGCTGGGCTCGCCCGCGCTGGCGTCGCGGGTCACCGGGGCGTTCGTCGACCGCGACGAACGGGCCGGCCAGGGTGCCTCCGACCACGCACCGGTGGTCGTCGACCTCTCCGACTGACTCAGCAGGACATCGAGAACGTCGTCTTGGCCTTCCACGTCTGGGTGGTCTGTGAGCCCGCAGCGTCGTGGAACGTGAACACGACGCCCGACACCGCGGAGTCGCCCGGCGTCGGGTCGACCTGGAGGCGGAGGAAGACGTTGTACGACGCACCCGCGGAGAGCCTCGCGCCGGTCGCCGGCACGCGCTTGCCCCACTGGAGGTTCGGGTCGTGTGCGACGAACTTCGGTGGCCACCCCTTGAAGGTGCCGGTCTCCGGCGTCGGCGAGACCGGCGCGACCCAGGAGCCCGCCTCCACGACGCCATCGGTGTGCACGGTCGCGACGTTGTCGAGGTCGACGTCGGTCGAGGGCGCGACCACCACGGGGTAGTAGACGAACTCGGCGGGGTCGTCCCCCGGCTGGAGGCGCTGGCACTCGTCGAGGTGCTTGCCGCCCGACTTCGGGCTGAAGCTCAACGGTCCGGCGCCGACGGACGTCGACGAGGACTCGGTCGGGCTCGAGGTGGCCTCCGTCGGCTCGCTGGACTCGTGGTCGCGGTGGTGGCCGGTGCCGTGGGACGCCCGGGGTTCCGACGAAGCCGAGCTCGAGCACCCGGACAGCGCCGCGCCCAGCGCCAGCGACGCCACGACCGCGACCCAGCTGTGCCTGAGGGGACTCATGGGACTCACGTTAGCCAGAGTTGTCGGTGGTCCCTGGCACCCTCGCGCTCATGAACGTGATGTCGCTCCTCCTGGTCCTGGCCGTCGGGCTGGCGCTGGGCGCCTCCGTGGGCGTGCTCTGGGCGCGCTCGCGGCCGTCGTACGTCGCCGGGCACGGGCAGGCGATGGTCGACCGGGCCCTGCCCCATGCCGAGGTGATGCAGGGCCTCGACCGGCTCAGCGACCAGCTCCACGACCTCGAGCACGCGCGGGCCACGTGGCAGGGGCAGCTGCACCAGCAGGTCCTCGACATGCGGATGACCGCCGACGGCCTGCGCCGCGAGACCCAGTCGCTGGCGACGGCACTGCGTCGCCCCCAGGTGCGCGGTCGGTGGGGAGAGCTGCACCTGCGCCGCGCGGTCGAGGTGGCCGGCCTCGTCGACCGCTGCGACTTCGAGGAGCAGGTCCACCTGCGTGCGGGCGTGGACGCGAGCGTGCGGCCCGACCTCGTGGTCCGGCTCGCCGGCGGTCGGTCGGTGGTGGTCGACGCGAAGGTGCCGCTCGACGCGTTCCTCGACGCGACCTCCACCGACGACCCCGACGAGCGGGACGGCCACCTCGCGCGCCACGCGCGACAGCTCCGGACCCACGTCGAGCTGCTCGGCTCGAAGCGCTACTGGCGGGCCCTGCCGGAGACACCGGAGTTCGTGGTCCTGTTCCTGCCGGCGGAGTCGTTCCTGTCGGCGGCGCTCGAGGCGGACGGCTCGTTGCTCGAGCACGCCGCCGACCGCGGGGTCGTGCTGGCCAGCCCGACCACGCTGATCGCACTCCTGCGCACGGTCGCCCACGGGTGGCGGCACGAGTCGCTGGCCGACCAGGCCCGCGAGATCCACCGGGTCGGTCGCGACCTGCACGAGCGGCTCGGCACGATGAGCGGCCACCTCGGCAAGCTCGGTCGTTCCCTCGACGGCGCGGTCGCGGCGTACAACCAGGCGGTGGGCTCCTGGGAGTCGCGCGTGCTCGTGGCGGCGCGGCGCTTCGAGGAGCTCGACGTCACCGACGACCGGCTCGAGGAGGCCCAGGCGGTCCGCACCGCCGTCCGGCCCGTCGGCTCGGTCCATCCGCTGCCCCGGCGTGCCGCGGCCGGTGAGGAGGCGCGCGAGCATACGGTGGTGCCGTGACCACGCGTCCGGCGCGAGCTCACCGGGAGGCGCGGTGAGCGACGTGAGAGACCGCACCGGCCACCCGTACCTCTCGCCGCATCGCGAGACCCGTCCCCCGCCGGCGCCGATCTGGGACGGTCACACCCGCGGCAGCGAGGTCGTGGCGCTCGCGACCGCGCTGACGCTCACCTCGGCCGCGGTCGAGGTGACCCTGGTCAGCGGCATCGGTCTCTTCTTCGACCTGTGCTTCGTGGTGATCTGCGTGATGGCGTCGCTGATGGTGCGCCCGCGTGACTTCTTCACCGTCGGGGTGCTCCCGCCGCTGCTGATGCTCGGCACGATGCTCCTGGTGGCGCTCAACGGCACCGACGTGATCGCGGCGCGCCACGACAACGTCGTCCAGGCCGTGGTGACCGGGCTCGCGCACCACAGCGTGGCCCTCTTCATCGGGTACGCCGTGTCCCTCGTGACCCTGGTCCTGCGTCAACGAGCCACGCGCTGACCGACCGGGCCGAGAGCTACTCCTCGAACCTGTCCGGATCGCCCGCACCCCGGCGCAGGACCTCGGGATAGCCCTCCGACCAGTCCACGACCGTCGTCGGCTGGGCCAGCGTCTCCCCCGCCTCGACCACGAGGTCGACGAGCGGGTCGAGCTCCTCCTTGATCTCCCAGCCCAGGGCCCGGGGCTCGCTCTCGCCCGGCAGGATCAGGGTGCTGGTGAGCATCGGCTCGCCGAGTGCGGAGATCAGGGCATGACACACGGCGTGGTCGGGGATCCGGACACCGACGGTGCGCTTGCGTGGATGGAGCAGGCGTCGCGGCACCTCCGCCGTCGCGGGGAGGATGAAGGTGTACGGCCCCGGCGTCACCGCGCGGATGGCGCGGAACGCACTGTTCGCGATCTGCACGAACTGGCCGAGCTGGGCGAAGTCGGAGCACATCAGGGTGAAGTGGTGCTTGTCGTCCAGCTCACGGATCGCCAGGATCCGGTCGCGTCCCTCCCGGTTGCCCATGCGTGTGCCGAGGGCGTAGCCGGAGTCCGTCGGGTAGGCGATCAGCGCATCGTCGCGGACCGCGTCGGCGACCTGCCCGATCAGCCGGGGCTGGGGGTTGTCCGGATGGACGTCGACGAACTTCGCCACGAGGGCAGTCTAGGTTCCCAGCCTGGTCACAGCTTCCCGGCAGGGAGAGGCCAGGCCACGCGGCGTAGAAGAATATGCATGGCAAAGTCGACGATCCCGCTCCGACCGACCATCGTCCCTGTGACGCTTCACGGCATGGGCCGTGGGGGACCGCTGATGCGCGCACTGCCGCGCACTGCCGCGCAGCGTCGTCGGGTTCGCCCTCGTCGGGGTGGTCAACACGCTGATCGACGTCGTCCTCTTCTGGATGCTCCACGCTCCGCTGGGGATCGTGGCCGCGAACCTGGTGTCGACCTCGGCCGGGATGACGTTCAGCTTCCTGGCGAACGGCCGGCACACCTTCGGGGCCGAACGCCGGACGCTGCGACAGGCAGTGCTGTTCGTCGCCTCGAACGCGGGCACCATGTGGGTGCTGCAGCCGCTGCTGATCGCCGCGGCGTACGACCTCGCGGCGGCGCCGCTGATGGTCGCCAAGCTGGTCGCGCTCGGCGGCAGCGTGGTGACGAACTTCCTGCTCTACCGGTACGTCGTGTGGGCGCCGACGGCTACCGCTGAGCCGCGGCGGCCCGCAGGTCTCGCCGCAGCTCCGGTGGCAGCGCGAAGATGAGCGACTCCTCGGCGCTGTGCACCGCCTCGGCGTCCGGGTACCCGCGGTCGGCGAGGTAGGAGAGGACGCCGTCCACCAGCGCCTCGGGCACGCTGGCACCGGACGTGACGCTGACCTTGGACACGCCCTCGAGCCAGGCGTCGTCGATCTCGGTGGCGTCGTCGACCCGGTGGGCGGCCGCGGCGCCGGCCTCGAGCGCGACCTCGGCGAGGCGCACGGAGTTCGAGGAGTTGGCCGAGCCGACCACGATCACCAGGTCGGCGTCGTGCGCGATCTCCTTGACCGCGAGCTGGCGGTTCTGCGTGGCGTAGCAGATGTCGTCGCTGGGCGGGTCGAGCAGCTCGGGGAACCGGCGGCGGATCGCGTCGACGGTCTCGAGGGTCTCGTCGACGGAGAGCGTGGTCTGCGAGAGCCAGGCCACCTTCGACGGGTCGCGGACGACGATGTTCGCCACGTCGTCGGGCCCCTGCACGAGCTGGATGTGGTCCGGCGCCTCGCCCGACGTGCCCTCGACCTCCTCGTGCCCGGCGTGCCCGATCAGCAGGATGTCGAAGTCGTCGCCGGCGAAGCGCTTGGCCTCGTGGTGCACCTTCGTCACGAGCGGGCAGGTGGCGTCGATCGTCTTCAGACCGCGCGCCTGGGCCTCGGCGTGCACGGTGGGCGAGACGCCGTGCGCGGAGAACACCACGGTCGCGCCCTCGGGCACCTCGTGCAGCTCCTCGACGAACACGGCGCCGCGCGACTCCAGGTCGGAGACGACGTGCTTGTTGTGCACGATCTGCTTGCGGACGTACACCGGCGCGCCGTACAGGTCCAGCGCCTTCTCGACGGTGATCACGGCCCGGTCGACACCCGCGCAGTAGCCGCGCGGGGCGGCCAGGCGGACGCCCTTCTCCGCCGACACAGGCATGCCGAGGTCGACGCTCATGTCGCCGAGGCTACCGGCGGCGACGGCGAACCCCCGAGTCGGCGGCAACCTCTAGGGTCGCCGCATGGCCCTCGAGACGTCGCTCGCCGCACCCGCGCAGGTGCGGCAGATCGCGCTCGCGATCTCGCAGTGGGTCGGCCGGCTGGGCGCCGTCTGGGTGGAGGGCCAGATGACCCAGGTCAGCCGCCGGCCGGGCGTGGGCACGGTGTTCATGACCCTGCGCGACTCGGCGGCCGACATCTCGGTGCCGGTGACCTGCGCCCGCACCCTGTTCGACAGCCTCAACCCACCGCTGGTCGAGGGGGCCAGCGTGGTGATCCACGCGCAGCCCGACTACTACGCCAACCGCGGGTCGCTCTCGCTGGTCGCGCGCGAGATCCGGATGGTCGGGCTCGGGGAGCTGCTCGCGCGCCTCGAGCGCCGCCGTCAGCTGCTCGCGGCCGAGGGCCTGTTCGCGGCCGAGCTCAAGAAGGCGCTCCCGTTCCTGCCGCGCTGCGTGGGCCTGGTCACCGCACCCGGCTCCGCGGCCGAGCGCGACGTGGTGGAGACCGCCCGACGGCGCTGGCCGGGCGTGGCCTTCGAGACGGCGTACGCCGCGATGCAGGGCACCCGCGCCGCCACCGAGGTGATCGACGCGCTGGCCCGCCTCGACCGCGACGAGCGCGTCGACGTGATCGTGGTCGCCCGTGGCGGCGGGTCGGTCGAGGACCTGCTGCCGTTCAGCGACGAGGCCCTGATCCGGGCGGTCGCGGGCACGCGCACGCCGGTGGTGTCCGCGATCGGCCACGAGCCGGACACGCCCCTGCTCGACCTGGTCGCCGACGTCCGGGCGTCCACGCCCACGGACGCGGCGAAGCACCTCGTGCCCGACATGGTCGAGGAGCTGAAGGGCGTGACCTGGGCCCGTGACCGGGTGCGCTCCTTGATCCGCCAGCTCGTCGAGGGTGAGACCCGCGCGCTCGCCGACCTGCGGGCCCGGCCCGCCCTCGCCGACCCGCGCAGCCTGCTCGAGGCGCGGTCGGTGGAGATCGACGACCTGCGCGACCGCGCCCGGCGCACCTTCGACCACGTGCTCGCTCGCGCCCACGACGACATCACCCATCAGCACGCCCGCGCCCGCGCCCTCTCGCCGCTCGCGACGCTCGAGCGCGGGTACGCCGTGGTGCAGCGTCAGGACGCGGGCCCCTCGTCGGTGGTGGCCTCGGTCGGTGACGTCGGCGCGGGGGTCGGGTTGAGCATCCGGGTCGTCGACGGCAGGATCGCGGCGACCACCACCGGCGTCGAGGGCCGGCCGACCCAGCAGCCGACCCCGCAGCCGACCGAGGAGAGCCATGGCTGAGCAGTCTCCCCAGACCGGTGCCGACCGACCGGGCTACGAGGAGGCCCGGGCCGAGCTCGTCGAGGTCGTCCGCGCCCTCGAGGCGGGTGGCACCACCCTCGAGGAGAGCCTCGCCCTCTGGGAGCGCGGCGAGAAGCTCGCGACCATCTGCCAGGAGTGGCTCGACGGTGCCCGCCGGCGGCTCGATGCCGCGATCGACGCCGACCAGGGCTGAGTCCTCTCAGCCGGAGACAGGTGCGGTCGTCAGCGACGCAGCCAGCCGCTCGAGCTGGTCCTGCGAGACGGTGCCGAAGACCAGCACCGCGTCCTTCCCGTGCCGGGCGGCCAGCGCGGTGTCGCCTCCGGAGTCCGTCCAGGTCTGCCAACGCGGGGCGATCGAGCTGTCGACGCGGGTCGGCGCACCGGGCTGCGGGTGGGGGTCGACGTACGTCGTGAGCAGCTCCGAGACGCTCACCGGCGACTGGACGAAACCGACGTACCGGTCATCCGCCGTGAGCATCGAGAGCTCGACCTCGGGCGCGGCGGAGCCGTCGGAGAACGTGATCTGCGTGGCATACCAGCCCGACGGCAGGCGCGCCGGGTAGACGAGGTCGGGCCGTCCCCCCGAGGCGTCCTCCTGGGCGAACCCCACCTGCGCCAGGTAGTCGACGTGCTGCGGCTTCACGTCCAGATCCGACCGGTTGAGGGCCCGGAAGCCGACGAAGGCCAGGATCACCAGCACCGTGACGATCATGGCGCCGACCATGCCCGCGGGCGAACGCTGGTAGCGACCCGGGCGCTCCACGGCCACACCACTGCCCGACGGAGCGTGCTCCTCGCCGGTCGGGGCGCTCCCCTCGTCGGCCGAGCCGCTGCCCTCGTCGGCCGAGCCGCTCCCCTCGTCGGTCGAGCCTGTCGAGACCACACCCCCATCCTCACAGGTGGCGGCACGCCGGAACCCACGCCCTAGGCTCCACGCGTGCCACCCCTCGCCGACGTCGTCGTGGTGGTGGCCCTGGCGGGGATGCTCGCCGTCGCCTTCGGCCATCCACGGGGACGGGTCGAGGTCGGCGTCGGCGTGCTGTGCGCGGCCGCCACGCTGGCCACGGGAATGCTCTCCTTCGACGAGGCCCGCCAGGCGGTCGACCGTCTCGCACCCGTCGTGGCGTTCCTGGTGACGATCCTGGTCGTGTCCGACGTGTGCGCCCGGGCCGGGGTGTTCACCGCGGCGGCGCAGCGCGTCGGCCGATGGAGCGGCGACTCCGCCGCGCGTCTGTTCACCGGCGTCTTCGTGCTCGCGGCCGTCGTCACCGCGACGCTCAGCCTCGACGCCACCGTGGTCCTCCTCACTCCCGTGGTGCTCGCGGCGGGGATGGCCCGGTCGGTCCCGGACGAGCCGGGGACCTTCGCCTGCCTGCGGATGGCCAACTCCGCCTCGCTCCTGCTGCCCGTCTCCAACCTCACCAACCTGCTGGCGCTCCCCCACCTCGACCTGACCTTCACGGGGTTCGCCGTACGCATGGCGCCGGTGCTCGCCGTCGTGCTCGTGGTCGAGTACGTCGGGCTCCGCCTCCTCTTCCGCCACCGGCTCGAAGCCCGCCCGCAGCACGATCCGACGCCGCCGGCGGCGTGGCCCGTCGTCCCGGTGGTGGTGGTCGCCGCGATGCTGGCCGGGTTCGCCGTCCTCTCGCCGTTCGGCGGCGAGCCGTGGTGGGCGTCCCTGACGGCCGCGCTCGTGCTCGGCGCCTGGGCGGTACGCCGCGGCCTCGCCCGCCCGATCCACCTGGTGCACGCCGCGCACCCGGGCTTCGCGATCTGGGTGCTGGCGCTCGGTGTGGTCGTGGCGGGCCTGGCGGAGGGGTTCCTCGGCGACACGGTCCGCGACCTCGTCCCGGGCTCGACGTCCTTGGCCGCCCTCCTGGGGATCGCGGTACTGGCCACGGTGCTGGCAGGCGTGCTCACCAACCTGTCGGCGACCCTGCTGCTGGTGCCGCTCGTCGCACCTCTGGGCACGACCGCGGTGCTCGCCGCCCTGCTGGGACTCAACATCGGCTCCGGCCTGACCTGGACCGGCTCCCTGGCCAACCTGCTCTGGCGCCGCACGCTGCGCGGACACGACCGGGCGGTCGGGAGCGCCGCGTTCCACCGGGTCTCGTTGACGATCACCCCCGTCTCGCTGCTGGCGGCGGTGCTGATGCTGTGGTGGGTGGGCTGACGGGCACGGCCGTGCCCGACAATGGCTCCGTGAGTGCGACCGGTGCCCGGCTCGGCCGACCGCCGCTGCTGCTCGTGATCCCGGCCGCGGTCGCCGCCCTGCTCCTGGTCGTGCCGCTGGTGACCCTGGTGGCGGACACGCCCTGGGGCGACTTCGCCGACCAGCTCGGCACCACGGCCGTGCGCGACGCGCTCTGGCTGACCGTGCTCGCCTCGGCCCTGACCGTCGTCTTCTGCCTGCTCCTCGGGACGCCGCTGGCCTGGGTGCTCGCCCGGGTGGCGTTCCCGGGCCGATCGGTCGTCCGGGCCGCGGTCCTGGTGCCGCTGGTGCTGCCCCCGGTCGTCGCCGGCGTCGCCCTGGTGACCGCACTGGGCCGCACCGGCGCCATCGGCCGCCCGCTCGACGACTGGTTCGGCCTGACCATCCCCTACACCACGACGGCCGTCGTCATCGCGCACACCTTCGTCTCGCTGCCCTTCTACGTGCTCAGCGTGGAGGGCGCACTGCGCTCCGCGGGCGAGGAGTACGACGCCGTCGCCGCCACCCTCGGCGCGGACCGCTGGACGACGTTCCGCCGGGTGACGCTCCCGCTCGCACTGCCCGGCGTCCTGGCCGGGGCGGCGCTGGCGTGGGCACGCTCGCTCGGCGAGTTCGGCGCCACGATCACGTTCGCGGGCAACTACCCCGGCACCACCCAGACGATGCCGTCGCTGATCTACACGCAGCTGCAGAGCGACCCCCTCGTCGCCCGGACGGTGAGCATGGTGCTGCTCGTGGTCTCCGTCGCCGTGCTGGCACTGCTCCGCAACCGATGGCTGACCCGGCCGTGAGACCCACCTCATGACCGGGCTCGAGTCCAGCTCACGGTGGCCGGAAGGGTGAGCGTGCGCGCCGTCGCCACCGCCGGCCAGGTCGTGGGCGTGATCGGTCCGAACGGTGCCGGCAAGTCGTCGCTCCTGCGGGCGATCGCCGGGCTCGTCCCGGCCGAGGGCGAGGTGCGCGTCGGCGACCGGTCGTGGTCCGGCCTTCCGGTCCGCGAGCGCGCCGTCGGCATGGCGTTCCAGGACCAGCTCCTGTTCCCCCATCTCAGTGCGCTCGACAACGTCGCCTTCGGCCCCCGCAGCGCCGGGGCGTCCCGGGCCGCCTCGCGGCAGACCGCCCAGGCGTGGCTCGACCGGTTCGGCGTGGGCGAGCTCGCCGGCCGGAAGCCCCGTCAGCTGTCCGGCGGCCAGGCGCAGCGCGTCGCCATCGCCCGGGCGCTCGCCACGGACCCGCGGGTCCTGCTCCTCGACGAGCCGTTCGCCGGCCTCGACGTCGGCGTCGCAGCGACGTTGCGTGTCGAGCTCGCACGGCACCTGACGGCGTACGACGGGGTCACGGTGCTGGTCACCCACGACGCCATCGACGCCCTGACGCTCGCCGACGTCGTCTGGGTGCTCGAGGCCGGGGAGCTGGTCCAGGTCGGGCCACCGCGCGAGGTGGCCGCCCGCCCGCTGACCAGGCACGTCGCCCGGCTGGTCGGGCTGAACGTGCTGACCGAGGGCGGCAGCTTCCGCTCGTTCAGCCCGAGCGCGGTGACCGTGTCGCCCGAGGAGCCCGCCGGCTCGGCCCGGCACCGCTGGCCGGGCACGGTGACCAGCCTGGCGCCGCACGGCGACGCCGTACGCCTGCTGGTCTCCGGGGAGCACGAGCTGCTCGCCGACGTCACCCCCGCCGCCGTCGCGGAGCTGGAGCTCGCGCCGGGCCGGCCGGTGTGGCTCTCGGTCAAGGAGACGGCAGTGGACACCTACGACGCCGAGTCCAACGGCGTGTGACGGGTACTCTCCCGCCATGACGGAGAGCCTCGAGACCGGGCCCGACACGCCCGACCGGAACCTCGCCCTCGAGCTCGTCCGGGTCACCGAGGCCGCCGCGCTCGCGGCTGCGCGCTGGGTCGGCCGGGGCGACAAGGACGGCGCGGACGGCGTCGCCGTCGACGCGATGCGGAAGATGATCGCGACGGTCCAGATGCGCGGCGTCGTGGTCATCGGCGAGGGCGAGAAGGACAACGCGCCCATGCTGTTCAACGGCGAGGAGGTCGGCGACGGCACCGGGCCGGAGTGCGACGTCGCCGTCGACCCGATCGACGGGACGACGCTGACCGCCAAGGGCATGAACAACGCCGTCTCGGTGCTCGCGGTCGCACCCCGCGGCTCGATGTACGACCCGTCGGCGGTCTTCTACATGGAGAAGCTGGTGACCGGGCCCGAGGCGGCCGCGGCGGTCGACATCCGCGCGCCCGTCGCCGACAACGTCCACGCCGTCGCCAAGGCGAAGGGGTCGCGGCCCGAGGACGTCACCGTGGTCATGCTCGACCGGCCCCGCCACGCGGACCTCGCCGACGAGGTGCGTGCCACCGGCGCCCGGATCAAGTTCATCACCGACGGAGACGTCGCCGGCGCGATCATGGCGGCGCGGCCGAACACCGGCATCGACCTGCTCCTCGGCATCGGCGGCACGCCGGAGGGGATCATCGCCGCCACCGCCATGAAGTGCGTGGGTGGCGTCATCCAGGGCCGGCTGTGGCCCAAGGACGACGAGGAGCGGCAGCGCGCCGTCGACGCCGGCCACGACCTCGATCCCGACCACGTGCTGTCGACCGACGACCTCGTGACCGCCGACGACTGCTTCTTCGTCGCCAGCGGGATCACCGACGGCGAGCTGATGCAGGGGGTCCACTTCCGTGCCCACGGGGCCACGTCGCAGTCGCTGGTGATGCGCTCGCGCAGCGGCACGGTCCGGCTGATCACCAGCGAGCACCGGTTCGAGAAGCTGCACACGCTCTGAGCCCTGGCGTTCCGACCGTGCAGCCCCTGTCGGAGTGAGCTCGACTCCCGGTGGGTCGAACGCGCCCGGGCGGCGGTCTCGGCCCCCACTCACGCAGGAGCGGCCGGCCGCGGTCCGGCGACGGCGTCGCACACCGCCCGGATCGCGGCGGGGTCGACCACCATCCCGAGGTGCGAGGACCGCACCTCGACCGCCGTGGCGATCGGGTCGACGCAGGCGCGCCAGTCCACGATCCCGTCCCGGCGCGAGTAGACCGCGGTGAACGCGACGTCGCCGGGCAGCGGCAGCCGGCTCTCGTCGAAGCTGGTGCGGGCGCACTCGCCGGCGATGCACTCCCGGGCCATCAGTCCGGGTACGCCGACCCGGCTCAGCCGGACCAGCGTGTCCAGGCTGCGCGTCAGGGCCACGTGATGGGCCCCCGGGGCGAGCATCGGGCTGCCGAGGGTGACGATCCCGCCGACCAGGTCGGGCCGGCGTACGGCGAGCCCGCGCGCCAGCAGCCCGCCCAGGCTGTGGCCGACCACCGTGACCCGGCGGCCACGCCGGGCCACGACCGACTCCAGCCTTGTCTCGAGGAGGGTCAGCGCGCGCGACGTGCAGTCGACGTTGGCGTGGATGCCGGAGCGGTAGGTCCGATGGCCCCGCGCCCGTAGCGCCCGGGCGACGGCGGACAGCGTGGCGTCGCCGGCCATGAACCCCGGCACCAGCACGACCGGCTCGGCCTCACCCGAGACCGGCCGGGCCTCGGCCCACGGCCGTCCGCACACGTGCTCACCGAGCCGTGACCAGGCCAGCCGGCCCATCTCGTTGACCACCGCCGCCTCGCGCAGCACGGCTCGGCTCCCCGGGACCGTGTAGCCCTCCGGGAGCAGGAAGTCGGCGACGGCGGACGTGGCCACGAGAACCGACGGTACGACGTGCCGGCTGTCGTGTCCGCCACATCCCCGGAGCGTGTCCGTGTCGCAACACCATGGGGTTGACTGGGGACATGGTCGGTCCCGCCTCCGTCACTCCGGAGACACCTCCGCCGCCGCGCGACGCACCTCCCGAGGTCCCGTCGTCACCCGAGCTCTTCGCGCGGCTCCCGACCGGCATCGAGCTGTGCTACCGCACGTACGGCGACCCCGCCGACGAGCCGATGGTGCTGCTGATGGGCCTCGCCAGCCCGCTGATCTGGTGGGACCCCGAGCTCTGCTCGATGCTCGCGCGGCACGGCTACTTCGTGATCACGCTGGACAACCGCGACGTCGGCCGCTCGACCAAGGTGCCCGGCCGGGTGACCCGCGGGATGCTGGTCCGCGCGTTCACCGGCCTGCCCGTGCGGGCGCCGTACTCCCTGACCGACATGGCGCGCGACGCGTTCGGGCTCCTCGACCACCTCGGCATCGAGAGCGCCCACGTGGTCGGGGTGTCGATGGGCGGGATGATCGCGCAGACGATGGCGATCGAGGAGCCCGACCGGGTCCGCTCGCTGACCAGCATCATGTCGACGACCGGCGGGCGCCGGGTCGGGTGGCAGCACCCGCGCCTGTTCCCGGCGCTGCTGCGTCCGCTCCGCCCCGGGCGCGAGGCGTACGCCGACGACAGCGTGCTGATGTGGCGGCTGATCGGGTCGCCCGGCTACCCACGCCCCGAGCAGGACACGCGTGACGTCGCCTTCGAGACCTACGACCGCGGCATCAACCCGAGCGGGACGTTGCGGCAGATGATGGCGATCCTCACCCAGCCCGACCGGGCTCCACGCCTGCACGACGTGCGGGTCCCGACGCTGGTCATCCACGGGCTCGCCGACCGGATGGTGCACGTCTCCGGTGGCCGGGCGACGGCGGCGGCCGTTCCCGGCGCCGAGCTGCTGCTCGTCGACGGCATGGGCCACGACCTCCCGCCGGAGCTGTTCCGCACCTTCGCCGACGCGATCCATCGCGTCGCCACGCGCGCGTCGCGTCGCTGACGCGGCGTGCGTCCCGGACTCAGGATCCAGTAGGTGAGACGGCCTCGCCCCCGCGCGCTCCGCGGAACCCGCACGCACACGCAACGGAATCCGTCAAGGCTTGCGGTGCCCTGCCGAAACGACTAGACGTGGCGTAGTTCACCTTTCGTGGAGGGAGCGCATCATGCACGTCCCCAAGCGATCTCGGGGGGGCCTCGTCCCCCTCGGTCACTCGGGCACACGCCGGCGTCTCGCCGGCAGCCTCGCCGCGCTCGCCACTGCCGCCGGTCTGCTCACGGCGTGCGGAAGCGGCGGCAAGACCACGTTGGTCTGGTACATCAACCCCGACAGCGGTGGGCAGGCGGCGATCGCCAAGACCTGCAGCACCGACCAGTACACGATCACGACCCAGACGCTCCCCCAGGACGCCAACCAGCAGCGCGTGCAGCTCGCCCGCCGGCTGGAGGCGCATGACTCGGGCATCGACCTGATGAGCATCGACCCGCCGTACACCGCGGAGTTCGCCAACGGCGGCCTGCTGGCGCCGATCCCCCAGGACGAGCAGGCCAAGCTCAAGGCGCAGTCGTTCAAAGGTGCGACCGACGCCGCCACTTGGAACAACCAGCTCGTCGTCTACCCGTTCTGGTCCAACACCCAGGTGCTCTGGTACCGCAAGTCGTTCGCCCAGAAGGCCGGCATCGACATGACCCAGCCGGTCACCTGGGACCAGATCATCAAGGCGGCAGCCGACCACGGCGGCACCGTGGCGGTGCAGGCCAACAAGTACGAGGGCTACGTCGTCTGGATCAACGCCCTCATCTCCGGAGCCGGCGGCAACCTGGTCACCGACGCGTCCAAGGGCGTCGACGCCGACGTGACGATCAACAGCAAGGCCGGCGACGACGCCGCCCAGGTGATCGAGGAGCTCGCCCACTCCAAAGCAGCACCGCCCGACCTGTCGATCGCCCAGGAGGGCCAGGCCGGCTCCGCCTTCGGCGCCGGCAACGGTGCCTTCATGGTGAACTGGACCTACATCTGGCACAACTACGACGCCACCCAGCCCGATGTCGCCAAGGACATCGGCTACGCGATGTACCCCGAGACGGTGCAGGGCGAGACCGCTCGTCCTCCGTACGGCGGCATCGGCATCGGCGTCAGCTCCTACTCCAACCACATCGCCGATGCCAACCAGGCCGCGGCGTGCCTGGTGGAGCCGAAGCAGCAGGCCACGCAGGCCGCGATCACCGGGAACATGCCGGCCAGCCCGGCCGGCTACCAGGACCCGCAGATCCAGAAGCTCTTCCCGCCGGACCTGATCAAGCTCTTCGAGGACAGCGTGAACGCCGCCGCGCCCCGCACGGTCACGCCGTACTGGAGCGACATCTCCGGAGCGATCCAGAGCACGTGGCACCCGCCGTCGAGCGTCAACAGCTCGACTCCCGGCGACTCCGCCACCTTCATCCATGACGTCCTGACCGGAAAGAAGCTGTTGTGACGACCACACTCTCCCGCCCGCCGGCGGCGGTGGACACGGGCGGCATGTCGGACCGCTCGGTCGCCGAGAACCGGCTCGGCCAGAAGCTCGTCGCACCCGCACTGATCCTGATGGTGCTGGTGACGGCGTACCCGATGATCCAGGCGCTGTACCTCTCGCTGTTCCGGTACCGCCTGACCACCCCCGACGACAAGGCGTTCGTGGGGTTCGGCAACTACGGCGTGATCCTCACCGACTCGCTGTTCTGGAAGGACACGCTCAACACCGTGCTGATCATGCTGGTCACGGTGGCGATCGAGCTGGTGATCGGCTTCGCCTTCGCGATGGTGATGCACCGGATCATCTTCGCCAGAGGCGTGATGCGCACGGCGATCCTGATCCCCTACGGCATCATCACCGTGGTCTCGGCCTTCGCCTGGCAGTTCACCTTCTCGATCAACAACGGCTGGGTGAACTCCTGGTTCAACTGGCTGCCGGGCATCTCGAACTCGACCAACTGGTACGGCGACCACTGGCACGCGATGTTCGCGATCATGGTCAGCGAGATCTGGAAGACCACGCCGTTCATGGCGCTGCTGCTGCTGGCCGGTCTCTCGCAGATCTCGGAGGACATGCTCGAGGCCGCCAAGGTCGACGGGGCCACGGCCAGCCAGCGGCTCTTCAAGGTGATCCTGCCGAACATGCGGGCCGCGATCATGGTCGCGGTGCTCTTCCGCGCGCTCGACGCGTTCCGCATCTTCGACAACATCTTCATCATGACGAAGGGGGCTCAGAACACCGAGTCGTCCTCGTTCCTCACCTATCGCCAGTCGATCGAGCAGTTCCAGCTCGGCATGGGCTCGGCGCTCTCGGTGCTGCTGTTCATCACCGTGCTGCTGCTGGCGTACCTCATCGTGAAGTTCTTCCGGGTCGACCTGGCCCAGGCGAGGGGAGAGAACTGATGAACCGGAAGATCGGAGTCGGCACCTGGATCGGCTTCATCGTGATCCTCGTGTGGTGCCTCCTGCCCGTGGCGTGGATCGTCTCGCTGTCGTTCAAGTCGCTCGACGAGACCTCGGTCGGCAGCCCGCACTTCCTGCCGCAGAACGCGACGTGGGACAACTACAAGGTGCTCCTCGGCTTCACCTCCGACAAGAGCACGTCGCACGACTTCCTCGCCTCGCTGCGGAACTCGTTCGGCATCTCGATCGTCGCCACCATCCTGGCGGTGATGATCGCGACCCTCGCGGCGTACGCCATCGCGCGGCTGGAGTTCCGGGGCAAGCGCCTGGTGCTCTCGCTGGCACTGGCGATCGCGATGTTCCCGGTCGTGTCGCTGGTCGGCCCGCTGTTCGACATGTGGCGCACGTTCCACCTGTTCAACACCTGGCCGGGCCTGATCATCCCCTACATGACGTTCACCCTGCCGCTGGCGATCTGGACGCTCTCGGCCTTCTTCCGCGAGATCCCGTGGGAGATGGAACAGGCGGCCCAGGTGGACGGCGCCACCTCGTGGCAGGCCTTCCGCAAGGTGATCGTCCCGCTGGCGGCGCCGGGGGTGTTCACCGCGGCGATCCTCACGTTCTTCTTCGCGTGGAACGAGTTCGTGCTCGCGCTCTCGCTGACGTCGACGACGACCACCCGCACGGTGCCCGCCCAGATGTCGTTCTTCGTGGGACCGGACCCGTTCAACCCGCCGTACGTCCAGCTCGCCACGGCCTCCGTGATCGTCACGATCCCGGTGATCGTCATCGTCCTGTTGTTCCAGCGCAGAATCGTCGCCGGTCTGACCTCCGGCGCAGTGAAGGGTTGATCCAATGGCTGCCATCGAGATGAAGAACATCGTCAAGCAGTACGGCGACGGCTTCCCGGCCGTGAACGACGTCTCCATCGACGTGCAGGACGGGGAGTTCATGATCCTCGTCGGCCCGTCGGGCTGCGGGAAGTCGACGCTGCTGCGGATGATCGTCGGCCTGGAGGACATCACCTCCGGCGACATGATGATCGGCGGGAAGCGGGTCAACGACCTCGCGCCGCGCGACCGCAACCTGGCCATGGTGTTCCAGAACTACGCGCTCTACCCGCACCTGACCGTCTACGAGAACATCGCGTTCCCGTTGCGGCTGGCGGGCGCGAGCAACGAGGAGGTCGACCGGAAGGTCCGCGAGGCCTCGAAGACCCTCGAGCTCGACGAGCACCTCGAGCGCAAGCCGGGCAACCTGTCCGGTGGCCAGCGGCAGCGCGTCGCGATGGGCAGGGCGATCGTCAGGGACGCCGAGGCGTTCCTGTTCGACGAGCCGCTGTCCAACCTCGACGCGAAGCTGCGCGGCCAGATGCGCACCGAGATCGCGCGCCTCCAGCGCCGGCTCGGCATCACCACGGTCTACGTGACCCACGACCAGACCGAGGCGATGACGCTGGGTGACCGGGTCGCGGTGCTCAAGCGCGGCGTCCTGCAGCAGCTGGCCACCCCGCGCGAGCTCTACACCAACCCCGTCAACTTGTTCGTCGCCGGCTTCATCGGCAGCCCGCCGATGAACTTCCTCCCGGCGACCGTCGAGGGCAACTCGGTGAAGCTGCCGTTCGGGTCGGTGTCGATCTCCGACGACAAGGCACGCAGGGCCCAGGGCAAGGGACTGCTGATGGCCGGCATCCGGCCCGAGCACTTCGAGGACGCCGCGGTGATGGACCCGGCGGCCAGAGGCTCGGGCTCGACGTTCAAGGCCAAGGTCGACGTCGTCGAGTGGCTGGGCAACGAGGCCTACGCCTACATCCCGTTCGAGGCGCCGGCGGAGGTGCAGGCCCAGCTGACCCAGCTCGAGCGCGACCTGGACGGCGAGGCCCTGCACACGCAGCTGGTGATCTCCCTGGACGCCGCCAGCCGGATCAAGGAGGAGGACGAGGCCGAGATCTTCGTCGACTCCCGGTTCATCCACCTCTTCGACCCCGCCACCGGGGAGAACCTCACCCTCGACTCGTCGGCCGCCGGCACCATCCCCGCCGACACCTCGACCGAGGAGGTCGCGGAGAAGCAGGAAGCGGTCGCCACGCCGGCCGAGCAGGAGGGGACTACCGAGGCTTGAGCGAGCGCTCCTGACCGAACGCGGGGCGGCGTGACACGCTCACGCCGCCCATCAGGGCGAAGCCACGGATGCGCACAATGGGGCTGTTCGCGTCCAGCTCGGGCGGTGTCGAGTCGGAGGGGCCGCTGTAGCCACCCATGATCCCGGTGCCCTCCATGATCACCTGGGTCTGCGGGTTCACCTTGATGTCGGCACCACCCATGACGGCGTTGATCGTGATCACCACCTCGCGCGCGGCGAACTGCGCGCGCCGCAGGTCGAGGTCGGCGCCCCCCATGAAGCAGTTGACGGTGAGGTGCTGCGGCACGACCCACACGCCCTTGCGCTCGAGGCCGCTCATGATCGCGAGGTGCTTCTCATGCGCGGCCCCCGGCACGACGGTCGGCGGCGTCGCGGGCGCCGGCAGCATCGGCAGCTTGGCGGCGGTCTGGACCGGGAGGTCGACCGTGATCGGCACCAGGTCGGCGTACGTCCGCGCGGCGTACGTCGCCTCGAGCCGCTCGTCGAGCTCCTCGAAGTCGATGCGGCCCTCACCCGCCGCCTCGCGCAGCACCTCGGCCACCTGGTGCCGGTCCGCGTCCGAGATGCGCAGCTGCGCGGGGTCCTGCTGGCTCATGACGTCAGGTTAGACCGACTTGGTGGCGACGACGACGTCCCGCAGGATCGCCTGGTCCACCCGGTGCGCGAAGCCGCGGTACGCCGGGGTGTCGCGTGGCTCCAGCCCCGCCTCGGCCAGGAGCGAGAGCGCCTCCTCGCGCGGGCAGGTGCGGGTGTTCACGGCGATCCCGACGGCGCCACCCGGCCGCAGCACGCGCACCCACCCGGGCAGCGCCTCGGAGAGCAGCTCGAGCGGTCGCCGCTGGAGGTCGCCCTCGCCGCTCCGGCTGCCGTGCTGGACGCCGTACGGCGCGTCGGTGACGACCGCGTCGACGCTGGCGGCCCGGAAGATGTCGGCGGTCGCGCGGGTGTCGGCGAGGGCGGCCGACAGCGTGATGGTGTCGCCGGCGGCCCACGCCTCCTTGGAGGTGGCCAGCTCGACGTCGAGCCGACGGCCCAAGGATGCGCCGTCGCGACGCAACCGGGCCGTGGTCGCGGTGTGCTTGAGGCGCTTGTCCTTCAGCCAGCGCGGCAGGAACGCGGCGTAGGCGTCGAAGTCCTTCGGGTCGCGGTCGACACCGGAGGCGTGCCAGCCGTACATCAGCACCTGGTTCAGCGTCGTCCCCCGGCCGCAGAGCGGGTCGAGCACCCGCAGCCGGTCCGCGAGCATCCGGCCGGCGCTCTGCGAGGCCAGCACCGTGACGTTGAGCAGGAGCTTGGTGAACAGCTCGTTGGTCTTGCCGGAGTACTTCAGGATCGTCAGCAGGTCGTCGTCGAGGCAGTCCAGGCGGTGGAGCGTCACCGGTCGGAACGCGTCGTCCGAGGTGCGCTCGAAGAGCGCGAGAGCCGTGGAGACGTTGCCGAGGTGACCGAGGGCCGGCTCGTCGAGGTCGCCGTCGAAGCCGACGTAGTCGACGCCGGCGACCTGCTCCGGCCGTACGTCGCCGAGCCGGTCGGCGAGCACGGTCTCGCCGAGCACGCCGAGCTCCGCGACGGTGAGGTCCGCGGCGGCGCGGGCGTAGACACGGTTGGCCGACGGCGAGACGAGCAGCGCGTAACGGCTCATCGCGGGGTCCTCGCGGTCATGGTGCTGCGAGCGTAGAGCGCCCGCAGCGGCGGTTCACAACCCGTGCCGCTCGATCACCTCGGCGTACCAGCGGGCGGAGTCCTTGAGGGTGCGCCGCTGGTCGGCGAAGTCGACGTGGACGAGCCCGAACCGCTTCTCGTATCCCCACGCCCACTCGAAGTTGTCCAGCAGGGTCCACACGTAGTAGCCGCGCACGTCGACGCCCTGTCGCAGTGCGGCCAGCACCGCCCCCAGGTGGTCACGCAGGTAGCCGATGCGCTCCTGGTCGTGGACGGTGCCGCCCTCGAGGACGTCGTGGGCGCCGAGGCCGTTCTCGGTCACGTGGATGGGCAGCCCGATGTCGCGCTGCACGCGGAGCAGGAGCTCGGTGAGCCCCGAGGGCACGATCGGCCAGCCCATCACCGTCCGCGGGCCCGGGATGTCGGCGAAGAACGCGCGGTGCGTGCCCGGGAACGGCATGCCGCCCGAGGCCACCGGGTGGGCGCTGATCCGGCTCGGGTTGTAGAAGTTCAGCCCGATCGAGTCGACCGGGACGCCGATCTCCGCCTCGTCGCCGGGCCGCACGAAGGACCAGTCGGTGAGGCCGGCCGTCGTGGCCCGCAGCTCGTCGGAGTACCCACCGGCGAACATCGGGTCCAGGAACATCCGGTTCGCGATCAGGTCGACGTGCTGGACGGCGGCGACGTCCTCGGCACGGTCGGAGGCGGCCTCGACCTGGTGCAGGTTCAGCGCCACCGACACGTCGGCCCCCGACGGGAGCACGTCGCGCAGGGCGGTCACGGCACGGCCGTGGGCGAGGTTGAGGTGATGGGCGGCGCGGTAGGCGAGGGCGTCGTTCATCAGGCCCGGGGCGTGCTCGCCGCTGGCGTAGCCGAGGTACGCCGAGCACCAGGGCTCGTTCAGCGTGGTGACGGCGCGCACCCGGTCGCCGAGCTCCTTGCCGAGCACCAGCGCGTAGTCCACGAACCGGTCCGGCAGGTCGCGCGAGAGCCAGCCCCCGGCGTCACCGACGTCGAGACTCTGCGGCAGGTCCCAGTGGTAGAGCGTCATCAGCGGCCGGATGCCCCGCTCGAGCAGGCCGTCGACGAGCCGACGGTAGAAGTCCAGACCCTCCTGGTTGACGGTGCGTCCGTCCGGCATCACCCGGGGCCAGGCCACCGAGAAGCGGTACGACCGGATGCCGAGCTCGACCATCAGGTCGAGATCGTCGCGCCACCGGTGGTAGTGGTCGCAGGCCTCGTCGCCCGTGTCGTCGTTGTCCACGGCGCCCGGCGTGTGGCTGAACGTGTCCCAGATGCTGGGTCCCCGGCCGCCCTCGGCGACCGCGCCCTCGATCTGGTACGCCGACGTCGCGACGCCCCAGACGAAGTCCGGAGGAAAACTCTCACTCACCCTTTGACCGCTCCTTGCATGATGCCGCCGACGATCTGCCTGCCGAGCAGCGCGAAGACGATGAGCACCGGGACGGTGCCGTAGAGAGTCCCGGCCATGACGATGGACTGCTGCGGTGCGTAGCCCGTGGCGAGGCTCTGGAACGACACCTGGATGGTGGGGTTCTGCGAGCTCAGCACGATGATCGGCCAGAAGAAGTCGTTCCAGGCCATCAGGAACGTGAGCATCCCGAGCACGGCCATCGCCGGCCGCACCGCCGGCAGCACGACGGAGCGGAACACCCGGAACGGGGTGGCGCCGTCCATGTACGCGGCCTCGATCAGCTCGTCGGGCACCGCGCTCGCGACGTACTGCCGCATGAAGAAGACCCCGAACGCCGTGCACAGGCCCGGCAGGATCACGGCGCTGAGGTGACCGGCCAGGCCGAGCTTCGCCATCAGCATGTAGAGCGGGATGACGCCCATCTGCAGCGGCACCATCATCGTCGCCACGCAGATCACGAGCAGGATGTTCGAGCCGCGGAAGCGCAGCTTGGCGAAGGCGAACCCGGCCAGCGTGCTCAGGGCCACGGTCCCGAGCGCGAGGCTCCCGGACACGAGCAGCGAGTTGATCAGGCCCTTGTTCAGTGGAGCCAGCTCCAGCGCCTTCTTGATGTTGCCGAAGACCGAGGCGTTCGGGAGGATCGGCGGGGTCCGGGCCGCCATCTCGGCGTTCGTGTGCGACGCCATCACGATCGTGTAGTAGAGCGGGAAGACCGAGACCAGGGTGACCACCCAGATCACGGCGTAGGTCACCCAGCTCGCGCGCAGGACGCCCCCGTTCGCCGCGCCCCTCGCGGTGACCCTCGCCGTGCCCCTCGCCGTGCCGCTCATCGGGCCACCACCTCGGGGACCGCCGCGACGATCGAGCCGCGCCGCCCCTCGCGGCGCTCGCGTCGGCGGGCCAGCAGGAGGTTGACGCCGACCGCGACCACGATGATCAGGAACATCGTCCAGGCCGTGGCGGAGGCGAGACCGAGCCGGTCGTTGGTCCAGCCCTGCTGGTACATCAGCAGGCCCAGGGTCTGGTACTGGTTCTGCGTGCCGCCGTCGGGCAGGCCGTTGTGGTAGAGCAGCGGCTCCCCGAACAGCTGCGCGGCGCCGATGGTGGAGACCACGATCGTGAACAGGATCGTCGGCCGCAGCCCCGGCAGCGTGACGTGGCGGAACTGCCCCCACCGGCCGGCGCCGTCCATCGCGGCCGCCTCGTAGAGCTCGGTG
Source organism: uncultured Actinomycetota bacterium (assembly GCA_963708035.1). Classification (GTDB taxonomy): domain Bacteria; phylum Actinomycetota; class Actinomycetes; order Propionibacteriales; family Nocardioidaceae; genus Nocardioides. The sequence continues at coordinate 315,944 of OY970188.1, read as the reverse complement.
TTGATCGCCTGCATGCCGGCCAGGTAGATCAGCGCGTTGTAGCCCGTCCACCGCCAGGTCACGATCGCCGACACCGCGATCTGGGACGGCCAGGTGGACCCCTGCCAGTCGACCGTGGGCAGGTGGAGGGTGCTCAGCGACCAGTTGACCAGCCCGAGGTTCGGGTCGAAGAGCTCGGCGAAGATCACGGTCGCCGCCGCCAGGCTGGTCGCGTACGGCATCAGGATCGCGACCCGGAAGAACGTCCGGCCGCGGAGCCGGTAGTTGAGCAGGTGCGCGATGCCGAGCGCCATGCACAGCTGCGGGACCGTGGAGATGATCCCGATCGTGATGGTGTTGCGGAACGCGTGCCAGAAGAACTTGTTGGTGAAGAGGTTGTGGTAGTTCTCCAGGCCGATCCAGCTCGACTGGTTGTACGTCGACAACCTGGTGTCGTGCAGGGAGACCCAGGCCGTCGCCACCCACGGGTAGACGCTGAAGGCGGCGAAGACCAGGAAGAACGGCAGCACGTACACGTACGCGATGCGGCTCCCCGGGATCAGGCCCCGGGCGCGGCGAGGGGCTCGGCGCGGGGCGCCGACCCGAAGGGTTCCCTCGCCGCTCTGCACGTCGGACTGCGACAGGACGGTCATGGTCACCCTTCCTAGGCCATTTCCTCGGCCACGTCACAGGCCATCGCAGCGGGTCGTGTCGGGGGGCGTACGGGAGTGTCGTACGGGAGTGGGGCCGGGCCGCCGGCACGGAGGGAGCGCGGCGGCCCGGCCGGCGCTCAGCCCGTGATCTGCTTGATCGCGTCGAGCGCGTCGTTGAACGCGTCGTCGGGCGACGTGCCCTTGGTCTCGACGTTGGTCAGCTGGGTCGTCAGCGCCTGCTGGATCTGCGTGTCGTAGAGACCGATCGGCGGGATCTTCATCTGCTGCGCGATGCCGCCGAAGATCTGGCCCACCGGCGCGTTGCTGAAGTACGCGCTGGTCGCACCGCTGACCGCCGGAGCGGCCGCCGCGTCGGAGTTCGACGGGAAGTGACCGCCGTCCTTCCACATGGTCACCTGCTGATCCTTGGCCGAGAGCCACTCGACGAGGGCGATCGCCGCGTCGCGGTGGGCGGCCTTGTCCGGCACACCGAGCCAGGACCCGCCCCAGTTCGTGGCGCCGCCGGGCAGCACGGGCGCGATGTCCCACTTGCCGGCGTAGTCGTCACCGGCCTGGCCCTGGATGTAGCCCATCATCCAGGTGGGGCAGGCGAGCGCGGCGAAGGCGCCGCTCGAGAACGCCTTGTTCCAGGCGGGCGTGAACTGCTGCAGCCCCGCGGTGATGCCGTCCTGCGCGGCCTGGCTCGCGTAGCCCCATGCGGCCTTGACGCCGTCGCTGCCCTCCACGTCGGGCTGCCCGTCGGCGTTGTCGTAGGCCTCGTTGCCCTGGTAGACGGCCGTCGAGAAGACGCTCGCCGCGCTGTCCACGAAGTGTGACCCGGAGGGCTTGGAGGACGACGCCTCGTACTGCTTGCCGAAGTCGATGAAGTCGTCCCACGTGCTCCACTTCTGGGCGAGCGTCGTCGGGTCGGACGGGAGGCCGGCCTGCTTCAGCAGGTCGCTGCGGTAGCAGATCGCCTCCGGGCCGATGTCGGTGCCGAGCCCGACCGTCGTGGCGCCGTCCGAGGTCGAGGCGAGCTGCCACTTCCAGTCGTAGAACTCGGCCTTGTCGGCGGCGGCGTTCGGGACCTGGTTCCAGTTCACGAACTGGTCGGCGTGGTTCTGCACGACGTCGGCCACGAACCCGATCTCGATCGCCTGGACGTCGTCGAGCCCGCTGCCCGAGGCGAGCCGGGTCTTGAGCCGGGTCCAGTAGTCCGCCGACTGCTCGACGACGTCCTCCTTGATCGTGATGTTCGGGCAGACCTTCTTGTAGGCGTCCCAGAGACCCGCCTCCTTGAAGCCGAAGGTGCCGAAGAGGCCGACGGTCAACGTGGTGTCGTCGGTCGTGCCGCACGGGCCGGCGTCGGCCGACCCCGTACCCGCGTTCGACGAGCTGTCGCTCCCGCAGCCGGCGAGCGCCAAGGCGCCGATGGCGACGATCGCCGACAGGGCCGCGACGTGGCGACGGGTGGAGCTTCGGGACATGGGTCCTCCTGAGGGACGGTCCGGACTGGTTCCGGGCGAGTTGTGAGAGCGCTCTCACAACTGGGTTGCCGGAAAGGATGCTGCGCCCGCGGCCACCGTGTCAAGGGTGGTTACGACCGGTCTCCTGCGTAATCAGGGAGGACTACGCCGTCTCACGCAGCACCAGCTCGACCGGGAGCACGGTGCGCCGGGCCAGGCCACGGCGGCCCTCGATCCGGTCCAGCAACAGCCGGGTCATGGCGGTCCCGAGCGCCGCGATCGGCTGCTTCACCGTCGACAGCGGGGGCTGTTGCTCGGCGGCCGCGGGGACGTCGTCGAAGCCGATCACGGCGACGTCCTCCCCCACGTGCCGCCCGCGCTCGCGGAGGGCCCGGAGCACCCCGAACGCCGCCAGGTCGGAGGCCGCGAAGATCGCGTCCACGTCGGGCCGCCGGTCGAGCAGCGCGACGGCCGCGGCGTACCCACCGGCGGCCGTGAAGTCTCCCACCGAGACCAGGCTCTCGTCGTACGGCCGGCCGGACGCCTCGACGGCCGACCGGTAGCCGGCGAGCCGGTCCTGGCCGGCGCACATGTCGAGCGGCCCCGCGACGGTCGCCACCTGCGAGCGGCCCTGCCCGAGCAGGTGGCGGGTGGCGAGCTCGCCACCGCCGACGTTGTCGGCATCGACGTACCAGAGCCGGCGCCCGCCGCTCAACGGACGGCCGCTGAGCACCGTCGGCACCCCCAGTGACTCGAGCCGCTGCGGAAGCTGGTCGCGCCCGTGCAGGGACAGCAGGAGGACGCCGTCGACGTGGCCGCCGGCGGCGTAGGCGAGGAACCGGTCCTGGTCCTCCGGGCGGCTCATCACGGTGAACACCAGCTGGAGCCCGGCGACCGCCACGGCCTCCTGGGCGCTGCGCAGCATGCCGAGGAAGAACGGGTCGGCGAACATCCGCTCCTCGCTCTCCTCGACCAGGAAGGCGACCGACTCGCTGCGGCCGGTGACGAGCGTCCGGGCCGCGAGGTTCGGGACGTAGGAGATCTCCCGGGCCGCCGCGAGCACCACCTCGCGCGCTCGGTCGCTGACCTTGGCGTCGCCGCGGAGGACGCGGCTCGCGGTCGCACGCGAGACACCGGCCCGCGCCGCCACCTCCTCGAGGGTCGGCGCCAGACGCAGACGGTTCCCCTTCCGCGGCGTCGTCGTCACGGGTGCAGTCTGGCACGACGACGTCGTCTCGAAGGGTGGTCGGCCACCGGGTCGGTCTGCCACGATCGGGGCCCTCGGGCTCAACGGGGGCCCGCCTCACGAGGAGCGCCCATGCCCGAGGTCGACCGTCGGAGATTCCTCCAGCTCGCCGGCGGGAGCACGGCGCTGTCGGTGCTCACGCCGTCGATCGCGCGGGCGGCCTCGATCCCGGCGAACCGGCGCGCCGGCTCGCTGGACGATGTCGAGCACGTCGTGATCCTGATGCAGGAGAACCGCTCGTTCGACCACTACTTCGGCACCATGCGCGGCGTGCGCGGGTACGGCGATCCGCACGCGGTCACCCTGCCCAACGGCCGGTCGGTGTGGCACCAGCCGGGCAAGCAGGGCAAGGGTGAGGTGCTGCCCTTCCGTCCCGCCACCCAGGACCTCGGCCTGAAGTTCCTCCAGGACCTCGACCACGGCTGGGAGACCGGGCACCAGGCGTTCGCCGGCGGCGACTACGACCGCTGGGTGCCGGCGAAGGGGACCGGGACCACGATGGCGCACCTGCGTCGTTCGGACGTGCCGTTCCACTACGCGCTGGCCGACGCCTTCACCGTGTGCGACGCCTACCACTGCAGCATGCTCGGGCCCACCAACCCGAACCGCTACTACATGTGGACCGGGTGGGCGGGCAACGACGGCAAGGCGGGCGGGCCCTCGATCGACAACTCCATCTCGCCGGCCTTCCACTGGAAGACCTACCCAGAGCGCCTGCAGCACGCCGGCGTGAAGTGGAAGATCTACCAGGACAAGGGCGAGGGCCTCGACGCGGCCCACTCGTGGGGCTGGGACTTCCTGGACCCCACGATCGGCAACTACGGCGACAACGCGCTGCTCTACTTCCGCCAGTTCCAGAACGCCGACCCCGACCAGCACCTCTACAAGCGGTCACGTCATGGGACGCAGATCCAGCTGGGCGACTTCACCCAGCTCTTCGACCAGCTCACGGACGACGTCCAGCAGGGGAAGCTCCCGCAGGTGTCCTGGATCGTCGCCCCGGAGGCGTTCACCGAGCACCCGGACTGGCCGGCCAACTACGGCGCCTGGTACGTCGCGCAGGTCCTGGACGCACTCACCAGCGACCCGGAGGTCTGGGCCAAGACCGCGCTCTTCCTGACCTACGACGAGAACGACGGGTTCTTCGACCACGTGGTGCCGCCGTACCCCAACGTGGGCGCGTTGCGCGGAGACTCGACGGTCGCGCTCGACCACGAGCTGTACACCGGCAAGGAGGGGACGCCCGGCCCCTTCGGGCTCGGCGTCCGCGTCCCGATGACCGTGGTGTCGCCGTGGAGCACGGGCGGCTGGGTCTGCTCGGAGACCTTCGACCACACCTCGATCATCCGGTTCCTGGAGCGACGGTTCGGCGTGAAGGAGCCGCAGATCACCCCCTGGCGCCGCACGGTGTGCGGCGACCTGACCTCGGCGTTCGACTTCACGAAGGCGCCCGGACCGCCGGCGACGCCACCCGTGCCAGACGCGTACAAGCCGCCCGACCGGAACCGCCAGTCGCCCTACGTGCCGACGGTGCCCGAGGACCAGCGGATGCCGAAGCAGGAGCCGGGCCTACGACCCTCACGCCCGCTCGGCTACCGGCTCCGCGTCGATCTCGACGTCCGGCCGGACGGCCTCGCCTTCACGATCGCCAACAGCGGGCGGCTCGGGGTCCAGCTCCAGGCGCGGTCCAACGGCATCAAGCGCGCGCCGTACAGCTACACGGTCGGTGCGGGCCGGACCCTCCGCCCGGTCGTGCCGGTGACGGGACACTTCGACGTCAACCTCCACGGCCCCAACGGGTTCTTCCGTCGGTTCGCGGGCAACACGCACAGCCCTCTGCTCGACGTGCACGCCGCCCGGGAGGACGGCCACCTCGTGCTCACCCTGCACAACCGCTCTGACCACGCACTGCACGCGCACGTCGAGGACGCCTACGCCCCCGACCGGACCGTCCGGGTCGGCGCGGGCAAGCGCAAGCACGTGCGCATCGGGCTCGCCGCCACGCACGGGTGGTACGACGTGATGGTGACCGCGCGGAACCACAAGGGGTTCGAGCGCGGCCTCGCCGGCCGCTTCGACACCGGCCGGGCCAGCACGAGCGACCCCCAGCTCGGCCGCTAGCCGTCGGTCGCTGCCGCCCGGCTAGCCTGCTGCTTCGTGAGTGACGACGCTTCCTCGGGGAGCCCCGAGTTCCGCTACTCCGACCTGTTGCCGATCGGTCCGGACGACACCCCGTACCGGCGCGTCACCACGGACGGCGTGTCGACGTTCGAGGCCGGCGGCCGGACCTTCCTCGAGGTCGCCCCGGAGGCGATCCGCCGGCTGACCGCCGAGGCGATGCACGACATCGCGCACTACCTGCGGCCGGCGCACCTCGCCCAGCTCCGGAGGATCATCGACGATCCCGAGTCCAGCGGGAACGACCGGTTCGTCGCGCTCGACCTGCTCAAGAACGTCAACATCTCCGCCGGCGGCGTGCTGCCGATGTGCCAGGACACCGGCACCGCGATCGTGATGGGCAAGAAGTCCGAGGGCGTGCTCACCGGCGCCGACGACGGCGAGGCCATCAGCCAGGGGGTGTACGACGCCTACACGAGGCTCAACCTGCGGTACTCCCAGCTCGCGCCGCTCACGACGTACGACGAGAAGAACACCGGCACCAACCTGCCCGCCCAGATCGAGCTCTACTCGACTCCGGACCACGACGGTGTCCCGGAGTACCGGTTCCTCTTCATGGCCAAGGGCGGGGGCTCGGCCAACAAGTCCTTCCTCTACCAGGAGACGAAGGCGGTCCTGAACCCGACGCGGATGCTGGCCTTCCTCGACGAGAAGATCCGCTCGCTCGGCACCGCGGCCTGCCCGCCGTACCACCTCGCCGTCGTGATCGGCGGGACGTCGGCGGAGTTCGCGCTGAAGACGGCGAAGTACGCCTCCGCGCACTACCTCGACCACCTGCCGACGTCGGGATCGCTCGCGGCCCACGGCTTCCGCGACCTCGAGCTCGAGGAGCAGGTCTTCGAGCTGACCCAGGGGTTCGGCATCGGCGCGCAGTTCGGCGGCAAGTACTTCTGCCACGACGTCCGGGTCGTGCGCCTGCCGCGCCACGGCGCCTCCTGCCCGGTGGCGATCGCGGTCTCGTGCTCGGCCGACCGGCAGGCGCTGGGGAAGATCACGCCGGACGGGGTGTTCCTCGAGCAGCTCGAGACGGACCCGGCGTCGTACCTGCCCCCGACCGGCGCCACCCAGCCCGCGGAGGACGCCGACGTCGTGCGGGTCGACCTGAACCGGCCGATGGCCGAGATCCTCGCCGAGCTGTCCCGGCACCCGGTGAAGACCCGGCTCTCGCTCACCGGGCCGCTGGTGGTGGCGCGCGACATCGCCCACGCCACGATCAAGGAGCGGCTCGACGCCGGCGAGGAGATGCCGGCGTACCTCCGCGACCACGCGGTCTACTACGCCGGACCGGCGAAGACGCCGGAGGGCTACGCGTCGGGGTCGTTCGGTCCGACGACCGCCGGCCGGATGGACTCGTACGTCGAGCAGTTCCAGGCCGCGGGCGGCTCGCTGGTGATGCTGGCGAAGGGCAACCGGTCGAAGGCCGTGACCGAGGCCTGCGCCGCGCACGGCGGGTTCTACCTCGGCTCGATCGGCGGTCCCGCCGCCCGGCTCGCCCAGGACTGCATCCGGTCGGTCGAGGTGCTGGAGTACCCCGAGCTCGGCATGGAGGCGGTGTGGAAGATCGAGGTCGAGGACTTCCCGGCGTTCATCGTCGTCGACGACAAGGGCAACGACTTCTTCACCGATCCCTCCGGCGCCGTCACGGTTCCGCTCGGCGGCATCCGCGTCCGTTCTGCGGAGTAGGCGCAACCTTTTCGGCCCGGGGCGCGTAGGGAGGGAGGAGGGCACGCCTCGAGGGACGGAGCACCGGGATGCGGCGCGAGAAGCGGGACCGCGAGTTCGAGGAGTTCGTCACGGCCGCGTGGCCGCGGCTACGCCGTGCCAGCTTCCTGCTGACGCACCACACCCAGGACGCGGAGGACCTCCTGCAGCACGTGCTGGTCCGGGCGTACGCCGTGTGGCCGAGGGTCCGCCGCGACGAGGCGTACTCCTACGTGCACCGCTCGCTGGTCAACGCCTACATCGACTCGACCCGTCGCCGACGGCCGACGCCGACCGAGGTGGCCGACCGACCGGTGGCGTCCGGGGAGACCGTCATCTACGACCGCAGCGAGCTCCTCGACCTCCTGCAGCCGCTGACACCACGCGAACGCGCCGTCGTCGTCCTGCGTCACTACCTCGCCACTCCCGAGCGCGAGGTCGCGGCGGCTCTCGGCATCAGTCCAGGCACCGTCAAGAGCAGGCCTCACGGGCGATCCACCGCCTGCGCGCCGCCGAGCTGCAGACCGACCAGAAAGGCACGACGCCATGACCGAGCTCCATGACCTGTCCCACCTCGTCGCGACCGACCCGCTGCCGGTCACCCGCCCCGACGTCGGGGCCCTGATCCGCCGCAGCCGTCGGGTCCAGCACCGCCGCCGCGCGGCGTACGGCGCCTGGGAGTCGTCGGCGTGGTCGGTGTGGCCGCCGCCCTCGGCAGCTCCCACGGAACGGGCCCGAACCCCGACCACCGGGTCGCGAGCGGACCGAGTGCGACGACAGCCCGAGGCCGCATCATCCGGGACACTCGTCCTCGGTGGACCCGGCCGCATGTCCGGTGGCCGGTGGCGTCTTCGTGTGCGAGCGACCGCCCCGGGAGCGCCACACGCCGCTGGGTGACGTGGTCCGGATCGGGCACCGGACCGATGGCAGCCCCGAGTGCTCTACGCCGTCCGGCAGCCGGGCGTCGACATGCGGACCGGCCACCACGGGATGGTCGTCACGGTGCAGGCGGGGCTCCAGCGCCCCGACGGTCTGCACGGCGACTCCATCAGCCTGCAGCCCGGGACCGGACCGACCTGCCGATCCTGATGAGCGGCGGACGCAGGCGGGCCGCATACGCGTTGGCCGGCGTGGTGGAGGACGGGACCTACGACTCCATCACCTGGACCGACGCCAGGGGCATCGACCCACCCCGTCACGGGCCTCAGCACGACCATGGTGCCGGGCTGGACGGTGTTCTGGCTGTACGGCACCGACGGGATCAGGGCCCGACCCTACGACTTCGACAAGGTCGTCGGGCGTCACACGGGGGCGACCTAGTGTGCGCTCCCCCGCTGTGCGGTCCGCAGGGCAGGACTTCGAGCGGTCATGCCCGTCAGCGGCGCTGCGAGGGAGTCGCGGCGGCGGCGGTCGAGCGGCGAGGAACGCCGGTCGAGGCGGCCGTCGAGCAGGGCGAGGGCGCGGTCGGCCTGGCCGTCGCTGACCAGGCAGTAGAGCAGCGACTCCTCGACGATCTCGCGTTGCGCCGCCGACCCGCCGACCCGCGGGAGCCCGGGCAGCACGTCACCGAGCACGCGGGCGGCGTCACCCCACCGCTGGTCGCCGGCGGCGAGCAGCGCCTCGCACACCGAGGCGACCGTGGTCCGGACGGACAGGTCGGAGGACTCCTGACAGTGCGCGTGCAGCCGGGCGAGCCGGGCCTGGTCGCCGGACGCGGCCACCGCCAGTGCGGCGTGCAGCGCGACGAACGGCGTCTCCGGGCGGTCGACGAGGTCCGGCCCGGCGGCGTCGAGCACGCAGTCGATCGGCGGGGGCGCGGTCTCGCCGGTGAAGGCCGACGTACCGGCCGCGGCGTCCCAGCCCGATGTCGTCACCACCCAGCGCCAGAGCAGCGACGCGGAGTCGATCAGGGCCCGGACGCCGGTGACCGTCGGCGGCGCGAGCTGCGTGTAGTACCGCTGACGGACCGCCTCGGTGTCGCCGATCGCGAGCTCGTGCAGGGCGGCGTGCCAGGAGAAGTGCGCGCGGTGGCTGGCGGAGCGGCCGGACTCCGAGACCCAGTTGTCCAGCCACGCTCGGCCGGCCTCGTGGCGACCGGTCTCGTACATCACGTGCGTCTGGGCATGCACGGCGTGACCCGACGTCGGCTCGCACTCGAGCGCGGTCTCGGCGAGGAGGCCGGCGTCGTCGAAGCGCGACTGGTCCTGGCGGGTGAAGGCGAGGAGGGAGATGTACCACCAGTGGTCGCCGTACGCCGGCGCCAGGCCCTCGACCAGCTCCCAGGCCTCCTGCTGGATGTCGGTGACACCCGAGAATGCGATGGTCGGCACCGCCGCCGAGACGGCCAGGACGTCGCGCGGGTTCTGCGCGATGTGGTTCATCAGCGCGGTGGCGCCGGAGTTCCGGACGTCTCGCACCCGGCGGGTCACGACGTCGACCAGGCTGCGCTCACGGTCGTCGGCGCGCTCCCGGGCCGCCTGCTGCGCGGCCTCCAGCGACGCCGAGACGTCGACGGACGCGCCCGCCTCGTGACCGAGCATCGCCAGGGCCGCGTGGCCGACGGCGAACCCGGGGTCGAGCGTCACGGCCTCGAGCAGCTTCTCGTCGGCGCCCGACTGGAGCCGCATCAGCCGCTCCAGCCCCGCGTTGTACGCCGCCGCCGCCTCCGCGGTCGTCGACAGGGGCAGCCCGAGGGGGTCGCGCGGACGCGCCACCGGGTGGTGCCCTCCGACGAGCCGCCCGTCGGCGAGCCGCCGGGGCTCGGGGGCGACCTCGTCCAGCACCGCAGTCGCGACCTGCGCGGCCTGGGTGCGGATCTCGGGGATCGCGGTGGACTCGAAGAGCTCGCCCCGGCGGACCGAGCCCAGCGTCCAGATCGGCGCGGCGGCGGACTCCGTCGAGTCGACGAGCCGGCCGTGGTGCGTCCGCAGGCCCATGCCGGCCGTGCTCACCTGGCCGAGCGAGACGCCGGCCCGCGGCCGCAGCAGCTCGTCCAGCAACGGGTCGGCGCCGGGCACGACGACCTGGCTGGTGCCGGTGCAGTTCACCACCCAGCCGACGTCGCGCACGCTGCCGTCCACGAGGGTCACCCGCAGGCCACCGCCGGTGAGCGGCTCGGCGTCGGCGACGCTGCCCGCGGCGAGCGTGAGGGTGCCCGAGGAGCGCAGCGCCGCGATCACGTCGGCGGACCCCGGCGGCATCCGGTGCCGGACCCGGCCCCAGGCGCTCGCGTCGGTGCGCAGGAACTCGATCCGGTCCTCCTCGCCCAGCCGCTGCCAGAGGGCCTGGACGACGGTGCGCAGGCCGTCGATCGCCGGCCTCCAGTCGCCGGTCGCACGCTGCACGCGAGCGACGTGCTCGGCCGTCCGCGCCCGGTAGCTCTCGAGGGTGTCACCCCAGTCGTCGATCTCCGGGATCGCCGCCAGCTGGAGCTGGTCGGCGTGCCGCTTCGGCAGCTCGCCGTGCCGGGAGACCGCATGCACGCGCCGGTCGGGTCGTTGCGACGGCCCCGTCACCGAGAGCACCACGTCGACCATGGTCAGCCCGGTGCCCACCAGCAGCACCTCGGCGGGCCCGGCCGCGTCGCGGCGTACGACGTCGAGGGCGCCCGGCGCCCAGGGGTCGGGGACGAAGAACGCCGAGCGCCGCAGCGACTCGGGCGCCCAGCCGATCCCCGGCGGCTTCTCACCGATGGCCAGCACCACGGCGTCGCCGACCACCACCTGGCCGTCGTCCGCGGTGACGACCACGCCCGAGTCGTCGCGGCGGATCCCGGTCGCCCGGACGCGCAGGTGCCGGATCGAGACCTGCTCGTCGTGGGCGTAGGTCCGCGACAGGGTCTCGTCGAGGTAGCGCCCCCACTCGATGCGCGGCGCGAAGACGCCGGGTTCGGTCATCAGCTCCGGGTGCTGGCGAGCACGCCACGCGACGAAGTGCCCCGGGTCCTCCGGGAGTGCGCTCATGCCGCCGGCGGCGACGTTCAGCAGGTGCTGCGGGTCCGTCGTACCGAAGGCCGTGCCGCGGGCGCGGTGCAGGGCGGGGTCGACCAGGACGACGTCGAGCGTCGTGCCTCGTCGGCGGGCGGCGCGGGCGAGGTGCAGCGCGGTCAGGCTGCCGGCGGCGCCGGCTCCGATCACGACGACGCGGGGCGTCGGTCGTCCGTCCTGCATGCTCCCCTCCTCGCTCGGCGTCCTGCCGAGCCCCATTGTCTACCTTTTCACTTTACTATAGGTCGCGCGTCCCGGTGCCGTCGTCGCGCGGCTCCGTGTCCCTACGGTAGATCCGTGGAGTACGTCGAGGTGGCACGTCGCGAGTCCGAGCGCGGTGAGCTCGTGCTCCGCGAGCGGCGCCCGGGCCCGGAGGACCACCGCGGTGGTCCGACCGTACTGGAACTCCGCGCGAACGGCGTCTTCGTCATGGACACCGCCGAGCACGCCTCCGAGCAGGCCCTGGCCGACGTCGCGCTGGCGGTGGTCGACGAGCCCCGGCGGGTGCTGGTGGGGGGTCTGGGGCTCGGCTTCACGCTGCAGCGGGTCCTCGGCGACCGGCGCGTCGAGCAGGCGGACGTCGTCGAGATCGAGGCGGCGCTCGTCGACTGGATGCGCGACGGCACGGTCCCGCACGGACCCCAGCTCCTGGCCGACCGCCGGGCACGCGTCGTGGTCGCCGACGTGGCGCAGGCCGTCACCGAGGCCGGCCCGGCGACGTACGACGTGATGCTGCTCGACGTCGACAACGGTCCCGGCCAGCTCGTGCACGAGGCCAACTCGGCCCTGTACGACGAGCCCTTCCTGCGCGCCGTGCTCGACCGGCTGACCCCGGGCGGCGCGCTGGTGGTCTGGTGTGCCGAGCGCTCGCCGGACCTCGCGGAGGTGCTGCGCGAGGTCTTCGACGAGGTGGAGGAGCGGGCCCATGCGGTGCGCCTCCAGGACCGCGATGAGCACTACTGGCTCTACGTCGCCCGGCGCGTAGCCTCGGAAGCATGAGCGGAGACATCCGGATCGAGCACGACTCCATGGGCGAGGTCGAGGTGCCCGCCGAGGCCCTGTGGCGGGCGCAGACCCAGCGTGCGGTGCAGAACTTCCCGATCAGCGGTCGCCCACTGCCGCCCGCCCTCGTGCACGCCCTCGCCCGGATCAAGGGGGCCGCCGCGCGCGCCAACGCCGACCTCGGGGTCGTCACGGACGAGCAGCGCGACGCGATCGTCGCCGCCGTCGCCGAGGTCGTCGAGGGCCGGCACGACGACCACTTCCCGATCGACGTCTTCCAGACCGGCTCGGGCACCAGCACCAACATGAACGTCAACGAGGTCCTGTCCTCGCTCACCGCGCGCGCCGGCGTGGAGTGCCACCCGAACGACGTCGTCAACGCCAGCCAGTCCTCCAACGACACCTTCCCGAGCGCGATCCACGTCGCGGCGGTGCTTGCCGCCGAGCCGCTGGACGAGGCCATCGGCCTGCTCGCCGAGGCACTCACGGTCAAGGCCGAGGAGTACGCCGACGCCGTGAAGTCCGGTCGCACCCACCTGATGGACGCCACGCCGGTCACGCTCGGCCAGGAGCTCGGCGGGTACGCCGCCACCGCGGCGTACGCGAGGGAACGGCTGGCCGCCGCGCTCCCCCGGGCCCGCGAGCTGCCACTCGGCGGGACCGCCGTCGGCACCGGGATCAACACCCCCGCGGGGTTCGCCGAGCGCACGATCGCGCACCTCGACGCCGACACCGGTGAGTCGTTCACCGAGGCGCGCAACCACTTCGAGGCGCAGGGCACCCAGGACTCGCTGGTCGAGCTCAGCGGCGCCCTCCGCACCTACGCCGTCGGTCTGGTCAAGATCTGCAACGACCTGCGCTGGATGGGCAGCGGCCCGACCGCGGGTCTGGCCGAGATCCACCTCCAGGACCTCCAGCCGGGCTCGAGCATCATGCCCGGCAAGGTCAACCCGGTGATCCCGGAGGCGACCCTCCAGGTGTGCGCGCAGGTGATCGGCAACGACGCCGCGATCACGTTCGCCGGCGCCTCGGGCAGCTTCGAGCTCAACGTGATGCTGCCGGTGATCGCGCGCAACCTGCTGGAGTCGATCGAGCTGCTGACGAACGCCTCGCGCCTGCTCGCCGACTGCGTCCGCGGGATCACGGCGGACCGCGAGCGCATGCGGGCCTACGCCGAGTCCTCGCCGAGCATCGTGACGCCCCTCAACCAGTACATCGGCTACGAGGCCGCCGCGAAGATCGCCAAGCAGGCGCTCGCCGAGGGCGCGACGATCCGGCAGACGGTGATCGACCTCGGGTACGTCGAGCGCGGCGAGATCACCGAGGAGCAGCTCGACGAGGCACTCGACGTGGAGAAGATGACGCGCCCGTGACCTCCGCCCCGAGCGGCGCGAAGACGTTCGTCATCACCGGCGGCTCCGACGGCATCGGGCTGGAGTGCGCGAGCCGGCTCGCGCGGTCCCGACCGGACTGCCGGATCGTGCTGGTCGGGCGTGACCCGCGGCGTACCGCCGCCGCGGTCGGCCGGCTCCGCGCCGAGTCGCCGTCCTGCGCGAGCGACGCGCTGCTGTGCGACCTCGCCGACCAGGCCGCCGTACGCCGGCTGGCCGACGACCTGCTCCACACCTGCCCGCGCATCGACGTCCTGGTCAACAACGCGGGCACGGTCTTCTCCCGCCGGACCCTGACCGGCGACGGGGTGGAGGCGACGCTCGCCGTCAACCACCTGGCCGGTCTGCTGCTCACCGAGCTGGTGCTCGACCGCCTCCTCGAGAGCGCGCCGTCCCGGATCGTCTTCACGTCCTCGGCCGGTCACTACTCGGGCACCCTCGACCTCGACGACCTCGGCTTCGAGCACGGCTACTCGGTCATGCGCGCCTACAGCCGCTCGAAGCTGGCCAACGTGCTCACCGCGCGGCACCTCGCCCGCCGGCTGGACGGCACGGGCGTCACGGTGACCTCGCTGCACCCCGGGGCGATCGCGACGAACATCTGGAGCGGTGCGCCGTGGTTCGCCCGGCCGGTGCTGGCGCTGATGAAGCGGCGGATGGAGTCACCCGAGGTCGGCGGCGAACGGCTGGCGTACCTGGCCGCGAGCCCCGACGTCGAGGGCGAGACCGGCGGCTACTACACGCGCAACCAGGTGCGCGACCCGTCCTCGCTGGCTCAGGACGACGACCTGGGCCGACGGCTGTACGAGGTCAGCACCCGGCTGGTCGGGCTGGCGGGCCCAGCGGACTGAGCGGTCAGTACCAGCCGTGGCTCTGCTTGAAGCCCCAGGCACCGCACGGAGACCCGTAGCGCTCCTGGATGTAGCCCAGGCCCCACTCGATCTGGGTGGCGGCGTTGGTCTGCCAGTCGGCGCCGGCGGTGGCCATCTTCGAGCCGGGCAGGGCCTGCGGGATGCCGTAGGCGCCGGACGACGCGTTCTCGGCGTTCACGCGCCAGCCGCTCTCGCCCATCCACAGCGGGACCAGGCAGGACATCTGGGAGTTGTCGAAGCCGTACTTCGGCAGCAGGGCCGCCGCGATCGTCTGCGGGTCACCTGACGACAGCGACTCCTGGCCGCTGACCGCCGGGCCGGCGCCGAGACCGAGCGCGGCCGCCTTGGCGGGGTCGCGGTCGGCGCGGCGGTCGCTGGACCGGGTCCGGTCCGACGAGCGGGACACGACGGCGTCGCGGTCCTGCACGTCGGCGGTCGGCGTGTCCGTGGAGTCGGTCGAGGCGACCGGCGACAGCGAGTCGGCGAGGTTGACCGGGGCGCCGGGCGACTGGACCACGCCGGTCGCGACCGCGACTCCGGTGGCGGCGGCCGCCAGCCCGCCCAGGGTGACCGAGGTGCGGAGCACCTTGCGGGCAGGACGGCGCTTGTCGCCGAGGTGACGAGGCCCGGTCAGGCCCGCGGGCGCGGTCGGAACCGGCGCAGCGCGGTGCTTGGGTGCGTACTGCTGAGGTGACGGCACAGGTAGTTTCGGGGGTAGACGACTCGGGTGGGTCTGCCACCACTCGGGGTCCCCACACCCATGCGAAGCAGACTCGTCCACCCTGCATGAGATCGACAGGGCGTGCAAACCGAACGGCGCAGAAAGTGGTGGAAATCTGGACCAGATGTCGACTCAAGTGCCACGCGAGTCACATCCGGCACGTCGGTCACATTCTTGAGCCGCCCTTGATCACGGAACGGTCACGACGTACGCCGACTCCCCCTGGCCCGGGCGAGCCAGCGACGCCGGGGACGGACCCGCGAGATCAGAGGGTGACGTCCTCGAGCATCTCGGTGACCAGGGCTGCGATCGGGGAGCGCTCGGAGCGGGTCAGGGTGACATGGGCGAACAGCGGGTGCCCCTTCAACCGCTCGACCACGGCGACCACGCCGTCGTGCCGTCCGACCCGCAGGTTGTCGCGCTGGGCGACGTCGTGGGTGAGCACGACCTTGGAGTTGGCCCCGATCCGGGACAGGACCGTGAGCAGCACGTTGCGCTCCAGGGACTGGGCCTCGTCCACGATCACGAAGGCGTCGTGCAGGGAGCGGCCGCGGATGTGGGTCAGCGGCAGCACCTCGAGCATCCCGCGGTCGAGCACCTCCTCGATCACCTCACGCGAGGTGATCGAGCCGAGGGTGTCGAAGACCGCCTGCGCCCAGGGCGACATCTTCTCCGACTCCGAGCCGGGGAGGTAGCCGAGCTCCTGGCCCCCCACCGCGAAGAGCGGGCGGAAGACGACGACCTTGTGGTGCTGGCGGCGCTCGAGGACGGCCTCGAGCCCGGCGCACAGCGCCATCGCCGACTTGCCGGTGCCGGCCCGGCCGCCGAGCGAGACGATCCCGACCTCCGGGTCGAGGAGCATCTCGAGAGCGATCCGCTGCTCGGCGGACCGGCCGTGGATCCCGAACGCCTCACGGTCGCCGCGGACCAGGTGCACCTGCTTGTCCGGGCCGACGCGGCCGAGGGCGGTGCCGCGCTCGGACAGCAGCACGAGGCCGGTGTGGCACGGCAGGTCGCGGGCGGCCTCGACGTCGGTCCAGCCACCGTCGTACAGCTCGTCGAGCACCGACGCCGGCACCTCGAGCTCGGCCATCCCGCTGTAGCCCGGGTCGGAGTCCGCGATGTTCTCCCCGTGGTACTCCTCGGCGCGCAGGCCGACCGCGGACGCCTTGATCCGCATCGGCAGGTCCTTGGAGACCAACGTGACGTCGTGGTGCTCGTTGGCGAGGTTGCGCGCCACGGCGAGGATCCGCGTGTCGTTGTCGCCCAGCCGGAAGCCGGACGGCAGGGAGTCGGCGTCGGTGTGGTTGAGCTCGACGCGGATCGAGCCGCCGTCCTCGCCCACGGGCACGGCCTCGTCGAGACGGCCGTGGGTGACCCGGAGCTCGTCGAGGGCACGCAGAGCCGTCCGGGCGAAGAAGCCGAGCTCGGGATGATGCCGTTTGGCCTCGAGCTCGGTGATCACGACGACGGGCAGGACCACCTCGTGCTCGTCGAACCGGCGCATCGCCCCCGGATCGGCCAGCAGCACGCTGGTGTCGAGGACGAACGTGCGGACGGTCCCTTTCGTCGCCGTCGCGCGTGTGGCCCTCCGGGTCCCCTGCTTGGCCTGCGGCACCAGACACCCCTCACCCGACCGCGCGGGCACCCCTCGCCCGGTCCTGGACTCCCTCTGCGTGACGGACCGGGAGGAAACCCGAAGGCCGGGGTGCCGGCCCCTGCGCACGGCCTGGCGGCCGAGTCGCGCGGCGGACTCCGCCGCGCTGTCTGGTCGTGATGTCTCACGAACGGGCCTCCCGATGCGGTGAGCGTTTCCCCACCCACCGATGTCAGGGAAACTACGCCGCCGGTCCAGTTCCCGAGGTGCGACACGCACGAACCCGGAGTGAACAGTCGGGCACCGTCCTTCGAGACGCTCGCTCCGCTCGCTCCTCAGGAACCACCCTTCGAGACGCTCGCTCCGCTCGACCTCCTCCTCAGGAACCGCCCTTCGAGACGCTCGCTCCGCTCGCTCCTCAGGAACCGCCCTTCGAGACGCTCGCTCCGCTCGCTCGTCAGGAACCGTACCGGCGGTCGCGCTGGGCGTAGGCGCGGACGGCCCGCAGGAAGTCGACCTTGCGGAAGTCGGGCCAGTAGGCCTCGCAGAAGTAGAACTCGCTCTGCGCGCTCTGCCAGAGCAGGAAGCCGCCGAGCCGCTGCTCCCCCGACGTGCGGATCACCAGGTCGGGATCCGGCTGCCCCTTGGTGTAGAGGTGCTCGGCGATGTGGTCGACGTCGATCACCTCGGCCAGCTCCTCGAGGCTGGTCCCCCGCTCGGCGTGCTCCTGCAGCAGCGAGCGGACGGCGTCCGCGATCTCGCGACGGCCGCCGTACGGCACCGCGACGTTGACCAGGATCCCGGTGACGTCACGGGTCGACTCCTCGGCCTCCTTGAGCCGGGTCGCCAGGGCGGCCGGGAGCAGGTCGAGCGCGCCCACCGGGTGGATGCGCCAGCGGCGTTGCTCGGCCAGCTGCTCGACGGCGTCGCCGATCACGTCGAGCAGACCCTCGAGCTGGTCGGGTGGGCGCTGGAGGTTGTCGGTCGAGAGCAGCCAGAGCGTGACGACGTGGACGCCGACCTCCTCGCTCCACTCCAGCAGCGGCTCGATGTTGGCGGCGCCGGCGCGGTAGCCCTGGGTGCTGTCGTGGCCCACGCCCTTGGCCCAGCGCCGGTTGCCGTCGAGCATCACGCCGATGTGCTGCGGGATGCGGTCCTTGGGCAGCGCCTTGACCATGCGCGACTCGTACGCCGGGTAGAAGAGGCGGCGTACACGTTCCTTCAGCTCCGCGACCACCGCCATTCCTCGATGGTAACTGCGCCCCCGGGTGCGCGAAGGCACAACGGGTGCACCGGGCTACGGGTAACGTCGAGCACGTGAACGACTCGATCAGGGCCGGTCTCGACTCCCTCGCCGTCCAAGTGGCCGAGGGCGTCGCCGAGATCAAGCCGCGGCTGCGCGGCTGGCTGCACCTCGCCAGCGCGCCGCTGACGCTCGCGGCCGGGGTCGTCCTGATCGTGCTCTCGCCCACCGCGCAGACGCGCCTCGGCTCCGCGGTGTACGTCGCCTCCGCGGTCCTGCTCTTCTCCGTCTCCGCGATCTACCACCGGGGCCGGTGGTCACCGCGGGTGAACGGTGTCCTCCGGCGCGTGGACCACGCGAACATCTTCCTGCTCATCGCCGGCACGTACACGCCGTTCTCGCTGATGCTGCTCCGCGGCACCGACCGGGTCGTCCTGCTGACCGTGATCTGGGCGGGGGCCCTGCTCGGGGTGCTGTTCCGCGTGCTCTGGATCGACGCCCCGCGGTGGCTCTGCGTGCCGATCTATGTCGCGCTCGGCTGTGCGGCCGTCTTCGCGCTCCCGCAGCTGGCGGCCGGGGCCGAGCGACTGGGTGTCGGCCTCGGCATCGCCGTCCTGGTCCTGATCGCCACCGGTGGAGCGCTCTACATCGCCGGCGGGGTCGTCTACGGGTTCCGTCGGCCCGACCCCTGGCCCCGCTACTTCGGCTTCCACGAGGTGTTCCACTCCTTCACCGTGCTGGCGTTCCTGACCCACTACATCGGCATCTCGCTCGCGACGTACTCGCTCCGGTAGCGCCTCGTCACGAGACGCGTGAGCGGCCTCACGGCCCGATCACGGAACAACGCGCGGCGGTTCTTCGTCACACCTCTCGATGCCTGAGCACAAGACCCACTCCCTGAACTACCCGACCGTCGTCGCCGGTGCGGTGGCCGCCGCGACCGCGACCGCGCTCTCGAGCCAGCTCGGCCTGCTGGGCACCATCCTCGGAGCCGCCCTCGCCAGCGTGATCAGCGCGATCGTGACCAACGCCCTCGGCGGCTGGATCGCCCATCTGCACGGCGCCACGCGCGACCGCGACCCGCTGCCGTTCCAGCGCCTCCTCGTCGGGGCGCTGGCCGTCACGCTCGTGGTGCTGGCCTTCCACACCGGGCTCGACCTCGTGACCCGCGGGATCCCGGCGAACAGCTTCGCCGGCAGGTTCGTCGCCCAGATCGGCCTGTCCTGAGCCGACGTTCGTCAGCAGGGAATGCGGACGGTGAACGTCGAGCCCTCGGCCTGCTTCGACTCCACGGTGATCGCGCCGCCGAGCCGGGTGACGATGCGATGACAGATCGCCAGCCCGATGCCGGAACCGGGCATCTCCTCGGTCCGCGTGTCCGGTGACCGGTACCCCATCTCGAAGAGGGTGGTGAGCCGGTCCTCGGGGATCCCGATCCCCTCGTCGGTGCACCGGAACTCGACGGCGTCACCCTCGCGCGCGAGCCCCAGCGAGACGCGTCCCCGCGGCAGGCTGTACTTCACGGCGTTGCCGACGATGTTCGCGAACACCCGGGCGAGCGCTGCCGGGTCGACGCGCGCCCACAGCTCCTCGGGGGTGTCGATGTCGAAGGTGACCTCTCGCAGCGTCGCCTCGGTCTCGGCGTGCCCGCACGCGTCGCGCACCATCTGCACCAGGTCGACCTCCGTCAGCGGGTCGGCCCCCTCCTCGGTCCGCGCCATCGCGAGCAGGTCGTCGACGAGGTCGGCCAGCCGGTCGGAGCTGCGGCGGATCGCCGCGACCGGGTGCGAGCCCGCCTCCTCCAGCCGCTTGTCGGACTCCAGCAGCTCGGTGTTGAGCGCGATCGCCGTCAGCGGTGTCTTCAGGTCATGGGTGATCGACGCGACGAGGTCGCGGCGGTACTCGTCGAGCCGGCGGAGCTGCTCGACCGTCTCCTGGTCGCGCTGCCGGACCTGGACCTGGTCGGTCATGATGCCGAGACGACGGCCCAGGGCGAACAGCGCGTCGCGCTCGTCGTCGGACCACGGGTCGTCCTCGCCGCGGCGGAGCACCAGCAGCGCGCCGCGGCTGCGCGTTCCGTCGCCGACCGCGGCCAGCAGAGCACGCTCGTGCCCGGTCAGCGCGGCCAGCCGGCCGAGCAACGGGGCGGCCGCCTCGGTCAGGACCGTCTCGTCGGTGAGGCACTCGGTCACCATCGGCTGCAGCAGCGTGCAGGCGTCGGGGCCGAGCTCGTCGGCGACCTCCGCCGGGTACGACGCCGCATCGGCCGGGACGCCGGGCTCGAGCTCGGTGCAGACCCAGACACCGGCCGCCCGCATCATCCCTCCCAGGCCGCGCGCCACGGTGTCCAGGAGTCCGGCCACGTCCTCGGCGGCGGCCGCGTCGTGCAGGATCCCCTGGGCCGCGTCGGACATCCGCAGCCGCTCGGTCAGGACGCCCTGGTCGCGCATGGCGGAGAGCGCGAGCCGCGCCTGCTCGGCGTACAGCTCGACGAGCTCGCAGGTGCCCGGCGCCGGGTGCAGGATCTCCACCGGTCCTTCGGTGGTGAGCACGCCCAGCAGCTCCGAGTCGGGTGCCAGCAGAGGTGCGATCAGCAGGCCGAGGTGACTGGCGATGTACCGCTCGGTCTCGGGCACGCTGTCGGGCACCTCGGCGTACGAGATGCGGCCGTGCTTGGTGACGTGCAGGCGGCCCAGGGTCTGGGCGCTGGACAGCACGCTGTCGAGGTCGGAGCGACGCCAGCGGAGCCCCACGAGCGCCCCGAAGGACGGCTCGCCGCTGACCGTCATCACCTCGAGCCACTCGTCGTCGACGACGCGGCTGACGATGGCCGCCTGGGCGTCGACGACGTCACGGACGGACTCCGCCACGCGGGCCACGTCGCCCTCGAGCTGCTGGTCTGCGGGCCGCGCCCCACCCCCCGGTGGGCGCGCTTGGTCCGCGGCTGTGTCCCCCACGCCGTCCTCGTTCTGTTCCGCCGCTACCCCCCGGTTGCGGTCTTCAGAACACTAAGTGAGGGTCAAGCCGGGAGCGAGACTTTGCCTGGCGAAACCACCGGAGAGTCACAAACGTTGCCACGACAGACGTAGGCCGCGGGCTCACCGGCGACCGCGGAACGCCCCTCCAGCAGCAGGACGCCGTCCCGCGGGCCGTCCGCCACCGCCACGACCGCTCCGGGCCAGCGACGCGCCTGGCGCTCGAGGTCGTCGCGGGCCGCTCCGCCCGGGCCGACGACCGCGATCTCGGGCGCACCGTCGACCAGCGACTGGGCGGCAGCCAGCGACCAGCCGGCGAACCTCGGCGCTCGGCGGGCGAGCTCCCCGACCCCGGCGAGCGCCTCGTCGGCGGCATCGCGCCACCGGCCCTCCCCGGTGAGGGCGTGGGCGGCGAGCAGGGCGTGCACGGTCGCCGATGTGCCGGACGGGCTGGCGTTGTCTCCGGGGTCGCGCGGGCGGGCGACCAGGCGCTCCCCGTCGTCCGGGGTGTCGAAGAAGCCGCCGTCGCGCGCCCGGAAGTGCGTGAGCGCGGCCTCCAGCAGGGCGAGACCCCGGGCGAGCCAGCGCTCCTCGCCGGTGGCACCGCAGAGGGCGAGGAAACCACCCGCCACCGCGCCGTGGTCCTCCAGGACGCCGACCGGTGTCCCGACCCGTCCGTCCCGGGACACCCGGCGGAGCCGCCCGTCGACGAGGTGCACCTCCGCGAGCAGCCGCCCGGCCGCGAGCGCGGCGTCGACGTACTCCTCGCGTCCGAGCAGACGACCGGCGTCGACCAGCCCGCTGATCGCGAGGCCGTTCCATGCCGCGACGACCTTGTCGTCGCGCGCCGGACGCACGCGCTGCTCGCGCGCGGCCAGCAAACGCCGGCGTACGTCGTCGAAGCGAGCGAGGTCGTCGGGGTCGCGGAGGAGCTGCAAGGTCGAGGTGCCGTGCTCGAACGTCCCGGTCACCTCGAACAGCGCGGTCGCCCAGCGACCGTCCTCGTCGCCGAGGACGTCCACCAGCTGGGGCGGCGTCCAGACGTAGAAGCGGCCCTCCTCGCCCTCGCTGTCGGCGTCGAGGGCCGAGGCCAGGCCGCCCTCCGGGGTCCCGAGCTCGCGCAGCATCCAGTCGGCCGTGCCGGTGGCCACCCGGTCGCCCCACGGCGTACCCCATCGTGCGTAGAGGCCGACCAGCTGGGCGTTGTCGTAGAGCATCTTCTCGAAGTGCGGCACCACCCAGCCGGCGTCGACGCTGTAGCGGGCGAACCCGCCGCCGAGCTGGTCGTGGATGCCGCCGCGAGCCATCGCGTCCAGCGTGCGCCCGAGCATCCGGGCGGCGTCCGGGTCGCCCGGGCGGCGGCGGAGCAGCTCGAGCACCATGCTCGGCGGGAACTTCGGCGCACCCCCGAACCCGCCGTGCGCCTCGTCGAAGTCAGCGCCCAGCGCGGCCACGGCCGCGTCCAGGTCCTCGGCCGTCAGCGTCGCGCCGCTCAGCGTGACCTCGCGGGAGAGGTGGTCGCGCACGGTCGAGGCCGCGCGGAGCACGTCCTCGCGACGGTCCCGCCAGGCTTCGGTCAGTGCGGCCAGCACCTGGCGCAGCGCCGGCTGCCCGCCCCGCGGACGGTCCGGGAAGTAGGTCCCGGTGAAGAACGGGCTGCCGTCGTGGTCGAGCACCACGGTCATCGGCCAGCCACCGTGACCGGTCATCGCGACCGTGGCCTCCATGTAGACGGCGTCGACGTCCGGCCGCTCCTCCCGGTCGACCTTGACGCACACGAAGTCCGCGTTGAGCTGGGCTGCGGTCGCCTCGTCCTCGAACGACTCGTGCGCCATCACGTGGCACCAGTGGCACGCGGCGTACCCGACGCTGAGGAAGACCGGTACGCCGCGGCGGCGGGCCTCCGCGAACGCGTCGTCACCCCACTCCCACCAGTCCACCGGGTTGTCGGCGTGCTGGAGCAGGTACGGCGACGTGGCCGTGCTCAGCCGGTTGGCCATCCCTCCACGCTAGTCGCGGACCGCGTCACCGAACGGCCGGGAGGTCACGGCCGTCGGTGCGGGAGAAGTAGCACGAGCCGTAGATGCTGCTCGGCCGGCCGCTGACGACCCAGCGCCTCCGCGACGTCCAGAAGCCCTGCACGGTCAGGCGCGAGGCGTCCGGGCGTTCGGCGATCGCGTCCCGGCAGACCGTCCGCCCGCGCACGCGGAGCTGACCGGGCGTGGGGTACCTGCGGTCGTGTGCCGTCAGGGTCTGGAAGTCCGCGGCCGCCTGGTAGCGATGTGGCCGGGTGCAGTCCACGAGTGGCGCCCCCTCACGAGGGTGCACGTCGGTGCAGACGGTCCAGGTCGCGGTGTGCCCCGACAGCGCTTGTGACCGCAGGGATGTCCGCGTGACGACCGCTGGGCCGCCGCTGGCGATCGCGGCCTGCACGTACACGTCGCAACGCACCACCCACTGACCGTCCGATCGGCGCATCGCGAGCGGGACGAGCGTCAGGCGGTTGAGCTCCTCACCCTCGAGCTTCAGCCGCTGGAGGAAGTCGGGCCAGCAGGCATCTCGGTACCCGTTCACCGTCGCGTAGGTGTTGGCCTTCGTCAGCGTCGAGTAGACCGGGTGCACGCCCACCGTCTCGACGTTGTGCGGACGCGAGCACGGGACGGCGTGACTGCGGTCGACCAGGGTGCGCAGGGCCTGCCGACTCGCCCGGTGGCACTCCCCCACGAGTCCGTGCACGCCCTCGGCGGGCTGGGTAGCGCCAGTGGCGCTGGACGTCGTCTTCGGCAGGGCGACCGCGGAGGACGACCCTCCACCGCCGCACGACGTGCACAGCAGCGCTACGGCAGCGGATCCGACCGCGATCCGTCCTCCGAGTCCGGACATCTCGTCCCTCCGTCCGAGCCGCGTCACGACGGGTCCCACGCTAGGCCCCCGTCACGCGCGTGAGAATGGGCCCATGGACGCCGAGGAGTGGAACGAGCGGTACCGCGCGAGCGAGCTCGTCTGGTCGGCCGGCCCGAACCAGTTCGTCGAGGCGGAGCTGGCGGGACTCCCGCCCGGGCGCGCGGTGGACCTCGGCGCCGGTGAGGGTCGCAACGCGATCTGGCTGGCGCGGCGCGGCTGGCGGGTCACCGCCGTCGACTTCGCCCAGGCCGGTCTCGACAAGGGCCGGACGCTGGCGGACGGGCTCGACATCGAGTGGGTGTGCGCCGACGCAACGGCCTGGCGGGCCGAGGAGCCGGCGTACGACGTGGCGCTGGTCGCCTATCTCCAGGTGCCGGCGCCCGACCGTCGCGCGGCGGTGCGCAACGCCTTCGCCGCGCTCCGGGACGGTGGCACGTTCCTGCTCGTCGCGCACGACTCGACCAACCTCACCCAGGGCACCGGCGGCCCGCAGGACCCCGCGGTCCTGATGACCGCCGAGGACGTGCTGGCCGACCTCGACGGCGAGTCGTTCGAGGTCCAGCGGGCCGAGCGCGTGGCGCGCGTGGTCGGGGACGGCCACGGCGAGGAGCCGGCCGCGACGGCCTGGGACTGCCTGGTGCGGCTGGTACGACGCACTGGCTGAGCCCGGCCGGGCTCCGTCAGCGCTGCTGGTGCGTCGGCGGCGTACCGGAGTCCTCGGACTTCTCGGCGGTCGCCTCGTCGTCCCCGAAGACGCCCTCGTCGCGGGCCCGGTCGACCTTCTTCAGCTGCTTGGTGAAGCTGCGCAGGATGAACACCATCGCGATGATCAGCGCGATCAGGACCGCGAACCCCACCCAGCCGGCGACGACGTTGTTGTCGTCGGGCCTCGGGTCCGAGGCCGCCGCGAAGACGACGAGTGCGGTCATGTCCCCAGTGTCTCAGGTGGCGTCGGTGTCAGCGATCGCGGATCCCGGCGAACAGGTCGTCCTCCGGGATCGAGCTCTCGACGTGGCTGGTGACCAGCTCGAAGTCCTCGGTGGGCCAGGCCTGCGCCTGCAGGTCGCGCGGGATGTGGAACCACGGGCCGTCCGGGTCGATCTGGGTGGCGTGGGCCAGCAGCGCCTGGTCGCGCACGCCGAAGAACTGCGCGCACTCCACGTGGGTGGTCACCCGCTTCTCCCAGGCCTCGTCGCGGTCCCACTTCTCCAGCCGCTCGTCGTACGGCGACTCCATGCCGTGCTCGAGCATCACGTCGTGGATCGCCTTGAGCCGCGCGTAGGTCCAGCCGTGGTGGTAGTAGAGCTTGAGCGGCTGCCACGGCTCACCCGCCTCCGGGAAGCGGTCGCCGTCACCGGACGCCTCGAACGCCGCGACGCTCACCTCGTGACAGCGGATGTGGTCGGGGTGCGGGTAGCCGCCGTTCTCGTCGTACGTCGTGACGACGTGGGGCTTGAAGTCGCGCATCAGCCGGACGAGCCGCTCGGTGGCCTCCTCGAGCGGGACCAGCGCGAAGCAGCCCTCGGGCAGCGGCGGCGGCGGGTCGCCCTCGGGCCAGCCGGAGTCGACGAACCCGAGCCAGTCCTGGCGGACGCCGAGGATGTCGCGCGCGCGCTCCATCTCCTGCCGGCGGACCTCGCTGATGTTCGCCGCGATGTCGGGCCGGTCCATCTTCGGGTTGAGGATGGAGCCGCGCTCGCCACCGGTGCAGGTGACGACGTGCACGTCGACGCCCTCGGAGACGTACTTGGCGGTGGAGGCGGCGCCCTTGCTCGACTCGTCGTCGGGATGGGCGTGCACGTGCATCAGGCGGAGGCCCGCGCCCGGTCGCGCGTCCCCGGCAGGGTCGTGAGACATGACCTTCAGACTAGATGGGACCATCGACGGCGTGGACCGGACCCTGACCGAGCGGTACGCCGCACCGCCGGCGTGGCGCCGTCCGGTCACCATCGCGGCGGTCGCCGTGGTCGCCCTGGTGGCGCTGGCCTGGCTGGCCTGGGCGGCGTTCGTGGAGTCGACCCCGAAGGTCGAGTCCCAGCTGAACGGCTTCGACGTCGTCGACGACCATGCGGTGACCGTCCGGGTCGACGTCCGGCTGTCGTCCGGGGTGAGCGGGGCCAGCTGCACCGTCGAGGCGCTGGCCAGTGACCACTCGGTCGTCGGCGAGCAGCACTTCACGCCGTCCTCGGGGCTCAACGAGGTGACGGTCCGCACCGAGCGGCGGGCCACGGCGGTCGACGTACCGGGGTGCATCGCGCACGGCCAGAACCGACCGCGGTGACGAGCGAGGACGTCCCGAGCCTGCTCGCAAGATGCCCTGTGACCAGCACGTTTGTGGGTTTGCGGGCCCTGTCTTGGTAGACTCGCCGTTTCTGGCCGCGCCACGACGACGCAACCAGCACGACGCAGTCCCCGACCGGTGGCGCACCCACACACCGACAGCACGTAGCCGCGTATCCACGCGTCTCTCGAGGAGTTCCGCATGACCTGGCTGACCCAGCAGACCTTCGACCGGCTGCACGCCGAGCTCGAGGAGCGGCGTGGTCCGTTGCGCGCCGAGATCGTCGAACGGATCAGCTCCGCGCGCGACGAAGGTGACCTGAAGGAGAACGGTGGCTACCACGCCGCCAAGGACGAGCAGGGCACCAACGAGGGCCGCATCCGGCAGCTCGAGGAGATGCTGAGCGGCGCCACCACCGAGCCCTCCGCCGACGACCAGACGGTCTCGGCCGGCAAGCTGGTCACCTACCGCTTCGACGGCGACGACGACGAGGAGTCGTTCCTGCTCGGCGCCCGCGAGATCGCGGAGGACCACACCGACATCGAGGTCTACTCGCCCGAGTCGCCGCTCGGCAGCGCGCTGTGCGGCCACAAGGTCGGCGAGACGGTCGACTTCCAGCAGCCGAACGGCCGCACCGCGAAGATCGCGATCGTCAGCGCGGTTCCTTTCTGAGGTCGTTCGACTCGCCGGAGGCGAGACGCAACGACCGGAGGAAACGCCGCAGCGAGCTTGCTCGCCAGGCCGCATCACTCAACGACCCGGTAGCCGTGCTCGCGCAGCATGACCCGCAGCGCCTCGGCGTGGGTCTCGCCGCGCGTCTCGAGCTGCAGGTGCACCTCGACCTCGTCCAGTGAGAGCTCGGCGTCGATGCGGGCGTGGGACACCTCGATCACGTTCGCCCCGGCGTCCCCGATGTCCGACAGGAGATGCGCGAGGCCGCCGGGACGGTCCGGGATGCGCAGCCACAGGTTGAGGTAGCGCCCCGCCGCGGCCATGCCGTGCTGGATCACCTTGCCGAGGAGCAGGGGGTCGATGTTCCCGCCGGAGAGCACCGCGACCGTCGGCGTACCGAAGCGCGCCGGGTCGTCGAGGATGGCCGCGACGGCGGCGGCTCCGGCCGGCTCGACCACCATCTTGGCGCGCTCGAGGACGGCCAGGACGGCCCGGGACAACGAGGCCTCCGAGACGGTCAGGATCTCGTCGACCAGGTCCCGGACGGCGGTGAACGTCACCTCACCCGGCAACCCCACGGCGATGCCGTCGGCCATGGTGGACATCGACTCGAGCTTGACCGGATGGCCGGCCGCCAAGGAGCCGGGGAACGCCGCCGCCCCCTCGGCCTGGACGCCGATCACGCGGACGTGCGGCCGCTGCGCCTTCACCGCGATCGCGATGCCGCTGAGCAGCCCGCCGCCGCCGCACGGGACGACGACCGTCTCGACGTCGGGCGCCTGCTCGAGGATCTCCAGCCCGCAGGTGCCCTGCCCGGCGACGATGTCGGTGTTGTCGAAGGGGTGGATCAGGATCGCGCCGGTGCGCTCCTGGAAGGCGCGCGCCTCGGCCAGGGAGTCCTCGAGGTAGCGGCCGTGGAAGACGACGTCCGCGCCGTACGCGCGGGTGGCGTTCTCCTTGGGGATCGGCGCGCCCTCCGGCATGAACACGGTGGCCTTGATGCCGAGCGCCTGCGCCGCCAGCGCGACGCCCTGCGCGTGGTTGCCGGCGGACGCCGCCACCACGCCCCTGGCCTTCTCCTCGTCGGAGAGCCGGGAGATGCGGGTGTAGGCGCCGCGGATCTTGAACGAACCGGTGCGCTGGAGGTTCTCGCACTTGAGGTTCACCGTGCTCCCGGTCAGCGCCGAGAGCCAGCGCGACCCTTCCAGGGGCGTGCGGAGCGCGAGGGGCCGGATCGTCTCGGCGGCCTGCTGGATGTCCTCGAGGGAGACCTGCACGACATCAGTCATCGCGGTCCTGCTCGCCCTCGCCCTCGCCCTCGTCGGCGCGCGGCCGGTCGAAGGCGTCCGCGACTCCGGCGTCGTCGGTGTCGCCGACCCGGCCGTCCTCGTCGGCGTCACCGCCACCGGCGTTCCCGGGGTCGACCTCCTCGCCGGTGACGTCGTAGTCGTGCTGCAACGCCTCCTCCGGGTCCTCCCCGACGCGGGTCTCCTCCGCGAGGTGCTGGACGACGGCGTTGGCGGCCGCGGCGAACGGCACGGCGACGAGGGCGCCCGCGATTCCCGCGAGCAGGATGCCCGCGGCGATGGCGATGATGATGCCGAGCGGATGGATCGCCACGAACCGACCCATCAGGAACGGCTGCAGGACGTGGCTCTCGATCTGCTGCACGGCGACGACGCAGGCCAGCATGATCAGCGCGATCACGATGCCGTGGTCGACGAACGCCACCAGCACGGCCACCGTGCCGGCGATGAAGGCGCCGATGATGGGGATGAAGGCACCGAGGAACACCAGGACCCCGATCGCGAACACGAACTGCACGCGCAGGATCGACGCCGCGATCATCACGCCGGCCGCGTCGGTGATCGCCACGATCACGGTGGCCCGGACGAACTGGGTGAGGGAGATCCAGGCCACGCGGCCGGAGCTGTCGACGCGCGACCGAGCCGCACGAGGCGCGATCCGGACCACCCAGGACCAGATGCGCTCGCCGTCGGCGAGGAAGAAGTACGACGAGAACAGCACCAGGAACAGCCCCGCCATGATGTGCCCGAGCGCCGACCCGACGTGGGTGGCCTGGCTCAGCACCTCGCCGCTCTTGGCCTGGTCGGCGAGCTTGTCCTGTGCCTTCTGGATGTAGTCGCTGATCTGGTTGTCGGACAGGTGGAACGGTCCGGTCTTCAGCCAGTCCTTGACCTCGCCGAGCCCCGAGGAGACCTGGCCGGCCAGGTCGTTCGCGCCGCTGGCGACCTGCTGGCCCGCCAGCGCCAGCATGGCCGCGACGAAGAGGAGGCCGCCGAGCACCACGATCGCGGCGCCGGCCTTCCGCCGGATGCCGACCCCCTCCATCCACCCCACGGCGGGAGCCCCGAGCGCGGTGATCAGGATCGCCACGATCAGCGGGATGGTGAGCTCGGCGAAGAAGACGATGCCGCGGAAGAGGGCGTACGTCGCGAGCCCGATCACGATCAGCCGCCATGCCCAGGCCGCCGCCAGGTCGAGCGCCCACGGGACCTGCGCGCGCGAGAAGTTCGAGGTGCCGCCGCCGACCGTGGCGACCTCCGCGCGCCGCTGCTCGGCGCGCAGGTGCGCCCACTGGTGAGCGAGGCGCTCGGTCAGCCGTTCCCCGGACCTCTGGGCCGACGACTCCCCCGGTGTCCGGGGAGCGTCGTCGGCCTCGTTGGTCACGGAGTCACCCTAGGGCGTGCGATGGCCGAGGCGACCGACGAGCCGTCGTGCCGCTTCCTCGTGCTCGGCGGCGAGGAGTCCGGCGGCCGCGAGGACGTAGCGCTGGTCGACGGTCACCCGCGCACGCCGCGGGAGCTGCCAGCCGCCCTCGACCTCGCCGACACTGCCGGCGAAGACCCGGTCGGCGACTCCGGGGCGGCCGTGCCGGAGCACTCCACCCGAGCCGACGAGCAGGCCGACCTCGCGCAGGTCCTTCCCGCTGCGCTCGACGACGCGGCCCTCGGGGCTGACCACGACCTTGCTGCGCCCGGCGTGCCGACGCAGGGCCAGCCCGACCGCCTCGCGGGCCAGCTGCTCGTCGAGCTCCTGCTCGGTGTCGTCGACGGGGACGAACCCGACGTCGTTGCGCCGGCGTACGGCGGCCTCGACCAGGTCGTCGCGACCCGCCGCCTCGGCGGTCGTCACCGCCGACCACCGCATCCCGAGGTCGCCCTCGACCGTCCGCGTGACGCGGGTGGTGGCGACGACCTCACGGTCGAGTGGCGGTCTGGTTCCTGAGGAGGCGAGGGACGAGCCGTCTCGAAGG
The DNA here is from genome assembly GCA_963708035.1 of uncultured Actinomycetota bacterium. Taxonomy (GTDB): domain Bacteria; phylum Actinomycetota; class Actinomycetes; order Propionibacteriales; family Nocardioidaceae; genus Nocardioides. The sequence continues at coordinate 285,800 of OY970188.1, read as the reverse complement.
GGGGTCCCTGAGGAGGCGAGGGACGAGCCGTCTCGAAGGGGGGTCCCTGAGGAGGCGAGGGACGAGCCGTCTCGAAGGGTGGGGTCCAGCTCGACCACGCTGTGCACGTCGGTGGTCGCGCCCCCCACGTCCACGACGACCGTGTCACCGAGCACCTCGGCCAGCAGCTCGACGCCGGTCAGCACGACGTCCGGGGTCGCGCCCTGGACCATCGCCACGAAGTCGGCGCGGCTGCTGAGGTGCTTGCCGCCGATCACGTGGGACAAGAAGAGCTCGCGGATCGCGGTGCGTGCTCCCTCGGGGGCGAGGACACCGATCCGGGGCACGATGTTGGGCGCGACGACGAGCGGGTGGTGGGCGAGGATCCCGGCCACGTCGGCCTGCGCGTCGACGTTCCCGGCCACCACGACCGGCCCTGCCCAGACCGCAGCGAGCTGACGCGCACACGCCAGGATCGGGTCGGAGTTCCCCCCGTCGGTCCCCCCGGTGAGGAGCACGACGTCCGGCTCGCTGGCCGCGAGCTCGCCCAGGTCGTCGCCCCGGCTCGCGGCGAAGACGGCGACGACCTTGCCGCCGCTCGAGAGCGCCACCCGGCGGCCGGCCTCAGCGGTGACCAGCTCCTCGTTGCCGACGACCGCGATCCGCAGGCCGCCGCCCGCGCTCGAGCAGGCCAGCGTCGGCGCGTTCGCCGCGCGCGGGTCCGACTCGACGAGCGCCGCCAGGCACGCGTCGTACCCGTCCAGAACGTCGGTGTCGATCGTCGTGGGGTGCTCCGCCGCGGCGGCGACCTGTCCCTCGGCCAGGTCGACCAGCAGGGCCTTGGTGAACGTCGACCCGAAGTCGACGCAGATGACGACGCTCACCCCCTGCTCCCGCCGTCAGGCGAGGGCACGGTCGAGATCCGCGAGCAGGTCGTCGACGGTCTCGATCCCGACGCTGAGGCGGATCAGGTCGGCGGGCACCTCGAGCTCGGTGCCGGCGACGCTCATGTGCGTCATCCGGCCGGGGTGCTCGATCAGGCTCTCGACGCCGCCCAGGGACTCTCCCAGCGTGAACACCTCGGCCCGCGCGCACGCCTCGACGGCCGCCTCCTCACCCTCGGCGTGCCGGAACGACACCATGCCGCCGAACCGCCTCATCTGCCGGGCCGCGACCTCGTGACCGGGGTGCTCCGGGAGACCGGGGAAGTAGATGTGCGCGACCTTCGGGTGCCGGCCGAGGAACTCCACGACCTGTTCCGCGTTGTCGCAGTGCCGGTCCATCCGCACGCCGAGGGTCTTGATCCCACGGTGGGTGAGGAAGCAGTCGAACGGCCCGGGCACCGCCCCCATCGCGTTCTGGTGGAAGGTGATCGCCTCGGCCAGGTCGAGGTCGCGGACGACCACGGCACCACCGACGACGTCGCTGTGCCCGCCGACGTACTTGGTCGTCGAGTGCACCACGACGTCGGCACCGAGGCTGAGCGGCTGCTGGAGGTACGGCGAGGCGAAGGTGTTGTCGACGACGAGCAGCGCCCCGGCCCCGTGGGCGACCGACGCGAGCGCCTCGATGTCGGCGATGTTGAGCAGGGGGTTGGTCGGGGTCTCCACCCAGACCATGCGGGTGGCTCCGGGACGGATCGCGGCCCCGACGGCCTCGAGGTCGGAGACCGCGACGGGGGTGTTCTCCAGGCCCCAGCGCTTCTCGACCTTCTCGAACAGCCGGAAGGTGCCGCCGTATGCGTCGTCCGGGACGACGACGTGGTCGCCGGGGCCGGTGAGCGCCCGCAGGATCGTGTCCTCGGCGGCGAGCCCGCTCGCGAACGCGAACCCCCGCTCCCCCTCCTCCAGCGCCGCGAGCGCCCCTTCCAGGGCGGTGCGGGTGGGGTTGGCGCTGCGGCTGTACTCATACCCACCGCGCAGACCGCCGACGCCGTCCTGCTTGTAGGTGCTGGTCGCGTAGATCGGCGGGATCACCGCGCCGGTGGTCGCGTCCGGCTCGTAGCCGGCGTGGATCGCCCGGGTGTCGAACCCGGACTTCTGACGGTGCTCCTCGGTCACGGGATCACGGTAGTGGCAGGCAACCTCCCTGCCGTCGGCCGCGTTCCCAGTAGCGTCCGACGAGTAGAGGAGGCCTCGGGTGCCACGCAGGGATGATGCGGCGTACGTCGAGTTCGTGAACGCGAGCCAACAACGGCTGCGTCGCTCGGCCTACCTGATGACCGGCGACTGGCAGTCAGCCGCCGACGCCACCCAGGAAGCGTTGGTGCGGGTGTACGTCGCCTGGCCGCGGTTGCAGCGCAGTGGCGGGTTGCCGACGTACGCACGCCGTGCCCTGGTCAGCGCCGTCATCGACGCCCATCGTCGGCGGTCGACCCGCGTGAAGTACGAGGACCGTGCCCCCGCTGAGCAGGAACACATCGACCTTGCCGACCACCTGGTCGACCGGACGCTGCTGATGGAGGCCCTTGCCGAGCTCCCGGCCCGGCAGCGCGCCTGCGTCGTGCTCCGCTACTTCGACGACCTGAGCGTCGCGGACACCGCGACCGCGCTCGGCTGCGCCGAGGGAACCGTCAAGAGCCAGACCTCGAAAGGGCTCGACCACCTTCGCACCAACCTGGCCGCACGCGGCCACGCCGACCTGATGGGAGACCTGCGATGAACGACCTCCATGACCTCCTCGAGCGCGCGAGCACACCCCCTCAGGGCCTGCTCGCCGACGCCTCCTCGCTCCTTCACCAGGGGCGACGCCGGGTGCGTCGTCGTCGCATGGCGGCGGGTGGCGTCGCATGCGTCCTCGCGCTCGGGTTCGGTGGAGCGGCTCTCACCCGGATCGGCGGTGCCACCACGGCCCGGGACGGTCTCCCGTCCGGCCCCACGTCGTACACCGACCTCGATCTCACCCCACTCAGCGCTGACCAGGTCGAAACCCGCTGTGTCTGGCGCCTGCGGGAGGTGGGACTCAGCGGGTCCTACACGATCCACGAGGGCACGCCCGACCAGACGCCACGTCCGTGGCACGTCGGGTCGACCGTGTTCGCCGAGCCGACGGGCGGCGGAGACCCGACTGCCTGCATCGTGCCGGACAGCACGGTGAAACCGACCCCCCTCGGTCTCACGGCCGACCCGACGCAGCTGCAGCGGATGTGCGGCGACTACGTCGGGATCGACCTGTCGGGGTGGCAGCCGCTCGCGGCGGACGCCGACGGCGACTCCGAGGAGGGCCTGTTCCGGTCCGGCAACGGCTACATCGTCGACTGTCACGCCCAGAACCAGTCCCTCTCCGGCATCCAGCGCGACACCGGCGTGACGAAGGCGACCGCCTGGCGCGGGTCCGGCGTCTGCTCGCCCGTCTCGACAGGTCATGTGGAGTGCTTCGGCTCCGGCCGTGTGCGGGACCACGACGCGACGGCGGTCGACGTCACGTTGCCGAGCGGTCGGGTGGTACGCCGGCCCGCCGTCGACGGATACTGGGCGATGGCGGTGCGCGACGATGCGAGCGGAGCGACGACCGGGTCCAGGATCCAGCCGTTCCGGGTGACGTCGACGTCGTAAGGGTTCTGTCACCCGGCTGGGGAACGCCGAGGACGAGCGCGGTGTTGGACACAATGGAGGCGCCACCCAGGTGCCCAGAAGGAGTGACCGTGTCGATCTTCTCCCGCCGTCCGACGACGCTGCCGACCGCCGACGAGGCGCTGTCCGGCCGCGACACCCGTTCGTTCGCGATCGCCGACAAGCACCTCGTGCTCGACGCGCCCGTGGTGACCGACGAGGTCCCCGAGGGCTACGAGGTCGCGCTGTTCGGGCTCGGCTGCTTCTGGGGAGCCGAGGAGATCTACTGGCAGGTCCCGGGCGTCTGGTCCACCTCCGTCGGGTACGCCGGCGGGGTCACGCCGAACCCGACGTACGAGGAGGTCTGCACCGGCCGCACCGGCCACACCGAGGCAGTCCGCGTCGTCTACGACCCCACCAAGGTCGCGTACGCCGACCTGGTCAAGATCTTCTTCGAGGTCCACGACCCGACGCAGGGGATGCGTCAGGGCAACGACGTCGGCACCCAGTACCGCTCCGCGATCTACTGGACCACCCCCGAGCAGGAGCAGACCGCCCGCGAGCTGACCAAGATCTACGGCGACGAGCTCCACCGGCAGCGGATCGGCGACATCACCACCGAGATCCGCCCCGCCTCCGAGGTGACGTACTACTACGCCGAGGACCACCACCAGCAGTACCTCGCGAAGAACCCCTTCGGGTACCGCTGCCACGCCAACACCGGGATCCGGTTCCCCGAGACCGCCTGACCGGCGCCAGGGTGGCCCTCACACCGGCGTTGTGGGGGCGCACCCCCGGAAGGGTCTGATGTCGCGCGGGACCTGTGTGCGAGCATGCCGGGAACATCCCTTGCTGACACAGGAGTCACGGGTGAAGTCCTTCCGCGCCCACCTATTCGTCTCGGCTGCCGTCGTGCCGCTGCTGCTGACCGGCGTGGTCCCCGCCACGGCAGCGACGTCGACCCCGCTCTCGTTGACCTTCGACACTCCGAGCGGCTCCCTCGGGTCGAGCCAGACCTCGTTCACGAACCTGGGCAGCGCCCTCGTGACGATCTCCGTCGCGAGCATCCGCAACGGTCAGGTCACGAGCAGGCAGTCCCGTACGGGACAGAGCGACGCGCTGATGTTCCCGAGCTTCAACAGCGCCTCCACGGCGCCGCGCGCGGTGATCGGGGTGACCAGCGCCGGGAGCCCGGACAGCCTCAGCCCCGGCTCGGTCGACTTCTCGTGGGGGGCTGACTTCGCGATGAACAACGGTGTCACGGCCAGCAAGGCCCGGGGCAGCCACGACAACGGCGACAACCTCGTGCAGCGAGGACTCTTCAACGAGACCCAGTTCAAGCTCCAGCTCGATCAGGACAAGCCGACCTGCCGTCTTCGTGGCAGCACGGGCGACGCCGGCGCGGTGGCGGTCACGGCTCCTCTCACGGTGAGCTCCGCCATCTGGTACGGCGCGACCTGTCAGCGCTCCGGCGAGACGCTCACGATCACGGTCGTGGCGTACGACGGCGCCGGGGGGATCGCCCGGACCTGGACGGCGTCCAGGACCAGCCGTGTCGGCTTCGGAGACGTCACCTACGCCCCCTCCGTCCCGATGTCGGTCGGCGGCAAGCTCGACGACAGCGGTCGGATCGTCGCCGCGTCGAGCGACCAGTTCAACGGCTCGGTGGACAACGTCTTCCTCACCACGTCGAGCTGAATGCCGTTCCGGACCGGCACACAACCATCGGGCCCGACTGCGCGTCACACGCGCGTCGGAAGGAAGTCCATGGCGGTCTCGGTGCGTCGGCGGTGTGCGCTGATGTTGACCGGCGCCACCGTGGTCCTCACGGCATGTGGCCACGGACAGGCTGCTGACCACCGCGCGGCTCCCGGCGGACCCGGCTCGGCCTCGGCATCGGGGCCGAGCGCGACCGCGTCGTCGACGACGCCGGCCACCACGGCCTCGTCGACCACTGCGAAGCCGCACCGGAAGCACCGCCCGTACTCCGACGTGAACCCACCACCCCGCAGCGCCGGGGACTTCGTCGTCAAGGTGCTGCTGGTGACGACGGGCGCGCCGAACGCCGACGGCCATCCGCTGCGGACCAACCGCACGGGACGAAGTTTCTGGGGCGAGAAGGTCCGCACCTGCGTGACGCCGTCCAGCCCCCGCCGCGAGGTGGTCGGCTGGCGGGACTGGCGAGCCGAAGGCGTGGGCGGCCGCCTCTACCCGGCCGACCCACAGGGTCCCCAGCGGTTACGGACGCCGGCGTACCCCGTCCACCGGGTGCTGTCGCCGGGACAATGCGCGACGGGCTGGTGGCTGATCACCACGCCGAAGGGTGCGGCGGTGCGGGCGATCCAGTTCGCCCCGGGCGGGGGACCGGCGCTGATCGAGTGGCCGAGCATGCGCTAGGTGACGATTTCGGCTGAGCCGAAATTTCGTCCCTGCCCGGGTGTCGGATCCGGCTCTCGCCGTTCGTGGGGAGGATGGAGGGTGGCCGCAGGAGCCACCGGCGAAGGAGCAGACATGACCGAGTACCTCATCTACTTCAACCAGCAGTGGGTCGGCGACCACACCGAGGAGTGGTTCCGCAGCCGCGGCCCACTGGCCAAGGCAGTGGTGGACGAGATGGAGGCGGCCGGGGTGGTCCGGTACGCCGGGGGGCTCGAGGAGGAGCTCGACCTGGCGTTCAGCGCCGACGCGACCAGCGGCACGCTGACCTTCTCCGACGGACCGTTCGTCGAGACCAAGGAGTACCTGGGCGGGCTCACCATCGTCGAGGTGCCCGACGAGGAGACCGCCCGGATGTGGGCCGGCAAGATCGCCGAGGCGTGCGGCTGGCCGCAGGAGGTGCGTCCGTTCAAGCCGCGGTTCGGCTCAGACCAGTGACGAGTGGTGCTCGGCCCACACGGCCGCGAGGTCGCCGGCGTCCGGATCGTGCAGGCGCTGGATGAGCGAGTCGATCTCCGGGGTCATCACGCACAGGACGTGGACGGCCTCGTCATCGACCGTGGCGAAGGTGTGCGCGGCTCCGGCCCGCACGATGTGCAGCTGACCCGCCTCGAGCACGTGTCGGGTGCCTCCGTCCTGGACCGACAGGCGGCCACCCAGCACGATGAAGCCCTCGTCGCCGGCGTGGTGCACGTGCAACGGCGCCATGTCGCCGGGGTACGGCTCCAGGTGCCACTCGCGGATCACGAAGTCGACCATCGACCCAACCTATGCCCGCGTCACTCGACGCAGAACTCGTTGCCTTCGGGGTCCGCCATCACGACCTGACCGTTCCGGTCGCTGAGCAGTCGCGCGCCCAGCCCGGTCAGCCGCTGCACCTCGCTCGGGATGTCACCGACGACGCGGAGGTCGAAGTGCTGGCGGTTCTTGGCGACCTTGCCCTCCGGGACCCGCTGGAACCACAGCGACGGGCCACCCCAGCCGGCGGGCTCGACCCAGGCCTTGTCCTCGGTGCTGTCCTCGTCGACGTTCGAGCCGAGGGCCTCCGCCCAGAAGCCGGCGACCCGGAGCGGCTCGGCGCAGTCGAAGGTCACGGACTTGATGAAGCTCACCACCCGCCCACCGTAGGTACGCCGGCGCGGGCCGTCGAGCGTTGTGGGCTGCGGGCTCAGGCGGGGTGAGCGCGACGTCCCGCCCTCCGGTCGTCTGCTCGAGCCGCGGCCGCTCTCGGGTCGATTGGGGGGTCGGGGAGAATGGACCCGTGACCGAGCTCCCTCGCAAGGCCGTCGCGCGGACCGCGCGGCTTGCGGCGCTGCCCCTGGGGTACGCCGGCCGCAGCGCGATCGGGCTCGGCAAGCGGCTGGGCGGGCGGAGCGCCGAGACGGTGATGAGCGAGATCCAGCAGCGGACGGCCGAGCAGCTGTTCCGCACGCTCGGCGAGCTCAAGGGCGGGGCGATGAAGTTCGGCCAGGCGATGTCGGTCCTCGAGGCCGCGCTGCCGGACGAGATGGTCGCGCCGTACCGCACGGAGCTGACCCGGCTCCAGGACTCCGCGCCGCCGATGCCGACGCAGACGGTGCGCGACCAGATCGAGCAGGACCTGGGTGCCGACTGGAGGGACGACCTGGTCTGGCTCGACGGCGGCCCGACCGCGGCCGCGAGCATCGGCCAGGTGCACCAGGGCCGCTGGCGTGACGGCCGCGACGTCGCGGTGAAGGTGCAGTACCCCGGAGCCGGCGAGGCCCTCGAGTCCGACCTCCGTCAGCTCGCCCGGCTCGCCCGCACGATCGGCCCGCTGGTCCCCGGCGTCGAGGTCCGGCCTCTGGTGCAGGAGCTCCAGGCCCGCGCGAAGGACGAGCTCGACTACTCCCTCGAGGCGGAGGCGCAGCGGGCGTTCGCGGACGCGTTCCGCGACGACCCCGACATCGTGGTCCCGGACGTGGTCGCGGTCGGCCACGAGGTGCTGGTCACCGAGTGGCTGGAGAGCCCCGCGTCGCTGGCCTCGGTCATCCGCGAGGGGACGCAGGAGGAGCGCGACCACTACGGCGAGCTCTTCGTGCGCTTCCTGTTCGCCGGCCCGCCGCGCACCGGGATGCTGCACGCCGACCCGCACCCGGGCAACTTCCGCGTCATCCCCGACGCCGACGGCAACCCCGGCCGCCTCGGCGTCCTCGACTTCGGCGCCGTCGCCCGCCTCCCCGATTCCGGCCTGCCCGAGGGCGATGGGCCGGCTGATCCGGATCGCCGGCGACCGCGGCGCCGACGAGCTCGTCACCGGCCTCCGCGACGAGGGCTTCATCAAGCCCGGCGTCGACGTCGACCCGCGCCTGGTGCTCGACTACCTCTCCCCCTTCGTCGAGCCGACCCTGGTCGAGCGCTTCCGGTTCAGCCGGGAGTGGATGCAGGGACAGTTCCAGCGGATCAACAACCCCAAGGACCCGACGTACGCCGTCGCCCTCAAGCTCAACCTCCCCCCGGCGTACCTCCTCATCCACCGCACCTGGCTCGGCGGCGTCGGTGTCCTCAGCCAGCTCGGCGCCGAGGCGCCGTTCCGGGCGATCCTCGAGGAGAACCTTCCCGGGTTCGCGGACTGAGCAAGGCGCACACCGGGCTCCCGCCGCGCTGCGGAGCGAGCTGCCGGTCCTGGCCGGGGCCGTGCCAGAGGAGCACCGTGGCCCGGGGTCGCTGTGAGATCGGTGGACGGTTCCAGCGATACCGGCAATCCTTGGTCCGGGGCGGCCGACAGGACGTCGAGGGGATGGTGGATGGCAGCGCTGCCGCGACCGGATCTGCCGCCCGGCCCCGGGCGGGATCTGGTCGATGCGCTGCACACGCTGCACCACGACGTCGGGTGGCCCAGCCTGCGGACCTTGGGAGCCGCGGCGGGATGCAGCCACACCACCGTCTCCTCTGTGTTCTCGTCCCCCAGGTTGCCGTCATGGGGACTGCTCGAGCTGATCGTCGAGGCCATGGGTGGGGACGTCACCGAGTTCCACCGCCTGTGGCTGGCCGCGAGCGGTCCCGGGGAAGCGACGGTTCCGAGGTCGACGCGCATCGCAGGCAGGCGTGCCGAGCTCAGGGCCGTGCGCCGTCATCTCGAGGCTGGTGCCGGACTGCTGCTGGTGACAGGGGAGGCCGGGATCGGGAAGACGCGACTGGTCGAGACGGCAGCATCGACCCCGGACGGACCGGTCGTAGCCCGCGGGTCTGCGCTGCCGTTATCGGCACAGGTTCCGCTGCTGCCGATCACCGACGCGCTGCGCTCGATCTACCAGGTCGACGGCGGCCAGTGGCTCGAGAAGGCTCTGGCCGAGTGTCCGCCCTACGTGCCGGTGGCCCTGTGCCGGCTGCTGCCCGAGCTCGATGATGCAGCCGAGGCACCTGGCGGTCAGGGCGAGGACGTGTGGGGGCAGCGCCTCTTCGCAGCGGTTGCGGCCGCGTGGACCGCACTGTCCGCGACTCGACCGCTCGCGGTTCTGCTCGAGGACCTGCCCTGGGCAGACTCCACGACCCTCGACTTCCTCGAGCACCTGCTGACGGTGGGCCACCGAGTCCCGATCGTCGGCACCTGGCGCCGAGACGACCTGGGCGTTCCGTCGGAGGTCACCGACTGGCTGACCCGGGTTCGCCGGCTTCCCGGCGTCGAGGAGCTGACGCTGGGTCCCCTCGACCGCGCGGCGACGGCCGAACAGCTGGCCTTGCTGACCGGGCAGCCTCCCGAGCCGGCGACGGTCGACGCGATCTACCGCCGCACCGCGGGCCAACCCCTGTTCACCGAGCAGCTGGTCGCCCATGACAGCGACGACCCGCAGCTCCCCGATCTCCTCGCCGATCTGCTCGACCGGCGGCTGGAGGGGTTGGACGGCTTCGCGTGGCGAGTCGCGCGCGCGCTTGCCGTGGCGGACCGCTCGTTGGCCGACACCGTCCTCGAGGAGGTCACCGGCCTTTCGTCGGCAGAACTGGCAGTCGGCCTGCATGGCCTCGTGGATCGGCGGCTCCTGCGCTCCGACACGAGTCGTGTCGTCGAGCTGCGGCATCCGCTGTTGGCGGAGGCGATCCGGCGTCGGGTCGTGGGGCCGGAGGCGGTGGACACACACCGCAGGCTCGCTGTCGCACTGAGCGGAGCGGCTGATCCGGAGCCGGCGGAGGTCGCAGTGCACTGGCGGTACGCCGACGACCTGACGCAGGAGATCGTGTGGCGGATCCGTGCCGCGCGGACGGCGGCACGGCGGTGCGCAGCGGTCCAGGAGAGTGAGCAGTGGCTGCGAGTGCTCGAGCTGTGGCCCGAGGGAGCCGCGGTGATCGGAGACCCGCCGGTCACCCACGCGAGGGCGTACCTCGCGGCGATGGATGCGCTGAAGGTCGGCATGCAGTTCGACCGCGCGGCCGACCTGAGCGCAGCGGTGAAGGACCAGCTGACAGATGTGCGAACGGAGGACCGCGCCGCGCTCCTTGTGCGTGCCGCCGACTTCCGAGCGTTCCGCGAGTCCGCCGCGGTGGGGTTGGGGCTGATCGAGGAGGCGCTCCGGCTCTATGCCACGTTGGAGCCGACCGAGGAGTACGTGCGCGCGCTGGATGAGCACCACAACCAGCTGATGTTGCTGAACCGCTGCGACGAGGCGCACCGGGTGGCGCTGGTGGCCGCCCGCACCGCCGAGGCCATCGGTCTCCCACGACAGCACCGGCAGATGCTGTCGATGCTCGCGTGGCATCAGGCCGACGCCGGAGACCTCGCTCAGGGGCTCCAGACCATCGCCGCCGCTCAGGCCCTCCTCCCTCGCGGTTCAGACCCGAGGGGTGACATCCGGATCAGCGCCTTCCACACCGACCTCCTGCTTCGCGCCGGATGCAGCGCGGACGACGTCGAAGCCGCTGGTGCACCGGGGCTGGCGGCCGCGGAGAGCTTGGAGATCGCGGACTGGCAGACGAACCAGGTCCGGTCCAACGTGTCCGAGGCACTCACCCGCGCCGGCCTCGTGGGCCGGGCCGCCGCCGTCATCGATCCGGTCACCGAGTCGCCGTTCGACGAGGACCGATGGCCCCTTCACCTGGCACGCGCGCACCTCGACACCCTGCGCGGACGCATCGATCGCGCCCAAGCGCGCCTTGAGCCGCTTCGCTCCGACCCCACCTCAGTCCTCTACCACGCGGGCGGGATGTTGATCGCCCGGATCGCGGTCGTCAACCAGGTGGCTGTGATCGACCTCTGGAGCGGCGCACCCGAGCGTGCCTTCGTCCTGCTCCAGACGTTCCTCGACGAGATCGTCGACACCGAGATCGGTGCACTCAGCGGGCCGACCCTCACGCTGGCAGCCCGAGCCGCCGCCGACGTCGCTGCGCGTGACCCGAAGGCAGGCGTCTCACGCGATCGGTACGTCTCCGCAGTGCAGAAGCTTCGCGAGCGAGCTCCCGACGACCTCTTCACCACGAGTCACCGAGCAGACGAGACGGCGACCCAGGACTCCTGGCGGGCCGAGACCGCGCGACTGTCGGGCTCCGCCTCGATCCCGCTGTGGACCCGGGCGGCCCGCTCATGGGATGAACTCGACCGGCCTCACGACGCGGCGTACTGCCGGTGGCGCGGAGCACAGGACTCCCTGACCATGGGAGATCGGGGAACCGCCCTCCGCATGCTGCGACGCGCCGCCTCGCAGGCGCGAGAAAACGCTCCTCTCGGCGCTGCCATCAGCGAGACCCTGGCCCGAGCAACACAGACCCAGCAACGCCGCTGACCCGTGCTACAGGAACCCGAGCCGCGACGTCGGGCAGGTCTCATTGGAAACCGTGAGGGCAGCGCTGCTGCGACCGCTCCTGCCCGGTGAGGCCCGACCCGCGCGTGGTCATATCGACGGTGGGCCCGCCCGGCACCACGGGCCGCTCTGGTCCGATCAGCGCAGTGTCCGGTCGACGTCCTACCGCCCCTGCCGGAGCAGGAGATACTCCGCCACGCGCGCATTGTGCTCGGTCGCTGCCTTCTTCTGCTGGAGCAGGTACTCGGCGACCCGCGCATTCGGCACATTCGATGCTGTGCGCTGCTGGAGCAGGTACTCGGCAACCCGCGCATTGTGCTCGCCGGGGGCGGGTGACGTCCACGCGGTGACAGGCCTCGGCGAGGTCCCATCGCCCGGCGCGGCCGTTGCCGCCGATGCCGTCATCGCGACGGTGACAAGGGCCGCGCACCCGACGATGATGTCCAGCCTGCGCCAACGCCCGAGAGTGCGGCGGCGGGCGGCGGATGTGTACTGCCTGGAGTCCATGGTCCTGCTCCGCTCTGTGAGGATCGAGGCTCAGGCTCGGTGCCCCGGACGCCGTGTTGACGTCATCTGACAGAACTGGACAGCCGACCACGGAAGGCGCCGGCATCCGCCGGAGGGCGGACCCTCGATGCCTCGGAGCGAGTCGCGTGACCGGGTGGGTGGAAGACTCGACGAGATGACCCTCGCCACGGATGGTTCGGAGCCACAGGCGCGGCGCCGGGTGCCGCCGCCGTGGGGTGAGGGCGGCGGGCGGGCGGACACCACGATCGCGCTGCTGATCGGTGTGTACGCCGTGTACTCGCTGGCGCTGTGGCCGCTCGTGCCGGCCCTGATCGGGTCGCACCCGCTGCTGCTGGAGATCATCAGCGGGTCCACGCTGGCCGAGGTGACGGTGGGGGCGCACAGCAGGTTGGGCGAGCTCCCGTTGTGGTTCGCCGTGGTGGCCGGCGTGCCCGGCTCGATGATGTTCGACTGGGTGTTCTGGTGGGCCGGGCGGCGGTGGGGTGACCGCGCGCTGCACCTGGTCCTGGGCCGCGACCCGTCGCCGCGGGCCGTCGCGAAACGCGAGGCGCGCGTCGCCCGGCTGGAGCGGATGGCCGAGCGGTTCGGTCCGGCGGCCGTCGTTCTGGCCTACTACCTCCCCCTGCCGTCCCTCCTGATCTACGTCGCCGCCGGCCTGTCCGGGATGCGCCTGCGCACCTTCCTGGTCCTGGACGTCGTCGGCACGCTGCTGTGGGTCGGCGCGATCGTCGGCCTGGGGTACGCCGTCGGCAAGCCCGCCGTCGACGTGGTCCACAAGATCGACCACTACTCCACGATCCTGACCGTCGTGGTCGTCGTGGTGGTGATCGGCCTCCAGGCCCGGAGACGTCGACGCGCCGTCGCGTGACCGAGCGTGTGTCAGTCGAGAGCCAGGTACATCACGTGCAGCCCGACCCGGCCGTGGCGCGCGGAGCGGAACGCGCCCGGGACGGTGCCGACGATCTCGAACCCCAGGGACTGCCAGAGGTGGACCGCCGGCTCGTTGGTCTCGACGACCGCGTTGAACTGGATGCCGGCGTAGCCGTGCTCGCGATGCCAGTCGACGGCGTACGTCGCGAGCGCGCGCCCGACTCCGCGACCGGCGGCGGCCGGGTCGACCATGAAGGACGCCGTCCCGACGTGGTCGCCGCGGGCGGGGCGGTTGGGCCCCATCTTCGCGCTGCCGACGACCTCGCCGTCCTCCACCAGCACGACCGTGTGCCCCGGCGGCCGCTCCATCCAGAGGTCGCACGCCTGCTCGGAGGTCAGGTCGTCGGGATAGGCGTAGGTCTCCCCGTCCGCGACGATCGCCTCGAAGAACGGCCAGACCTGCGGCCAGTCGTCGTCGGTGGCGTCGCGGATCCGGGGATCACTCACCGGTCTGACCGTCGATCGACTGCCGGATCAGGTCGGCGTGACCGTTGTGGCGGCAGTACTCCTCGATCATGTGGACCAGGATCCACCGCAGGCTGAACGTCGAGCCCGTACGCCGGCCCACGCGCGCCGACTCCTGCTCGAGCCCGCCCCGCGAGAGAGCGTCGTCGATCACGGCGTCCGCGCGGCGTACCGCCTCGTCGAAGAGCGCCCGCAGCTCCGCGGGAGTGTCGTCGCGGGCGGTGCGGAACTCGTAGTCGTAGTCGTCGTCGGCCCACGGGACCGGGTCGTACGGCGGCAGGTAGACGCCGCCGGCGTAGGTGACCTCGAACCAGTACGACTCGACGAGCGCGATGTGCTTCATGATCCCGCCGAGCGTCATGTCGGTGGGCGGCAGCGGCAGGGCGAGCTGCTCCTGGGTCAGCCCGCTGCACTTCCAGCGCAACGTGTCGCGGTGGTAGGTCAGGAAGCCCCGCAGGACCGCGACCTCGTCGCCGTGCAGGGGTGGGTCGACCCGCGTCTCGGGGTCGAACGTCGACGGCTCACTCACCGGTCGCTCCGTCGACCGACTCCCGGATCAGGTCGGCCTGGCCGTTGTGGCGGGCGTACTCCTCGATCATGTGCAGGATGATCCAGCGCAGGCTGAAGGCCCCGTCGGTCGAGCTCGCGGCCACCGACTCGTGGTCGAGCCCGCCGGCCTCGAGCGCCCGGTCGATGCCGGCGTCACCGCGGCGGACACAGTCGTCGTAGAGCGCTCGGAGGTCCTCCGGGCTGTCGTCACGAGCCGTGCGCCACTCCCAGTCGGGGTCGGCGTCCCAGTCGACGACGTCGAACGGCGGCGGGTCGTCCTCGCCCCACAGGGTCTTGCCGAACCAGCCGACCTCGTTGAGGGCGAGGTGCTTCATCATCCCGCCCAGGGTCATCGCCGACGGTGGGTGCGTCTGGGCGAGCTGCTCCTGGGTCAGGCCGGCGCACTTCCAGCGGAAGGTGTCGCGGTGGTAGTCGAGGAACCCGCGCAGCGCGGTGAGCTCGTCGGCTCGGATCGGCGCCTCGGTCCGCGTGCCGACGTCGAAGGTCTGGGTCATGCCCTCGACGCTAGTCAGGGTCGCCGACCGGCCGCACGCGGATTTCGTCGTACGCCGACGGCCGCGGTCACTGGCCGGTCTGGCCGTCGATCGACTCGCGGATCAGGTCGGCGTGGCCGTTGTGCCGCGCGTACTCCTCGATCATGTGCAGGATGATCCAGCGCAGGCTGAAGCGGCCACGACCGTCGCGGTCGTCGAGCGCGGAGAGTCCGTCGAGACCCACGCCGTCGGGCGCGAGGGCGGCGTCGAGCACGGCGTCACTGCGTCGCCGCGCCTCGTCGAGCAGAGCGAGGAGCTCCTCGGGCGTGTCGTCCCGGGCGGTGTGCCACTCCCAGTCGCGGTCGGCGTCCCAGTCCACGGTGTCGAACGGCGGCATCAGCCCCAGGCCCAGGAAGTCGTCCTCGAACCAGCTCTGCTCGACCACCGCGATGTGCTTCATCATGCCGCCGAGGGTCATGTCGGACGGTGGCAGCGGTTGCGCCAGCTGCTGCTGCGTGAGGCCCGCGCACTTCCAGCGGAAGGTGTCCCGGTGGAAGTCGAGGAACCCGCGCAACGTGGCTGCCTCGTCGGCCCGTAGCGGGCGTTCTGTGCGCTCCATCCGAGAGACGCTAGTCGCGCGGGCGCACGGCCGCATCCGGCCGGGGTCTCACCAGAGGCCGAGCAGGTCGCCACCGATCCGGACCACGAACCCGGCGACCACCACGACGAAGAACACGCGCACGAACGGCGCCCCCTTCGCCACCGCCGTCCGCGCGCCCAGGTAGCCGCCGACCAGGTTGCAGGCGCCCATCACGAAGCCCACCTTCCACAGCACCGCACCCTGCGGGACGAACACGCAGAGCGCGGCGAGGTTGGTGGCCCAGTTCGCCAGCCGGGCGGTCGCCGAGCCCTCGAGGAAGCTGTAGCCGAGCAGCGCGACCAGCGTGATCACGAAGAAGCTGCCGGTGCCCGGGCCGAGTGCTCCGTCGTAGCAGCCGATCAGCAGTCCGGCCACCATCGCGATCCCGACGTGCCGCCGCCCGTCGTACCGGAGGAGCGTGCTCTCGCCGAGGCCCGGCCGAAGGAGCACGTAGGCGCCCACGACCACCAGCACGACCAGCACGACGGGGTCGAAGACGCTGTCGGAGATGTGCGAGCCGATGAACGCGCCGCCGACCGAGCCGGCGAAGGCACACGCCATCATCGGGCCGAACGTGCGCGGGTCCGGCCTGATCCGCCGGTAGTACGTCGCGCTGCTCACGGTGGTGCCGGAGATCGAGCTGAGCTTGTTGGTCGCCAGCACCTGGACCGGTGACGCGTGAGGCAGCCCGATCAGCAGGGCGGGCAGCTGGACCAGCCCGCCGCCCCCGACGACGGCGTCCACGAACCCGGCCGCCAGGCCGGCCAGCGCGAGCAGCAGCAGCGTGGTCGTGGAGGGGTCGGTCACGTCAGTAGAACCCGTGCCGGGCGAGCGGACCCCGGAGCTCACGCTCCTCGTAGGCCAGGTGGCTCAGCAGCCGGTCGCCGAGGAGCCGGAGGGCCTCCCCCACCTCGTCGAGGGCCGTCTCGTCGGTGTCGCGGACGAGCGCCACCAGCGACCGGTCGACCGCGTCCAGGAGCTCGTGGATGACCAGGTGCTCGGCCATCAGCCGGTCCAGGACCGGCGCCGCGTCGGGCTCGGCCCGCCGGAGGTGCGGGAAGACGCTCGCGTCCTCGAGCGAGTGGTGGCCGTTGACGAAGCCGCAGTAGGACTGGCAGTAGGCGCCGAGGGTCCAGTTGTTCTGGCGCAGCGACATGGCGTGCACCGCCGACCGGGCGTCGCCCGCGCTCAGCACCCCGCGGCGTACCTCGTCGAGGAGGCCGTGCAGCCGCTCGAGCTCGCTGCGCAGGTGGTCGTGGATCTCGACGAGGTGCTGCGAGAACACCTCCTGGCCGGGTGCGTACGTCGCGTCCGCCGGCTCGGCCAGGGTCGGCCGGGTCGACTCGTCCCAGGACACGTCGTCGATCATCGCGAGCCCAACCTAACGACCTAGGGTTGGGGAGTGCGCATCGTGTCGCTGCTGCCCTCGACCACGGAGATCCTCTTCGCGATCGGCGCCGGCGACGACGTCGTCGGGGTGACCTTCGAGTGCGACTACCCGCCCGAGGCGCGGACACGCCGGATCGTCTCGACGTCGGCGATGCCGGAGGGTCTGTCGCCGGCCGAGATCGACGCGTTCGTGGTCGAGGCGATGGCCCGCGGCGACGACCTCTACCACCTCGACGAGGGCGCGCTGTCCGGGCTCGACGCCGACCTGGTGGTCACCCAGGACCTGTGCGCGGTCTGCGCGGTCGACGTGTCGGTCGTGGACGACGCGCTCGCCCATCTCGGCTGCACGGCGGAGGTGCTGACGATCGACCCGCACACCCTCGACGAGGTGCTGGACTCGATCGTGACGCTCGGCCGGGCGACCGGCCACCTGCCCGAGGCCGAGCGGCTGGTGGCGGAGCAGCGCGCCCGGCTCGGAGCGGCGTGGCGGCACGCGATGGGGCGCACGCGGCCGCGCGTGATGTTCCTGGAGTGGACCGACCCGCCGTTCGCGCCCGGGCACTGGATCCCGGAGATGATCGAGCTCGCCGGCGGAGAGCCGCTCCTCGGGACCTCGGGCGAGAAGTCGCGCCGGGTGACCTGGGAGCAGGTGCACGCGGCCGACCCGGAGATCGTGGTCGTGGCGCCGTGCGGCTTCGACCGGGACGGCTCGCAGCGGCTGGCGGACGACCTGGTCGCCACCGGCGTCCTGCCGGCCGGCGTACCCGTGCACGCGGTGGACGCCAACGCCTCCTGGGCCCGCCCCGGCACCCGGCTCCCCGACGGCGTCGAGGAGCTCGGCGAGATCCTGCGGGCCCACCCCGCCCGGTCGTCCGCCTGACGTGCTCGTGGACGAGCACGTCCCGCGGACGACCCGCAGGATCAGGGCTCGGAGTACCAGTACCCCCGGCCGCCGAACCAGTCGCCGTAGTGCTCGCCGAGGCCCGCAGGGGCGCGGGAGCCGAGGTAGGAGCCGACGACCGCTGCCCCGAGGTCGTCGAGCTCGGGCGCCACGACCCGGCCGTCGACGCGTCGCGCCATCGAGTCGACGAACCTGGCGAGCCCCGGGTCGGAGCCGAGCCGGAAGAACGTGGTCTGGGCGCCCATCCGGCCGGAGTTGTCGAGCTCGCGGACGGAGTAGGCGACGGTCAGCGGGTGGGGCGGGTACTCGAAGTAGACCTCGCCGTTCGGCTCGAGATGGGACGTCGGCTCGCCGTCGGTGACGACCAGCAGCACCGGCTGCGCGCTCGGGTGCTTGCGGAAGAACCGGTTGGCCAGCAGCAGGGCGTGATGGAGGTTCGTGCCCTTGTCCCACATCGCGTCGAGCCCGGTGAGCTCGTCGATGTCCATGACCTGCGCGTGCCGGCCGAAGCCGATCAGCTGCAGTGCGTCGCCGCGGAACCGCGAGCGGATCAGCGTGTGCAGGGCCAGGGCCGTGCGCTTCATCGGCACCCAGCGCCCGTCCATCGCCATCGAGAACGACGTGTCCACCAGCAGCGCCACGGCGGCCTGGGTGCGCGCCTCGGTCTCGGCGACCTCCACGTCTCCCACCTGGAGGCGGAGGCCCTGTGCCGGTGACCCGCCCTCGCCCACCGTGCGCCGTACGGCGTTGGTGATCGTGCGGGTGACGTCCCACGGCTCGGTGTCGCCGAACTGCCACTCCCGGGTCGCACCGGACAGCTCCCCGGCCGCACCCGACTGGCGCAGCTCGCGCTGGCCCTGCCGGCCGCTCATCCGGTTGGCGACGTCCTTCAGCAGGGCCTTGCCGAGCTGGCGCATGGCCTTCGGGCTGAGCTTCAGCTGCCCGTCGCTGGTGCGCTTGAGGTAGCCCGAGTCGCGCAGCGCCTGCTCCAGCCGCTGCAACGTGCGCGCGTCGACGGCCGCCTCGTCGCCGAGCTGTCGGGTCAGCCGGTCGAGGTCGATGTCGTCGAGGCGGGCGCCGTCGTAGGACTGGGCCAGCTGCTCGGCCAGGTCGTCGAGCTCCGCGAGGTCCTGGAGGACGCCGGTGCCGTCACCCAGACCGAGCCCCTGCTCGCCGTCGAAGCCCTCCGATCCTCGCCAGTCCTCACCGGGCCGCAAGGACTGCAGGTTCGCGTCGAGCTCGGCGAGCTGTTGCATGAGGTCGGGCGAGCCGAACGCCTGGTCGGCCAGCGCCATCAGCTCCGCGCGCTGCTCGGCGGTCATCGAGTTCATCATCCGCTGGGCCGCGGCGGCCCGGGCGGCCAGCGCGTCGACCAGCTCCTCGACGTCCTGCGGGTTCTCCGGGAAGTAGTCGCCGTGCTTGTCCATGAAGTCGGCGAAGTCCTGCTCGGTGTCCTCGCCGCGCTGGTGCTTGCCGAGCAGCTCGTTGAGGTCGGTCAGCATCTCGTTGACGGCGGCGCGGTCCTCGTCGGTGGCGTTCTCCAGCGCCTCCTTCATGCCGGCGAACCGCTGGTCGAGCATCTCCCGGCCCAGGAGGTCCTTGATCCGCTCGTAGTCCTCGCGCGCCTCGCGGCTCTTCCAGTCGTACGTCGAGAGCTCGCTGACCGCCGCGGCTGTCGAGGGCGGCAGGTTGTCCAGGGTGAGCTCGCGCAGCGCCCGGTCACCCTCGTCCAGGTCGATGTCGCGCGCGAGCTGGCCGCGCTCGCTGAGGATCGCGTGGTCGAGCAGCTCGCGCACCTCCTGCAACGTGCCGTCGAGGTTGTGCCGCTGCGTGAGCTCGCGCCGCTTCTCCGCGATCCGCCTCGCCAGGTCATCGAGCCCTCGTTGCCCCTGGCCGCCACGCCGCAGGAACTCCCGCATCGCCCGCTCGGGCGAGTAGCCGGCCATCACGTCCTCGCCGATCGAGTCCAGCGCCTCGGCGATGTCGACCGGAGCGGCCAGCGGGTCCGGGCCACCGTCGTACGCCGTGTAGCGCGAGCGCGGCCTCATCGGTGATCGAGCCTGTCGAGATCAGCCATCGGCCCGCTCCACGCTCATCCCGGCCCGGAGTGCCCGAGGGACCTCGGCGACCTCGTCGACGCGGGCGACCAGCGTGGCGATCGCGTCGCCCGGAGCCGTCGAGTCCACCTCGACGGAGTAGCTGATGCCCGTCGACGCCCAGGTCTCCGGGTCGAACTCCCCCCTGGCCGCGACCCGCACCCCGCGCACCGGGACGCCGAGCGCCTCGCCCTCGCGGAAGAGGTCGTTCAGGACGCACAGGGCGACGGCGACGTGCAGGACGCCGGCGCCGTTCGGGGCCGCCTGCACGAAGACTCCGCGCTCGGTCCAGACGTGCGGGACCAGCCAGCCCTGGGGCCCGTCGGTCAGGAACGAGCCGGCGGTCAGCATGACCGGGAAGTCCTCATCCATAGACGGTCTCCCCGCCACCGGACTCCTTGCTGATCTTGCGGGCGAGGTACAGGCCCTCGAGCGCCAGCTCGATCGCGCCGGCGCGCTCTCCGTCGTTCCCGGCGTCGAGGCGGTCACACACCTGGTCGTAGAGGTCGGACTCGCCGAGCACCGGCAGACCCATCAGGAAGTCGCGCGCCGTGACCTGCTCACCGGTCGTCACCATCTGGCCCGCCTCGATCCGGTCGACCAGTAGCGCGAAGTCGATCCCCCGGAAGTGGCCGCGGACCGACTCGGCGGTCGCCGTCCGGAGCAGGTGGGTGAGGATCTCCAGCTCGCGGCCCTCCTCACCGGTCTCGAACTCGATCTTGCCGCCGAGCACGTCGACGGCGGTGTCGAGATCGACGACCCGGGCGACCGCCTGCTCCTCGCCCTGACGGGTGGCCCGGTGCAGCGCGGAGGCGGCGATGGTCTCGGCGCCGGCGATCGCGAACCGGGCGCTGACCCCCGACCGCTGGTCGACGGAGTTCGACTCCCGCAGGTTGCGGGTGAACCGGGCGAGGATCTCGATCAGGTGGTCGGGCACCTCGGCGACCAGGTGCGCCTCCTGCCGGATCACCGCGATCTCGTCGTCGAGCTCGGTCGGGTAGTGGGTGCGGATCTCCGCGCCGAAGCGGTCCTTGAGCGGGGTGATGATGCGCCCGCGGTTGGTGTAGTCCTCGGGGTTGGCGCTGGCCACGACCAGGGTGTCGAGGGGCAGCCGCAGCACGTAGCCACGGATCTGGATGTCGCGCTCCTCCATCACGTTCAGCATCGCCACCTGGATCCGCTCGGCCAGGTCGGGCAGCTCGTTGATCGCGACGATGCCCCGGTGGCTGCGCGGGATCAGCCCGAAGTGGATGGTCTCCGGGTCGCCGAGGTGCCGGCCCTCCGCGACCTTCATCGGGTCGACGTCGCCGATCAGGTCGGCCACGGAGGTGTCCGGGGTCGCGAGCTTCTCGGCGTACCGCTCGTCCCGGTGGCGCCACTCGATCGGCAGCTCGTCGCCGAGCTCCTCGGCACGCCGCCGCGACTCGGGCGTGATCGGCTCGTAGGGGTGCTCACCGAGCTCCGCACCCGCGATCACGGGCGTCCACTCGTCGAACAGCCCGACCAGCGAGCGCAGCAGCCGGGTCTTGCCCTGGCCGCGCTCGCCGAGCAGCACGACGTCGTGACCGGCGAGCAGGGCCCGCTCGAGCTGCGGGACCACGGTCTCGTCGAAGCCGTGCATCCCGGGCCAGGGGTCCTCACCCGCCGCCAGCTTGGCGAGCAGGTTGTCCCGGAGCTCGGTGCGCACGGGCTTCTGGACGTGCCCGGACTCGCGCAGCTGTCCGAGGGTGCGAGGCGTCGGGGCGGAGGTGGCGGTGGAAGTCACGCTTTCCACGCTAGTCCCGCGCGCAATGGCGGACCGAGGTCAGGACCGGTGGTGTCCCTCCTTGGCGATCAGCTTCTCCATGTCGGCGGTCGTCGAGCCCTTCGACTTCTTCTCGCGCCGCTTCTCCTTGATGGACTTGGAGCTCTTCTTCGACATCGTGTGTCGGGGTGACTTGTCGGCCATGTCCTGCTCCTCGGTGGGCGCCACACTGGCTCCCCACCTGTGACCGTACGCCACCACCCTCGACGGGGTGGCCCGCCGACGTCGCGCAGGCCGCGACATGCTGGTCACATGGCGGCACGACGGATCATCGGTATCGCCGGGGCTCCCGGCGCAGGGAAGACGACGTACGCCGAGAAGCTGGTGGCCGAGTCGCAGAGTGACGGCGTGGTGGCGGCGTACCTGCCGATGGACGGTTTCCACCTGGCCGACGAGGCGCTGAGGTCCCTCGGGCTCCTCGACCGCAAGGGCGCACCCGAGACCTTCGACGCGTGGGGGTACGCCGCGCTGCTGCGCCGCCTCCGCGGGCGACCGGACCACGTGGTCTGGGCACCGGCTTTCGAGCGGGTGCTGGAGCAGCCCCTGGCCGGCGCGGTCCGGGTAGGGCCGGAGGTGGAGCTGGTGGTGACGGAGGGGAACTACCTGCTCCTCGACCGCCCGGAGTGGCAGGCGGTGCGCGCGGAGCTCGACGAGGTGTGGTTCCTGGACAGCCCCGACGACGTACGCCGGCAGCGGTTGGTCGCCCGGCACGTCGAGTTCGGCAAGTCACCCGCCGAGGCGGAGGACTGGGTGACCCGCGTCGACGACGTGAACGCCGCTCTCGTGGCGACCGGGCGCGGCACCGCGGACCGGGTCGTCGACGCACAGGGGTAAGACCCCGGCCCCGGCCACCTCCCCGTCAGGCCGGGACCCGGGTCCTCCCGGGGGATCGAGACCGGCGGGGGGCGCCCGTCTCGGCGCACCAGGTTGCCGTGGCGGGCCTCGCCCGCAAGAGGGGGCATCGTCACGCACCCGCGAGGCGATGGTCCCTCCTCACCGGGACCTTCGGCGCGCCGCCGCTGGTACCCCGGCACCAGACCGGCGCGCTCGGCCGGCTAGGGCGAGGCCTCGGTGCTCAGCAGCTTGGAGGCGAGGACGGCGGCCTGCGTCCTCCGCTCGAGACCGAGCTTGGACAGGATGCTCGAGACGTAGTTCTTGACCGTCTTCTCGGCGAGGAACATCCGCTCCCCGATCTGCCGGTTGGTCAGGCCCTCGGCGATCAGGCCGAGCAGCTTCAGCTCCTGGTCGGTCAGGTCGCTCAGCTCCGGGACCGTCGCCGGACCGTTGCGCACGCGCTCGAGGACGCGGGCGGTGAGGGCGGGGTCGATGAGGGAGTTGCCGGCGGCCACCTGGCGCACGGCGCCGACCAGGTCGTGGCCCGCGATCTCCTTGAGCACGTAGCCCGAGGCACCGGCCATGATCGCGGCGAACAGCGCCTCGTCGTCGTCGTACGACGTGAGGATCAGCGCGCGGACGTCGGGATCCAGGGCGCGCACCGCTCGGCACACCTCGATCCCCGACCCGTCGGGCAGTCGGGCGTCCAGCACGGCGACGTCGGCCCGGAGCGCGGGGATGCGCGCCGTGGCCTCCGCGGCGAGCCCCGACTCGCCGACCACGACGATGTCGCCGGCCGACTCGAGGAGCGCGCGCAGACCGTGCCGGACGACCTCGTGATCGTCGAGCAGGAAGACGCGGATCCCCGAGGCGGTGTCGGCCATGGACTAGTTCTAGCAAGCCGGAGGCACCCGCGTCCCGGTTCGGGGCGCCGCAAGACCGTCCTTCTAGTCCGGCAGCAGTGACCTCGGGACGCCGTCCGCGTCCAGGATCTCCATCACCGGCTCGCCGTCCGCGGGCACCTCGAAGCGCAGGCGGTCCTGTCCGCGAGCGTCCCGGAGCACGAGGCGGACCGACCCGTCGTCCTCGCGAGCCAGGCGCAGCCGGGACCGGCCGAGGCCGTCCACCTGTCCGAAGTACCGCTCCTGGACCTCCTGGGCGGTGGCGTCGTCCAGACCCTCGAGCTCCTCGACCATGTCCACGAGCGACCACTCCGGCTGGTCGCTGAACTCGAGGAACTTCGTGGTCCGGTGGCCCTCCCGGCCGTGGCCGAGACGGAAGCACTCGTTCTGCTCGTAGTCGTCGAAGGTGAAGTAGCCCCACTGCACCGCGCCCTCGTCCGTACGCCGTCCCGAGAAGGCCAGGCCTCCGCACTCCGTGCCCTCGTCGTTGACGAACAGCAGCCCGGCCATCGGCGCCCGCCCCGGGTGCTCGACGTCGCGCCCCCGCATCGGGGCCGTGCGTCCCATCGCCGAGTTGCCCAGCACGATCCGGAGGGTGCCGTCGTCCTCCACGACGTTGATCCGCTTGACGGTCAGCTCCTCGACGACCGGCGGTGTCACCTCGACGCCGGTCGCACGCGCCGCGGCCTCCGCGAGCCGCAGCGCCTCCGTCGCCTGCTCGTACGCCGCGCGGGCCGCGTCCAGTGCCTCGGTCACCGTCTCGCTCATGCGGCCCATCCTGCCCGCTCGGGTCAGGCCGGGGTGAGCGCCTTCCGGCCGGAGTACGACGCGAAGCGGTCCAGAGCAGACGCTCCGTCGTCGGCCGTCAGCTCGTCGGCGACGGCCGACCCGCGACCGCTCTCGATCAGGCCACCCGCCAGCTCGGAGATGTAGGCGACCACCTCGTCGGAGACCTCGATCGTCTGCCCGCTGCCCTCGGCGAGGTCCCAGCCGTGCAGCAGGAGCTCGACGTCGATGATCGCCGGGCCGATCGCCGCCGGGAGCTGGTGGCCGGCGGGATCGGCGACGTGCCCTCGAGGCCGCGCTCTCGCCATGCGGTCAGCGCCTGGTCCGCCAGAGTCGACACCTTGGTCAAGGGCCCCGCCGAACTACTGACCCAAGTCGGAGATCCGCACCCTCGTCAGGCGGCACGGAGCCGGTCCCGGCCGACTTCACTCAGTAGTTCGGCGAGCGCGACGGCTGCGACAAGGACCTGACGGACCTCGCCGGCATGGAACATCACGTCCTCGTAGGAGAACCGCAGCACGATCCAGCCCCGGACGACGAGCAGGTTGTAGCGGCGGGCGTCGGAGGCGAGCGCGGAGCGACTCCCGTGCCACTCGAACGAGTCGGCCTCGAGCACCAGCCAGAGACGCTCGTCGACCAGGTCGGGACGAACGGCGAAGTCGCCGTCCGTGATCGCGACCTGCGGAGTGACGTCCAGGCCGGGGACGTCGTGGGCGATCGCTCGGAGGACCGACTCGAAGGGGTTCGCCGCACGGTCATCGGCTGCGGCACAGACCCGGCAGATGCGGGGTGCGCCGGGGCCGCGCGCCTCGTCGGCGATCCGGTCCAGGGTGCCCCGTCCGACACCGGCCCGCAGCGCGGAGTCGGCCACGGCGAGCGCCTCGTCGTACGGGAGGCGACGCAGGCACTGGGCCAGCGTGACGTCCGCGGTCGTCACGCGGTCCGACACCTGCTGCGCCGTCAGCTCTCCCACGTGGACGTGGGCGAGTCGGCGGGCCTCGGCGCTGAGCTTGCGGCCCCGGCTGACCAGGACGTGCGGCTTGTCCGGCACCTGCTTGACCGGCCATCCGTGCGCCAGAGCGGCGCTGGTCAGGCACAGAACGCCGCCGAGCCTGGCCGCGACGCGCAGGGCGGCGTCGGCCTCCGGAAGCGCGTAGAGGCCTCGGGAGTCCCGGACGACCTGCCCGGCGGCCACCGCCCGGTCGAGCTCGGCCCGCTCCAGGACCCGCAACAGGGTCGAGCGTCGCGCGACTCCGCCGAGGTCACGGAGCAGGTCGGACACGTCCATGGAGCGAGCCTGTCACCGGTCGGCCCGTCGGCGACCGGGCCGTCCACAGGGTCAGGAGCCGGCGAGGAACGCGAGGAGGTCCTGGCGGGTGAGGACGCCGACGGGCTTGCCGTCCTCGTGGACCAGGACGGCGTCGGCGTCCTCGAGGATCGCCACGGCGGAGCGCGCGGACTCGGCGGAGCCGATGGTCGGCAAGGGCGGGGACATGTGGTCCTCGACCCGGTCGGTGAGGTGGGCCGCGCCGGTGAACAGCGCGTCGAGCAGGGTGCGCTCGGAGACCGAGCCGGCGACCTCGGCCGCCACGATCGGCGGCTCGGCGCGGACGACCGGCATCTGGGAGACGCCGTACTCCTGGAGGATCGCGACCGCCTCGGCGATGGTCTCGGCCGGGTGGGTGTGCACGAGGTCGGGCAGCCGTCCGGACTTGCCCCGGAGCACCTCGCCGATGGTCTGCTCGGTGGCGTCGGAGGCGGTGGCGAAGCCGTACTGCGCGAGCCACTCGTCGTTGAAGACCTTGGTCAGGTAGCCGCGGCCCGAGTCCGGCAGCAGGACGACGATCACGGCGTCGCTCGCCGTCGGACGTCGCGGCGAGCTCCTGCGCCACCTGCCTCGCGGCGTACGCCGCCATCCCGGACGAGCCGCCCACGAGCATCGCCTCCTCGCGGGCGAGCCGGCGGGTGTAGGCGAACGAGTCGGCGTCCGAGACCTCGATGACGCGGTCGGCGATGCCGCGGTCGTAGGTCTCCGGCCAGAAGTCCTCACCGACGCCCTCGACGAGGTAGGGACGACCGCTGCCGCCGGAGTAGACGGAGCCGGCCGGGTCCGCACCGATCACCTGGATGCCCGAGCTCTGCTCCTTGAGGTAGCGCCCGACGCCGCTGATCGTGCCGCCGGTGCCCATCCCGCAGACGAAGTGGGTGATCCGGCCGTCGGTCTGGCGCCAGATCTCGGGGCCGGTGGTCTCGTAGTGCGACCGCGGGTTGTGCGGGTTGGAGTACTGGTCCGGCTTCCATGCGCCGGGCTCCTTCGAGAGCCGGTCGCTGACGTTGTAGTAGGAGTCCGGGTGCTCGGGCGCGACCGCCGTCGGGCAGACGACCACCTCGGCGCCGTAGGCCTTGAGCACGTTGCGCTTGTCCTCGCTGACCTTGTCGGGGCAGACGAAGACGCAGTGGTACCCCTTGGCCTGGGCGACCATCGCCAGGCCGACGCCGGTGTTGCCGGAGGTCGGCTCGACGATCGTCCCGCCGGGCTGCAGCTCACCGGACGCCTCGGCCGCCTCGACCATCCGGGCCGCGATCCGGTCCTTCACCGAGCCGCCGGGGTTGAGGTACTCGACCTTGGCCAGCACCAGCGGCGACGAGACGGCGTCCGCCGGCAGGTCGAGGGACGTCGACAGCCGGACCAGCGGGGTGTTGCCGACGAGGTCCAGCAGAGACTCGGCGTACTCCATGCGGGTCAACATATCCGCGCAGAATCCGCTTGCGTGCATCGGCGACGATGAGGAGGTGGACGTCGACAGCCCGGCCAGCCGGACCGCTCTCGGGGCCGCTCGTCACCGCGCGGTCCACCAGGTCGTGGAGGGCGGATCCGTCTTTCGCGACCCGCTCGCCGTCGGTCTCCTCGGCCTGCCCGAGGCCGAGCTCCGTGAGCACGCGCACGACTGGCGGATGCGGTTCTTCATCTGCGCGCGTCAGCGGTACGCCGAGGACGTGCTCGCCGATGCCGTCGCCCAGGGAGTCGGCCAGCTGGTCGTGCTCGGGGCCGGGCTGGACACGTTCGGCTACCGCAACCCCTACCCGGAGCTGCGGGTGGTGGAGCTCGACCACCCGGCCACCCAGGCCTGGAAGCGGGAGCGACTGGCGGCCGCCGGGATCGAGGTGCCGGCGCACGTCACGCACGCGCCGATCGACTTCGAGCGCGACGCGCTGGACGACGTGCTCGCCGCGGCCGTCGACACGAGCCGACCGGTGCTGTTCTGGTGGCTCGGCGTCACGCCCTACCTCACCCTGGAGGCGATCACGGCGACGCTGCGCACGCTGGGCTCGCTCGCGCACGCCGCGGTGGTGCTCGACCACGGGGCACCGAACCCCGACGCGACCGAGGAGGCCCGGGCCTGGACGCAGGCGCGCGCCGAGCGCGTCGCGGCTCTTGGCGAGCCGTGGATCACCCGGTTCGTGCCGGACGACCTGGCCCGGTTGCTGTCCGAGTGCGGCTTCGAGCACACCCACCTCGAGGACGAGGTGGCACTCATCAGGCGGCTGCTGGACCGTCCGGACACCGCGACGCCAGGGCGGCGCGTGACGCACCTGGCCCTGGCGACGAGGGGTTGGTCCGGTCGGCCGGAGGTGGCTCAGGCCGAGCGGTCGTAGCGGGTGGTCAGCTCGCGCTGGGGGTTGAAGGCCCACCGCGTGTAGGCGTCGATCCGCCGGAGCAGGTCGCGGGTGAGAGTACGCATCGGTCGATCTCCCTTCGTGGTCGGTCGTGCGTTCACCTGGTTCAATGCGAGACGGCGTTGGATCGTTCCAAGAACGGCGGTGATCCGAGTCACGAGGCCGCCCCGGCGCACCGGCCGCGGGTGGCACCGCCTAGATTTGCGGCGTGGGAAAGGCCGCGGCGGCACGCAAGCTGGCCTCCGCCGCGGCGTTCGGGGGCGGGGGCCTCTCGGTCCTGGGCATGGGGCTGTACGGCGTGCTCCGAGGCGAGGCGGCGCTCGCCCGGCGGATGATCGGCAACGCCGGCGACGAGCCGCCGCCGGACTCCACGGGGTGGTACGGACGAGGGCGTCCCGGGCCGGCGATCAAGGTCGCTCTCCTCGGCGACTCCAGCGCCGCCGGCTACGGCGTCGAACGCTTGGTCGAGACCCCGGGCGCCTTCTTCGCCAGCGGGCTCGCCAAGCAGGCCGACCGTCGGGTGCACCTGCGCACCTACGCCAGGGTCGGCGCCCAGTCCTCCGACCTCGCCGACCAGATCGACCGGGCGCTGCCGAACGACCCCGACCTGGCCGTGATCCTGATCGGCGCCAACGACGTGACCCACCGGGTGCGTCCGTCGCAGTCCGTGCGCTACCTCGCCGAGTCGGTACGCCGGCTTCGCGACGCCGGTGTCAAGGTGCTGGTCGGCACCTGCCCGGACCTCGGGACGGTCAAGCCGATCCCTCCCCCGCTCAAGCAGGTCGCCCGCTCGATGTCGCGCCGGCTGGCCGCGGCCCAGGCGATCGTGGTGGTCGAGGAGGGCGAGGTCGCGGTCTCGCTCGGCTCGATCCTGGGCCCGGACTTCGCGGCGGCACCGGCGGTGCTGTTCGGTCCCGACCAGTTCCACCCCTCGGCGGAGGGCTACCGCGCGGTCGCCGAGGTGCTGGTGCCGTCGGCCCTCAACGCGCTGGGCTTCGGCGACGACGAGCCGCGCCGGCGTACCCGTGGCGAGGGGACGATGCCGGTCGCGACCGCGGCGGTCCGGGCCGCGAAGACGCCCGGCACCGAGCTCGGCGACAAGAAGGGCCTCTGGGTGGAGCTGCGCCGGCGGGCCCGGCTGCGCTCCGACCCCGAGACCCCTCAGGCAGCCGAAGAGGAAGCGGTCAGCGACGCATGAAGGCCAGGATGCGCAGCAGGTTCGTGTAGATCCAGACCAGGCTGACGGTGAGGCCGAACGCCGCGCGCCACGACTCACGCTCGGGGAGACCGGCGCGGATGCCGTTCTCCACGAAGTCGAAGTCGAGGATCAGCATGAAGATGCCGAGCACCAGACCGACCAGGGAGAAGACGAAGCCCAGCGGGGTCAGGCCGTAGAAGCCGAGGTCGCCGCCGAAGACGCCGACCACGACCTGGAGCAGCGACAGGCCGACCATCCCGAAGACGGCCGCGATCACGCCCATCCGGAACTTGTTGCTGACCTGGATGTCGAAGAAGCGGTACGCCGCGAGGGTGCCGGCGAAGGCCGCGAAGGTGCCGACCACGGCCTGGATGACGATGCCGCCGCCGTACTGGTAGTCGAAGAACTTGCTGAAGGCCCCGAGCGCCACGCCCTCGAGCGCGCAGAACGCGAGCACCAGCGCGGGGCTGATCACGCGCTTGAAGGAGTTCACCATCGACAGCGCGAAGGCGCCGAGGCCACCGACGGCCATCGCCGCGGAGAGCTGGCCGATCGCGTCGGAGGACAGGGCGCTGTCCGGGGAGCCGAGGTCCGGCGTGAGCACCCACGTCGCGAAGGCGGTGACGAGCACCACGAGCAGGGCCAGGCCGGTCTTCTGCACGACGCTGTCGATCGTCATCGGGGCGGTCGGCGCCTGGGTGCCCGGCGTACCGACGCTCCAGGTCGAGGGGTCGGTCCCGTAGCCCTCGTGCGCCACGCCACTGCCGCCGTACACCTGGTTGCCGTAGGCGTTGCTCGTCCGCCCGTTGAACTGGGCGGAGTTCCGGAAGACCGGGTTGTTGCTCTGCATGGGTCTCGCTCCTCGGAAGGCCTGCTCGAAACGTCGGCGTCGGTCGCCGTGCCGGCCTGCTGCCGACAATCGTAGCCAGTGGAGGCGGCGTACCCGAGGGTCGGCGGCGGAAGCACAGCCTCCGTTCAGGTGGTGGACCACGCCTCTCCGGCGCCCGTCCGGCTGTCGGCGACCGCTGTTAGCGTCGCCGGATGCGTTTCGCCCTCAGCGTCCCGCCGTTCACCGACCCTGCCGTCGTCGTCCGATGGGCGCGGGCGGCCGAGAGCAACGGGTGGGACGGGTTCTTCCTGTGGGACCACCTCCGGTGGGACGACAAGGTCGAGGTGCACGACCCCTGGGTGCTGCTCGGCGCGATCGCGACGGCGACCCAGCGCCTCCGGATCGGCACGATGGTCACCCCTCTCTCCCGACGTCGCCCCGCGGTGGTCGCCAAGCACCTGGTGACCCTCGACCACCTCAGCGGCGGTCGGGTCACGCTCGGCGTCGGTCTCGGCGACCCGCCGGGGTTCGACTTCTCCGACTTCGGCGACGAGCCGTCGTACCAGGTGCGGGCGGCGATCACCGACGAGGCGCTGGACGTGCTGTCGGGGCTGCTGGCGGGCTCGGTCGACCACGACGGCACACACCTGCACGCCCACGCCACCATGCGACCGGGCCCCGTGCAGCCGCGCATCCCGATCTGGATCGCCGGGCGTGCCCCCAACGCCAAGCCGCTCGAGCGGGCCCGCCGGTGGGACGGCTACGTGCCGATCGCGAGCCCGTTCCTGACCCCGGACGCGTTGGCGGCGTACGTCGGCGCGCACCCGCACGACGACTGGGACCTCGTCGTGCAGTGGCCCCACGGCACCGCGGCGGAGGACTACGCGGCCGCCGGCGCGACCTGGCTGGTCCGGTCGACCTGGCCGCACGAGGAGGGGTGGCGCGAGGAGATCGAGGAGCTGGTCTCCGCGGCGCCGGCCTAGCCGCCGGCCCCGGCACCGTCCGTCTCGTCGACGAACCTCATGCGGATCTCGTAGACGCCCGCGTCGGCGTCCAGCTTCAGCGTGTGTCCGGCACCGTGGCGGAACACCTTGAGCATGGTCGGGTTGCTCATCAGGACGTCGGCGGTGAAGCCGCGGACGCCGTGACCGCGGGCGTACTCCACCGTGCGCGCGTGCAGCGCCGTCGCCAGGCCGTTGCCCTGCCACTCCGGGTCGACCATGTAGGCGACCTCGGCGAAGGAGTCACGCGGGTCCCGGTAGTAGCTGCTGGTCGCGACGATCCGCTCGTGCTCGGGGGGCCCGACGACCACCGCGAACGCCATCTCCTCGTCGTAGTCCACGTTGCACAGGTGGTCGGCGGCCTGGTCGGTCAGCGACGTCAGCCGGTTGAAGAAGCGCGTCGTCACGTCCTTCTCGGGCAGCCGGTGGAACAGCTCCTGCAGGGCTCCCCGGTCGCCGGCCACCGTCGGCCGGACCGTGACCGGCCGCCCGTCGCGCAGCACCAGCTCCCGCTCCTCGTCGACCGGGTACGCGCTCGCGCTGCGCAGCTCCTGGTCGTCGGCGACGATGCCACGCTCGCGTGCCCCCGCGAGGAGCGCCGCCCGGTCGTCGGGATGGGCGATCCCGATGAGGTCCACCGCGCGCTCGGCCAGAGAGCGGCCGAAGAGGTACGCCGTGCCGTACTCCGTGACGACCCAGCGGACGTCCGCGCGGCTCAGGGCGACCGGCTCGTCGGGACCGAGCGCGACCCGGATCGCCGGCGCGCCGCCCGGTGTCCGCGACGACAGGCAGACCACCGGTACGCCGCGCGCGGCGGCCAGTGCTCCGCGATGGAAGTCGGGGCCGGTGGAGATGCCGCCGTACAGCTCGCCGTCCAGCCGCTCGGTGCAGACCTGTCCGCCGAGGTCGACGGTGAAGGCCTGGGTGACCGAGACCATCCGGTCGTGGCGGGCGATCACGGCGCGGTCGCAGACGTGCTCGATCGGGTGCAGCGAGAAGCGCTCGTCGGTGGCCAGCCGGTCGTAGAGGCGGGCGGTGCCCATCGCCCAGCTGCCGACCACCGGGCCGGTGACGACACCGCTGTCGACGAGGTCGGCCACGGGATCGGTGATCACGTCGGAGTGGACCGACAGGTCTCGGCGGCGGTGCAGGTGACGCAGCATCTCGTTCGGCACCCGGCCCAGACCCACCTGGATCGTCGCGTGGTCCTCGACGAGGCGGGCGACGTACCGCGCGATCTGCTCGGCGACGTCGGTCGCCGGGTCGTGGACGTACTCGACGACGGGCGTGTCCACCTCGATCGCGTGGTCGATCCGGTCGGCGGGGATGCGGCTGTCCCCTCGCGTGCGCGGCATCGCCGGGTTGACCTCGGCGATCACGGTGGTGGCCGCCAGGACGGCCGCCCGGGTGATGTCGACCGAGACCCCGAGGCTGCACGTGCCGTCCGCGTCCGGTGGTGCGACCTGGACCAGTGCCACGTCGAGGGGCAGGTGCCCGTCGGTGAACATGGCCGGTACGTCGGCCAGCGAGACCGGGACGTACTCGACCATGCCGCTGCCGGCCAGGTCGCGGACGTCGCGGCCGGCGTAGAAGACGCGATGCCGGTACGCCGTCCGCGGCGGGTCGCCGATCCCCACCCGGTCGGTGAGCGCGTGCACGAGCGTGACCCCCGGCACCGGCACGGCCAGCTCCTCGAGCGCGCGCAGCAGCGCCCGCGGCGTCGCGCACGCCGACCCGACGAACACGCGCTGCCCCGGCCGGACCAGCCGGACGGCCTCGTCGGCCGTCAGCATCTCCCCCGTCACGGTCCCCGAGCGTCGTCCGCGTCCGCGCGCGGGTCAAGACTCGCGCCCCGCGGGTGCCCCCGCTGGGGGTCGAACCCAGACTGAACCGCTTTTAAGGCGGCTTCCTCTACCGGTTGGGATACAGGGGCGCTGCCGGGATTCTCGCAGGGGTCAGGGCGCGGAGATGCCGGCCAGGTCGCGGGCGGTCGTGAAGATCTCGTCGAGCATGGCCGGGGTGAGGCGGCCGGTGAAGGTGTTGTGCTGCGAGGGGTGGTAGCAGCCCAGGAGATGGATCTCGTGGCCCTCCCTGGCCAGCGGGACCGAGACGCCGTGGCCGAACCGCGGTCGAGGCCGGGGTACGCCGTAGCCCGCTCCCGCCAGGGCTCGCAGCGCGCCGTCCCAGCCGTAGGCGCCGAGGGCCACCGCGACCTTCAGGGTCGGCGCGAGGAGCTCGAGCTCGCGGTTGATCCAGGGCATGCAGGTGTCGCGCTCGGTCACCGTCGGCTTGTTGGCGGGCGGGGCGCACCGGACGGTCGCCACCATCCGCGTGCCGACCAGTCGCTGGCCGTCGCCGGCGTGCTCGCTGCGCTCCTGCGTGGCCAGGCCGACGCGGTGCAGGCTGGCGAACAGCCAGTCCCCCGAGGAGTCGCCGGTGAAGACGCGGCCGGTGCGGTTGCCGCCGTTCGCCGCGGGCGCGAGACCGACGATCACCAGCCGGGCCTCCTCCTCCGGCCCGCCGATCCCGGTGGTCGGGGCACCCCAGCCCGCGATCGGGCGTCCCCAGTACGGCTGGTCCGCGAACGACGCCCGCTTGTCCCGGGCCACGTCCTCCCGCCAGCGCACCAGCCGCGGGCAGGCCGAGCACACGCTGACCCGGGCGTCGAGCTCGGCGAGGTCGTCGGTGGCCGCGAGCCGGCGTACCGCCGCCGCCGTGCGCGCGACCGGAGTGTCCGCCGACGCGGGGTCGTCGGGCCAGCCGGTGCCCGGCGGCACCGGGCTGGGGTACGGCGTGCCGGTCAGCGGGTGCGGCAGCCACTCGCTCACGGCTGCACCAGGGACGCCGCGATGCCGTAGAGGATGTCGGCCTCGGAGACGGTGTACTCCGCGACGCCGGAGCGGGTCAGCACCCGCGACCAGATCAGCGCCCCCGCCCCGATCACGTCGGCACGGCCCGGGTGCATCGACGGGATCGCCCGTCGCTCGGCCACGGTCATCGCGACCAGGCCGTCGACGTACGCACGGGTGTCGGCCGACCCGAGCCGGACGCCGTCGACCGCGTCCCGGTCGTAGACCGGCAGGTCGAGCATCCCGGCCGCCATCGTCTTGATGGTGCCGGAGGTGCCGATCACCGAGCGCGCATCGGCGAGGGGCACGGGGCACCCGTCGAGGTGCCGGTCGACGTCCGCGAGGCAGGCGGCGACCTGGGCCGGCGTCGGCGGGTCGTCGTGCAGGTGGCGCTCGTGCAGGCGCACCGCGCCGATGTCCATCGAGACCGCCGCCCGGGGATGTGCGTCGCCGAGGACCAGCTCGGTCGAGCCGCCGCCGATGTCGACGACCAGCACCGGCTCCTCGACCGGCGCTCGCAGGTGCGCCACCGCCCCCTCGAAGACCAGCGCCGCCTCCTCGTCGCCCGACAGCACCTCCGGGGTCACCCCCAGCCGCGCGCGGACGCCCTCGGTGAACACCGGGGCGTTCCGCGCGTCGCGGGTCGCCGACGTCGCGCAGAACCGGGTGCGCGCGACATCGTGCGCACGGATCAGGGCGGCGTACTCGTCGATCGCCGCGAACGTCCGCGACAGTGCCTCCTCGCTCAGCACCCCGGTGGTGTCCACCCCCTGCCCGAGCCGCACCATCCGCGACTCACGCACCAGCACCTCGGGCAGGTCGCCGATCAGGAGCTTGATGGAGTTGGTGCCGCAGTCGATCGCGGCGATCCGCTCAGCCATGGTCCCGACCGGGCTCGACCGACGACGGCACGCACGGCCCGTCCGCCCACCAGGCGCCGAGCCGCGCGACGACCTCGTCGCCGAGCGGGTTCACCCCGGGTCCGGCGGCCAGGGCCTGTGCGGCCAGCACGTGCAGGCATTTCACCCGGTCGGGCATCCCGCCGGCGGACACCCCTTCGATCTCCGGTACGTCGCCGAGCTCGCGGCGGGCGGCGAGGTAGGCGTCGTGCGCGCTGCGGTACGCCGCTGCCAGGTCCGGCTCGTCGCGCAGCCGCTCCTCCATCTCGCGCATCAGACCCGACCCCTCCAGGGTCCCGATCTGCGAGGCCGCGCGGGGACAGGTCAGGTAGAACGTCGTGGGGAACGGCGTCCCGTCCGGGAGTCGCGGCTCGGTGACGACCACGTCGGGCAGCCCGCAGGGACAGCGGTGCCCGACGGCACGCGTGCCGCGCGGGGGACGTCCGAGCTGGGCCTCGACGGCCGCCAGGTCGGCCTCGTCGACGGGCCGGGCGACCGGTTCGGTCACCGCTGCTTGCCGCCGAGGTACTTCAGCGGCTTCTTCTCCGACTTGCTCCGCGGCGGGTCGCCGGCGAGCTCGACGGACCGCCACTCGGTGGTCCACCAGGCGGTCGGCGTGGACGAGGAGTGGGTGCGCGGGTCCGACAGGGACGCCTGCGGGGCCAGCGGCTTCCCGTCCTCGCCGATCACGACGTACGACGTCTGCCCGGGCATCAGGTAGCCGAAGCGGGCGCGGGCCTGCTCACGGACGTACGCCGGGTCGTTCCACTGCGCCTTCTCGGCCTCGAGCTGGTGGATGTCACTCTCGCTGGAGGCGATCTGGCTGCGCAGGTGCTGGATCTGGCTGTGCTGCTGGAAGTAGGCCTTGAGCGAGGACGCGTAGGAGATCGTCAGCACCGAGAGCACCAGCACGAGCACCATCGCGCGCCCGGTGAACCGGGAGCGCAGCGGCTCGCGGTTCGGCGTCGCGGGCGCCGGAGTCGCGGCGCGCACGCGGGGACGTGGCCGGCGAGCGCCCGGACGAGCGCCCGGACGTCCGGTGGGTGCGCGGCGCGGCTGGACCATCGGTCGGCCTCAGGCCCCGAACCGCGGGAAGGCCCGGGCGCCGGCGTACCGAGCGGCGTCGCCGAGCCCCTCCTCGATCCGGAGCAGCTGGTTGTACTTCGCCGTCCGGTCGGTGCGGGCCGGGGCGCCGGACTTGATCTGGCCGCAGTTCACGGCGACCGCGAGGTCGGCGATCGTGGTGTCCTCGGTCTCGCCGGAGCGGTGGCTCATCATGCAGCGGAACCGGTTGCGGTGGGCGAGGTCGACCGAGTCGAGCGTCTCGGTGAGCGTGCCGATCTGGTTGACCTTCACCAGCAGCGCGTTCGCCTGGCCGCCGTCGATGCCGCGCTGCAGCCGCTCGACGTTGGTCACGAACAGGTCGTCGCCCACGAGCTGCACCCGGTCACCGAGCTCGTCGGTGAGGGTCTTCCAGCCGTCCCAGTCGTCCTCGTTCAGCGGGTCCTCGACCGAGACGATCGGGTACGCCGACACCAGCTCGCCGTAGTACGCCGACATCTCGGCGGCCGACTTCTTCTGGCCCTCGAAGTTGTAGACGCCGTCGTCGAAGAACTCCGACGCGGCGACGTCGAGTGCGAGAGCGATGTCAGTCCCGGCCTCGAGCCCCGCCGAGCCGATCGCCTCGACGATCAGGTCGAGCGCGTCGCGGTTCGACGGCAGGTCCGGGGCGAAGCCGCCCTCGTCCCCCACGCCGGTCGCCAGGCCGCGTTGCTTCAGCACCGCCTTGAGCGCGTGGTAGACCTCCGCGCCCTGCTGCACCGCCTCGCGGAAGGTGGCCGCACCGATCGGCGCGATCATGAACTCCTGGACGTCGACGTTGGTGTCGGCGTGGGCGCCGCCGTTGAGGATGTTCATCATCGGCACCGGCAGCAGGTGGGCGTTCGGGCCGCCGACGTACCGGTAGAGCGGCAGGTCCGCGGCGTCCGCGGCCGCCTTCGCCACGGCCAGCGAGGCGCCGAGGATGGCGTTGGCTCCGAGGTTCGCCTTGTTGGGCGTGCCGTCGAGGTCGATCATCGTCTGGTCGACGAGCCGCTGGTCGTCGGCATCCAGGCCCTCCAGCGCGGGACCGATCTGCTGGACCACGCCGGACACGGCCTTCTGCACGCCCTTGCCGGCGTACGCCGACTCACCGTCGCGGAGCTCGACCGCCTCGAAGGCTCCGGTGGAGGCACCGCTCGGCACGGCCGCCCGGGCGTAGCTGCCGTCGTCGAGCAGCACCTCGACCTCGACGGTGGGGTTGCCCCGGGAGTCGAGGATCTCGCGCGCGCCGACCGCGTCGATGATCGCCATGCCGGTCAGACTATCCGCGGACCTCGTCGCCGCCGCGCAGCACCCGCGGGGCGGATGGCACGGGCGGAGCGGGCGGTCGTCAGGCGCTGCCGTGCACGTGCAGGTAGGTCCAGAGCGCCACCGTGAGGGCCACGCCGAGGAGGCCCAGCGCGATGCCGGTCCAGGCCGCCCAGCGCCCGCGCAGCTCGCCGTCGGCGTTGATGCGCCTGAGCGCCTTCTGCCCGAACCAGATGGCCGGGATGCCGGTGATGACGCCGAAGACCAGGCTGATCGCGCCGAGCGCGAGCGCGGACCGCGCCCGGGCGTCGATCTCGCCAGGGGCGGCGTGGGCCTCGGGGTCGGTGTCGACCCCGGCATGCGGTCCCGGGGAGAAGTCACGGAGGGCCGAGGTGTTGGGGTTGCTGTTGGGTAGCAGGCTCATGTGGCTCTCCGTCGTGATCGTTCAGCTGCCGTGACCATGAAACGTGGTGAGTACCGCCGGCGGTTGCACGAGCCCTCCGCCGCCCCACGTGAGGGCCGCGGTCCTGACGTCGAACGGCTCAGGCGACCCGTCCCTGGTAGGTGCGACGGTACGCCGTCGGCGTGACGCCCAGCCGACGCGCCAGGTGCAGCCGCAGGTTGGCGCCGGTGCCGAGCCCACTGCGCTCGGCGACCTGGTCGACGGACAGGTCGGTGGTCTCGAGCAGACGGCGGGCGTGGTCGAGGCGCTGCGCCGCCAGCCAGCGCGCCGGCGTGGTGCCGGTCTCCGCCGAGAAGCGACGGGCGAAGGTCCGGGGCGCCCAGCCGGCATGCGCCGACATGTCGTCGACCGTGAGCGGCTCGGCGAGGTGGGCCACCATCCAGGCGCAGGTCTCGGCCAGGCTCGGCCCGGCGACGGGCAGCGGACGCGTCACGAACTGCGCCTGCCCTCCCTCCCGGTAGGGCGGAACCACCATGTGGCGCGCGATGCCGGCGGCGAGCTCCGCGCCGTGGTCGAGACGCACCACGTGGAGGCACATGTCGATGCCGGCGGCGAGACCGGCACTGGTCAGCACCTGACCGGTGTCGACGTACAGCACGTCGGGGTCGACCTCGACCTGCGGGTACCGGGCCGCCAGCCGCCCGGCCCAGCCCCAGTGCGTCGCCGCCCTCCGCCCGTCCAGCAACCCGGCAGCGGCGAGGGCGAACGCGCCGGTGCACACGGACATCATCCGGGCGCCGCGTGCGCCGGCGCGGCGGAGGGCGGCACAGACCTCGTCCGTGGGTGGCACCTCGCTCGGCTCGTACGCGGGCACCACGACGGTGTCGGCCTCCTCGAGTGCCTCGAGGCCGCGCACGACCTCGATGGCGAACCCGGTCGTCGTCGGGACCGCGCCCGGGGACGGCGTACAGACCTCGAAGGAGTACGGCGAGGGGCGACGGAGGCTGCCGAACACCTGGGCCGGGATCGAGAGGTCGAAGGCGACCACCTCGGGCAGGGCGAGCGCGACGACGCGGTGCATGGCGACATGGTGCCACGAGGAGAGGCAGGATCCTGATGAAGTGTGGCTCGGCTGCCACTCGCCCGCCCGGACCGGACCGGGCAGCCTGCGTCCATGACCACGAACGACGCGAAGGCCGGCACCGGCGAGATCGCCGGGGGCCACATCGGCATCCTGCTGTTCGACGGCGTCGAGGAGCTGGACGCGGTCGGCCCCTGGGAGGCGCTGGCCTGGTGGACGGGTGCCTTCCCGGAGGACGGCTTCACGTGCTCGACCTTCTCCAGCGACGGCAAGCCGGTGACCTGCAACAAGGGCCTGGTCGTGACGCCGCACCACGCCCGCGCCGACCTGCCGCCGATGTCGGTGCTCGTGCACCCCGGCGGTGACACGCGCGCGATCGGGGCCGACGAGTCACACCTGGAGTGGCTGCAGTCGGTCCGGGCGACCGTGCCGCTGATGACCAGCGTCTGCACCGGCTCGATCGTGTACGCCCGGGCGGGGCTGCTGAAGGGCCGGCCCGCCACGACGTACTGGGGAGCGCTCGAGGGTCTCGGCGAGATCGACCCCTCGATCGAGGTCCGCCCCGACGATCGCTGGGTCGACGACGGCGACGTGATCACGGCCGCCGGCGTGAGCGCCGGCATCGACATGGCCCTGCACCTGGTGGCCCGTCTGGCCGGGGACGACCGTGCCCGTCAGGTACGCCGAGGGATCCAGTACGACCCCGAGCCGCCCGTCTGAGGCGTCGGCCGAACGTCGACGCATCGCCGGGTCAGCGCTCCTCGGCGTCGACCAATCGCCGGGTCAGCGCTCCTGGGCGTCGACGAAACGCCGGGTCAGACGGCGCGGCGGACGGCGTCGCGGAGGGCCTGCTCGGGGTCGACGCCGGCGTCGCGGGCCTCGGCGACCAGGGCGAGCAGGCGGTCACCGAGGTCGGAGGAGCCGGCCGGCACCTCGGCGTCGGGGACGCGCTCGAGCACCTTGGTCGCGGACAGCAGAGCGGACAGCTCCGGGCCGATGCCGTCGTACGGCGAGCGACGGGCCTTCTCGGTCGCCTTGATCCGCTGCCACTGGGCGTCGACCTCGGCGGCCGACAGCTCGGTCGGACCGTTGTGGGGCCCGAACACGTGGGGGTTGCGGCGGTGCATCTTGTCGCTGATGTCGCGGGCGACGTCGTCGAGGGTGAACGCGCCGCGCTCCTCGGCGATCACCGCGTGGAAGTAGACCTGGAGCAGCAGGTCGCCCAGCTCCTCGCGGAGGTGGGCGTCGTCGCCGGTGTCGATCGCCTCGAGGGTCTCGGCGGTCTCCTCCTGGAGGTAGCGCGCGAGCGAACGGTGCGTCTGCTCCCGCTTCCAGGGGCAGTCGCGCCGCAGCCGGCGCATGTCGTCGAGGAAGTCGAGCAGCGGCTCCCCCGCCGGCTCCGCCGGGTCGGCAGGGTCCGCGGCCGAGGTCACTGGCAGAGCTGGTTGGCCGGCAGCGCCGAGGTGTACGACGCGGCGGGGCCCTGGCTGCTGGTGGCCGCCTCGGCGCCGCTGGACGCCAGCGGGCTCAGCGGGTACGACGTCTGCTGGCGCTTCACGGTCGTGAACTTGCCGCCCTCGATCCCGACCCCGAACACCGGGTCGACGGCGGTGTGGTGGTCGTCCAGCCAGTCCTGGGTCGCGACCTGGCCCCGCTGGAGGGCGGCCTTCAGCTCCGGGTTCGACGTACCGGTGCTGCCGGTGAGCTTCTGGCCGATGGCGACCTGGACGTTCTGCAGGTAGGCGTCGCTCGCGGCCACGTCGAGGACGGCCTGCTGCTGGTCGTCGGGGGCGGTAGCGAGCGCCTGCCGGATCTGGCTGACCTGCTGCTGGTAGCCGCTGGCCGGCTGCACGGCGTACTGGTCGGCGAGCGCCTGCCCCAGCAGGCGGTTGGCCAGGCCACTGGCGACGTAGCTGCGGAACAGTCCCAACGGGATCGGCCCCGACTGGCCGCCCTGCTGTGACTGCTTCGAGGAGGTGATGTAGGCCTTGCAGTACAAGGTGGTGTCGTCGTCGATCTTGCTCATCGACACCGTGCGGTCACCGACGGTGGCGGCCGCTCCGGGGTGGATGCCCAACGAGCCGCCGCAGCCGCTCAGGAGCAGGGCGACGGCGGTCGCGGTCGCTCCGACGGCGGTGGCCCGGCGCAGTCGGGTCTGGATCACGATGACTCCACTCTCTCGGGGACCCTTTCCGTGACGGGGTCGATGACCGAGTCGATGACGGTGCGGGCCCATTCAAGCAGGGCGATCCCGTCGATCGGACGGCCCCCGATCACCTGGGTCTGCGGCCGCGGCACCAGGAGCGTGCCCACCTGGGACTTGACGATGCTCCGCGGGAACAGGCGGTTGAGCCGCATGACCCGCGACTCCGGCAGGTCGACCGGCGCGAAGCGGACGTTGCGCCCGGCGATGGTCACCTCGGAGATGCCCGCCTGGCGGGCGCGGGCGCGGAACCGCGCGACCAGGAGCAGGGAGGCGACCTCGACCGGCGGCTCGCCGTACCGGTCGTCCATCTCGTCGCGGATCTGGTCGACGTCGTCGTCGGTGCGCACCTCGGCGAGGCGGCGGTACATCTCCAGGCGGAGCCGCTCGCTCGGGATGTAGGTGTGCGGGAGGTGGGCGTCGACCGGGAGCTCGATGCGCACCTCGCCCAGGTCGTCGGCCGCAGAGCCGTCCGACCGGAACTCCGCGACGGCCTCGCCGACGAGCCGGACGTAGAGGTCGAAGCCGACGTCGGCGATGTGACCGGACTGCTCGCCGCCGAGGAGGTTGCCGGCCCCGCGGATCTCGAGGTCCTTCATCGCGATCGCCATGCCCCCGCCGAGGTCGGAGTGCTGCGCCAGGGTGGCGAGCCGCTCGTGCGCGGTCTCGGTCAGCGGCTTCTCGGGCGGGTAGAGGAAGTAGGCGTACGCGCGTTCGCTCGAGCGCCCCACACGACCGCGGAGCTGGTGGAGCTGGGAGAGCCCGAGCGCGTCGGCGCGCTCGATGATCATCGTGTTGGCGTTGGAGACGTCCAGCCCGGACTCGACGATCGTGGTGCAGACCAGGACGTCGAAGCGCTTCTCCCAGAAGTCGAGCATGACCTGCTCGAGCTGGTGCTCCCCCATCTGTCCGTGTGCCGTCGCGACCCGGGCCTCCGGCACGAGCTCGCGGATGCGCGAGGCCGCCTTCTCGATCGACTGCACGCGGTTGTGGATGAAGAAGACCTGGCCCTCGCGGAGCAGCTCCCGCCTGATCGCCGCGGTGACGGTGCGGTCCTCGTAGCCACCGACGTAGGTGAGCACGGGGTGCCGTTCCTCGGGCGGCGTGGTGATGGTGGACATCTCGCGGATGCCGGTGATCGCCATCTCGAGGGTGCGCGGGATCGGGGTCGCGCTCATCGAGAGGACGTCGACGCTGGTGCGGAGCCGCTTCATCTGCTCCTTGTGCTCGACCCCGAAGCGCTGCTCCTCGTCGACGACGATCAGGCCGAGGTCCTTGACCCGGACGTCGGGGTTGAGCAGCCGGTGCGTGCCGATCACGATGTCGACCGAGCCCTCGCGGAGTCCGTCGGCGACCTCGCGCGCCTCCTTGTCGGTCTGGAAGCGGCTGAGCGCGCGGATCGTCACCGGGAACGCGCCCATCCGCTCGGCGAACGTCGTGTAGTGCTGCTGCACGAGCAGCGTCGTCGGCACCAGGACGGCGACCTGCTTGCCGTCCTGCACCGCCTTGAACGCCGCACGCACCGCGATCTCGGTCTTGCCGTAGCCGACGTCGCCACAGACCAGCCGGTCCATCGGCACGGTGCGCCGCATGTCGCCCTTGACCTCGTCGACGGTGGTGAGCTGGTCGGGTGTCTCGTGGAACGGGAACGCGTCCTCGAGCTCGCGCTGCCACGGGGTGTCCGGCCCGAAGGCGAAGCCCTGGGTCGCCTGGCGCGCGGCGTACAGCTTGATCAGCTCGGCGGCGATCTCGCGGACGGCGCGTCGGGCGCGGTTCTTCCGCTTCGACCAGTCGGAGCCGCCGAGCCGGTCGAGGCTCGGCTGCTCGCCGCCGACGTAGCGGGTCACCTGGTCGAGCGAGTCGGCCGGGACGAACAGCATGTCGGGAGGCCCGCCGCGCTTGGAGGAGCCGTACTCGAGGACGAGGTACTCGCGGGTGGCCCCGTGCACCTCGCGCTGCCGCATCTCGACGAACCGCCCCACGCCGTGCTGCTCGTGGACGACGAAGTCGCCCTTCTTCAGCTCGAGCGGGTCGATCTGGCGCTTGCGGCGCGTCGGCATCCGGGTCTGGTCGCGCGTGGCGCCGCGCTGCCCGGAGAGGTCGTCGCCCGTGACCAGCACCAGCCCGAGCGCGTCGGCGACGAAGCCGTGCGCCAGGGTCGCGCAGGTGACCGTGACCACGTGGGGCGCGGGCGCGGCGTCGTCGTCCGGCTCGAGCAGCCGCGCGGGTACGTCGTGCTCGGCCAGCACCTCGACCATCCGCTCGGCGGGGCCGTGGCCGGGGTGGGTCACCACGACGCGAGCGCCGTCGGCCAGCCAGCCGCGCAGGTCGGCGACGGCGCGCTCGACGTCGCCGCGGTAGCCGTCGACCGGGGTGGCGGCGACCGTGCGACCGCCCTCCCCCACGAGCTCCTCGTCGAGACCGAACGGGCTGACCGTCCACCACGGCCGCCCGAGCTCGCGGGTGTGGGCCAGGACGTCGTCGAGCTCGCGGTACGACGCGGCGCCCAGGTCGATCGGCGCCTGACCACCACCCGCCGCCGCGGCCCAGGACGCCCCGAGGAACTCCTCGCTGGTCGCGACCAGGTCGTGCGCCCGGCTGCGGACCCGCTCGGGGTCGGCGACGAGGACGTGCGTGTCGTCGGGCATCGCGTCGATGAGCAGCTCCATCTCGTCGACGAGCACCGGCGCCAGCGACTCCATGCCCTCCACCGCGATGCCCGCCGCCAGCTTCGAGGTCATCTCCGCGAGCTGGGGGTGGGCCTCGCCCAGGGCGGCGGCGCGCCGGCGTACCTCGTCGGTGAGGAGGAGCTCGCGGCACGGTGGCGCCCACAGCCGGTCGACCTTCTCGATCGTGCGTTGGTCGGCGACGGCGAACGAGCGGATCTCGTCGACCTCGTCGCCCCAGAACTCCACCCGGATCGGGTGCTGCTCGGTCGGCGGGAAGACGTCGACGAGACCACCACGGACGGCGAACTCGCCGCGCCGCTCGACCAGGTCCACCCGGGTGTACGCCGCGTCCGCGAGCCGCCGGGTCACCTCGTCCAGCTCCGCGGTGTCACCCGGCTGGAGCTCGACCGGCTCGAGGTCACCGAGACCGCTGACCTGCGGCTGCAGGATGGAGCGGACCGGTGCGACGACCACGCGGAGCGGGCCGGTGGCGCCGTCCACGCCCGGGTGGCGCAGCCTGCGGAGCACCGCCAGCCGACGGCCGATCGTGTCGCTGCGCGGGCTCAGCCGCTCGTGGGGCAGCGTCTCCCAGCTCGGGTAGTAGGCGAGGGAGTCCGGGTCGACGAGCGCGCCGAGCTCCGCGGTCAGCTCCTCGGCCTCGCGTCCGGTGGCGGTCACGAGGAGGACGGTGCGTCCGGTGCGCACGAGGCCCTCGACCAGGAACGGCCGCACCCCCGCCGGAGCGGTCAGGTCGAGCCGGCCCGGCTGCGGTGCGT
This sequence comes from uncultured Actinomycetota bacterium, assembly GCA_963708035.1. Lineage (GTDB taxonomy): Bacteria > Actinomycetota > Actinomycetes > Propionibacteriales > Nocardioidaceae > Nocardioides. Next base: position 241,831 of record OY970188.1, on the reverse strand, counting down.
CGGCGAGCGCCGCGGCCAGGGCGGGCTCGGCCAGCACGTCGTCGGAGAGGGCGGAGAGGAGCACGGAGGGCCTTTCGAGGTGAGCACCGGACAGCACGAGAGCCCCCGACCGGCCAGCGGTGGGGGTGCCTGTTCGAGGATAGTCCGGGCCGCGGACGGCGGCTCAGCCGCCGCCGATGCCCAGCTCGTCGCCCAGCCGCTGCAGCGTGGCGTCGTCCTGGAAGGCGATGCGGCCCTGGGCCGCGACCGTCTGGACGACGGCGACGAGCGCGGCGGAGTACGCCGTGGCGGCGCTCTGCCGCTCGACCAGCGAGAAGTGCCACGGCGAGACGGACACACCCGTGCAGAGCCGGTCGGCCTGCTGCACGCGCGGCAGCACCCGGCCGGCTCTGGCCGCCATCAGGTCGGCGAGGTGGAGCTGCTGCACCCGGCCGCCCGGGGTGAGCGTGGGCTGGAGGTAGTCGGTGACCATCCCGAGCCGCCGCTCGGCGTACCCGGTCGCCAGCCGGAGCTGGCTCTCGCACCGGGAGACGGCGTCGCCCTCGCGCGACCGCAGGCCGGCGTCGACGACGACCCCGGCGGAGCAGGCCACCAGCACGAGCGACAGGGCGGTCCACCACCCGCGGTGCCGCAGGGTCCACACGCGCCGGCCGGGGCTCGGGTCGGTCTCCCGCAGGCGAGGCAGTCGCACCGGCTCGTCGCCGAGGACCTCCTCCTGCGTGATCGGCACCACCGCGGGCTCCATCGCCCCAGTGTGCGCCCCCGCGAGGCTGCTGTGCAGCCCCTGCGAGAGAGTCGTCAGTGCCGGGCCGTGCGCTGGGCGTAGGCCTGGGCCGCGGCGTACACCGAGCGCACGTAGTCGGCGGAGTGGTTGTAGGAGAACACCGCCGCCGACCAGCCCGCGCCGGTCGTGAGGTCGCTGCCCGATGAGCAGAGGTAGCGGGCGGCGGCGAGGGCCGCGTCGTCGAGGTCCTGCGGGTCCTCCACTCCGTCACCGTCGCCGTCGGCGCGCCATTGCTGCCACGTGGACGGGAGGAACTGCAGCGGTCCCAGGGCGTGCTGGTACCCGCCCGCAGCGTCGGGCACGGCGGCGACGTCACCGGAGCCGTCCAGCGGCACGCCGGTGACGGGTCGGTCGGGCCGCCCGTCGGCCTTCAGGACGCGGCCACCGATCGTCCCCTGCTGCGACTCCACCCAGCCGATGCCCGCCAACGTCGTCCAGGCCAGGTGGCAGCCCGGGTCCTCCTGCGCGGAGCGCAGCGTCGCGGTCCCGTAGGCCCGGACGGCCGTCTCGGAGATACCGGCCGAGCTCGCGGTCGAGACGACCCAGCTTGGGCTGACCACCGGGGTCTCGCGCCGTCGGCCCGAGCTCGACGGCTGGGCCCCCGACGCCGGCGCCGCCGGGACGTTCGCCTCCACCGGCCGGACCCGCAGCACCGGCGCAGGCCGCGTGGCGGCGTACAGCCCGGTGACGGCGAGGCCGCCGACCAGGAGCACGGCCAGGGTCAGGAAGACGGTGCGTCCGTGGGTCGGCGTCACGAGGCCCAAGGTGCCGGACGGGACCGAGGGGAACGCGTCCGGGTCACCGTTGCCGTCGTCCGTGCCGCGCGATCAGGAACGGCGGGACGAGCACCGTCAGCGTCAACATCACCGCGACCAGCCAGGCGATCGCGTGCTGCTGCCCCGTCCGCGCCGCCGCCAGGTCGACCGGTGTCCCGGCCGCCGTCGACAGGGCACCGTCCGCGGAGGTGACGCTGTCCCCCGTCGGCTGGCCGGTCAGCGGATCGACCGCACCGCCTCCTGGTCCGCCGGTCCCGCCGGCCGGGTCGGACCCGGGGTCCGACCCGGACTGGGAGCTCGTGCTCGGGTCGCTGCCGTTCGGCGAGGAGCTGTCGTGGGTCGTGACGGTCCCGTTCGAGCTCGTGGACGTCGTGCAGCTCGAGCCCAGCTTCATGCACTTGTTGGGCATCGGCGCCGAGTGCAGGATGTTCAGCGCCGGGTTGTTGCACTTGCTGATCGACGGCGAGGCGACGTGGCCCGGGATCCGGGCCACCTGTTTGAAGCCCGCGAGCACGAGGTTCTTCGGCAATGGGGAGTAGCCGAGGATGTCGGCCTTCTGCTGTCCGGTGCACAGGAAGTAGTTGACGAACGTCGAGAGCGTCTTGCCCTTGTCGCTGTTGAACGGCGCCGCCGTCGTCGTCGGCACCACCATGTAGCTGTAGCTCGACATCGGGTAGGCGCGCGGATCGGGGTTGGTGTAGACCGACTCGAGGTTCTGGGTCAGGTCCTTGTTGATCTTGGCCTTGGTGAGCGCGACCGCGACGTTGCCGGCGGTGGGCTGGCTGAAGTAGCCACCCTTGTTCAGCAGACTGACGACGGGGAAGTTGAGCCGCTTGGCGTAGGCGTACTCGACGTACCCGATCGCGCCGGCGCCGTACGACGCGGACACGTAGTTGGCGACGCCGTTCGACCCGTTCTGCGCCTTGCTGTTCCCGAACGCCGGGTAGAAGGAGACGCTCGGGCAGGCGGAGCCGCTGAGGTGCAGCTTGCTGCGGATGAAGGGGCAGTACGTCGAGGACGCCTGGCTCGCCATGTACTTGGTGAACTGCGCCGACGCGCCCGCGCCGTCGGAACGGACCACCGGGATGATCGGGATGTCGGGCAGCGCCCGGCCGTAGTCCTTCTTGATCGCCGGGTCGCTCCAGCGGGTGATCTGGCCGGTGAAGATCTTGGCCAGCGTCGTGCCCGACAGTCGCAGGTCGGTCACGCGCTGCCCGGCGACGGTGAGGTTGTACATGAACGACGTACCGCCCGCGACGATCGGGAGGTAGGCGTAGGGCCGGCTGGGGATCTCGGCCTGCTGGCCGGGCTCCGGCGGGTTCTGGAACGGGATCTCGGTGTTGGCGAAGTCGACCGTCCCCTGGATGAACTGGGAGCGGCCGTCGGTGGAGCCGGTGCCCGCGTAGTTGACGACGACGCCGCTGGCGCGCACGTCCGCCCGCCACGCGTCGACGGCCACCTGGCTCCAGGTCGAGCCAGCGCCGGAGATCGGGACGTAGGAGGCGGCCTGGGCCGGCACGGGCACCATCACCAGTCCGGCCACGCACGCCGCGAGCAGGGCGAGGAGGAGTCGGGCGAGGCGGGTCTGGGTCATCGGGCTGGCTCACTTTCGTGTCGGCGGGCGCGAGCCTGCCGTTGCAGGGCGAGGCGTCGCTGCTTGCGACGCGAGATGTGTCCCGGCTCCCGGCCACCGAGGATCCGGGCGAGGGCGAAGAGGACGACGACCAGCACCAGCAGGACGACGGCTGCGCCGAACGCCCGCGAGATGGCCTGGTCGATCGGCATCCGCATGTCGGTGAACACGAACAGCGGGAGGGACAGCATCGGTCCGTGCATGGGGTCGTAGTTGAGCTCGTTGGTGGAGCCGGCGACGAGCAGGACCGGCGAGGTCTCGCCGATGACGCGCGCGACACCGAGCAGCACGGCGGTCACGAGACCGGGGCGGGCGGTCGGCAGGACGACCCGACGGACCGTCTGCCAGTGCGTGGTGCCGAGCGCGAGAGAGGCCTCGCGGAGCCCACCCGGCACCAGCCGCAGCACGACCGCGGCTGTCATCGTGACGACCGGGATCATGCTGACGCACAGGGCCAGGGAGGCCGCGAAGCCGCTGCGCTCCTGGCCGAGCTTGAGGATCAGCATCGAGTAGATGAACAGGCCGGCCACGATGGTCGGCACGGCACTCATCGCCTCGACGACCGTCTGCACCGCCTTCGCCAGGCGCCCGCGCACCTCGCTGAGGTACACCGCGGTGGCGATGCCCAGCGGCACGCTCACCACGACCGAGATGGCGACCTGTTCGAGCGTGCCCACGATGGCCGCGTAGATGCCGCCGTGGTCGAGTGGCGCGTCCGGGCCGTCGAACGCCGTGGTCTTGGTGTAGAAGTTCAGATGCATCAGCGCGGCCCTGCCGCGCACGAAGGTGAACACCACGATCCCGGCGAGGCAGGCGACGAGCACGAGCCCGGCGGTGGAGACGAGGGCACCCACGATGCGGTCGGTGACCCCGACCCGGTCCAGGGACGTCGCGCTGATCGCGCCGAACAGCACGAGGAAGGCGACGTACCAGCAGAGCCAGAAGCCGATCACGCCGGTCATCGGCACGAGCCGCTCGTAGACCAGCCAGTCCAGGGCCAGGGCTCCGGCGGCGGCGCTGACCACGTGGGTGACCAGCTCCGGGTCGGCGCCGCCGATGCGGACGCGGCGCGGCTCGGGACGTACGCCGTGCTGCTGGCGGTCGGGCGTCGGAGTGCCCGGCGGACGTCGGGTCTCCGGCGTGGTCAGGGTCGTCATCAGATCTCCGTCGCGGCGCCGGAGCGCGATCGGCTGACCACGACACCCGCCACGGTGTTGATGACCAGGGTGAAGAGGAACAGGACCAGGCCCGCGCCGAGCAGGCCGGACAGGGCGACACCCCCGGACTCGGAGTAGCGGGACGCGATGTGCGAGGCGATCGTGTTCGTGCCGCTCTCGAGCGGGTGGGTGGTGATCGTGAAGGTCGGCGAGATGATCGCGTAGACCACGATCGTCTCGCCCAGCGCCCGCCCGAGGCCGAGCATGATGCCGCCGACGATCCCGGCCCGCCCGAACGGGATGACGACCGTGCGGATCATCCCCCAGCGCGTCGCTCCGAGCGCGATCGCGCCCTCGCGCTCGCCCAGCGGTGCCTGGGCGAACACCTCACGCATGATCGAGGTGATCGTCGGGAGCACGACCACACCGACCGCCAGGCCGGCGATGAACGCCGACGAGGTGTACGACGACGGTGAGTCCGGAGTGTTCACGCGGAGGAACGGCAGCACGGGTCCGAGGTGGACCGACAGCCACTGGGCGACCGTGAGCAGGTGACCCTGGAGGAAGAACAGGGCCCACATCGCGTAGACGATCGACGGCACCGCGGCCATCAGGTCGACCAGCGTGACCAGGGGCTTCTTCAGCGACCGCGGCGCGTACTCGCTGATGAACAGGGCGGCGCCGAAGCCCAGTGGAACGGCCACGCAGAGCGCGAACAGGCCGACCAGGATCGTGCCCCACAGCAGTGCGGCGATGCCGAAGTGTCCGGTCTCGGGCAGCCACTCGCGCGTGGTGAGGAAGTGCCAGCCCTGTTGGTGGAGGGCAGGCCATGCCCCGATGAACAGGAAGAGCCCGATCAACCCCATCACCACCAGGGTCGAGATCGCCGCGGACCGCGCTGCGGCGACGAACCCGATGTCCTGAGCCGAGGGCCGGGTGGTGAGGGTACGGCGCACCGGCGCGGGCCGGGGCGCCAGGTCGGCTGCGGGCGCGCTCATCCGAAGCGTCCGTTGACGTAGTCGGCCGTCCGCGGGTCCTGCGGCCGCTCGAAGATGTCGTCGGTGTCGCCCTGCTCGACGATGTAGCCGGGCTGGCCTTCGGCGGCGAGGAAGAACGCGCAGCGGTCGGAGACCCGGTGTGCCTGCTGCATGTTGTGCGTGACGATCACGATCGTGACCTCGTCCGCGATGGCCCGGATCGTCTCCTCCACCCGGCGCGTCGACGTCGGGGTCGAGAGCCGAGCACGGCTCGTCCATGAGGAGCACGTCGGGCCGCACGGCCAGGGCCCGCGCGATGCAGAGACGCTGCTGCTGACCTCCGGACAAGGAGGCGCCGGCGGCGTCCAGGCGCGTGCGCACCTCGTCCCACAGGCCGGCACTGCGCAGGCTGCGCTCGACGAGGTCGTCGGCGGCCCGGCCCTTCACCCGCTGTCCGGTCAGGGCGAGGCCGGCCAGCACGTTGTCGTGGATGGACATCGTCGGGAACGGGTTCGCCTTCTGGAAGACCATCCCGATCCGCCGGCGGCTCTCGATCGGCCGGCGCGCCGGGTCGTAGATGTCCTCGCCGTCGAGCCGCACCTCTCCGGCGAGGCTGGCGCCGGGCACCAGCTCGTGCATCCGGTTGAGGATCCGCAGGAACGTCGACTTGCCGCAGCCGGACGGGCCGATCAGCGCGGTCACCCGGCCGGCCGGCATCGCGAGGTTCACGTCGTCGAGCACGTGGTGGTCGCCGAACCACGCGCCCACGCCGGTCGCCACCAGCGAGGCCGGCGTGCCGCCGAGCGAGCTCGTGGCAGCGGGCAGGGTCAGCGTCTGGTCGAACGAGTCGTCGAGAAGTGTCATGGCGTCCTTCAGGTCGTCACAGGGTGTTGGGCAGGAGGACGGCGAGGTTGTCGAAGACCTGCCAGAGGATCGCCAGCAGCACGGGCAGCGCACCGATCCACAGCCCTCGGCGGGACCGCATGCGCAGGCCCGCCCAGGTGACGAGGAAGGTGACGACCAGGAGCAGCTGGCTCCAGAGGAGCAGCCCGACCAGGCCGGCGCGTGCTGCCGTGGGACGGCTGGTCGGAGGACGGCGCGGAGGTCCCGGTGCTGCGTGGGAGAGCCTTGCCCTGCAGCACGGCCGAGACCATGAGCTTCCGGTTGGGCGCGTACGCCGGGTCCGACGTGACCAGGGTCAGCCGGCTGGCGGCCGCCTGCACCTTCACCGCCGGAGCGTCGCTGGTGCGCACCATGTCGACGAGGTAGCTGAACGTCCCCTGCCCGGTGACCACCTGGATCGGGTCGCCCGGCTGCACGTCGTCGAGGTGGGCGAACGCCGCGCCGGAGACCGAGCGGTGACCGACCAGCAGCGACACCCCGGTCTGGCCGGGGAGCACCGAGGACGTGACGAGCCCCGGGCCGGAACGCGTCTGCTCCGACGAGCTGCCCTCCACGAAGACCTGGTCGAGCCCGATGCTCGGGACGCGCACCACGCCGAGGGGCGTCCCCGGGGCGATCGTGCCGGAGACCGGGACGGTCGCGGCCGTGAGGTCCTTGCGCAGCTGCCCGTACATCACGCTCTGCGTGCGGTCGGCCGCCAGACCGGCCCCGACCACGAGGTAGCAGCCGAACAGCACGACCAGCGTGGTGACCAGGAGGAGTCCGCCGGACACGGCGCGCGCGAGCGTGAATGGTCGCCGTTCGCGGGGCTCGTCGGTCCGCGGCGTCGGCTCGGGCCGCACGGAGCCGACCATCCGCAGCCTCCGGCGCGGCGAACGCCGCAGCGGCGGCGCCGCGGCCGTCGTCCTCGGGTGCCACGGTGCTCATCGGCGTAGCCACTGCGGCCCCCGTCCCGAGCGCTCGAGCCACAGCACGAGCGGGCCGGCGAGCAGACCGATCAGGGCGACCAGGAGGAGGGCCGGCAGGGCGAGCAGGCGCCCTCCCGGGGTCTCCGACGCCACGGTCGACATCGACCCCGCGGCGTCCGTCTGGTCCGCGGGCGGCGCGTCGGACGAGTCCCCCGACGGGTCGTCGCCGGGACCCGGGGCGTCGTCGACCGAGGTGTCGCCCGGCACGTCCGACCCCGGTCCGGTGGTCCCGGGACCGTCCGTCGGGCCGTCACTGGGATCGTCACCGGGCGGGGTGTCGCCGGCGTCGTCCGGTGCTCCGGCGAGCACGGCCGCGCGGGCCGACCGCACCTGGTCGCGCAGCCCCGACGGGAGGGGCGCGTGCCCGGCCGGCAGGCGCCCGACCTCGTCTCCCGGCACCTGCCCCGGGCCGGCGACGTAGTCCAGGAAGGAGGCCATCTGCTTGCGGGTGGCGAGGTCCGCCCTGGTCGAGAGGGCGGCGCTGACCAGCACGGTCAGGGGGTAGACGCCCTTGTCCTGCGACGCCAGGTCGACGCTGCGGGTCACGCCGTCGGAGTTCACCTTCGCGTGCCGGATGCCGTCGAGCAGCGAGGCGTTCGTCGGGGCGACGTACGCGCCACCGGTGTTCTGCAGGGACGCCGTCGGCAGCAGGAACCGGGCCGCGTCGGCGGCGTCGATGATGCCGATCACCTCACGGGCGCCGGGGTTCTGCCGCGGCGGCTTGGTGGTGATGTTCTGGCCGTTCTCCTCGGTGACGAGGGCCCCCGGGAACTGCGCGATCGACAGCTGCCTCGCGAGCGTGTCCATGCCCGAGATCGGCTGGAAGGTGTTGGACAGGTTCTGGTCGAGCAGCGGGAAGTTCGCGAACGGCATGCCGACGTTCTTGTAGTTGCCGTTGACCGTCATGCCCCACGGGTCGGGCTTGCCCTGGAGGAACGCGCGCGCCTGCGGGTCGTGCCACAGCCACCGGGTCAGGGCGAGCGTCGTGTCCGAGAGGTCGCCGAGCAGGAGCGGGTGGTTGCCGGGGGCCCCGCCGGGCCAGGCGATGCCCGGGTTGAGCTTGAGGAACTCCGGATCGCGGAAGAGGTTGACCGGGTTGTCGATCACCGCCGGGTCGCCACCCGAGCGGTACGACGCCGTGACCAGCTTCGCGACCAGCCGGGCGTTCAGCCGCATCGACGTCACGGGCCGGCCGTTGGCGTCGTCGACCTGGAAGGCGACCACGAGGCCGGTGATGCTCACCGGTGCGTAGACGACGGCCTCGTTCCTCGCGGCGTCGGCGTCGAGCGGGTCGATCACGAGGCCGAGGCCGGTCACGCCGGAGGCGACGTCGTCCCGCGTCTGCGGCTCGCCGATCGCGGTGTAGTCGAGCTTGACGCGGTTCTGGCTGAGCGTGCAGGTCTTACCCCGCCAGGTCGCCGAGCAGGTCGGCGGCCATCGGGCTGCCCTCGACCCGCAGCGAGGTCCCGGACAGCGAGCACGCGTCGTCCACCGGGAGGAACGTCAGTGGGACCACGGTGCGCCGCGCCCACGCCCAGGGAGCGTCCATCAGGTCCTCGGTGGCACCCTGCGGACGACCGTAGTTGGGCACGACCACGATCGAGCACGGGGAGCCGGAGTCACACCCGAGCCCGGCCGACTCGCGCTTGGTGAACACCTGGATCGTGACCTGGCCGGTGCCGTCCGCGCGGGTCACGTTGTCCTGCCAGTTGGCCGGGCCGTCGGGGGTGGCGTCGTACGGGTCGGTCTGGCCCGGGTAGGTGAACGGCAGGACGGCCGGGTACGCCGGGCTGGTGTCGGTGGCGTCGATCCCCCGGAAGCCGGGCGATCCGTAGCAGTCGCTGGAGCTCGTCGGGTCGGTGCCGCGGCACTCGTAGACGCGGACCGGGTTCTGGGTGTTGACGTCCAGCGAGTCCCCGCTGTTCTGGAGCCGGGTCGCCGAGCTCGGCCGGAACCCCGTCCAGGAGACCGAGACCGTCTGGTTCACCAGGCCCTTCGTACGGCTCACGGTGACGGTCGCTCCGTCCCCGGCGGCGGGTGCCGGCGTGGTCACGCCGGCGCCCGCCGCGGTGGGGGTGCTCCCGGCCGCGGCCGGGGGTGCCACGGCGGGGAGGAGTGCGACCAGCACGCCGCTCACGACCAGCAGACCTGCTGCTGGTCGTGCGCGACGGCTGGTGGAACGGACGGACATGGACTCTCCTGTCGGGTCAGGGTGGGTCCGTGGCGGCGGGCTCACCCGATGGCCCGCCGCCACAGATCGTGGGGTGCGGTCAGCCGCTAGCTGGTCTGACCGCAGTACCGGTCGGCGTTCTGGTCGTTGCCGAGCGGCGTGTTGCCGAACGGGATCAGGAACGCGTTCTGGTTCTGGCAGAGGTATCCGCCGGCCTTGAACACGTCCTTGAGCTCCTGCGGTGCGTCGTTGCGGACGACGTTGAAGAACAGCCGGCCGAAGGACGCGCTGTCGCCGGTGGCGAAGGCCGGGTTCAGCACCTCGTAGGTGTGCGCGTTGAAGGACTGCGCCGTCAGCGGGGACGTGGTCGTGTTGACCAGCCCCAGGTCGGTACCGCCACGGTTGTCGGCGATGCCCGGCGCCTGGTTCTCCTGCGCGGCCCACTTGGTGACGGCGTACGGCGCGATCCCGAGCGGGTCACCGTTCATCGTGCGACCGTCGTTCTGCTGCTGCGTGAACACGGTGGGCAGACCGGCACACCCGGCGTTGACGTTCGTCAGGCTGGTGCCGATCGCCTGCAGGAAGAACGTCAGCGTGGCGGCCGACGACGGGGGCAGGTACAGGTGGATCGGCCCCGGCTGGCCGCCGACGTCGCTCCAGTCCCGTGTCGGTGCACTCGAAGATGTCCTTGAGCTGTGCCGTCGTCAGCGGGGTGGTCGGCGCGTAGGCGTTGCCCAGCGTCGCGTACGTGACGGCGTCCCGGCTCTGGGCGTAGAAGGTGAGGTTGGCCTCGCCGGCCGCCGTCCCCTTCGCCCGGCTCGAACGCACCCAGTCGATGCAGTAGCTCGTGCCGTCCCCACCGCTGCCGGCATCGCTCTTCTGGTTGAGGAGGATGGCGGTGATGCCGGCGTTCGCGCCGTTGGGCCGGGCGACCGAGCACCCGGGCTTGGTGGTGATGTTCGCGGTGTTCGTCGGGTCCACCGGGTCGACCGCGTCGTAGGACTCCAGCAGGTCCGTGGGTGCGGGCTGCTGGGAGTTGTAGTTGGACACGATGTTGTTCGTCAGCTCCGCGAAGGCGTCGGCGCCCACGGCGGCGTACAGCTGGCTGTCGGTCTTGCCCGGGATCGGCTGTCCCGGGTTGCCCGGGTCGGGGTCGGCCTGGGCCGCGGCGCCGAGCAGGGTCAGCACCGCTGCCGTGCCGGCGGCCACCGCAGCGCGAAGGGTGGATCGGGTCATCACGGTTCCTCTTCTGGTCGGTGTGGTCGCAGGGCTCGTCGGGCTCGTCATGACCCCACCTTCAGTGCCGCGAGGAACACCGCGCTGCCCTTGCTGGCCTTGACCTTGGAGCCGAGGACGGTGATGACGACCTTGTGGCTGTCGAGCCCGCCCTTGAACGTCCACTTCTTCGACAGCGGCTTGCCCGCCTTCTGGTAGAGGTTGAGGGTCGTGGACTTGCCGTCCACGGTGACCTTGACCTTCCCTGCCTTCTTCGACCGGTCGAAGGTGAGCTCCAGGCTCTTGCCGTAGACCTTCACGGTCGCCGTCGAGCCCTTCTTCTTCGACGTGCGACCCTTCCCGGACGGCGAGCTGTCGGACTGGTAGGTCTTCCAGGTGCCGGTGACCTTGACCTGCTTGGCGGTCCACGGGTACGTGCCGGCCGGCAGGTTGCCCTTCGGCGTGCTCGAGCCGCTCAGGGTCACGGTGCGGGTCGCGGTCGTCGTCGCGGGTGAGCCGGCGCTGTCGGTGGCCTCGACGGTCACCGTGCTGGAGCCGGCGGAGAGCCCGGAGGTGGGCACCTGCGCGGTCCACAGGTGACCCGACTGGGTCGCGGTCACGAACGCGCCGTTGCCGAGCTTGGCCTGGACGCTGTCCACACCGGCCGGTGAGTCGACGTACGCCGTGACCGGCACGGTGCCACCGAGCGGCACCGTGGCGCCCACGCCAGGGGTCCGCACGTACACCGACGGACCGGTCGCCGAGGTCGGCGCGAGCGCGACCCCACGGAACTCGGTGTTGGCCGCCGCGGTGGCGAGGACTGCGGGCGTGGTCGGCGAGAACGTCGTCGCCGAGCCGTTGGGGTCGGTCAGGGTGACCAGCTGGGTGGGCGTGGTGACGGCCAGGCTGACCGAGTTCCCGGTCGTGTCGGCCACGACACCGAAGGCACCGGGTACGTCGACGTCACCGGCTGCGGTCCAGGTGCTGCCGCTCCACCGGTACTTGTCGATGGTGCCGCCCCGGGAGGACCCGTCCGCGAGGTACAGGGTGTCCAAGGTGGTGCCGGCGTACCCGGCGCCGGTGAGGTCGGCGAAGGCGTAGCCGTAGGTGAGCAGGTTGTCCGGCAGGCCGGTCAGGTCACTCAGGCTCGCCGACTGGGGGGTACCGCTCCCGACGGCCGACAGCCGGTTGCTGACGATCCCCGAGGTGAACAGCTGACCGTCCTGGATCGTGAGCGCGCTCAGGTTGCTGTCCGCGTCTCCGGCTGTCGTCGTGGTGCTGCTGGATCCGCGCGTCGTGGTGACGATGCCGCCGTTGCCGCCGGTGGCCCAGAGACGCTCGCCGTTCTTGGTGGCGGCGGAGCGGATGATCGACGCGGTGCCCGACTTGTTCAGGACGGTGGTGGTGTCGACCGTGCCGTTGGCGTCCACGAGGCCGAGGACCCGGCCGACCGACGTCGGGCTGGACGCCGCCAGCGAGGCGCCGCTCGGTCCCGTCGCACCCGGCGCGGCGTCGTACCCGGTGACGGCGACGAAGCGGCCGTCGGCCGACCGGTCGATCAGCCCTTCCGAGCGGGACTGGCCGGTCGCGGTGAGTGCGTGGTTCCCCTCGGCAGCGGCGGTGGGCAACGCCACCGACTGGAGCTTGGAGCCGCCCGAGGTGTACTCGTCGAGGAACACCGCGGTGGCGGAGTTGTCGAGGGCTGCCGAGCCGCTGCCGACGCGGTAGACGACCAGGTCGCCTCCGGTGAAGCGGGCGGCGTGGGCGTCGGACGACGTGAGCACGGGGACCGCGACGGCCACAGCGGCGGTCACGGCCATGGCGCCCAGGACGCGCAGACGTGTGCGCATGGAAACCTCTTTCGGACTTCAGAGGCTGGGCGCAGCCGGTATGGTCGAGTGACCCGAGAAAGGCAGTATGTCTACTGACTTAGTCGTATTTGACGTGAGAACCGGGTCGCGGTCAAGCCCCCATCACCCGCGTGTTGCCGCGTCGGACGAAGTCGAGCCACTTCGGCCAGTCCGCCTAGGCCGATGAGACTAGGGCGACCTGGGGTCGCGGGGTCCGACGCAGTCGCAAGGGTCGGCGGCGCGCCCGCGGGCATGCCGCAGATGGCTCACGGACGAGCGAGGCGAGCGTCACGACTCATCGGTGCGCACGCCGCACGAGCGACCGACCGGGTACCGCTACGCGCGGCCGTCTCGCGGCTGTCGCGCGCGATCAGTACGCGCCGCGCGCCCCGAGCACGGCCGACGCGGTGCGCAGACCGATCAGGAGATCACCGGAGAGCCGCCAGTTGTCGACGTAGTCGAGGTCGAGGCCGATGCTCGTCTCCCAGTCGAGGTTCGACCGACCGCTGACCTGCCACAACCCGGTCATCCCCGGCTTCACCTTCAGCCGCCGGCGCTCGAGGTCGTCGTACTCGTCGACCTCGCAGGGCAGGGCCGGGCGGGGACCGACCAGCGACATCTCACCCTTCACCACGTTGATCAGCTGGGGCAGCTCGTCCATCGAGGTACGCCGCAGCACCCGGCCGATCCGGGTGACCCGCGGGTCGTCCTGGATCTTGAAGAGCGGGCCGGCGCCCTCGTTCTTGTCGGTCAGCGCCACCAGGAGCCGCTCGGCGTCCGGGTGCATGGTGCGGAGCTTGTACATCGTGAACGGCTTCTCGTCACGGCCGACGCGGACCTGCTTGAACAGCGCACCTCCGCGGGAGTCGAGCCGGATCAGGAGCATCGTCAGCCCGAGGAAGGGAGCCGCGGCGAGCAGCAGCACGGAACCGAGCACGCGGTCCACTGCGCTCTTCGCGACCCGGGAGAGCGCACTCCGGCGCGTGGGAGCGAGCTCGACCACCGTCGTCATCCCGACCCGGCGAGCCTGCACCCGGTGCGGGGCGGCGTCTCCGACCAGGTCGGCCACGGCCATCCGGATGCCCGAACGTTCCAGGCTCCAGGCGAGCTGGCGCGCCTGCGCACCAGTCAGGTCGTTGCCGGGCGCGACGACGACCAGGTCGGCGCGGCGGCCACGGGCCCAGTCGGCTGCCTGCTCGAGGCCGACGATCGTCGGCACCCCGACGATGGTGCGCAACCGGCTCTGCTCCTCCTCCGCGAGCACGCCGCCGATGACATGGGCGGAGCCGTCGGACCAGCGCATCGCGGCGCGGCTGATGGCCGCTCGGTCGCCGACGACGACGATGCGCGGAGGGCGCCGGGCGCTCTGGCGGGCGAACAGGGCGCACACGATCACGACGCCCGCGACGGCCAGGATCCAGGCCGCGGCCACCGAGGCCGCGTGGGACGCCTGCCCGAGCACGGAGAGCCCGGAGGACGCAGCGAACACGACGACGAGGGAGCGGAGGACCGGCAGCAGGGAGAGATCGGAGGTCGCCTGGAGCTGCGACCGGGTGCGGGCGGCCACCACGACGGAGCCACCGAGGGCCACCCAGGACGCGAGACCGTAGGCGTCGAGCGCGCGCATCACCGAGAGCCCGCCGATCACGACGGCCAGGCACTCGAGCACGACCCACACGTCGGCCGGACGGCGGCCGGCCCTCGTGGCCGCGCGTCGGGCCACCTCGGGCAGGACCAGCCGTGGCGCGGAGGGAACGAGCGTCGGCGTGTTGACCACGGCGACCGAGCCGACCGAAGGGACGGAGGTGACCGTGGCGACCGGTGGCGCCGGAGCGTCGGCGGGGGTCCCGAACACTTCCCACCCGAGCGCGGGCGCGGACACCCGATTCTCCAGCGTGGGCTCGTCCAGCGGCCACTCGGTCACCACTGGTCGGATCTCTCCGACATCCATGGTCTGCTCAGTCATGCGGCCCCCCCGAACCGTCGACGTCACCACGACCAACGCCGCGGTCGCGATCAACCAGCACCCCCGGAACCGGTCCCCACCATCCTGGTCCACGGGGCCCACCGGCCGGATCACCTGTTCTGGGGAGACGGAGCGCAACGGTCGAAGGTCCCGACTCGCCGGGACCGTCGTTCGGGACGGTCAGAGCCGGGCTCGCGGGCCCGATCCGGCTCCCCTCCCGGTCCCTCTTGTCGCTCGCTTCCGGGCTGCCGGCTCAGCTCGGGTCGGCCACGCGACCGACGAACAACGGCGTCCCGTGGGCGGTGTCGTGGACGGCGAACAGGAAGGGCCGGTCGAGGACGAGCTGCTCGGGCGTCACCTGGAGGCCGAGCTCTCGCATGACCACCGCGGTGGCCGCCGCGGCCTCCGTGCCCGCCTCGTCGACGGCAACGAACGTCTGGTGCAGTACGTCGCTGATGGACAGCCGGGCGTCCGTGGTCATGGCGCTGAAGTCCGCGCCCTCCCCGAAGGCCACGCCCATGCCGAGACGCATCAGGGTCTCCTTCAGACCGGTCTGGATGCGGTAGGTCCAGCGCGGCATCACCAGATGGAGCCCCGGCCCGGCCTTCGCGGTCAGGCCGCTGTGCACCAGCTCGCGCAGGGCGACGGCCTCCGACCCGGTCGGGAGGGCGACGGTCATGGCGAGCTTCCCCCCGGCGTACGGGAGCCGCGCCCCACGGAAGTGGAGGCCCGAGACGTACGTCGTGCCGTCGTCGGTGGCCATCAGCCGGGCGTCGACCGTCGTGCCGTCGGCCCGGTGGAACGGGCCCGCCGTCGTCCCCGTCTTGTCGAACGGGGAGGCCCACGGCGCCTTGAGGTACAGGGCGTTGACCAGCACCAGCCGCGTCGTGGCGTCGACACTGCCCGGCGGGAGAATCTCCGGGATCCGGTCGTGGGTCTGCTGCGCCGTCCAGTCGTTGACCATGGACCGCGCCTGCTCGGCGGCCCGGACGAAGTCCACCGTCCGCATCCCCGCGCCGTACATCTTGGCGAGGACGGTCAGGAACGCCTGTCGCCAGTGGATGCTCGCGTCGCCGAAGAGCTGGTTGGCCGGCGACAGGTCGATCTCGCCCTTCTTGCCGGCCACCTCGACCGGCCCGGCGAGACCCGCCAGCTCCTGGGTGAGCGAGGCCAGACCCGCGTTGTACGTCGCCAGGGAGTCGACGTGGAGGACGTCGTTCATGGCGCGAGCGGTGGAACCGTGGGCACCGTTCGCGGTCATCGCCAGCGCCACCGCGATGGAGTACGGCGACACCGCGAGGTTGCCGTCCGACGGGAGCTGCGACCAGAGGTCGAGCGTGAAGGCGCGGACCGCGTCCACGACGCCACCCACGGCGCCGGGGTCGCCGGCGCTCTGGTCCACGTCTGCCTTGACCAGCCGCAGATCGGTCCCGCCCGCGACGTCGCGGGTCCCGCTGGAGTCGGAGCAGGCGCTCAGGAGCGGTGCAGCCACACCAGCGGCACCGAGGGCCTGCACGGTCTGTCGACGCGTCAACATGCGGATCGGACGCTAGCGAGCAGTGGCGGGTTCCCTCGCGTCGTACGCCGCGGTCTCGGCGGCCGGGCACGCACACGCGTCACAGGGCAGGAAGTGGTGACCGCCGTGGCCGCAGCGCGGGCACGGCAGGTCGCGCGAGAGGTGCGTCGAGGACTCGACGACGGTGTCCCACATGTCGGCCTCCCCTCCATGGTTCCTCGACCACAGGAGGACCGGGCGGGGTCGGCTGATACGGGCGGGGTGCGGAGCCTCAGTCGGTGCCGTGGCGCGCGACGAACTCCAGGATGCCGGCGGACAGCTCGGGTCGGCACACCACGAGGTCCGGCAGCGAGACGTCGTCCTGGTTGTACCTCAGCTCCGAGCCGTCCACGCGGGAGCAGAAGAGACCGGCGGATCGAGCCACGGCGACGGGCGCCGCGTTGTCCCACTCGTACTGGCCGCCCGCGTGCACGTAGGCGTCGGTGAGGTCGCGTACCACCGAGATCACCTTCACCCCGGCCGATCCCATCGGGACCAGCTCGGCGTCCAGCTCCTCGGCCAGCGCCTCGACGAAGGCCGGAGGCCGGGTGCGCGACACGGCGATGCGGGGCCGGTCGGTCGTCCGTGGCGGTACGACGGGAGGCCGCCCGGTGTCGAAGGTCTGGCCCAGTGCCGGCTGAGCGACGGCGCCTGCGGTCAGCTCGCCGTCCTGCCACAGGGCGACGTGGACCGCCCAGTCGTCACGAGGAGGCTCGGAGAACTCGCGCGTGCCGTCGAGCGGGTCGACGATCCAGACGCGGGACGCCGTCAGGCGACGCTTGTCGTCCTTGCCCTCCTCGGACAGCACGCAGTCGTCCGGGCGGTGCTCGGCCAGCAGCTCCACGAGCAGCTCGTGGGCCGCCCGGTCACCGGCGTCCTTGAGCTCGCGGCCCGTCGCACCGGACTCCCGCACGGTGAGGAGTCGTTCGCCCGCCGTGGTGGCGAGCCAGGCCGCCAGGGCATGGTCGTCGCCAGGGTCGCCAAGGTCGTCGTGAGAGGCAGCGCCGTCGGGAGCAGTCACGTTCGCCAGCCTATCGACGCCTGGCGGCCGCCCGGACGGCCACCGTCCGACGTCGCACGGTCAGCTGTCCCGACGGACCATGCGCGCCAGCGCCGTCGCCGTCACCTTGAGGCTTCCGCTGTCCGCAGAGGCGGATGCCCCCGGGACGCGGTGGTCCGGCTCCGTGGCCGATCCCGGATCCGGCGTGGTCCACACGACGGTGCGCACGATGGCGCGCCGACTGGGTCTGGTCATGAGATCCCCCCGATCTCGTTCTTCACTGCGCGTCGCGTGACCCGTCACCGGTGCCAGCCGCGAGACCGGCACATCAGGACGGTGTCGGAACCCGGACGCGCCGCTCACGACGGTGCGCCGGCATGCCGGCGAGAACCGCGACGAGCGGACGGAACCAAGCCCCACGACACTTCCCCCAAGCGGACCCGAAGGTCCTGGCCGCGCTGTCACCGACTCCCCCGAGTCGAGCACGACCGATGCCATTGTGAACGGCGAGCTCGGGCGAGGGAAGGGCGCGGAGGCCGTTCCTCGGCAAAATCATCCGGGGACGCTCCGGGCCTCGGTGGAATCCGTCCCGGGCCCGCCTGCCGGTCGGCGTGCCAAACCCCCCGAGCCTTGGGGATGCCCTCGTCGGGACGAGTCTGCGACGGTGGGCCGGAATGGGCCGTTCGACCATGTCCGGCTGACCATGGGCTGGGGTGACCTCGTGAAGGTGTGGAGACTCGCTCTGGCGGGTGTGGCATCCGCCGCGGCACTGGTGACCGTGGTCCTGCCGGCCCCGGCGCCGGCGATGACCGTCCGGGGAGCGGCGGCCGCCGTCACGCCCGGGGGGACCCCGTGGACCTGGGGCGGCAACGCGTTCGGGCAGCTCGGCAACGGCACGACCCAGGCGCGGACGACGCCGGGGCCCGTCAACGGGCTCACCGACGTGGTCGACCTGCACGGCGGACGCGACCACGTGATCGCGCTGAAGGCGGACGGCACCGTCTGGGTCTGGGGCAGCAGCGCGGTGGGCCAGCTGGGCCTGGGCGACAACACCAGCCGGTCCACGCCGACCCAGGTACCCGGGTTGGCCGGGGTCACCGCCGTCGAGACCGGTCACGACGCGTCGTACGCCTTGCTTCCCGACGGGACCGTCCGGGCGTGGGGTCTCAACGCCGACGGTCAGCTCGGCGACGGCACCACCACGAACCGCAACCGGCCGGTCACGGTGTCCGGGCTCACCGACGCCGTCGCCATCGCCGCGGGCCGGGACATGGCCTACGCCATCCGCGCCGACGGCACCGTGGTCGCCTGGGGTCGCAACGACGAGGGTCAGGTCGGCGACGGCACCACGACCCGCCGCACCACGCCGGTCCCCGTGGCCACCCTGACCGGCGTGACCGCACTGGCCGGCGGACGCGACCACGCGCTCGCCCTCCGCAGCGACGGCACGGTCTGGGCCTGGGGCGAGAACGACTACGGCCAGCTCGGCGACGGCACCAAGACCGACCGGCACTCGCCGGTCCAGGTGATGACCGGGGCGATCGCGGTGTCGGCCGGTGCCCACCACTCCTATGCGTTGCGGTCCGACCACACCGTCGCCGCCTGGGGCCGCAACTACCGGGCCGAGATCGGTGACGGCACGACCACGCTGCGGACCCGCCCGGTCAGCGTCCACAACCTCTCCGACGTCGTCTCGCTCGGCTCCGGGCGCGACACGGGCGTCGCCGTGCTCGGCGACGGGCGGGTGATGGCCTGGGGCCACAACGCCGACGGTGAGGTCGGCGACGGCACCACGGTCGACCGCACCACGCCGGTCGTGGTCCCGGGGGTCTCGGACGCCGTCCTCTCCGCCGGCGGCGGTGAGGAGTACTCCGTGGTCCTCGTCGGCGCATCGACGCCACCCCCGCCACAGGATCCGGTCGCCGCCTTCACCGTCAGCTGCGACGACACCGTCTGCAGCTTCGACGCCGGCGGCTCCCACGATCCCGACGGGACGGTCGTGGGGTACGACTGGACCTTCGGTGACGGCACGTCGGACTCCGGGACCACGTCCTCGGAGGGGCACACCTTCCCGGCCGACGGAACCTACGACGTCACCTTGACCGTGACCGACAACAGCGGTGCGACCGGAACCGTGGACCACGAGGTCGTCGTCCAGGAGGCGCCGCCGCCACCGGTCGGGCCGGTGTGGCGCGCCTCGGCCTCGTCGGACTCCAACACCGCGCGCCCCGTCGTGACCGTGCCGTCATCGGTGCAGGCCACCGACCGGCTGGTGCTGGTGGTGACCACCAACCGCGCGGCCACGCTGACCGCTCCGGCCGGCTGGACCCTCGTGTCCACCGTGTCGGACGGCACCGACGTGAGGTCATGGGTGCTCAGCCGGGTCGCCGGCGCGGGACTGGCCGGCACCGTCGTCCGCCCGGTCCTCGACGCGACCTCCAAGACCAGCCTCGTCCTCCTGGCGTACGACGGGGCCGGCGTCCCGTCGGCGACCGGCCGGGCCGAGACCGGCACCTCGAGCAGCCACCTGGCGCCGTCGGCGGCGGTCTCCGCCGCGTCCTCCGTGGTGCTGCGTTACTACGTCGACAAGGGCTCCACCGTGCACACCTGGGCGCTCGACCCTGCCCTGGTCGTCCGGGCGACGACGACCGGCAGTCCGAGCGGCCTGCTGGTGGCCGCGGTGGGCGAGCAGTCCGGCGTCGACGCGGGGACGGCACCGGCCCTCGCTGCCAACGCGGGTGTCTCCTCGGCGAAGGCGATCGCCTGGACGCTGGTGCTGCCACCGGCCTGACCGGCCGCGTCCACCACCTCGGGGTCTTCAGAACTCCACACCGAGTCTCGGACCACCACTGAGGAGGACTCATGTCCACGCGTGCTCGAATCCTGACCAGCTCCGTTGCGGTCGCGATCGCGACGGTGGCGATGCTTCCCGGGGCGTCCGTTGCGGCGCAGGCACCGGAACCCATGCCGTCCGACTCGATGACCGACGTGAGCGCGCCGGCGTTGAGCTACACCGGTCGCTACGTCGCCCACATCGCGTTGCAGCGCGGAGTCGCCTCGGCCAAGCAACAGGTGCGCCGTACCGACATGAGCACCGGCACCTCCGAGCTCCTGGACCCGTCGATCGACGGCGGGATCGCCGCCGGCAACTACAGCAGGCCGCCGACCATCTCGGCGGACGGGACGCGGACCGCGTTCGCGAGCACGGCGACCCGGCTGGTCGCCGGCGACACCAACGGCCGCAACGATGCGTTCGTCCGCGACGCGTCCACCGACACGACGATCCTGGCCAGCGTGGGGCTGGGCGGCCATCCGGCCAACGGCGACACCGGCATGGCGGCCCTGTCGAAGAACGGGCGCTACGTGGTCTTCACCAGCGACGCGACCAACGTCGTGGCCGGGTCGACCACGACCAACTCCGACGTCTACCTGCGCGACCTCTCGACGAACAAGACCGTGCAGGTCACGGTCCGACCGGACGGGTCACCGTCGAAGGGGCCCGGCTCCAACACCGCCGACGTGTCGGCGGACGGCAGGTTCGTCGCCTTCGCCGACTACGACACCGACCTCGTGACGACCGACGACAACGACACGGACTCCGACCTCTACATCCGCAACATGACGACCGGCAAGACGCGGTGGCTGAGCGCCGGGGTGCCCGCCGGCGCGAACCTGTCCGGCGTCGTGATCTCGCCCGACGCCCAGTGGGTCTCCTCCCGATGGGCCGACGGCAGCCTGCACCTGACCCGGGTGTCCACCGGGGTGACGACCACGGTCGCAGCCAACGCCCACGCCACGCTCGGTTCGTTCTCCAGTGACCTCGGACGGTTCGTGTACGTCAGCAACGGACAGCCCTACGTCCGCGACCTGGCCACCGGCGTCGACACACCGATCACCGTTCCCGCCGGCGGCGTCGTCACCACCGTGACGGTGTCCGGGAACGGGAGCTTCGCGGCGTACGACTGGACCCCGCTGGACGGGACTGCCAGCCGGGTGTTCCGCGTGGCCCTGTAACCGGAGATCTATCGCCCAAGTTGGGGATGGTGGCGCTCGAGCCACCACCTGGGGACGTGCGGCGAGGAGGATCACCGCGGACACCACAACGCGCCCAGGGAGGGACAGATCGTGCGAGTTACCCGCTTGATGACAGGTCTGGCAGTGATGGCGAGTCTGGCCCTTGCTGCCCCGAGTACGGCCGCCGGACGGGCTGCGTCGACGCCGCAGACGGTCCTGGACCTCGAGATGAACGAGGCCCCAGGAGCCACCGTGGCCGTGGACACCTCCGGGCTCGGCCACAACGGGGCGATCGGCAAGCACCTGGTGGCTCACAACGGCTACATCACCTGGGACCGTCACTCCCCCGACGAGCACATCTACTACGGCGCCGACCACCTGATCATGGTCAACGACGCCGCGGACGGGTCGCTCGACCCGGGCACCGGCAACTTCAGCGTCGAGTTCCGGTTCCGCTCCACGGCCAAGTTCGGCAACGTGATCCAGAAGGGTCAGGCCACCACGGTCGGCGGTCAGGTCAAGTTCCAGCAGCCGAAGGGCTACATGAGCTGCATGTTCAAGACGCCGACCGGAACCGCCTCCATCAAGTCCAGCATCTTCACCAGTGACGGCGCCTGGCACACGATCCGCTGCGACCGCACTCCCACCGAGGTCGACCTCTACGTCGACGGGGTGTTCAACAAGCGGATCCGGCACACCACCGGCAACCTCGACAACAAGAAGCCGTGGACCATCGGCGGCAAGTTCGACTGCGACACCAGCAAGCCGGGCACCGGCGCCGACAGCTGCGACTACTGGGCCGGCGACATGGACTACGTCCGGATCACCAAGGGCTGAACGACCAGCGGCCCCGTCCCGGCGCTCTCGCGGCGCCGGGACGGGGCCGACGTACGTCGGGACGGCGCACGGATCCGTTCCGCCGCGCTCCGGAAACCGGCAACGGCACCGGGGCCGCTACCGGGCGGCGTGCTCGATCGAGACGTGGATCCGGCTGAGACTGCCGTCGTACTGGTCGGTGGCGTCCTTGACCGGCCCACCGTCGGGTCCGAGCTTGCCGCCGATCGAGAGGAGCGTCCCGGAAGGGAACCTCACCGAGCCGATCTCGCCGCGGTCACGGTCGACCTCGGTGCCGACCGGGCTGCCGTCGTCCAGCCGCGAGACCGCGACCTCGACCTCGTCACCGGTACGCCGGCAGGTGACCCGGTACCACGACCCGGGGTCCAGGGTGACCGACGACTTCGCCAGGACCATGCCCAGGTCCCCGTGGACGAGACAGCTGGGGCGCCGATGGTCCACCTGCAGCTTGAACTGGGCCGCAGCACCGAACAGACCGCGCTGGACCACGTTGTCGCCGTTGTCGTTGTCGGTCCCGTCGCTGACCGCGTCGACGGTGAGGTCCGCGCCGAAGACCAGCTCGTCGCCGCCCGGCTGCATCCAGTCCGAGTCGCGGGAGCGCAGGGCGAGGATCGCGGTCGGAGCCTGGCGCTTCGCCACGTAGGCGGGGAACCTCAGCACCGGCGTGCCGTCGTAGCCCGGCTCGGCTCGCAGCTCGCCCCCGTGGGCGCGGACCACTGTGACCTCCGGATCGCCGGGCCCGGTGGCCTCGATCTGGTCCGCGGAGAGCGGAGCATCCTCCGACACCTCGTCGGCCGCTGACACCAGCAACGCCTCCACGTCCTCCGCCGCATCGTTGTGCACCGGCGAGCGGGAGCCGCAGCCGACCGTCCCGGCCAGCACGGCGCCGGCGATCGCCGCCCCGACGAGCAGCGACCGCCCCGGGCGTCCCGGACCGAGCCCGGCTCCGGGTGCGCCCGAGCCCGGCACGCCTACCAGCCCCAGGACTCGCGGAGACGGAGGCCGAAGGTGCGGTCGAGCGCGTCGACCTCGGACGCCAGCGCGCTGCGTACGGTGAGGACGTCGTCCGGGGCGGGCCGGACGGCCTGGCGGTCGAGCGGCCGGTACAGGGTGCGCTGCACGAGCTGGGAACGCTTGACCTTGCCCACGAGCAGGGCACCGTCGTGCTCGCGGACCCAGTCGGCGCTCCGTCGGGCAGCCGAGGCGAGCAGGACCGACCGCGCCTTGGCCGCGGGAAGCCGCGCCTCGCGATCCTTCTCGGTCAAGGGCAGTGGCGCGATCTGCAGGAAGTCGGTGACGCCGTCGATGAAGCGCTGCGGATCGGCCACCAGGTCGTCGAACAGCGCCACGTGGACGTGGTCGCGAGGGAACAGCTCGAGGAACCGGTCCAGACCCGTGGCGTAGCGGCCGTGCTCGAGGAGCTCGGGGCGGCTTCGCAGCGCCTCCCCGAAGGTGTCCGGCCCGATGCCGTGCTTGCGCATGTACAGGTAGGAGGACCACGCCCGCTCGACGGGATCGCGCAGCGAGACCATGACCTTGACGGGCCCGAGCGTCGAGCGGATCCGGGCGGCGGCCTCCGGGTGGAAGAGGTAGTCCTGGCAGACCTCTCCGACGATCTTCTCGTCGCTCGCGCCCTCGAACTGCGCGGCGTACCACGCCGGGCCACGGTCGTAGTAGCGGTCGAAGTAGTAGAGGTCCTTCGCCGGGGTCAGGAAGACGTCGGGGTGCCTGAGCAGCAT
Organism: uncultured Actinomycetota bacterium; assembly: GCA_963708035.1. GTDB lineage: Bacteria > Actinomycetota > Actinomycetes > Propionibacteriales > Nocardioidaceae > Nocardioides. Next base: position 218,269 of record OY970188.1, on the reverse strand, counting down.
CTCGTGGATCCACGAGGACCCCGCCTTGTCGGGACCGACGTACAAGAAGTTGGGCAACCGGTTCACGACAGACCTCGCCCGAGACGTCGCGCCGCCGACAGCAGGCGGCCCGGGTCGATGCCGGGGCCGGCGACCGCGAGAGCCATCCAGGCGTGCGGGGCCACAGGGTCCCGACGGAGCGCGCGGCCCGCGATCCGGGCGCCCTGACGCCGCTCGCCGGCCGACGCACGCGCGTAGGCGATCTGACCGAGGATCCGAGCGTGGCCGCGGCGACGCGTACGGAAGTCGGGATGCTTGTCCAGCATGTACTCGAGCGCGGTGGCGGTGTTGAGCAGACGGGTCCGGAACCAGGAGGGCACGTCCTTGCGGATGTCGGCGAGGACCTCCTGCACCGCGCCCACGCGCCCGACGCTGGTGGCGCGCAGCAGCCAGTCGTAGTCCTCGCCGTAGCTGTGCGGGAGCTCCTCGTCGTACAGCCCGGCGGCGTCGAACGCCGTGCGACGCATCATCAGCGTGGAGCTGTGCAGCTCCTTGACCCGGTTCACCAGGAGGCGCTCGTGACTGATCACGGCCTCCCGCGCCGGCCACTCGACGTTGCCGCGCTCCCCCATCAGAAGCCGGATCCCCGCGCCCACGGCGAGCAGGTCCGGGTCGCCGAGCAGGCGCTCCACCTGCAGGCGCACCTTGGCCGGGTACCAGAGGTCGTCGTCATCGCAGCTGGCCACGAAGTCGCCGTGCGAGGCGGCCAGACCGGAGTTGCGCGCGCCGCACAGACCGCCGGTGCGCGTGTTGACGATCGACACGATCTCCCGGCCCGGGCGCGACAGGTCGGCCAGCGTCGGGTCGATCTCCTCGCGGTCGTGGACCACGATGATCTCCATCGGACCGGCGTAGTCCTGTCCGGTGATGGTGGCCAGGGTCTCCGCCAACAGGACGGGTCGACCCCGCGTGGGGATCACGACGCTCACCAGCGGGTGGGCGGCGTCCTCCGCCGACGGTGCGGGGTCCGTTGCCTCTGCGGTCACGCGTAGCTCCTCGCTTTCGATCCGAACCTCGGAAGCGCCCCCGGGTTCACTGGGTAGCCGTAGACCGGGAGCAGGGGCAACGTCAGGGCGGTCACGACCGCCCGGCTCCCCACGTCCATCTCCGAGATCCACCGGTCGTCACGACGGAGCGCGAGCGCTCCCACCTGGAACCTCGACGGGTTGCCGGAGAGCCCGTGGCTGGAGCCGAGCTCCACCCGACCCTCGACCACGGCCGGCAGGTCGTCCCGGCTCAGCGGAACGCCGAGCTCGGCCGTGGCCGAGACGAGCGTTCCGACCGGGTCGGCGGTGAAGTCCTCGTAGCGGAGCCGGGCCGACGGGACACCGCCGAGCCGGCGGATCGCCGTCATCTCGAGCTGCAGCCCGCTCCACTGCACCGCGGCACGCGACGGCGGGATCTGCCACATGAGGTCGGTTCCGGCGGCGTGCGGCCGCTCGACCTGGCGGCGCCACGACCAGGCGACAGCTCGCGGGTCGCGGACGACGTTGAGCATCCGCAGGTCGATGTCCGGCGCACCCGCCAGGGCCTGCCCGAGGGCGGGCCCCTTCGAGGCGTCGACGATCACGCGGGCACCGGTGACCTCCGCCACGGCGGCGTAGATACGGGCGTAGGCCGTGCGCAGCTCGGTCAGTGCGGGCGAGGCGCGGCGTCGTGGCCCGAGCATGCCGGGCAGGTTGCGTTGGCGCGTGGCCAGGCGCTGGAGGGTCGCCACCCTGTCGAGCACCTCGCGGGTCCAGCCGCCGAAGGCGACCTCCCCGACCTGCGCCCATGTCCGGCACTCGGAGAACCGCTGCCCACAGCCGCACAGCTCGTCACCGGGGGCGACGGACCGCGCGAGGTCGACCAGCTCCCCGATGTTGACCCAGCCCGGAGCCTCGCCGAGGACGCGCTCCACCAGGGTGGACCCGGAGCGCCCGAAGCCTCCGAGATACACCACGGTCGTGCCCGACATCGTCCCCCCTCGTCCCCGCGACAGCGACCGTCCCGGACGGCCTTCCCCAAGCCTCACGCCCGCGTCCGTCCCAACCGGTCGCGCGCGGCAAACGTCCCCCATTCGGGGTAGATGGATCACCTGCGGTCGGTCAGCTACCTCTGGGCGAGGGCGCGCCGGTCCCGGAAGGAACGCCCTCCGGTGGTCATCAGCTGGTTCAGCTCGGCCGCGGCCAAGGCGCGCGCCGCGTCCCGCGGTCCGTTCGCCGTCGCCACCACGCCCGGCCCCCAGGGCCGGCTCAGGCTCCGGTCGAGCTCGAGGTCGAAGGTCTCGCGGGATCGGATGTCACGCACGATCCCGGCCTCTCCCACGACCTGGGCGAAGCGCTGCTGGTGTCCGTCGACGTGCTCACCCAGCGCCGGGTCGCGGGGTACGCACAGTGGCACGTGGCCGGCGTCGCGGGCGTCGGTGATCGTCCCCGGGCCGGCATGACACACGACGACCGAGGCCTCCCTCAGCAGCTCGGCCAGCTGTTCCTGGCCGAGAAACGCGTAGCCCCCGGCCACCGACGGGCCTCGGGTCGCGCCGTGCTGGACCACGAAATGAGCGTCCGGGTGGCGCATGGCGGCCGCGTCCATCCAGTCGACCAGCCGACCGAACGGATGGTGGTCGGTCCCGACCAGTCCCACGACGAGTGCGCTCACAGCAGCGGTCCGACCAGGTGGGCGTCGGGGTAGAAGTCCAGCTGGCTCTGCCACTGGACGATCCGGCGCGTGGTGAACGGCCCGCACAGGCGGCCCGTCATCGTCGGGGTGTCGATCCGGTCGTAGACCTCGATGAAGACGGTCGGGATGCGGAGCAGCCACGCGCCGATGAAGAACGGGAGGGCCACGCCGGCGCCGGAGCTGACCAGGAGCGCGGGGCGTTCCCGGCGCAGGAGCCGCAGCGCGAGCACGGAGTTCCGGACCAGGTTGAGCACGTTGCGCGTCGTCGGTGAGTACGACTCGACCACACGCTCGCCGGCGAGCCGGTCGTGCACGTCGGGAGTCGACGGGCACACCCACACCCGGTCATGACCCTGCCACCACTCCCGGAGCGCGAGCAGATGGGTCAGGTGTCCCCCCTGGCTGCTCACCAGCAGCACCGGGCCGGTCGTCGGCGCGCTCGTGGTCGGCCCCGGACCAGGCGTCGACGAGTCGTCCGGACTGATCGGGATGCTCATAGTCCGGCCATCGTCACGAGTCCCGGGCAGCGCTGACGGTTCGGTGCCTCGGATTCCTCGAATTTGGGGGGGTCGTCTCTCGAGGATCGACCCGCCCCCGTGAGCCGCGCTACCCCGAATTGGGGGCCGCTCACCGCCGTGCGGCCCGGAGAACCCCATGGAACCTAGGGTCGACCCATGCCGATCGCTCGACGCGGTCTGCTCGGCCTCGGCGCCGTGACGGCACTTTCCGTGCTGACCTCAGGCTGCCAGGGATCGATGCAGCCGCAAGTGGAGAGGCCTCGCCGACCGACGAGGTCTCCTCATCCGACGACCTCGAAGACGTCGAAAGCGCCTCGGCCCGCGTTCTTCGGCCACCCCCAGCCGGGGGACCTGTACTACGGCGCCTCGCTTCCCTACGGCCGTTCACTCTCCGCGTGGGAGAGGTTCCTGGGCTCCCACCTGGCACTCAACCGCTCCTACTTCACCTACGCTCCCGACCTGACCACCGAGGTCGTCGCACGATGCCGCGACGACCTGGCCAACAACCGGCTCCCCCATGTCTCGGTCAAGCCGCCCGGGACCTGGCGGGCCGTCGCCTCGGGCGCCCAGGACCTCTGGCTGAGCGAGCTGCTGCTCGGACTGGGACAGGAGCGCGGACCGATCTTCCTCACGGTCCACCACGAGCCCGAGAACGACGCCGGCGCACCGGGCATGCTCCCCGCGGACTGGGTCGGCATGCAGCGTCGGGCCCTCGCTCTGGCCGCCGACCACGCCTCCAACGTCACCGTCGTTCCCGTCCTCCAGCACTGGACCTTCGACCCGGTGCGCGACGACATCGACCCGAGCGTGTGGATCGTCCCGGACGCACCGGTCTTCGGCATCGACGTCTACAACCCGTGGTCCCTGAGCAACGGCAGGGAGTGGCGCACCTTCGGCAGCCTGACCGACGAGGTGCTCCCCTGGGCGGGGAACGCGCCCATCGCGATCGGCGAGTACGGCTGCCGCGAGGACCCGCGGAACCCCGGACTGGCCTCCGAGTGGCTGCGCGACGCGGCCGAGTACGCGCGGAACTCCAACGTGGTGTCGATGTCGTACTTCAACTCGGGTGCGAACACGACCGATGGCTCGCTGGAGCTGCACGGTGCGATCGAACACACGTTCGCGGACCTGCTCGCCTCCTCCTGGGTCGCCCGCCCGACGTGAGACCAGGTCGAACCTGAGCGCACGCTGAGACCTGGCCCTCCCCCACATTCGGGACGTACCCCAAATGGGGGACCTCGTTGTCACGCCCGAGCCTGGGGCCGCACCCCGACCTAGCGTGGCGGTAGCCCGTCGGAGGCGGACGACAAGCCGCGGGCTCAAGGATTCGGGGGATCCGTTGAAGGTGCTCTACATCGCAGGCGTGGGGCGCTCGGGCAGCACCTTGCTCGAACGCGTGCTCGGCGCCGTGCCGGGCGCGGTCAACGCCGGTGAGCTCAACGCGGTCTTCTCGCGCGTCTCGAGCCAGGACCAGCGGTGCGGCTGCGGCGAGCCCTTCTCGACGTGCCCGTTCTGGACCGCAGTCGGCGAGCGCGCCTTCGACGGATGGGCGTCGGTGACCGCCCGGATGTCGTACCTCCAGCCCCGCGTCATCCGTCAGCGTCACGTGCCCAGCCTGGCCACGGGCCTCGCCCGCGCGGCGTACCTGCGCGAGCTCGACGAGTACCTCGACACCTACCGCCGTCTCTACGAGGCGATCGCCTCGGTCTCGGGCGCCGACGTCGTGGTGGACGCGAGCAAGTCGGCCGCCCAGCTCTGCGCCCTGCGGAGGATCCCGGGCCTGGACCTGCGGGTGCTGAATCTGGTCCGCGACTCGCGCGGCGTCGCCAACTCCTGGAGCAAGGTCGGCATCCACAAGCCGCAGTCCGCCGACGGCGAGCTCATGGGCACCTACTCGCCTCAGCGCCTCGCGGTGCTCTGGGCGGTGCTGCAGCTCGAGTGCAGCATGCTCGGGGCCGCAACGCCGCACGCGGCGCGGGTCCGCTACGAGGATCTCGTCGCACACCCACGCACGACGCTCGAGCGGGCGCTGACCAGCATCGGGATGGCGCCGGCGAAGGACGCCCTCGCCCACGTCGGCGAGCACAGCGTCGACCTCGAGCCCAGCCACGGTGTCGCGGGGAGCCGGACCCGCTTCACCACCGGACGCATCGACCTGCAGCTCGACGACGCGTGGCGCTCCACCCTGCCGGTGGGCGCACGCCGGGTCGTCACCGCCGTGACCCTGCCCCAGCTCGTCGGCTACGGCTACGTCGGTCGCCGGTCCGTCGGCGTACCCGCGAGGGCCGCCTGATGTCGACGGCGATCGACACCCTGCGGGCCCGGCCCGCCCCCGTGCTCCCGGCCGACGAGAACCGGTTCCTCAAGCCCGGGTGGCCGCTGGCGGTGCTCTACCTCGGCTTCCCGTTGTGGTGGGCGCTCGGCTTCGCCCAGGTGATCTTCTTCGCGATGGCCATCGCCATGGCCGTCATCCTCCGTCGGCAGGGGCCGCTGCGCGTGCCCCGTGGCTTCACGCCGTGGCTTCTGTTCCTGGTGTGGGTGCTGGCGGGGGGCTTCCTGATGCGGGCCACGGCGCCGGGCACGGTGCCCGGCGGCGGGCTCGGCCGCTTGGTCAACTTCTCGCTCTGGGGCGCGTGGTACGCCGCGATCACGATCGCGATGCTGTACGTCGTCAACACGGCTCGGTCCGTCTCAACCCAGCGGATCGTGCGGCTGCTGGCGTGGATGTTCGTGGTCACGACGGGCTTCGGGGTCATCGCCGTCCTCGACCCCACCCTGCAGTTCAAGTCGCTGGTGGAGCTGGTGATCCCGCACGGGTGGGCGACGAAGAACTTCGTGCGCACGCTGATCCACCCGTCGCTGGCGTCCTCGAGCGACTTCCTCGGCTACGTGCAGCCGCGGCCCACCGCACCCTTCCCCTACTCGAACGCCTGGGGGAACAACCTGGCGCTCTACCTCCCCTTCTTCATCCTGGGGTGGTTCGGGCGCGATGCCGGCTGGCGCCGCAAGGTGGGCCCCGTCGTGCTCGCCGCCTCCATCGTGCCGATCACGTTCTCGCTGAACCGCGGACTGTGGATCTCGATCGCCATCGCGGCCGTGTACGCCTCCATCCGCCTGGCCGTCAACGGTCGCGGACGGGCACTGCAGATGCTCGTCGCGGCCGTGCTGGTCGGCGGCTTCGTCTTCGTCTCCTCCCCGCTCTACGACACCTTGGTGCTTCGGGTGGAGACCCCGCAGAGCAACGACCGTCGGGCCAGCACGGCCGAGACGGTCGTGTCCACCGCCGCCAAGGGCTCGCCGATCGTCGGGTACGGCACCACCCGCACGATGCAGGGCAGCTTCAGCTCGCTGGCGGGCGGTGAGACGTCGTCGTGCCACCAGTGCGCCGCACCACCGCTCGGAACCCAGGGCTTCATGTGGCGCCTCGTGCTGACCACCGGGTTCGGCGGCACCATCTTGTGCCTCTCGTTCTTCGCCCTGCAGTTCCTCCGTCGAGCCCGAGGGCCGTCTCCGCTCGATGTCACGACGTGCACGGTCCTCCTGATCGCCGTGGTGTGCTTCTTCGTCTACGACTCACTCGGGTCGGCGATGTTCACCGCCCTCATCGCCGTCGGGCTGATGGCCCGTGCCGACGAGCCGGACCCAGGAGCGACGACATGACGTCCGGGGCGGACGTGTCCGCGACGTACGCCGCCGAGGTCGCCGGCCTGCTCTGGCCGACGACCGGCAAGCCGGCGTACGTGACCCGCAGCCGGCACCGTGCCGGGCAGCCGCACCGCGACTCCTACCTGTTCCCGAGCGGACGGCGACCGAGGCTGATGATGCCCGCCGACCTGCCCGGATCCTCGAGCATGGTGCGCCGCCTCGCCGGCGGTCGCTCACCGCTCGTCGTCCCGGCGGTCCGGCTGCTCGAGCGCTCCGTGCGCTCGCGTGCGTTCGGTCTGACCCGGTGGCCGATGCTGCGCGTCCCCCTCACCGACCCGAGCGCCGACTCGATCGAGCGGCACCTCGCGGAGTTCTTCGGGGAAGAGGTCCGGGTCGGCGTCCTGCTCGGCACCCGCCGCGCCAACCAGAAGCCGGTCCTGCAGGTCTTCGACCTCCGCGGGCAGCTGGTGGGCTACGCCAAGGTCGGACACAACCCGCTGACGGCCGCCCTGGTCCGCCGCGAGGCGACCTCGCTGGCGCACGTCGGGCAGCACCGGCCGGTCTCCTTCCGGGTGCCGCAGCTGCTGCACCACAGCCAGTGGGCGGGCCTCGAGGTGCTGGTCATGTCGCCTCTCACCACCAGCTCGCGACAGCCCGTGACCCCGTCGTCGCGGTTCGCGGCCATGCGCGAGGTGGCGACCCTCGGCGGCACGACGAGCATGCCTCTGGCCGACAGCGGGTTCTGGCGCAGGCTGCGCCACGACGCCGAGGGCCTGGCGGGCCAGCCGGACGGCGCCCGCATCCTCGCGGCGGCCGGGCTCCTCGAGGAGCGCCACGGCCCCGAGCCGGTCTCACTCGGCGGCTGGCACGGCGACTGGGGCGCCTGGAACATGGGCATGGGGCCGGGCGGTCTGCAGATCTGGGACTGGGAGCGCTACGACCCGCAGGTCCCGATCGGGTTCGACGGGCTCCACTTCGATGCCCAGAGCGTGCGCCCGGGCGACTCCGGCGATCGCAAGCAGGAGGACGCCTTCCTGCGGGCGGTGGCACCGACGCTGTCCGCGCTGGACGTCCCCGCCGCACAGCACGACCTCACCCTGCGCCTCTACCTGCTCGAGATGGCCGTTCGCTACTGCGACGGCCTCCGCCACGGCGCGACGCCGCGCCTGCGCCGGCGTTCGTCATGGGTGATCTCCCTGCTCGAGCGCGTCACGTCCCAGGCGGACGCTGCCGTAACGAAAGGACGCTCATGAGCGTGCGCACAGCCCTGCCCCATCCGGTGAAGACCGCCGGGAGGGCGCTGTCGGTCCGCGTCGGCTCGGCCACCGCGGGCACCCGTCAGCTGCCCTCCTTCATCGTGGTCGGTGCCCAGCGAGCCGGCACGACCTCGCTGTTCCGGGCCCTGATGTCGCACCCGCTGGTCCACTCCGCGAACTACCACAAGGGCGTCAACTACTTCGACGTCAACTACCACCGCGACTTCTCCTGGTACCGCGGACACTTCCCGACGACCGCGCGCCTGCGCCGCGGCGGAGGGGCGAGCGGCGAGCCGATCACGTTCGAGGCCAGCGGCTACTACATGTTCCACCCCTGCGCCGCTGAGCGGATGGCCCGGCACCTGCCGGACGTCCGCATCGTGGCGATGCTCCGCGACCCGGTCGAGCGGGCGTGGTCCGCGTGGAAGCACGAGAGCGCACGAGGCTACGAGACCGAGTCGTTCGAGGTCGCGCTCGAGCGCGAGGACGAGCGGCTCGCCGGCCAGGCCGAGCAGATGGTGGCCGACCCGTCGTACCAGAGCTTCAGCCACCGTCACCACGCCTACGTACGACGCGGTCACTACGACGAGCAGCTGCTGCGGCTGCGGAGTCACTTCCCGGCCGAGCAGATCCATGTGATCGAGAGCGAGTCCTTCTTCACGCAGCCGGAGACCACGTACGCCGCCCTGCTCGACTTCCTGGGTCTCCCGGCCGTCCTCCCCGACCGGTTCGACCGGTGGAACGGCCGGCCGAGCGGCTCCATGCCCGACGCGACCCGCGCGCTCCTCCGGGACCAGTTCCAGCCCCACGACCGGGCCCTCGCCGACCTGCTCGGAAGGGAGCCCGCATGGTTGACGTGAACCAGCCTCGCGGGCTTCCGCTGTGGTCCGACTACGTGACGTTCGTCCGCCGGTACCGGATCTGGTTCGCCGCGTTCATGTGCTTCGGTCTGGTGCTGGGCTATGCCTGGTCGCTGACCAAGCCGACGTCGTACTCGGCGACGGCCTCGGTGGCGCTCACCTCGGTCCCGAAATACGTCACGGCGTCCCCCAGCGAGCTGCCGCCACCCGCGGTCACCGTCGACACGGACGCGCAGCTGCTCCAGAGTCCCCAGGTCCGCAAGGCCGTGGCCGCCGTGCTGGGCACCAGCGCGCAGGAGTCGGCAAGCCGCCACATCTCGGTGTCGGCCTCACCCAACAGCGACGTCCTGCACGTCACCGTGACGGCCGGCAACGCCCAGAAGGCCGCCGACGCCGCGAACGCGGCGGCCTCGGCGCTGATCGAGGTCCGGCGCCACGCCCTGGGGTCGCTGCAGACCAAGCAGCTGAGCCACCTGAGGCTCGCCATGCAGGACCAGGAGGACCTGCTGGACAACGGCGTCGTCCTCCCCGCGAACAACGCCCTCTTCGCCCAGGTGCTCGACCTCCAGACCCGCCTGCAGGAGCTCGAGGGGGCTCGCACCCAGCCCGGGACCGTCATCTCTTCGGCCGATGTGCCCCGTCATTCGAACTACGCCAGCACCGAGGTGCCGGTCGTCTCGGGGGCCATGCTCGGCTTCCTCCTGGCCTGGGTGCTGGGCGTTGCGCTCGACCGGGCCCCTCAACGACGTCGCGTGTCCGCGTATGCACCACGTGTCAACAACCCGTTCGGCGACCTGCCGGACGCTGCCATCCTTCACGAGAGCTACCACCATGCCGTCTGAGACCCACACCGCCCACGGCCGCAACCGCACGACGCGTGCGGTCCGGCACCACCCGGTCATCGTCATCGCCTGTCTGGCGGTCGGCGCGCTCCTCGGCGTGCTGTACGCCGCGTCCCTGCCCGCGACGTACACGAGCACGGCGACGGTCCTGGTGAACCCGTCGGTCGGCAACCCGTTCGTGCCGACGCCGTCGTCGGTGCGGCAGGACGAGCTGACCAGTCTCGAGACCGAGGCACAGGTGGCGCGCTCGGCGGAGGTGCTCGGCACCGTCCTCGGGGAGTACCCGACGGTGCAGGCCAGCTCGCTGAGCCACAACCTCCAGATCGTCGTCCCTCCGAACTCGCAGACCCTCGCCATCTCCTACACGGCGAAGGACCCGGTGAAGTCGCAGCTGATCGCCAACGCCGTCGCGGACGCCTACCTGTCCAACCGCACCCACCGCTTCTCCGACGTGAACGCTGCCCAGATCGAGCGGCTTCAAGACGCAGACCACCCAGGTGAGTGACGCACTCAAAAGGGCCTCGAACGCAGCCCAGTCGGGTACCGCGGGCCACCGGGCGTTCGAGACCCAGCTGGCCTCGGCACTGCGCAACCAGCTCAACAGCCTGCAAGCCCAGCGGACGGTGCTGGAGAACAGCGACGTGCCGGCCGGCAGCGTGATCTCACCCGCCGTCCGGCCCCACGCGGGCACGAACCTGATGGCGCTCGTCGCGCCGATCGGCGGGGCTCTCGCCGGGCTCTCGCTGGGCTGCCTGATCGCGCTGCTGATGGAAGGCCTCGCCGGCTCCATCCGGTCGCCGTGGGAGGTCGAGGAGCTCGGCCTTCCGGTGGCGGCCGCCGTCAGCACGTCGCGGATGCCGCGGCTGTTCCGCAAGCACGACCCCGAGGCCTTCGCCGTCGCGATCCGACGGTTGCGCGCCCTGATCCTGGATCTCGACCCGCGCCCCGACGTCATCGCCGTCGCCCCTCCCGGAGACGGGCAGTCCGAGGCCGACGTCTCCGAGGCCGTCGCGGAGTCCTTCGCCAAGGCCGGCCACCGCGTCGTCCTGGTCCGCGCCGACGACCGGTCGGACGACCGCAGTGGGCTCGTGGTCGAGGACGGTCTCGCCCAGGCGCTGCTCTACGACCGACTCAACGTCATGGAGCTGCTGGAGTCGAGCCGTGAGCCGCTGCTCTGCGTGCTCCCCGCCGGACGGTCCAACGCGCAGAGTCGCGAGTTCCTCACCTCGGAACGCCTGCGCTCCGTGCTCTCCCCGCTGGTCGAGGCCGGCAACACCGTGGTGATCGAGTCCCCGGGGCTCGGCACCGTCGAGGGCGATGCCGTGACGGGCGCTTCCGACCTGTGCCTGGTCGCCGTGACCACCCGACGTACCCGGACGGCCTCGGTCGCGGCCTTCGTGCAGCAGATCGCGGCCAAGGGGACTCCCGTGGCAGCCCTGGTGGTGGGTCGTCACGACGCCGTCCGCAGGGAGCGCCTCGGCCCGGTCGACGAGAGCTCGGACTCCAAGCCGCAGCAGAAGAAGTCGTCCGCCCCCATCCGCAAGCGGCCGGTGCGTTCGAAGCGATGACCTCTGCGGCGACCAGCGAGAACCGAGGGCAGCTCGAGAAGCTCGCACGACGGGGCACGGCGAGCGTCGTCGGGGCCACGTTCAGCTCACTGTCGGGCGTGCTGCTCGTCGTCATCGTCACCAACGGCTTCACCCGGGACACGGCGGGCACGCTGTTCTCGGCCACCTCCGCCTTCCTGATCATCGAGTCGATCGCACTCCTGGGCACGGACACCGGCCTGGTCAAGTGGCTGCCGACACAGCTCGCCGCCGGCCGACCGGCCGACGTGACGCGGACGCTCCTGGTGGCGGCGGTGCCGACCCTCGCGGTGTCGCTCGCCTCCGGCCTGGCGCTCTATGCGGCGGCACCGTCGCTGGCGCCCCACATGGTCGGTGCCGGGCCGGCCTCCCAGATGTCGGTGATGCTGCGCGCTCTTGCGGCGATCCTGCCGGCCGCGGCGCTCTACGACCTCGTCGTCGCCGCGACCCGCGGCATGGGATCGATGCGGCCCACCGTCCTGGTCGACAACCTCGGCCGTCTCGGCCTCCAGGCGGTCGCCGTTCTCGGGGTCTACCTCGTCGGCGGCGGAGCGCTGATGCTGGCACTGGCATGGTGCCTGCCGTACGTGCTCGGTCTGGTCGTGGCCGTCTGGTGGCTGGTCGCGCAGGTCAGAGGCGCCGCTTCGGTTCCGGGTGAACCCACGCCCTGGATGACCCTCGCCCGGGAGTTCTGGGCCTACACGGCACCGCGGGCGATCGCCCGCGTCACCCAGACGGCGTTGAAGAAGTCGGACGTCGTGCTGGTGGCCGCCCTCGCCTCACCCGCGGAGGCCGCGCTGTACACGGCGGCGACCCGGTTCATCGTCCTGGGGCAGCTCTTCGTGCAGTCCGTGCAGCAGGCCCTCGCCCCCCACCTCAGCTCGCTCTTCGCGCGCGGCGAGGCGGCGACCGCCAACACGGTGTTCCGCACCGCCACGCTGTGGAGCGTGGTCGCGTCCTGGCCCTTCTACCTGATGCTCGCGGGCTTCTCACGTCCCCTGATGGGAGTGTTCGGTCACGGCTACTCGGTGGCGTCCGACGTGGTGCTCATCTTGTCCTTGACCATGCTCCTGGCCACGGCGTGCGGGCCGGTCGACTCGGTCCTGCTGATGGCCGGGCGGAGCTGGTTGAGCCTGCGCAACAGCAGCGTGGCGCTGGCCGTCAACGTCGGCATGAACATCGTGCTGATCCCGCTCGCCGGCATCCGGGGTGCCGCCATCTCCTGGGCGGTCGCGATCGTCGTCCGCAACGTGCTCCCGCTCCTGCAGGTACGCCGGCACCTGGGCATGTGGCCGGTGACGCGTGCGGCCATCAAGGTCTCCGTGTTGGCGTTCGTCTGCTTCGGAGTGGTGGACGTGCTGGCCCTCGCCGCCGACCTCCCCCAGGTGGTCGACACCGGCGCGCTGGCCGTCGGCACGCTCGCGTACCTGTACGTCGTGTGGTCCTGGCGTGACGCCCTCGGGCTGAGTGCGTTCCGCTCGGCCCTGCGACGGCGGCCGCGACCCCCTTCACCGAGGCTCGCAGCCGAGACCTGAGCGCGTGACCGGCCCCCAACGGGCTGCACGGCGATCGAAGAAGTCCCCGCTTTTGGCGACGAGATGCGGCGAGACCGCGCTTAGCGTGCGAAGGGACGCCGTCGGTCGACGGCGTTTCATCCGCATATCTCGGGGATCAGGGGACTGATGGACATGGCCGCACCTCGACTCCTCGTCACCGCCTTGCTGACGGTCGCCGTCGGCGTCCCGACCGGGGCGGCTGTCATCGCGGCCCCACCGGCGTCGGCAGCGTCGACCGACGTGGTGATCAACGAGATGATGTTCCACGCCGCCTCGGACCTCGACGGGGACGACTACCTGGAGCTGACCAACATCGGCGCCACCGCGGTCGACCTGTCCGGCTGGACCATCGACAAGGGGGTGACCGCGACCTTCCCGGCCGGCGCCACCATCGCGCCTGGCGGCTTCTACGTCCTCGCCAACGACGCCACCCAGTTCCAGGCCACCTACCACCGCGCGGCCAACCTGGTCTACACCGGCAACCTGTCCAACGGCGGCGAGACCGTCAACCTCAAGGACAGCGGCGGGAACGTCATCGACTCGGTCAAGTACAGCGACCACGACCCGTGGCCGACCACGACCGACGGCACCGGGCCGTCGCTGGAGCTGATCGACCCCACCCAGAACAACGACGACTACCTCAACTGGGCGGCCTCCACCAGCACCACCGGCGGCACTCCGGGCGCGCCGAACTCGGTGCGGCGCGTCGGCCTGGGCCCCCGGGTGACCGGGATGACGCCGAGCACCACCGCCCCGGCGGCCAACACGCCGCTCACCGTCACCGCGACCATCAGCGCCGACCAGACGCAGCGCCAACCTGCTGTACCGCATCGACTTCAACGCCGAGCAGACCGTTCCCATGACCGCCAACGGTGACGGCACCTTCACCGGCACGATCCCCGGCGCCGCCGCCGGCCACCTGATCCGCTACCGGGTGCAGGCGATCAACGCGAACGCCACCACCTTGTCCCCGCGCGCCGACGACACGGCTGTCTACCGAGGTGTGGTCGTGCCGGACGGGATCACCAGCCCCATCCCCGAGGTCCAGTGGTTCATGGCCGACGCCGACTACAACCGCATGGTCGCCAACCCGACGGCGGACATCACGGCCACCGCGGCCATCGCCTACAACGGGACGGTCATCGACAACGTCCAGGCCAACATCAAGGGCCACGCCTCGCAGTCGACGGCCAAGGTCAGCTGGAAGTTCCACACGCCGCAGGACTACGAGCTGGACATGCCCGGGTTCGTCGAGCCCGTCGACGAGTTCGACCTCCAGTCCGACTACGAGGACAAGTCGCACGGCCGGTCCCTCCTGTCGTGGGACGCCTACGAGCAGGCCGGGGTGTCCACCCACCAGATGTTCCCGATCCGCGCGCAGCGCAACGGCAACTTCCAGGGCCTCTACAACATCCAGGACACCTACGACGGCACCTGGCGCGACCAGAACGGCTACTCCGACAGCGAGTTCTACGAGGCCGAGGGCAGCGCCTTCGTGTCCAGCCACCCGGTCAACCAGCGCTTCACGAAGGACAACCCGAAGAACACCGACTACTCGCCCCTGTCGTCGTTCCTGAGGTTCGAGGACCTGTCCGGGAACGCGCAGCGGGACAACCTCCTCGGCGACGCCGACATCCCGCAGATGATCAACTACGCGGCTGTCACCGCGATCATCCAGCACGCCGACTCGTCGTCGAAGAACTTCTACCTCGCCCAGGACCCGGTCACGGGGCGCTGGAGCGTGCTCCCGTGGGACCTCGACCACACCTGGGACAACCTCTGCTGCCAGGTCACCAGCAACTTCGTGACCCCGGCCGAGCCCGGTGACAAGAGCAGCGCTCTCATGGCGGCGATCCTCGCCGTGCCGCAGTGGAAGCAGATGTACTTCCGCCGGCTGCGCACCCTGGTCGACCAGATCCTCGCTCCGGGACGCTCGGAGGCGGTGTACGACGCCATCATGGGTCCCGCTGCACCGGTCGCCGCGCTCGACTACAAGGCCTGGCCCTACCCGCAGAGCGCGAACTACAACACCTACCGCCAGCAGCTCTTCACCGCCATCCAGTCGCGGCGCAACGTCTTCGCCTCCGACTCGCGGGTCCCGGCCGCCCAGCCGGCGACTCCGGACATGGTGATCGACGAGATCCAGCCGTCGCCGACGGCCGGCAGCGGGGCGCAGTACGTCGAGCTCTACAACCCGGGCGCCTCCGCGATCGACCTGTCCGGCTGGACCTTGAGCATCGACGGTGCGGCCAGCCTGACCATCCAGAACGGCACCGTGATCCTGCCGCACGACGCGATGACGTTCGTCAGCAACGACCCGACCTTCCGGGCCGCCTACGGTTCGACCGTCTTCGTCGGCGACCGGTTCTCCGGCACCATGGCTACCACCGGAACGCTGACCCTGTCGCGCCCCGACGCCTCGGTGGCCGACACCGTCAGCTACGGCGGCGCCGGATGGCCCACGCCCACCAACGGACAGTCGCTGGAGCTCCAGAACCTCGCCAGTGACAACAACGACGGCGCCAACTGGGCCCTGTCCACCGGGGCCGGCACGCCAGGTGTCCCGACCGGCGGAGGTCCTGTCGTCACCGCCCCGGGCGCTCCCACCATCGGCACCGCCACTGCGGGCAGTGCCAGTGCCACCGTCCGGTGGACCGCGCCTGCCGACAACGGCGGCTCGGCCATCACCGGCTACCAGGTCAAGGTCCTCGACAGCACCGAGACCCAGGTCGGAGCACTGCGCACCGCCGGTGCCACTGCCACCAGCCTGAACGTCACCGGGCTCACCAACGGGACCGCCTACCACTTCCAGGTCGCGGCCACGAACAGTGTCGGAGCGGGGCCGTTCTCTGCCTCCTCCAACACGGTGACTCCCGGCACCACCGTGACGGTGCCCGGCGCGCCGACCATCGGCACCGCCACCGCGGGCAACGCCAGTGCCACGGTCGGCTGGACGGCGCCGGCCAACAACGGCGGCTCGGCCATCACCGGCTACCAGGTCAAGGTCCTCAACAGTGCCGGGACGCAGGTCGGAGCACTGCGCACCGCCGGTGCCACCGCCACCAGCCTCAACGTCACCGGGCTCACCAACGGGACCGCCTACCACTTCCAGGTCGCGGCCACGAACAGTGCCGGAGCGGGGCCGTTCTCTGCCTCCTCCAACACCGTGACGCCCAACACCAGTGCCACGGTGCCGGTCGCCCCGGTGATCGGGACGCCGACGCAGGGCGCCACCGGCGGAACGCTCACCGCCATCGCCCACTGGTCGCTGTCCACCAACAACGGAGGGTCACCGATCACCGGTTACCAGGTGACCGCCCTGCGGATGAGCTCCGCGGCCGCCGACGCCACGGTGCTCTCCAGCACCACCTCACGCGTCCTCGGTCCCAATGTGAAGCAGTACGAGATGACGCTCGCCGCCGGCAACTACCGGTTCACCGTCGTCGCCATCAACGCGGTCGGTCCCAGCCCGGCCTCCGCGCGGTCCGCCAACATCGTTCCCAGATAGCTCCTGGGTGGTGGGTGGCCGAGGTCAGAGGACCTCGGCCACGGCGGCGTCGGCCACCGGCGCACGGTCGGACGCGGCGGGGGCCCCTGTTCCGGGGATCGGCGAGGGTCTTGCGGAACGCCGCGAGCCGGTCGCCGGTGAGCACGTGCCCGATCCCCCCGGTGCTGTTCCACACGCAGCCGAACCACACGTTGGGCGTGGTGAACAGCGCGTGGCCGACATCGGCGATCGCCTGAGCGGTGTAGCCGTTGTACTCGGCCACGGCCAGGGGCAGGTGGGCGTGCCCACGTGACTTCACGAACTTCCGCAGCGCCGGGATGCGGTCGGCCGGCTTGATGTGTCCGGGATCGGCGGGTGATCCCGGCTCGTAGCTGTCGATGCCCACCCAGTCCCAGAGCCGGAACAGGTCGTCGGGACAGTACGACGCGAACACGTCCCGCCGGCGGTCCAGCAGGAACCCGTTGATCACCGGACCGACCTTCACCTTCCCGCGCTGGAAGATCGGGAGCAGCTGCCGGCTCGCGGCCGCGTGGTCCGCCCCGGACAGGTCGCCGTAGGGCTCGTGCCAGAACGTCACGGCCGTGGGCAGACCGTAGGAGGCGAGCCGTCTCGCCGCTTCCCTGGCGACCGAGTTGTACCTGCCCTCGATCGCACCCCTGATGTCCCCACCGACCTTGTAGGAGATCACCGGCAGCATCCCGGCCCGGTGCGCCTCCTCGACCAGCTTGAGCTGGCTCGAGGCGCCCTCGGACAGGTCGCCGTAGATCCGGCGGGCCGCCACGCCCGCACCCACCTCCTTCAGGCGTTGCGCCCACACGTCCGGCTCCGCATGCATCCCGATCAGAGGACCACGCATGCCACCACGGACCCGGTAGTGGATCCGGTCGCGATAGCGCGGGTCATGGATGACCCGGCCGTCCGGGCCGAGCACCTTGACGCTGACCGTCCCCTTGCCGGAGCCGTGCGCGGTCGCGGTCCATCGCTGCGGATGACGGTGCCCGTGCACGCGCTCCCACCCGAGCCCCTTGGTGTCGCTCACCCGGATCTCGGAGCCCGGCCCGAGATCGTGGTGCCAGACCTGGAGCACCAGCTTCTGCCCCGAGCGGTAGGAGTCGTGGTTGAGCTCGGCCCGGACCTTCTTCGAGCCCGCGGCCGAGGCGGGGACGAGCAACCCCTCTCCCGACAGCACGGAGGCGCCCATCACGCTCGAGGTGCCGACGCCACCGACGACCCAGCGCAGGGCGTTGCGTCGGGAGACGGGTTCCATGGGGAAAGGGCCTTTCTGGCGACGAGCAGCAGCGCCCGGTCCAGGCGAGCTGGGGATCGGGCTGGGAATCAGGCCTGGCGCGGCTTCGCGCTCCGCGGGTCCTCGAGCGTCTGCTGGAACGCGGCGAGCCGGTCACCGGTCAGCACCTGTCCGATCCCCCCGGTGCTGTTCCACAGGCAGCCGAACCACACGTGGGGCGTGGTGAACAGCGCGTTCCCGACGTCCGTGATCGACTGCGCGCTCCAGCCGTTGTACTCACCGACACCGATCGGCAGGTCGGCGTGGCCTCGGGACGTCAGGAACGTGCGCAGCGCGGGGATCCGGTCGGCAGGCTTCGAGCTTCCCGGCGCGGCGGCCGATCCGGACTCGTAGGTGTCGATGCCGAACCAGTCCCAGAGCTGGAACAGGTCGTCGGGACAGTACGACGCGAACACGTCCTGCTGGCGGTCCAGCAGGAACCCGTTCAGCACCGGACCGACCTTCAGCTGGCCGCGCTTGAAGATCGGCAGCAGCTGCCGGCTCGCCGCCGCGTAGTCCGCCCCGGACATGTCGCCGTAGGGCTCGTGCCAGAACGTCACGGCCGTGGGCAACCCGTAGGAGTCCAGGCGGGCCGCTGCGTCCTTGGCGACGGCGTTGAACGAGCCGTTCGCGGCACCCGCGAGGTCGTTACCCACCTTGTAGGAGATCACCGGCAGCATCCCGGCCGCGTGCGCCTCCTCGACCAGCTTGAGCTGGCTCGAGGCGCCCGCGGACAGGTCGCCGTAGATCCGTCGGGCCGCCACTCCCGGTCCGACCTCGTTCAGGCGCTGCGCCCACAGGGCGACCGGGGCACTCATCCCGATCAGCGTGGATCCGTTGCCGACGGGACTCTGGGTCGGGCTCTGGGTCGGGTCCTGGGTCGGGTCCTGAGTGGGGTCCTGGGTCGGATCCTGGGTCGGGTCCTGAGTGGGGTCCTGGGTCGGGTCCTGGGTCGGGCTCGCGGTCGGGCTCTGGCTGGGACCACCGCCCGGGGGACGACGGAGGTGCCGTCGCCGGTGCGCGGTCTTGGCCCCGCCGTGGTACCGCCGAGCGGCAAGAGAGGTGTCGAGGTCTCGGGATGACTCCACCGCGGAGGCAGCCACGCCGGCGAGGCCGAGGATGGTCGCGGCACCGAGGATGCCGCGTCGGGAGAGCTTGGGGTCAGTCAAGGACAAGCCTTACGTCTCGACCGCTGGGGAGCGGTCATCGGGGTGGCCGCGAGTCTCGGTCTGGACCCACGAACGGCACCAGGGTGCGCGCCAGAACCCGGGGGCCAACATGGATGTGCGATCGGACCGAAACCGCCGGGGAAGGCAGGGTTTCTTGAGTTGTGCCCCGTTGCTGGCCGACCCTAGCGAACTCGCTCGCCGGATTTCCACTTCCGGCCGGGCGCGTCCCGACCGAGGCGGCCGGGCCTGTGACGAACGGGACGGCTGGGACTGACACCGGCACTCGACCGGCCGTACGACACGTTTTCGGGCCGTCCGCGAAGGGCCTGGACGGTTCGGGCCGGCACCGACTCACGGACCGACGCGAGCAGACGAAAGGGGCCGCGGACCAGTGGTCCGCGGCCCTCTCGCTGCTGCTCTGCGCTACGAGACCGTCACCTGCCGGGTCACCGTGGTGAACCGGCCCCAGTTGTCGGTCACGGTCAGCGTGATCGTGTACGACCCCGCCACCGCGTAGGTGTGGCTCGAGCTCGAGGACGTGCTGACCGTGTTGGCCGTGCTGTCCCCCCAGCTCCAGGTGTAGTTGCGGATACCGCCGTCGGTGTCCGCCGATCCGGACCCGCTGACCGGGCAGGTGAGCCCGGTGCAGGTGGGCTGGTTGAACACCACCGTGGGTGGCTGGTTCCCGGCCGGCTCGGGCTGCGTGGTGACGTTCATGGTCACCGGATCACTGGCGTGGCCCCACTTGTCGAGCACCTTGAGGGTGACCGTGTAGGTCCCGGCGACGGCGTACACGTGCGACTGGCTCGCCGACGTGCCCGTCGTGTCCGCGGTCCCGTCACCCCACGACCAGACGTAGTTCCTGATCCCGTCGCCGGCGGCCGTGTCCGGGTCGCTGCTCCCCGTGCCGCTCATCGCGCACGTGGTGAACGAGGTGCAGGTGCCGGAGGCGATGACCGCGGTCGGCGCGTGGTTGCTCGCCGGCTCCGTGATCGTCACGCTCTGGCTGACCGTGGTGAACTTGCCCCAGACGTCGGTGACCGTCAACGTGATGTTGTAGGTGCCCGGTGCGGAGTAGGTGTGCGACGGGTTGGCGGTCGTCGAGAGGCTTGTCCCGTCCTTCCAGTCCCACGAGTACTTGATCGCGTCACCCTCGTTGTCGACGGTTCCGGAGCTGTTCATCTGGCAGACCGTGAACGAGGTGCAGCTGGTCGTGAACTCGACGTGCGGCGCCGTGTTCCCGGCCGGCTCGGTCAGGCTCACGTTGCGGGTGGTCGAGGCGGACTTGCCCCACCCGTCCGTCGTCGTGAGCGTGATCGTGTAGTTGCCGGATGCCGCATAGGTGTGGGCCGCGGGCGAGGCACCCGTGCTCAGCGCCGATCCGTCGCCCCAGTTCCAGGAGTAGCTGATCACGTCGCCCGTGTTGGGGTCGGTGGTGCCCTGGCTGCTCACCGAGCAGGTGAGCCCCGTGCAGCTCTGCGCGAACACCGGCGTCGGGGCGGTGTTGCCCGACGGCTCGACGATCGTCACGTTCTGCGGAGCCGAGGTCGCGCTGACCTGCCACTCGTCCTTGACGGTCAGGGTGACCGGGAAGGTCCCGGGCGCCGTGAACGTCTTGGTCGGCAGCGGGCCGGACGCGGTCCCCTGCGTTCCGAAGCTCCACGAGTACGTCAGCGAGCTGGTGTCCTCGTCGGTCGAGCCACGACCGTCGAACGTGCACACGTTCTGGTTGCAGCTGTACGTGAAGCTGGGCACCGGCGGGCTGTTCGCCGGCTGGGTCACCGTGATGTTGTTGGCGATCCCCTCCGTGCCGATCTGGTTGTGGACGTCGACCGGCCGCACGTGCACCGAGTAGACCCCGGCCGGGATGACCGGCGTCGTGTACGAGTAGTTGGACCCGACGCTGCCCGGGCTGTTGAGGAACGCCGTGCGGTAGCTGGGCGTCGTGCTCGTGAAGGTGCCCGACGAGCTCATCCACTGCCCGAGCGAGTTCACGATGCCCACCTGGACCGAGGCGATGCTCGGCGTGCCGTTCGCGGCGTCCTGAGCGCGTCCGGTGACCACGATGGTCCCCGAGTCGAAGCTGTCGTTGTCCACCGGCGACCGCAGGACCGGGTCGAGGGACGGCGGGTCGTCGTTCGGGTAGGCGGCGTAGCTGGCCGTCGCGCCGGACGTGGACGTGTCCTGCTGTCCCGCCGAGTCGGTCGCGACCGCGGTGAAGCTCCAGCTGCCACCGTTCGGCAGCGTCACCGGCAGCGACCACGTCGTGGTCGTGCCGTTCGGCGTGCCGAGCGTGGCCGGGATGGTGGCCTGAGACGCGGACTGCGTGCCGTTGGGCTGCAGGTAGCGACCGGTGTCCCGGTCCTGCACGGTCACCGCGACACCGGCGACACCGTGGTCGTCGGTTGCCGTGCCCGCCAGGTTGATGCCCAGCGACTCGTCCGTCGGAGCCGTGAAGCTCATCGTGGTGTCCGGGGGCAGGTCACCAGGGATCTGCGCGTTGATCGTCAGCTTGCCCTGGTTGGTCGAGGAGGTCGTCAGACCGCTCTCGTCCGTGGCCCGCACCGAGAACGAGTAGCTGCCCGGGGACAGGTTGAACGGCGTCGTCCAGCTCCAGTTGTAGTTCGACTTCCCGATGTCCACCGGCGAGACCCGGCAGTTGCCGGCGGTCACGTTGACGCCCCAGCTGCAGTCGTTGCCGAGGTTCTCGCGGGTCGAGGAGTTGCGGAGCGTGATCTCCACGTTCTGCAGGTTCTCGTCGTCCGACGCGGTGCCGGAGAACGTGAGCTTGCCTCCCGGGGCGACCGTCACGGCGGGCACCGAGAACGGCGGCGTCATCGGCGCGGGCTGGTCGATCGTGACCGACGGCGCGACCGCGTTGGAGTCGACCGTCCAGTCACGGGTGGCGCTGCGCAGGTCCGCCTGGCCGGCGGTGTCGGTCGCCGTCGCGCTGCCCCGCCACACTCCCTCGTGCGGCAGGGTCACCGTGTAGGACCAGGTCGCGTTGGTGGCCCCGACCACGTCCGGAGTGCCCCGGAAGGTGTTGAAGATCGGGCCGACGGTGCCGTCGTCCTGCAGGTACTGCTCGTTGGCGTCGCGGAACCAGTAGCTCAGGGAGTTGATGCCGTGGTCGTCGGTCGCCGTGCCCGTCATCGTGAACGTCGTCGACGTCTGGATGCTGGAGCTGGGACCGGTGATGTTGGTCGTCGGCGTCTGGTCGGCGTTGCTGAACGTCTCGAACCGCTTGGTCGCCTTCGTCGAGTCACCGGTACCACCGGTCGCCGCGGTGAACGCCTGCGCGGACACCAGCAGCTGCCGGCTGCCCGTGATGTTGAGCCCGTCGAGGTGCCAGGTGCGGGTCGTCCCGGTGCCCGCGTCGAGCGTGGCGTTGAGGGTGGTGCTGGTGTTCGTCCAGGTGTTGGTCGAGGTCAGGTACTGACTGCTGTTGCGGTCCTGTACCTGCACCTGCACCCGGCCGACCGTGCCGGAGGTGACCTGCGCCGAGCCGGTGACGGAGAAGTTCTGCCCGGCCACCTCGACCCGGCCCTCGACCGGGGTGAGGATGGTGGTGTCGGGCTTCGCCGGCGGGTAGGCCACGGTGCTGAAGTCGTAGAAGCCCACGCGTCCGGTCTTCACGCCACCCTGCAGGTTGCCGTCGCCACCGATGAACAGGCCGGCCGCCGTCGCCGTCATGGCCTTGCAGCCCTCGAAGGAGTTCGAGCCGTTCAGCGGGTTCCACTCCAGGGCCCGGCCGGTGGCGGGGTCGACGGCGCCGATGTGGTCACGACGGACCACCTGGTCACCGAGGCCGTAGCCCGCGAGGCCCTGCCCGGTGCCGTAGCCGACGTTCTCCAGGCCCGGGTACGGGTTGTCGGCGCTCTTGTCGTCCAGGAACTGGAAGTGACCGCCGAGGTAGACCGCGTCCTCGGTGATGGCGACCGAGTAGGTGCTGTCGAAGTTTCGGGAGATCCAGGTCGGCTGGTTGTTGGAGTTCTGCATCGCAGCAGGCGACAGCTCGTACCGGATCGCGACGTCGCTGATCGGCGGAGCGTCGCCACCCGATCCGCTGGTCACCACGAAGTAGGAGTCGTCGGGCGCGACGTCGCCGTTGTAGATGCGGGTGACACCACCGACCCGGGCGAGGTTCTCGTCCCAGAGCTGGGTCCGCCAGGGGGTCAGCTGCTCGGTCGCGGTGTCGATGATGCCGACGCCGAGGCGGTCCTGACCCGCGATCTGGCGGCCGGTGTGCACCACGATCAGCTTGCTGTTGTCGTGGGTCAGCATCAGCTGCGCGACGCTGAGGGCGCCGTTGACGCCGATGCCACCGGAGATGTTGTTGCTGAAGGTGGTGTCGACCGCGCCGGAGGCGGCGTTGACCGCGGCCAGGCCGGTCTTGAGGACGCCGTTGATCCGCGAGAACTTGCCACCGACGTAGACGGTGTCGTTCGTCGCGGCCAGCGCGGTGGCCTGGTTGTTCGTGCTGTTGGTGAAGTGCCAGGTCGAGAGCGGCGCGCCGGTGGTCATGTTGAGGCTGGCGACCTTCTGCTCGGCCACACCGTTGACCGTGTTGAACGAGCCGGCGACGAACAGCTTCGTGCCGTCCGGGCTGGCCTCGACGGCGCTCACGCCGCCGTTGAAGGTGGGCTTGAAGCTCTTGTCGATCAGGCCGGTCTTGTAGTTGTAGCTGGCCAGGCCGGACTGACGGAACACCGACGTGTCGGTGCCGGTGGTGTTCTGCAGGTTGGTGAACGAGCCTGCGATGAAGACGCGGTTGAGCTGCGGGACGACCTCGATGTCCCAGATCTCACCGTCGTTGATGCGCGGCATGTTGTTGTCCGGCTTGTCCGGCACCAGGTGGGTGTGACCCGGCACCGGCTGGTTCTGTCCGGTAGCGGTGACGGTCGGGTTCGCGGTGTGGGTGACCGGGGTGGACGCAAGGCCCTGGTTGTCCGTCACGGTGAGCGTGACGGTCTTCGCACCGCTGGTCGCGTAGGTGTGGGTCGTGGTCACGCCGGTGCCGGTGGTGCCGTCGCCGAAGTTCCAGGCGTACGACGCCACGGTGCCCGGCGGGGTGTCGCTGGAGGCCGAGGCGTCGAAGGTGCAGGTCGCGGCCGGGCAGGTCACGCTGAAGGCCGCCACCGGCGCGACGTTGGGGTCCGCGGCCTGGTCGGCCTGCAGGACGACGGTCCACATGGTCGCCTTGGCGGTCGCGCCGCCGCCCGTGGCGGTGCGGGGCGTGGTCGCCCCGGTGCCGGACGGGGCGTTCGGGTCGGAGACCACCGCACTGACGCGTCCCGAGCCGGTGCCGGCAGCCGTGCTCCGCTGGGTCTGCCCGGCCGGGAG
This sequence comes from uncultured Actinomycetota bacterium, assembly GCA_963708035.1. Taxonomy (GTDB): domain Bacteria; phylum Actinomycetota; class Actinomycetes; order Propionibacteriales; family Nocardioidaceae; genus Nocardioides. Next base: position 194,001 of record OY970188.1, on the reverse strand, counting down.
CGTCCACGCGGTCGTCGTGGCCGAGGACTTGTCGGCCCAGTAGGAGACGACGTAGGAGCCGGCCGTCGCGACGGTGGAGGCCGGAGTCGTGTGGGTCGAGCGGCTGGTCGTCTCACCGGCCGAGGCGAAGGTGGCGACCGGGTCGGCGGCGGTGCCGTCGTAGGCGACCAGGTTCAGCGACGCCTTGGCGGTGGCGGAGAAGGTGACGGCCGCGTTCTTGCCGGCGTCGTTGGCCACGGCGACCCGGCTGTAGAGGAAGGTCTTCATGTCCGTGCCGGAGGTCTGGGAGCCCTCGAGGGTCCAGCCGGCGGGCGGCGTCGTCACCGTGACGTTCGCGTTGACCGAGACGAAGAGCAGCATCCCGTCGGACGCCTGGACGGTCGACGGGATCGTGACCCGTGCCGTGGTCTGGTTGAACGACGCCTGGGCGGACGCGCGGAAGCCGATGGTGTCGGCCGCATAGGCAGGGATGGTCGTCGACAGCCCCAAGAGCGCGAGCAGTGCGGCCACCATCGCGGTCACCGCCGCGATCGCCACACCACGGCGCCGTCCACGCATTACTGCCTGGGAACCGGTCATCTCTTTACTCCCTCGCCAACAGCGTCCGAGCGGACCCGATGGTCCCTGCGTGCACAGGGCCTCAGATCGTGAACCTAGGTACGGAGGGGGTACGGAGAGCGGGGGTGAGCGGACAATCCCCGATATCGGTGAGGTCCGGTTTCCGGCCCTCCACCCGGGGGGGTGAACGGGGTACGTGGACCACCCGGATTCCAGCGGCCAAAGGGAGGATCCGTCCGTCCGTCCACCGTCCGTCGGCCCGTGCGCAGTCGCCCTTCTGACGGCGTTCTCGACGGGTGCTCGCGGGCGCCCCGAGGGAGCCCGATCCCGGGCTCCGAGATCCCCTCCCTCCGGACACCCTCCGGACCGTCCCCAATGTTGGGCAGGACGGTGCACTAAAGGGTGCGAAGCCTCCGGATTCGGCTCTGATATCCCTCGGACTCCTGCAACATCCCGTTCCGGAGCGCCGTGCTCAGAGGAGAAGATCCGTGCGTCTACGACAGACCCTGGCCCTGGTTGCCGGGATCGCCTTGACTGTCTCGGTCACCGGCCTCAACAGTTCCGGCGCCCAGGCCGCGACGGCCGCACCGCACACGGCTGCTGCCGCCGCCGCGCCGGCGGCCCCGGCGGCGGACCGGATGCCCGGCGCCGTCCCCTCGAAGAAGACTCCGGGGGTGCTCGACGGCGAGGTCGACAAGATCGTCCAGGTCGGCAACGTGATGATCGCCGGCGGCTCCTTCACGACGGTCGCCGAGCCGGGGAACGGGACGCAGTACACCCGGCAGAACCTGTTCGCGTTCGACGCCACCACCGGGGCCGTGAGCCAGACCTTCATCGCCGACACCGACGGCCAGGTCCAGCAGCTCCTGCCCGGCCCGACGTCCGACACCGTCTACGTCGCCGGTGACTTCACCAAGATCAACGGCAAGGGCCCCAACCACATCCAGCTGCTGAACGTCAACACCGGCCAGCAGGTGACCTCCTTCAAGGCGCCGTCGACCAACGGCGGCATCGAGACGATGGAGCAGCTGCCGAACAACCGGCTCTTCATCGGCGGCTTCTTCAACAAGATCGGCGGCGTCAGCCACGGCCAGCTCGCCACGCTCAACGCCACGACGGGGGCGTTCGACCCCTTCATGGACATCACGGTCTCCGACCACCACAACACCGGGACCGGGGCGAAGGCTCCGGTCGGCCCGCGCGAGTCGGGCGTGACGCCGGCCGGAGACCGGCTCGTCGTGGTCGGCAACTTCCGCACCGTCGGCGGCCTGGCGCGCGACCAGATCGTGATGATCGACCTGAGCGGCGCCACGGCCGCGGTCTCGACCACGTGGGCCACCACGCTGTACACACCGATCTGCTCGCCCAGCGCCTTCGACAGCTACATGCGTGACGTCGAGATGTCTCCGGACGGGTCGTTCTTCGTCGTCGCGGCGACCGGTGGCCCGCACAGCGGCACCCTGTGCGACACGGCGGCGCGCTTCGAGACCTACGCCGTCGGGACCACGCAGAGCCCGACCTGGACCGACCAGTCCGGTGGCGACACCCTGTGGGGCGTCGAGATCACCCAGTCCGCCGTGTACGTCGGAGGTCACCAGCGGTGGATGAACAACCCCAACGGCTCCGACAGCGCCGGCCAGGGCTCCGTCCCCAGGCCCGGGCTGGCTGCCCTCGACCCGCAGACCGGGGTGCCCCTGAAGTGGAACCCGGGTCGCAACCCGCGCGGTGAGGCCGCCTACGACATCTACGAGACCACCGCGGGCATCTGGATCGTCAGCAACACCGAGTTCATCGGCGACAACCGCTACCGGCGACCGCGCATCGCGTTCTTCCCCTACAGCGAGGGATACAACGTCGCGTCGAAGAGCACCGGCTCGCTGCCGGGCAACGTGTACGTCGCCGCACCCCTGGCCGGCAGCAACGTCCTCTACCGCGTCGATGCGGGTGGTGCCGCCATCGCCTCGACGGACAACGGGCCCGACTGGGCCGCCGACAACGCCGCGACCAGCACGTTCCACAACACCGGGAGCTCGACGACGACCCGGAGTGCGCTGACCGCCGCCAGTCTCGTCAACGTCCCCGCCTCGACACCGTTGGGCATCTGGACGTCCGAGCGCAACGACCCCTCCGGCGGGAACGAGATGCAGTGGACGTTCCCGGTTCCCGCTGGGACGAGCACCCAGGTGCGGCTCTACTTCGCCAGCCGGTCGAGCACGACCACGCGCTTCAACGTGGCGATCGACGGCGTGAACAAGCTGTCGTCGTACGACCCGAACTCCGACCCGGGTGTCAACAAGGGCACCATGAAGTCGTTCGACATCACCAGCGACGGCACCGTCAACATCGACTTCACGCACGTGTCGGGGAACCCGCTGATCGACGGCATCGAGATCCTCAACAACTCGGTCGGCTCGAACGCGACCAGCGCGAACGTCGTGAACTTCAACGGCAGCAGCGTCCTCTCGCAGAGCACCGTCAGCACCGGCTCCTTCGACTGGAGCAACGTCCGCAACGCGGTCATGATCGGGCACACCCTGTACTACGGCCAGACCGACGGCATGCTCTACAGCCGCTCGTTCGACGGCACCAGCTTCGGTCCCGCCATGCAGGTCAACCCCTACATCGACCCGGCCTGGAACACCGTGCTCACCGGCAGTGGTCCCGCCACGCAGACCTACACCGGCGTGCTGCCGACCTGGTACACCTCACAGCTGACCAACGTGACCGGGATGTTCTACGCCAACGGCCGGATGTACTACACCCGTAGCGGCCAGAACTCCCTGTTCTGGCGCTGGTTCTCGCCCGACAGCGGCATCGTCGGCGGCGTCGAGAACACCGTCACCGGCGGGAACATCACCTGGAGCAGCACCCGCGGCATGTTCGTCGACGGCAACACGCTCTACGTCGTGAGCTCGACCAACGGGCAGCTGCTCAAGATCGGCTTCGTCAACGGCGCGCCGACCGGTACCTCGAGCGTCGCGGACTCCACGACCGACTGGCGAGGGAGGGCCGTCTTCATGGCGGCGGTCCTGCCCAACACCGCCCCGTCGGCGTCCTTCACCTCGAACTGCACGGGACTCTCGTGCAGTTTCGACGCGACGGGCTCCAGCGACAGCGACGGCTCGATCACGTCGTACGCCTGGAGCTTCAGCAACGGCGACCAGGCCGGCGGCCCGACCCCGGACGAGAGCTTCGCGTCGACCGGCACCTATGACGTGACCTTGACCGTGACGGACGACGGTGGGCTGACCTCGACGCTCACCAAGCAGGTCTCGGTCGTCAGGCCGAACGACCCGCCGACGGCTGCCTTCCAGACGACGTGCACCTACCTCGACTGCACCTTCGACGCCACCACGTCGGGCGACGACGACGGGACCATCGACGACTACGCCTGGGACTTCGGCGACGGCGACAGCGGGAGCGGAAGCACCCCGGAGCACGTCTACGACCAGCCGGGCACCTACACGGTCTCGCTGACCGTCACCGACAACACCGGGGCCACCGATGAGACCTCGGACACCGAGGTCGTCGTCGGTGCACCGGCGCCGAGCACGGTCTCCTACGTCGGCGGCGCGGTGAACCAGGGCAACACCACCACCCCGAACGTCACGACGCCGACCGCGGTCGCGGCGGGCGACCGGCTGCTCCTGGCCCTGACGCTGAACACCGCCACCACCACGCTCTCCAGCCCCACCGGCGTGACCGGGTGGACCGTGCTCGACACCACGACCTCGGGCAGCCTCGTCACGCGGGTCTACACCAAGATCGCGGACGCGTCCGACGCCAACAAGAAGGTCACGGTGCCCCTGAGCGCGGCATCGAAGTACACGATGACGGTCGAGGACTACTCCGGCGTGCGACCGGGAGCCCTCGTGTCCGCCGACCTCGCGGAGAGCGTCGTCCGGGCCGGCCACACCACTCCGGACGTCGACGCGCCGGACGGGTCGTGGGTCGTGTCCTACTGGGCGGACAAGTCCGCCGCGACCACCGGGTTCACGCTCCCGGGCGGCGTCACCGGGCGGCAGGCCCTGTGCGGTACCGGCTCCGGCCACGTCTGCAGCACGCTGGCCGACTCGAACGGCTCGGTGCCGACCGGCAGGTACGCCGGGCTCACGGCCACGGCCGATACCGCGAGCGGTACCGCGGCGATGTGGTCGATCATCCTGCGCACCCAGGCGCCCGACGAGGCGCCCACCGCGGCCTTCACGTTCTCCTGCGACAGCACCGGCTGCGACTTCGACGGCACCGGCTCCGGGGACACCGACGGCTCGATCGCCTCGTACGCCTGGGACTTCGGCGACGGCGGCACGGCCGTCGGGGCCAAGCCCAGCCATGACTTCCTGACCTCGGGCACCCGCGACGTCACGCTGACGGTGACCGACGACGAGGGAGTCACGGGCTCCATGACCCAGTCGGTGTCGGTGGTGCGCCACAACGCCAACCCGACCGCATCGTTCACGACGCAGTGCACGTTCCTGGCCTGCAGCTTCGACGCCGGCGCGTCGGGTGACAGCGACGGCTCCATCGCGTCGTACGCCTGGGACTTCGGGGACACCGCCACCGACACGACGATCGGTCCGAACGACAGTCACACCTACGGCGCGGGTGGTCCCGAGGTCGTGACGCTGACCGTGACCGACAACGACGGCGGCACCGACACCACCACCCGCAGCATCTCCCCCGTCGCGGTCCGCCCGATCGCACTGGACGGCAGCACCTCGAACCAGGGCAACCAGGTGACGCCCAACGGCACGGTCCCCAGCGGCGCCTCGGCCGGTGACAGGCTGCTGATGGTGCTCAGCGTCAACGACTCGACGAGGACCGCGAGCACTCCCACCGGGGTGACCGGCTGGACCCTGGTCGACACCGCGACCTCCGGCACGATGGAGACCTACGTCTACACCAAGTCCGCGGCCGCCGGTGACCCGGGCAAGACCGTGCGCGTCCCGCTCGACGTGGCAGCCAAGTACACGTTGACCGTGGCGGCCTACTCCGGGGACATGCTCGCCCCGACGGTGGTCAAGGCCTCCGAGACGGTGAACCGGACCGGCCACACCAGCCCCAGCGTCCAGGCCGACGCGGGTGACTGGGTGGTGTCCTACTGGGCCGACAAGTCGTCGGCGACGACCGGCTTCACGCTTCCGGACTCGGTCACCAGCCGGCAGGCGTCCTGCGGCACCGGTGGCGGCCACGTCTGCAGCGTGCTGGCCGACTCCGGCGGGACCGTCCCGGACGGCACGTACGGCGGTCTCACGGCCACGGCGGACACCAGCTCGGCGACCGCCACCATGTGGAGCATCCTGCTGCCCAGGGCCGGCTGACCAGCCGGGCCGGCGCGGTGAACACCATGTCCCAACTCACAGAAGAAGCGTGCAGACCGTGGTGACGCGTCCCCCCACCCGCGGCCGTCCACGACGGCGAGCCTCCGGTGCCGCCGGCGTCGCCATCGTCGATGACCACCATTTGTTCGCCGAGGCCCTCGAGCTGGCCCTCTCGCTGGACCAGCGCGAGGTCCATCGCGTGCCCTTGGCCGATCACCTGGTGTCGACCGGGCATCTGCTGGCCGACGTGCTCCGGGCAGATCCACGCCTCGTGCTGCTCGATCTCGACCTCGGCGCGGCCGGCAACGGCGGACGTCTGGTCAGGCCACTGACCGAGGCGGGCGTTCCGGTCATCGTCATCACCGGCTGCACCGAGCCGGCGCGCTGGGGTGAGTGCATCCACTCCGGGGCCCGCACGGTGCTGCCCAAGACGACGCCGCTGAGCACCATCGTCGCGACCATCCGACTCGTCGACGAGGGGCGTCCGGTCCTGGACGACCAGACGCGCCTCGCCTGGCTGGCCAGCTACCACCAGGAGAGCGGCCACGCCCGCGCACGCCGCGATCGGCTGGAGTCCCTCACCTCGCGGGAGGGCGAGGTGCTGGCGCACCTGATGGCCGGACACGGTGTCCGGGACATCGCCGAACACTCCTGTGTGGCGGAGTCGACCGTGCGCACCCACGTGAAGGCGATCCTGGCGAAGCTCGATGTCTCGTCGCAGGTCGCGGCCGTCGGTGCGGCGTACCAGGCGCGCTGGCGACCACCCGTGCTGCCGACGGCGGGCGACCTCACCGAATTCAACGATGCGGTCCGGGTGCGGCACTCGTAGGTTTCAGGTCCGGCGGTCTGGCCTCCGGGCCCGTCGCTCCTGACCCGACGCCACGCCGATCGACGTGGCCCGGGCGGCGCCTCGGCTCCCGACGCGCCGCGGTTTATGCTTTTTTTCACGGTACTTCACACTCTGTTGGCGCCTCCTGACTAGAAACTGCGTGGGGGGTAACAACACAATGGCTTTCACATGCACGGTCAACTTTGACGACCTGTGGAAAGCTCGGGGGAGATCCGTACGGCCGGTCCGGGGGGACACGCCAGCAGCGGATCACGCGAGCTCGGGGAACATACTCACGAGGCTGAACGTCGCCTCGATCGGGGCACGACGGCTGGCACCCGTGCTGGTGCTGGCGCTGGTGCCGGCCATCGTGCTGGTGCGGGCACTCGAAGGGTCACCGGGGCCCTGGGGCGTGGCGACAGCGCTGCTGTGGGCCTCGCTCCCGGTGCAGCTCGCGGCCTGGCTCCGGCTGCGCCGGCGCGCCGACGACTCGCTCGACGTGACCACGCTGGCCGACCTGGCCGAGCTGGGGTCCCGGGCAGAGGCGGCCGAGGCCGCCCTGCGCAGGGACGAGGAGCTGATGCACGAGCTGCGGGCCACGGTCGTCGGGATCACCATGGCGCACCAGCTGCTGCGCACCTCGAGCCCCGAGATCCACGACGCGACCCGTCAGCGGCTCACCGAGCTCCAGAACTCCGAGCTCGCTCGACTCGAGCGACTCGTCGTCGGCGTCCCCGAGCGGACGTCGGACAACATCGACCTCGAGGACGTCGTACGCCCGTTGGCAGAGTCGCTGCGGGTGCGGGGAACGATGGTCGAGTGCCACGGTGACGGGGCCGCCACCGGTCGGCCGGACGACGTCAGCGAGATCGTGCACGTGCTGCTCGCGAACGCCGCACGGCATGCGCCGGGCAGCGTGATCCGCGTGACGCTCTTCCAGACCGCGACGACGGCCGGGATCCAGGTGGCCGACGACGGTCCCGGGGTGCCACCCACGCTGGCCTCCCGACTCTTCGACCGAGGCGTGCGCGGACCGGACTCGCCGGGTCAGGGCCTGGGGCTCCACATCGCCCGCAAGCTCGCCAGGGAGATGGGTGGCGAGCTCCGGCTCGAGCCCGCATCCCGTGGCGCCTCGTTCGAGCTGACTCTCCCACTCGCGATCGGAGCCGTGCCGTGCCTCGCTCACTCGGCCTGACCCGCGTCGCCATCGTCGAGGACCACGAGCTCTTCGCCGAGGCACTCGACGCGGCCATGACCCTGGAAGGGCACGACGTACACCGCGTGTCACTGGGCGACGAGCCACCGAACAACGCCCGCCTGCTGTCCACGGTGCTGCGGCTCCAGCCGAGGATCGTGCTCCTGGACCTCGATCTCGGTGAGACCGGCGACGGTGCGCGGCTGGTCGAGCCCTTGAGCCGCGCCGGCATCGCCGTCGTGGTCGTCACCGGAAGCAGTGACCGGACACGGTGGGGCGAGTGCCTGCGCTACGGAGCGCGGACGGTCCTGCCCAAGACGACTCCGTTGAACTCGTTGCTCGCCACCATCCGACTGATCGGTGAGGGCCGGGCCGTGCTGCGCCGCGAGGAGCGGGAACGGCTCGTCGCCTACTACTACGCCGAGTCCGGCCGGATCCGTGGGGTCCGCGACCGCCTGGACGAGCTCACGACCCGGGAGCGGGAGGTGCTGGCTCACCTGATGAACGGCCAGCCGGTGCGCGACATCGCCCGTCAGTCGTTCGTCTCGGAGGCGACGGTCCGTACCCAGGTCAAGTCGATCCTGGCCAAGCTCGACGTGACGTCGCAGCTGGCCGCGGTCGGTGCCGCTCACCAGGCCGGCTGGCGTCCTCCGGTGGTCGCCAAGACGGGCTGAGACCGACCGAGCCACCGCATCGGCGGCCGGCTGAGTCGACGAGGAATGCCGCGTCTTTTCCCCACTGTTCGTGATGCCGCGCCCGGCAGCGAACGGCCAGGGTGAGGGTGCACAACCCGGCACCGAGACGACTCACCAGCCGTGAAACCATCGAGGAGAACCACTGGTCAGACCCCCTGATCTTGATGCGCTTCCCGATGCCGATGTCGACGTCTCGGTCGGATCCCCCACTACCCGACCGAACGCACGGGCGTCGCGCGGCTGGTGAGTTCTCGGCTCCTCACCGACGCCGCGGGTAAACCTTTGGGGTCCGGCCTTGCCGGACGTCTTCCCGGGCGGCTACTGTGGGCGCGCGTCGGCGGGGGGTCGACGCAATGAGCCCAATCGGGGGACTGGCTCTATGGGGGAAGACGCGCGGATTCACATCCGCATGCTGGGGGATCTCGCGGTCACGAGGGCCGACGGCTCCGAGGTCGGGATCCACGAGTGGAAGACCGGCAAGACCCGGGACCTGCTCCGCATCCTGGCCCTGAACGCCGGCCATCCCATCGCGCAGTCGAGGCTGATGGAGCAGCTCTGGCCGGACGTGCCGGACGCCCGTCGCCGCGCCAGTCTGCGCACGGCCGCCAGCCAGATCCGGAGGACGCTGCGCACCAACAACGTCGAGCGTCGTTCCAACGGCCTCGTGCTCGTCAACGCGTGCGTGGACACGCTTCTGTTCCGGGACCAGGCTCGTGCGGCGCACCTCCACGGACGCGCGGGACGCCACGCGGAGGCCATCGAGGCCGCGCGTACGGCCGAGGACCTCTACCGCGGTGACTTCCAGGCCGACGACTCCGACGGCGAGTGGGCGACGTTCGAGCGCCGCAGCCTGCGGGAGGTCCGCCACGAGCTGCTCTGCCAGGCGGCGGAGTCCTGCCTCGAGGTGGACCTGCTCTTCGAGGCCCGAGACCTGGCGAACGAAGCGATCAACCTGAACCGCTCGTCGGAGACGGCACACCGCCTGCTGATGCGAGCCCTGGCCGATCTCGGGGAGATCGCACTGGCCCTGCGCGCGTTCGAGTCCTACCGCACGCACCTGGCCGACGAGCTCGGGGCCGACCCGTCTCATCAGACCAGGACGCTGCACCTCAGGCTCCTGCGCGGCTGGGACCTGGAGACCGGCTGAACCTGAGCCGTCCCCCGGTCACCGGCGAAGAGGCAGCTCTCAGGAGTTGAAGCGCGCCTGCGTGCGTTCGAGACCCTCGGTGACCAGGGACTCGACGGCGTCGGCGGCCGTGGTCACCTGGAGCGGCACCGCCTTCCGCTCGCTCGCGGAGTAGTCGGAGAGCACGAAGTCGGAGACGTCCTGGCGCCCCGGCGGACGGCCGATCCCGATCCGGACCCGGTGGAAGTCACCGGTGCCCAGCGCGCCACGCAGCGAGCGCAGCCCGTTGTGCCCGTTGTCGCCGCCCCCGAGCTTGACCCGCATCGTGTCGAAGGGCAGGTCGAGCTCGTCGTGGATCGCGACGATCCGCTCGGGCGGCACCTTGTAGAACGCCGCGAGCTGCTTGACCGGTCCGCCGGACTCGTTCATGTACGTCCGGGCGCGGACGAGGACGACGCGCGGGCCCGGGGTCCCGGGCGCGGTCAGCCGGCCCTCGACGACCTCGGCGCGGCCGGACTTGTGCGCGCGGAACGGCGAGCCCATCCGGTCGGCCAGCTCGGAGGTCACCAGGTACCCCACGTTGTGGCGGTGGCCGGCGTACGACGGCCCGGGGTTGCCCAGGCCGACCACGAGCCACACCTCGGCCGGCTCGTCCGTCATCTCGCCCACCTCGTCCACGTCGGCGCCGGAGGACGCACGCGCCCGGGAGAGACCGCGACGCAGCCAGCCCGGGCGGTGCAGAAGCCTCACTCGGCGGAGTCGTCCTCCGCGGACGCGTCGCCGCCCTCGCCCTCGGCGGCAGCGCCCTCGGCGTCGCCCTCCGCGGCGCCCTCGGCCGCGGCCTCGTCGCCCTCCTCGTGCACGATCCCGGCCTCGGCCTCGGCCTCGGACAGCTCCGCCTCGAGCTGCTCGGCGGTCTGCTGCTGGGTCACGTTCACGATCAGCGCCGTGGCGTCGGTGAGCAGCGTCGTGCCCTCGGGCAGGACCAGGTCGGACGCGTGGATCTGCGTGCCGATCGGGGCACCCTCCACGGAGACCTCGATGCGCTCGGGGATGTTGGTGGCCTCGGCCTCGACCTGGACCGTGGAGTTCTCGGTGACGACCAGCGTCTCGGAGGCCGCGTCGCCGAACACGTGGATCGGGACGTCGACGGTGACCTTCTCACCGCGGCGGACGGCGACGAAGTCGATGTGCTCGAGCACCCGGCGGATCGGGTCGACCTGCACCTGCTTGGTCAGCGCGAGCTGGCTCTTGCCCTCGATGTCCAGCTCCAGCAGCGCGTTCGCACCGCCGTGCTTGATCGCCATCATCGTGTCGTGACCGGGCAGGGTCAGGTGGATCGGGTCGTTGCCGTGGCCGTAGACGACGGCCGGGATCTTGTGGTCACGCCGGATCCGGCGCGCCGCACCCTTGCCGAACTCGGTGCGCGTCTCTGCGGTGATCTTCTCGGGCATCGTCTGGTCTCCTCGTACGTCGTGCACGCTCGGCACCGGGTCGGTGCTGGTCTGCGCCGGCTGTGTGGCGGCCTCTGACGACGAACGCCGCGCGACCAGGTCAGCGCGGCGTGGAGTGCCGAGCCCAGTCGATCACGGACACGGGGTCCCTCGCCGAGGCAACCGTTGGAGTCTAGACAACAACGCGTCGCCGGGCGAATCGCCGTGGCCCTCGCTTCGCGTGCTCCCCTAGGGTCGACGGCGTGTCCCTCACCTACACCGAAGCCGTCGCCCGCGCCGACCAGGTCTCGGAGGTGGCCTACCGGATCGACCTCGACCTGACGTCACGCGAGGCGTACGGATGCCGGACGACCGTCACCTTCTCCTTGGCCGACCCGCGGGCGACGACCTTCCTCGAGCTCGCGAACGCCACCGACCTGCGGCTGACCGTCAACGACTCCCCGGTGACCAGCCCGGCGTACGACGGGAAGCGGATCACCCTCCACGACCTCGAGCCGCACAACGAGGTCGTCGTCGAGGCCCGCATGCCCTACGTCAACGACGGCGACGGGATGCACACGTTCACCGACCCGGCCGACGACAGGACCTACGTGGCGGCGTACGCCGGGATGGACCTCGCCCACCGGGTGTTCGCCTGCTTCGACCAGCCCGACCTGAAGGCGCCGTTCACCCTCACGGTCCGGGCGCCCGCTGACTGGACGGTCCTCGCCAACGGCCGGGCGAGCGGCGACGAGGACGGCGCGCGCACGTTCACCACGACGCCTCCGATCTCGACGTACCTGTTCACGGTCTGCGCCGGACCGTGGCACTCGCGCACCTGGGAGCACGCCGGGCTGCCCTTCGGCTGGCACGCCCGCGCGTCGCTGGGTGACGCGCTCGACCGCGACTTCGAGAACCTGAAGGAGGTCACCGAGGCCTGCTTCGACTTCTACACCCGCACGTTCGACGAGCCCTACCCGTTCGACTCCTACGACCAGGTGATGGGCCCGGGCCAGAACTGGGGCGCGATGGAGACCGCCGGGTGCGTCACGTTCCGCGACGAGTACCTCCCGCGCAACGAGCCGGACGCGGGTGAGCTCGTCGACCGCGCGACGGTGATCGCGCACGAGATGGCGCACATGTGGTTCGGCGACCTGGTGACCATGAAGTGGTGGCAGGACACCTGGCTCAACGAGTCGTTCGCCGACTTCATGGGCTACCACGTGGCGCACGAGGCGGGGGTGCTCGGGTCCTGGCCGGACTTCACGCTCAACCGCAAGCCCACGGCGTACACCGCGGACCGGCGTCGCTCGACCCACCCGATCGCGGAGGACGCCGAGCACCTCGTCGACGTCGACACCGCGTTCACGAACTTCGACATGATCACCTACGCCAAGGGCGCGTCGGTCCTCCACCAGCTGGTCATCTGGCTCGGCTGGGAGACGTTCGTCGAGGGCACGAACGTCTACCTCACCCGCCACCGGTTCGGGAACGCCGAGCTGTCGGACTACCTCGAGGCGCTCGACTCGGTCACCGACCGCGACGTCCGCGCGTGGGCCGAGGCCTACCTCCGCACGACGGGCTACGACACGATCCGGGTCACGCGCGACGGCGACGTACCGGTGCTCACCCGCGAGGGATCGCGTCCGCACCGGCTCTCGGTGGCGGCACTGGACGGCGCAACGGTGAAGGAGGTCCGGATGGTCGACCTGGCCGACGAGCCGGTCTCCCTCGATGCCTTCGCCGGCGCAGCGGTCGTTCCCAACGCCGGCGACGAGGCGTACGCCGCGGTCCTGCTCGACGACCGCTCCTGGCAGGCGGCCGTCGACGACCTCGCCGTGTTCCCGGACCCGTTGCTCCGGGCGATGACGTGGACCAATGCCCTGACGCGGGTGCGCTCCGGTGCGTCGACCGCCGGTGAGTTCCTGGCGATCGTGCGCGGACCACCTCGCCGAGGAGACCGACCCCGTGGTCTTCGACAGCGTCCTGCGTCGGGTGACCCGGCTGGTCGTGCCGCAGTGGACGGCGCCGGAGGCGCTCCCCGACGCGGAGCGCATGGTCGCCGAGGTGTGCGCCACCGCCCTCGACGCCGGCGACGGGGCCCGCGGGCTGGCCGCGATGCGGCGCCTCGCGATGACCACGACCGACGTCTCACTGCTGCGGCGGTGGCTGGATTCCGGCGAGGCCCGGCCCGGGCTCGCGGTCGACCGCGACACCCGCTGGCTCGTCGTACGCCGACTGGTCGAGCTCGGCGCCGAGGGCACCGAGCTCGTCGAGTCCGAGGCCGCGGCGGACCGCTCCTCCAACGGCCACCAGGCCTCGCTCGCCGCGCTCGCCGGCCGACCGGACGCCGCGGCGAAGGAGGACGCCTGGCGGCAGATCTGTGACCCCGCCGTCTCCAACCGGGACTTCACGGCCCTGGTCTCGGGGCTGTGGACACCGGGTCAGGAGGAGCTGTTCGCGCCGTACCTCGAGCGCTACCTCGAGGACGCCCCGCACATCGCCGAGCGGAGCCAGTCGTTCGCGAGCTCCACCGCGTTCGCCGCGCCGCGGACGCCGATGGCCCTCGACCGCTTCCGACAGTTCCGCGACGACCTCGACTCGGCCGCCTCGGCCAGCGCGAACACCGTCCTCCGCCGCGGGTGGGAGGACACGGTCGACGACTACGACGTGGCGCTCCGTGTGCGAGCAGTCGGGGCGTGAGGGAACGAACGCGCCGACGTGGCGAAGCCAGGTCGAGCAAGCGACGCGACTGAGGCACGAAGTCGCGCGAGCGCGTCGAAACCCGGTGACGGTGCCTGGGGCCGTCAACCGTGGTCTCGACACGCTCGACCGACGGACCCGGGTCGAGCGGACGCTCAGGCCTGCCCGTCGAACATCTTGGTGACCGAGCCGTCCTCGAACACCTCTTTGATGGCCTGCGACAACAGCGGGGCGATCGAGAGGCAGGTGAGCGTGTCGAAGCGCTTCTCGTCCGGGATCGGGAGCGTGTTGGTGACCACGATCTCGGTGACCGCGCTGTTCTTGAGCCGGTCGACGGCCGGACCGGAGAGGATCGGGTGGGTCGCAGCGATCACGACGCCCGCGGCGCCGTCGCGCTTCAGCGCCTCGGCGGCGTGCACGATCGTGCCGCCGGTGTCGATCATGTCGTCCACCAGCACGCAGATGCGGTCGCGGACGTCGCCGACGACCCGGTTGGCCACGGTCTCGTTGGGGCGGTCGATGCGGCGCGACTTGTGGATGAAGGCCAGGGGCGCGCCGTCCAGGCGTGACGACCAGCGCTCGGCGACCTTGATCCGGCCGGCGTCGGGGCTGACCACGGCGAGGTCCTGGTCGCCGTACTTCTCCTTGACGTACGCCGCGAGGATCGGCAGCGCGAAGAGGTGGTCGACCGGCCCGTCGAAGAAGCCCTGGATCTGGTCGGCGTGCAGGTCGACGGTGATCAGCCGGTCGGCGCCGGCGGTCTTGAACATGTCGGCGACCAGTCGGGCCGAGATCGGCTCACGGCCGCGGTGCTTCTTGTCCTGACGCGCGTAGCCGTAGAACGGCATCACGACCGTGATCCGCTTGGCGCTGGCGCGCTTGAGCGCGTCGACCATGATGAAGTGCTCCATCAGCCACTCGTTGATGGGCGCGGTGTGGCTCTGGATCACGAACGCGTCGGAGCCGCGGACGGACTCCTCGTAGCGGACGTAGGTCTCGGAGTTCGCGAACTCGTAGGCCTGGGTCGGCACCAGCTCGATCCCGAGCTCGACGGCGACCTCCTGCGCGAGGGCGGGATGAGCCCGGCCGGAGAAGACCATCAGGTGCTTCTTGGTGGTCCTCTTCGTCTTCGAGATCACAGGTCAGGATTCTCCCTCATCCGCGGCGGTCTCCCCCATCGAGGGCTGCGCCCCGCGGGGCAGGCGGCGGTCGAGGTTGCGCTGCGGCCCTCCCGACACCGCGAGGTGACCGGGCGGCACGTCGCGGCGTACGACGGCCCCGCCGCCGGTCATCGCGCCGTCGCCGATCGTCACGGGGGCGACGAAGGTGTTGTTGGCGCCGGTCTTGGCGCCCTTGCCGACCGAGGTGTGGTGCTTGTCGGTGCCGTCGTAGTTCGCGAAGATCGTGCCGGCCCCGATGTTGGAGCCCTCCCCGATCTCGGCGTCGCCGACGTAGGAGAGGTGGGGCACCTTGGCACCGTCGCCGATCTGGGCGTTCTTGGTCTCGACGAAGGTCCCGATCTTGCCGGACTGACCGAGCTGGGTGCCGGGCCGGAGGTAGGCGTAGGGACCCACGCTGGCTCCGTCGCCGATCACGGCCAGCTCCCCGTGGGCCCGGACGACCCGGGCCCCGGCGCCGACCTCGCAGTCCTTCAAGGACGTGTCCGGCCCGATCACGGTGTCCTCGCCGACCACGGTCGCACCGAGGAGCTGGGTGTTGGGCAGCAGGATCACGTCGGGGGCGAGGCGGACGTCGGCCTCGATCCAGGTCGTGTCGGGGTCCATCACGCTGACGCCGTCGCGCATCCACCGCTCGACGATCCGGCGGTTGAGCTCGCGGCCGAGGTTGGCCAGCTGGACGCGGTCGTTGGCACCCTCGGTCTGCACGACGTCGTCGATCGGGAACGCGGCGACGGTCAGCCCCGCCTCGCGGGCCAGACCCACGGTGTCGGTGAGGTAGTACTCCCCCTTGGCGTTGTCGTTGCCGATGCGCGGCAGCACCTCCACCAGGAACTCGGCGTCGAACGCGAAGATCCCGGACCCGATCTCATGGATCTCGCGCTGCTCCGCCGTGGCGTCGCGCTCCTCCACGATCGACTCGACGTCGCCCTCGTCGTTGCGCACGATCCGTCCGTAGCCGAACGGCTCCTCCACGACACCACTCAGCACGCTGACCGCGCTCTGGGCCGCCTCGTGCTCCTGGGCGAAGTCGCGCAGGCTGTCGCCGCGCAGCAACGGGGTGTCGCCGTACACCACGAGCACGGTGCCGGACGACGTGCCGGCGGCGTCGACGGCGATGCGGACGGCGTGCCCGGTGCCCTGCTGGTCGTCCTGGACCGCGAGCACCGCGTCGGGCATCAGGGACTGGATGTGCGGGCCGACCTGGTCGCGCTGGTGACCCACCACCGCGACGACGCGCGTGGGCTCGAGCGCCCGGACGGCGGCGAGCACGTGGCCCACCATGCTGCGGCCACCGATCTCGTGCAGGACCTTCGCGGTCTTCGACCGCATGCGGGTCCCCCCGCCTGCTGCGAGCACGATCACGGTGAGGTCGCTCGACATGGGGTCCAACGTATCCCTCGTCACCCGCACCCCGGCCATCGTCCGCAAGGCTGATCCTCGAGCGAGGACCGCTCGACCCGGCAACGCCGGGGCGAGCGACCGCAGCGAGCGGCGAGCGACCGCAACGAGCGGCGAACGCGCTTGCGCGCGAGCCTGCCTTAGCCTTCTACGCATTCCCCGGTTGGTCTGCCGGCAGGGCCCGCCTGACTTTGAATCAGGACTAGCGACGTAGGTTCGACTCCTACCCGGGGAGCGAGCCGCGCCCGTCTGCGCAGGTCAGCGACGAAGGGGCCGGCCCACCTCTGAGGGGCTCGGGCTCCTGTCGGCCCGGGCCTCGCAGCCGTTCTTTGCCTTTCTCCTCGTTCGAGGTGGCCGTCAGCGGGTACGTGCGATGCGGGGGACAGGTCGTCGCCCTGGGCTGGGCGGAGCCCACGAGGTTGTGAGGTCCACGAGCGATGGTTGTGCAGGTGCCGGCGAGCTCGCGACCCGCTGTGGTCGCCGGGCGCTACGAGCTGGGCCCGCTGCTCGGCCGTGGCGGCATGGCCGACGTCTACCGAGCGACGGACCTGGCGCTCGACCGACCGGTCGCCCTCAAGATGCTGCGCGACAGCACGGGGGACGAGACCGATCGCGTCAGGTTCACCGGCGAAGGCATCACCTTGGCCCAGCTGTCGCATCGCGGCCTGGTCACTCTCCTCGACGCCGGACTGGACGACGATCGTCCGTTCATCGTGCTGGAGCTGGTCGAGGGCCTGACGCTCGCGCGCACCCTGGCATCGTCCGGGCCGCTCCGGCTCGAGGCAGTGCGGAACGTGGGGGCACAGCTGGCTGATGCCCTGGCCTACGCACACAGCCGCGGCGTCGTGCACCGAGACGTCAAGCCGGGCAACGTCCTTCTCGGTCCGCAGGGGCGGGTGAAGCTCGCCGACTTCGGCATCGCCCGCCTCGTGGGCGACCACGTGCGACACACCCGCACCGGCGAGGCGATCGGGACGGCGGCGTACCTGGCCCCCGAGCAGGTCACCGGAGGTGAGATCGGCACCGCCGTCGACACCTACTCGCTCGGACTGCTTCTCCTCGAGGCGCTGACCGGCGAGCCGTCGTACCCCGGCACTCCTGCGGAGGCTGCGCTGGCGCGGCTCAGCCGCCCGCCCGTGATCCCGTCGTGGCTCCCGGCGGAGTTCCGCGCGCTCGTGGCGGAGATGACGCGGCTCGACCCCGACGCCCGGCCCGGCGCCGCCGACGTCGCGGCCCGGCTCCGGGGGCACGCGACCTCTCCTGTCGCCGCGCGCGAGACGGTCATCGCCGGCGTCTCACGGCCCGCCTGGTGGTCGGCTCGACTGCCCGTGGCGGCGGCCCTCGTCGCCCTGCTCGGGCTGCTCGTGACCGGCGCCGTCGCAGGACGGACTCCGCACGGCCCTCTTGCGACGTCCCACGTCACCGAGGACCTGCCTCGCGCGGCGTCCATCCAGCGCGCGACCGCACCCATCGGCAGATCGACCGCACCCACGAGTGGGGGCCGTCCGACGGCCTCGCCCCGCCCGGCATCGACGCGGACCCCCAGGTCAGCGACCCGGCATCGCTCGGCCCCACGGGGCCACTCCCGCCCTCGCGTGGTGCACGGCCGGCGGAACCCGGGACACCGACCCCATCCGAAGCCGCGCCCCGAGGGACCGAAGGGGCACGGGCCCAAGGCACACGGGCCCCAGGAACACGGACCCAAGGACCACGGAGCCAAGGGCCACGGACCCCAGGGGCCGAAGCCACACCACCACCGGCCGCCTCGCCCGGGTCGCTGAGCCGACGGATCGTCTCGCTCCCCTGATCGGAGTCGTCCCACCCGGGAGCGGGCTCCTGGGGGCGTTGCGTCGAACTGGCCGGAATCTGCCCCGTCTCACCTCTTGGATCGCGGCCCGACATCAGGAATGGTGTGCCCATTCAACCGCTCTGTCCGAAAGGCAGCTCGATGTCTCGACTTTCCCATCATCTGCGCCGGTTCCGCAGCATCCCGGTCATGGCCGCGTTCGCGGTGGCCGGGAGTCTCGTCGTTCCCGTGGCGTTCGCCGTTGGCGACCACCACGCACCCAACGTGCCGCCTCCGCCGGCCGTGCCGGCGCGCGCCGCCCAGATCCAGAACATCGACCAGGTCAAGACCGCGATCAAGGGCTACTACGGCGACACCGTCAGCGACCAGGTGGACCCGGTGCCGAACGACATCGACGGCGGTGACACGGCGCTGCACTTCAGCTCCCCGACCAGCAGCTACCACGCCGAGATGCACCGGCTGGTGACGCGGGCGAAGGCGTACCTGGACCGGGTCGCGCGCCGGGGGCACTTCGGCCACAAGGACCCCGCGATCGTGCTCGACGTGGACGACACCACCCTGAACACCTACTCCTACGAGATCTACAGCAACTTCGTCTACAACCCGACCACGAACGCCGCGTTCGTCAACGCCGGCGTGTTCCCGGCCGTCTTCTCCATGCCCAGCCTGGTCCGGCGTGCCGAGCACGACGGTTACACGATCTTCTACCTGACCGGCCGCCCGGAGTCGCAGCGTGCGGGCACCGTCTCCAACCTGGTCTCGGCCGGGTACGACGCCCCCGACGCCGCGCACCTGTTCATGCGCAACAAGGACGCCAGCGCACCGGACTACCTGCCTTGCGACGCGGCGTCGCCCTACTGCACCACCGACCAGTACAAGTCGATGACCCGGGCGCACATCCAGTCGCTCGGCTACGCGATCGTCGCCAACTTCGGTGACCAGTACAGCGACCTCTCGATGGGCCACGAGTGGAAGGCGTTCAAGGTCCCGAACCCGATGTACTTCCTGCCGTAACCGATCTCGACCGACGAGGGACGGGCACCGGTGGTGCCCGTCCCTCGTGACGTCGGGGCCGGCTCGACCACACCCTCCACTCCCCCGGGCACGCGCATTAGGGTCGGGGTCATGGATCTGCCCGTGATGCCGCCGGTGCGACCGATGCTCGCCAAGAGCGTCAAGGGGATCCCCGATCCGGCGAAGTTCACGGTCGACGGGATCGAGGGGCTCAGCTTCGAGCCCAAGTGGGACGGGTTCCGCTGCCTGGTGTTCAAGGACGGCGACGAGGTCGAGCTGGCGAGCCGCAACACCAAGCCGCTCACGCGCTACTTCCCCGAGGTCGAGGAGGCGATGAGGGAGCAGCTGCCCGCGCGGTGCGTGCTGGACGGCGAGATCTTCGTGGCGCTGCGCGACGAGAACGGCGTCGACCGGCTGGAGTTCGAGACCCTGCAGGAGCGCATCCACCCCGCCAAGAGCCGCATCGACATGCTGGCCGAGAAGACACCGGCGGGCTTCGTGGCCTTCGACCTGCTGGCGCTGGGCGACACGTCGTACGTCGACCACTCGTTCGCCGACCGCCGGGCGGCGCTGGAGCAGGCGCTCGGCGGGCTCGACGGGCCGTGCTTCCTGACCGCCACGACCACCGACCCCTCCCGGGCGGAGGAGTGGTTCCACCAGTTCGAGGGGGCCGGGCTCGACGGTGTCGTCGCGAAGCCACTGGGAGCGCCGTACGTCGAGAACGCGCGCACCATGCTCAAGATCAAGCACGAACGCACGGCCGACGTGGTCGTCGCCGGCTACCGCGAGCACAAGACGAGCACGCCCGAGCGTCCGCTGCTCGGCAGCCTGCTCCTCGGCCTCTACGACCGGGTCGACGGCACCGGCGAGCTCCAGCACATCGGCGTCAGTGCCAGCTTCACCGAGAGCCGCCGCGCCGAGCTGATCGAGCAGCTCCAGCCGCTCGTCGTCCCGATCGAGGACCATCCCTGGGGCCGCTGGGCGGAGTTCCTGACCGCCAACCCGGACCGGGTGCCGGGCACCCAGAGCCGGTGGAGCCAGGGCAAGGACCTCAGCTTCACGCCGTTGCGTCCCGACCTGGTGATCGAGGTCGCCTACGACCACATGGAGGGCCGCCGGTTCCGCCACACCGCGCAGTTCCGGCGCTGGCGCACCGACCGCGACCCCGAGAGCTGCGGGTACGACCAGCTCGACGAGCCGGTCTCCTACGACCTCACCGACGTGCTCGGCGCCAGGCCGGTGACCTAGGCTTCCGGCACGGAGACCGAGCGCCGGCACCAGAAGCCGGCACCGGTCGCAACACGGGAAGCCGAGATGAGCGAGACCTACACCGTCGTCCTCCTGGTCGAGCAGGCGCTCACCGCCGCCGACGCCGCACAGGTGCGGTCACTGCACGAGGGCCTGGACGATCCCGACCAGCACGTCGCCTACCAGGTGCTGCTCCCGGTGGGCGATGCGGCCGCGCGGATCGAGGCGGCCATGGGAGCCGTCAACGGCGACACCCTGGCCGCGCCGCAGGTGCCGCTCGACCCGGACGCCGTCGAGACGGTCCGCGAGGAGAGCGAGCGCGAGTCGTCGCAGGCCCTGGCCGCGACCCTCGCCGCGCTGCGCGGGGCGGGCGCCACCGCCGAGGGCAGGACGATCGAGGACGACCCGATCGACGCGCTCGCGCGGGCCGTGCAGGAGGTCGACGGTCGCGAGGCGATCATCCTGACGGGCTCGCACGTCGTCGCCGAGTTCTTCCACGTCGACTGGACGTCGCGAGCCCGCCGCAAGATCGGCGTACCGGTCCTCCACCTCCTCGAGCACGAGAACTTCGACGAGCAGGCGGGATCGGGCGAGGGCGTCACCGGCTTGTGACCGCGGCCGGGATCTTCCTCACCCACCTGGAGTCGGCGAGGATCAGGCGCCACTTCGAGCGGCTGGTCGACGAGACGGGCTCCCTGATCACCTGGCACTACGTCCTGAGCCGCGACGTCCTGCCGCACCCCGAGGTGTCCTTCACCTACCCGAACCCCGCCGAGCTCCTGCCCACGAGGTACGCCGCGATGTCCGAGCACGGCGGCGTCCAGGGCGGATACCTCGACACCCTGGTCGTCCCGGTGCTCAGCAGTCTCGAGGCCGACCAGCTCTGGCTGTGCGAGTACGACGTGGACTACGCCGGCCGGTGGGACGAGCTGTTCGCCCAGGTCGAGGGCCGCGACGCCGACCTGCTGACGACGACGCTGATGTACCGGCACCAGCAGCCGCAGTGGGCGTGGTGGCGCACCGCGGCCGCCCCGCTCGCCGTACCGGCCGAGCGCTGGGTGCGGTCCCTCAACCCGCTGATGCGGCTCACCCGCCCGGTGCTCGACGCGTACGTGAGCGCGGTCGCCGACCCGCGGTGGCAGGGGCACTACGAGTTCATCCTGCCGACGGTCGCCCGCGAGGCCGGCCTGCGCGTCGAGGACCTCGGGGGTGAGGGGTCGTTCGTGCCGCCCGGCCTCGAGCGCTCCGTCTACGTCGGCAAGACGCCGGACGGGCGCCCCCCGGACCTGACCTTCGGGTTCCGCCCGGCCCGGCACGACTACTTCCACGAGAAACCCGCGTCGTTCCCGCAGCGGGGGATGCTCTACCACCCGGTCAAGCCGGGCGTCCCCGTCTGGAACCGCGAGACGCAGAACCTGCATCCCGAGCGAGGATCGCTCCGACCCGGCGAAGCCGGGGCGGACGACCACAGCGTGGCACGTAGCGCGCTCGCGCGCACGCCGGAACATGACGTGGCGCGTCCCAGTGGACCACCCGGCACGTCGGAGGACGACTCCTAGGCCTCCGCCTCGGTCAGGTGTGCGGCCTGCCGGTGCTGGCGCAGGTTGTGTCGCAGCATCCGCCGGAGCCGCTGGGCGGCATCCGGGTCCACCGCGTCCCCTCGCTGCTCCATCAGGTCGAGGAACGTACGCGTGCGCGACCGGAGCCGGGGCGGCTTCAGCACCAGGTCGATCAGCACCCGGGCCGACCCGGCGCCGTCGCCGGGCTCGGTGAACGCCCGCGACGAGCTCTCGGGAATCCAGCCCGAGACGTTGTCGCCGTGGAGACGGTGATCGATCAGCGCCTCGCGCAGGTTGCGGCGCTGTCCGAACGCCGTCGACAGCAGGGCCACCCAGAAGTCGTGCGAGACCCGCGACTCGGCCGATGGCCACCCCCAGGTGTCCACGAACCTCCGGGTCACCGCCATGCTGCAGCCCTTGAGCGCCGCTGCCGGTGGGATGGCCCGCTCGGTCAGGAGCGCGTAGAACGAGTCGGCCAGGCGGGCGCCGTGCTCGTCCATCAGCGCGAAGTCGTGGAACACCGCCTCCGGGCGGCTCCGGCGTACCCGGTCGACCACGGTCGCCAGCTTCGGCGGGCGCCAGGAGTCGTCCTGGTCGGCGAAGAAGATCACGCTGCCGCGGCACGCCCGGCTGGCCGCGATGAAGTTCTGCGCGTAGCCCAGCCGCGGACCACCGGAGATGACCTCGACCCGGAAGGGGACGCGCCGCGCGTAGGCGTGGAGGATCCCGACCGTGCCGTCCTGCGAGTCGTCGTCGCGGACGACGAGCTCGTCCGGGGGCCGGGTCTGCGCCGCGAGGCTCTCGAGCATCTCGGGCAGGAAGCGCTCACCGTTGTACGTCGCCATCGCCACCGAGAGCAGCGGTCGCCCGGTGAGCACGGACCGTAGCGAGGCCATACCGGAGACAGTAGAGGGTCGCTCCAGGGGTGCATCCGACCTAGCGCGCGATCCGCCAGACCGGTTGGCCGAGCCCTTCGCTGGCGACCTTCAGCGAGCGGCCGTCACGGGCGTAGCCGATCGCCTCGCCCTGGTGCTCGTCCGGGAGCGAGATCGCCTTCCCCTTCCCGCCGAACGCGCGGTAGAGGAAGGCGCCGCCGTAGGTGCGCAGCACGAGGTGCCGGCCGTCGGGAGCGAAGTCACCGCCGGTGACGACCGCCGGCGCGGACGCGATGGGGTGCAGCACGTTGACCCCGTCGGCCGACAGCTTCCTGGGTGCGCGGAAGACCCTGCCCCCGGCGGTGGACTTGGTGACGACGTACAGCCGGCCGCTCCGCGGCCGCACCAGCAGCGCCTCGGCGTTGTGGGCGCCGTCGGCGTACTCCAGGGTGAAGACGGTTCCCGTGACCGCGTGGCTGCGCAGCTCGCGCGGCTCGCGCACGCGGACCACGTCGATCGTGCCGCGGCTCTCGGCGTTGTCGCCGATGTCACCGAACCAGAGCGTGTGGTGAGGTCCGGCGGCCATGTCCTCCCAGTCGCGCGCCCGGACCCCGCGGACGCGGAAGACGGCCTTCGTGCGGCCGTCCGACCCCACGGCGAAGAACCGCGCGACGTCGCCGCTGTCGTTGTGCAGGAAGACCAGGGGGCGGCGGTAGGTGCTGCGGGAGATCCCGCTCGCCTCGTCGATCCGCTGGTCCTTGACCGTGCACCAGCGGGTGACGTGGGACCACGATGTGTGACCGGCGTCCGCGCGGGGCGCGGGCGCCACGGCGAGCGCCACGGCGAGAGTCGAGGCGAGCGTCGCGGCGACGGCACCCGACAGCAGGTCAGCACGGGAACGAGGGCTCACACGGCCTCCTCACGAGGCGGTCCGAGAGTCACGGCATGGTAGCCCGGCGGCTCAGTCGGCGATGCGGTTGCCGTCGTCGTCCCAGTGGGCCGCGACCTTCTTGCTCGGCTGCACCCGCGGCGGTTCACCGGGCATCTTGGGGTAGTCCGGCGGGTAGTTCAGCTCGACCGCGCCCTGCTCCTCGAAGAGGTCGAGGAGCGGCTGCAGCGAGTAGTGCTCGTCGTCGATCGACGCCCAGGGGTCGCCGTCCGCGAGGCGCTCGGGCACCGTGAAGAGGTTGTGGACCCCCGGGTCGGTGACGTCGCGCAGCTCGTCCCACGTCATCGGCGTCGAGACGGGCGCGCCGGGGATCGGTCGCAGGGAGTACGCCGAGGCGATGGTGCGGTCGCGGTTGTTCTGGTTGAAGTCGACGAAGATCCGCTCACCGCGCTCCTCCTTCCACCAGTTCGTGGTGACACCGTCGTCGCGCTTCTCCAGCTCGCGGCCGAAGCCGATGGCCGCGTGCCGGACGTCGACGAACTCCCACCGCGGCTCGATCCGCACGTAGACGTGCACCCCGCGGTTGCCGCTCGTCTTCGGGTAGCCCTTGAGCCCGAGCTCCTCCAGCAGCTCGCGCGCGACCAGGGCCACCCGGACGGCGTCCGAGAAGGTCGTCCCGGGCTGCGGGTCGAGGTCGATCCGGAGCTCGTCGGGGCGGTCGACGTCGTCGCGGCGTACCGGCCAGGGATGGAAGGTGAGGGTCCCCATGTGGGCGCACCAGACCGGGACCGCGATCTCGGTCGGGCAGATCTCGTCGGCGGTGCGGCCGGAGGGGAACGTGACCTCGACCGACTCGAGGTAGTCGGGCGCCCCCTTGGGGACCCGCTTCTGGTAGAACGCGTCGGCGTCGCGGTCCGTGGTACTCGTGGCCAGGCGCATGCCCGGGCGTACGCCGCTCGTCCAGCGCTCCAGGGCGGTCGGCCGATGACGCAGGGCCCGCATCAGGCCGTCGTCCACGCTCGCGAAGAACTCCGCCACCATCAGCTTGGTGACCTCGGGCGTCCGGTCGGTCTTCTCGTAGATGACCCGGTCCGGGCTGCTGACCCGCACGGACCGCTCCCCTGCCTGTACCTCCGCTGCGGGCGTCTTCGGCATGCGGCCAGGCTAGCCGTCACCGTCCGTTAAGACGGACGGCTCGTGAGCGGTTGCTCGCGCGACTACCGTTGAGGCATGGGCTACCAGGTGGAGAAGACCGACGAGGAGTGGCGCGAGCAGCTCTCGCCGGAGGAGTACGCCGTCCTGCGCCAGGCCGGCACGGAGCGTCCGTTCGTCGGTGAGTACACCGACACCGAGACCACGGGCGTGTACTCGTGCAAGGCCTGCGGCGCGAAGCTGTTCGAGTCGGACACGAAGTTCCACTCCGGGTGCGGCTGGCCGAGCTTCTACCAGCCGATCACCGACACGGTGGAGTACATCGAGGACGTCTCCATGGGCATGAAGCGGGTCGAGGTGCGCTGCGCCAACTGCGGCTCCCACCTCGGCCACGTGTTCCCCGACGGGTACGGCACGCCCACCGGTGATCGCTACTGCATCAACTCGGTCTCCCTCACCCTCGAACCGGCCGACAAGCCCACCGATCGTTGAGCCGCGGGTTCTGACCCCTCGAGCCGCGGGTTCTGACCCCTCGAGCCGCGGGTTCTGACCGGTCAAAACGCGCAGTTCGACCGGTCAGAACCCGCGGTTCAACGTCAGGGCAGGCGGGCCAGCAGGTCGCCGACCGACGTCCGCGCGCCGGTGTAGAAGGGGATCTCCTCGCGCACGTGGCGGCGGGTCTCGGAGCCGCGCAGGTGGCGCATCAGGTCGACGATGCGGGCGAGGTCGTCGGCCTCGAAGGCCAGGATCCACTCGTAGTCGCCGAGGGCGAAGCTGGCGACGGTGTTGGCCCGGACGTCGGGGTACTCCCGCGCCATCTGTCCGTGCTCGGCGAGCAGCCGGCGACGCTCGGCGTCCTCCAGGAGGTACCACTCGTAGGAGCGCACGAAGGGATAGACGCACACGTGCGCCCGGGCCTCCTCCTCGGCCAGGAACGCCGGCAGGTGGCTCTTGTTGAACTCCGCGGGCCGGTGCAGCGCCATCTGCGACCACACGGGTGCCAGGCGGCGGCCGAACGCCGTGCTCCGCAGCCGGTTGTACGCCGACTGGAGCTGCTCGCTGGTGGGCGCGTGCCACCAGACCATGACGTCCGCGTCGGCCCGGATGCCCGAGACGTCGTAGGTGCCGCGGACGACCACGTCGTCGACGCCGAGCTTCGCGAACAGCTCCTCCACCTCGGCCGCCTCGGCCGACCGGTCGGCTCCCTCGTCCGCCGGCCCGAACGAGCGGTCGAGCCGGAACACCGACCACATCGTGTAGCGGATGGTGTCGTTCAGCTCGCGGGTCCGGGCGGCGTTGCTCTGGTCGGGCACCCTCTCATTCTGCCGCGGTGACCTGCGCGGCCGCTCGGCGGCCCGACCCGATCACCGCCGGAATGCCGACGCCGTCGTACGCCGCCCCGCAGACCGCGAGTCCCGGCACCTTCGCGACGTCATCACCGATCCGCCGCACCCGCTGCAGGTGGCCGACGGCGTACTGCGGCAGCCCGCCGCCCCAGCGCTGCACGTGCACGTCGACCGGCTCGACGGCCTGTCCGGTGGCCTCCGCGAGCTCCGAGACGACGATCGCGACGAGCTCGTCGTCGGGCACCTGGAGGACGGCCTCCTCGCGGTGCCGCCCGAGCGAGGCACGCAGGATCCGTAGTCCGGAGGCGGCCCCGATCCACTCCCACTTCGAGAAGGAGTACGTCGCCGCCTTGACCCGCCGGCCGTCCACGGGCGGGACCAGGAAACCCGAGGAGCCCCCCACCTCGAGCGCGGGCACCGCCAGCGTGACGATCGCCATCGACGCGTACTCGACCGCCGCCAGCTCCGCGCTCGCCACCGGCGCCACGTCTCGGAGCAGCCGCGAGGCCGGCGCCGCGGGTGCCGCCACGACGACGCGCGCGGTCTCGACGACCTCCGCCTCTCGGGTCGAGCCCACCGTGAGCCGGAAGCCGTCCGGCGTCCGGGCGAGCTCGCGGACCGGCGACGAGGTGCGCACCTCGAGCCTCGGGTCCGCCGCGAGCACCCGCGGCAGCAGCCCGATTCCTCCCTCGATGCCGGCAAAGACGGGCGCCTCGGACCTCGCCGGCATGGCCGCGGCCCCGGCCAGGAGCGATCCGTGCTCGCGCAGGGCCGCTCCCACCTGGGGCATGGTGGCCGCGGCGGACAGCAGCCGGGCGTGCCCGGCGTACACCCCGCCGAGCAGCGGCTCGACCAGCCGCTCGACGACCTCGTCGCCGAGCCGCGACCCGACCAGGTCGGCGACGGAGACGTCCTCGTCGGTGAGCGGCACGGAGGTCTCGTGCTCCGCGCGGGCGAGCCCCTCGTCCGAGAGCACGCCGGAGGCGGCCAGGCCGGGCAGGTCGGCCGGGACGCCGAGCAGCGTGCGGGGCAGCGGGCGGAGCGCGTCGCGGGTCCACAGCTGTGACGACCCCGACGCCGGGTGCACGAGGCCGATCCCGAGCTCCGCCGCGAGCCCGACCGCCTCCGGTCGCCGGGCGAGCATCGACTCAGCGCCCACGTCGACCTCGACGCCCGCGACCTCGGCGAGCCGGAGCTTGCCCCCGACCTCCGGGGCCCCCTCGAGCACGATCACGGAGAGCCCGGCCGCGGCCAGGTCGCGCGCCGCGGACAGCCCGGCGATGCCGGCGCCGACCACCACGGCGTCGGGTCGCTGGTCGACCACCTCTTCCATCGCGTCAGTAGCCCTGCACGAACTCCGTCAGCCGCGTCAGCTGGTCGGGGTTCGTGGACGGCAGCACGCCGTGCCCGAGGTTGAAGACGTGACCCTTCGCCGCGCGGCCGGCGTCGATGATCTCGGCGGCCCGCGCGGTCATCACCTCGGTCGGCGCGAAGAGCAGGGTGGGGTCGAGGTTGCCCTGGACGGCGCGGTCACCCACGCGCGGGATCGCCTCGGCCAGCGGCGTCCTCCAGTCGACGCCGACGACGTCGGCGCCCGCCTCGCCCATCAGGGACAGCAGGCTGCCGGTGCCCACGCCGAAGTGGATGCGCGGCACGCCCAGGTCGGCGACGGCCGCGAGCACGGAGGCCGAGAACGGCATCACCGAGCGCCGGTAGTCGCCCGGCGTCAGCGCGCCCGCCCAGGAGTCGAAGAGCTGGACCGCCGAGGCGCCCGCCTCGATCTGCACCCGGAGGTACGCCGCCGCGATGCCGGCGATCTTGCCCAGCAGCGCCTCCCACACGTCCGGCGCGCCGAACATCATCGCCTTGGTCGTCGCGTGGTCCTTGGACGGCCCGCCCTCGACGAGGTACGACGCCACGGTGAACGGCGCGCCCGCGAAGCCGATCAGCGGCGTGCCGCCCAGCTCCGCGACCAGCGCCCGCACCGCGGTGGTCGTGAACGGGACGTGCTCGGGCGTGAGGTCCGGGATGGCGGCGACGTCCGCCAGCGTGCGCACCGGGTGCGCCACCACCGGGCCGACGCCCGGCTTGATGTCCAGGTCGACCCCGACCGCCTTCAGCGGCAGCACGATGTCGGAGAAGAGGATCGCCGCGTCCACGGCGTACCGGCGGACCGGCTGCAGGGTGATCTCGGTGACCAGGTCGGGGTTCATGCACGACTCGAGCATCCCGATGCCCTCGCGGACCTTCAGGTACTCGGGAAGGGAGCGACCCGCCTGCCGCATGTACCAGACCGGCGTGTGGTCGACCGGCTCCCCGCGGGTCGCGCGCAGGAACACGCTCTGCTGAGGGTCGGTCATGGGCGCATCGTCCCAAATCGCCACGGCGGGCTCGACATCGCCCGGCGTGTGTGGCCGGGCTGGGCCGCGCCCCGGGGCCTACTGTGACCTCATGGCTGTGGGGAGTGAGGCTCGCCCGGGCTCGGGTGTTCCGCCCGACCCTCCGGAGTTCAGCGACGCGGTGCGCGCCATGAGCGAGGCGCGCCTGCGGCCGGAGGTGCTCGCCGAGCCGATGCCCGCGCCCCAGCGGATCGCGCCGTACGCCGCGGCCCTCAGCGCCGACGTGACGGTGGACGGCCACGACCTCAGCACGGGTCGGATCATCCTGCTCCACGACCCGGACGGGAACGACTCCTGGGACGGCACGTTCCGCTGCGTCGCCTACGTCCGCGCGGAGATCGAGCTGGAGATGATCACCGACCCCGCGCTCGCCGACGTCGGCTGGTCGTGGCTCACCGAGGCGCTCGCCGCCCACGGCGCGTCGTACGCCGCGGCCTCGGGGACCGTCACCCGGGTCGCGACCGACAGCTTCGGCGCGATGGCCGAGGACTCCGGCAGCGCCCAGATCGAGATCCGCGCCTCGTGGACGCCCCAGCTCGTCGACGACCGGCTGGAGATCTCGGGTCACGTCGAGGCCTGGGGCGAACTACTCTGTACGGCGGCGGGTCTGCCGCCGGTCCCGGAGGGCGTGACCGCCATGCCCAGTCGTCGTGGTCGGCGCGGAGCCGGTCACTGACCATCCATGACACCTGAGTCCGACGCCCTCCCCGAGGAACCGGCCCTCGTCAACCCCGACGTCGACGGCGAGCCGGAGACACCTCCGCCGCCGCTGCTGGAGCTGCGCGACGGCCTGCCTCCGCTGACCGAGACCACGCCGGCACTCTCCGAGGCCTGCGCCGCCCTGGCCGCGGCCGGCGGGCCGGTCGCCATCGACGCCGAACGCGCCTCGGGCTACCGCTACTCCTCGCGCGCCTACCTGATCCAGCTCCGGCGCGAGGGAGCCGGCACCTTCCTGGTCGACCCGATCGGCTTCGACTCCCTGGAGCCGCTGCAGGCCGCCCTGGCGGACACGGAGTGGATCCTGCACGCCGCGACCCAGGACCTCCCCTGCCTGACCGAGGTCGGGCTCAGCCCGGCCGCGCTGTTCGACACCGAGCTCGCCGGCCGGCTGCTCGGCTACCCGCGCGTCGGGCTGGCCACGCTGGTCGAGACGCTGCTCGGCTACCGGATGAAGAAGGAGCACTCGGCGGCGGACTGGTCGACCCGGCCGCTGCCCGGGCCGTGGCTGGAGTACGCCGCGCTCGACGTCGAGGTGCTGATCGAGCTGCGCGAGGTGCTCGCCGGCGAGCTGCGCGAGGCCGGCAAGGACGAGTGGGCGCGCCAGGAGTTCGAGTGGCTGCGCGGGTTCACGCCGTTCGTCCGCACCGACCCCTGGCGGCGTACGTCGGGCCTGCACCGGGTGCGCGGGCGACGCCTGCTGGCCGCGGTGCGGGAGCTCTGGGAGGAGCGCGACGAGATCGCCCGCACCCGCGACGTCTCACCGGGTCGGATCATCGGTGACAACGCGCTGGTCGCGGCCGCGCTGGGTGACCCCACGACCCGGGCCGACCTCCTGACCACGAAGGGGTTCCACGGCCGTGGTGCCCAGCGCTACTCCGACCGGTGGCTCGCGGCGCTCGAGCGGGCGCGGGCCCTCCCCGAGGAGGAGCTGCCGGTCCGGGCCCCCCGCACCGACGGGCCGCCGACGCCGCGCGCCTGGGCCGAGCGCGACCCGGTGGCCGCCGAGCGCCTCGCCCTCGCCCGGGACGGCATGGCTCGGCTCTCGGAGGAGCACCAGGTGCCGGCGGAGAACCTCCTCTCCCCGGACACCGTCCGCCGCGTGATGTGGGACCCGGCGGGCGCGGACGAGGCGTCCCTGGTCGAGCAGCTGCGTGGGCTCGGCGCCCGCGAGTGGCAGATCGGGCTGACGGCCCCGATGCTCGCCGACGCCGTTGCCTCGGCTCAGCCCGGCGACTGACTCGGGCCGGCGCTCGGACCGAACTTGGGCCCGAGCACGCGGTACGACGCCCGGTCGATCTTGCGCGCCAGCCGCGGCACCTCGGCCGGCGTGCCGTCGACCAGCCGCTGGAGCAGTGGCTCGACCCTGAGGTCGAGATCGTCGGAGTCCTCGACGATCGGCGGGTACAGCATGCTCTTGACGCTGAAGGTGAACACCGACGCATGGTGGGGTCGCTGGCCCGGCTGCTGGAAGGCGTCCGACAGCGCCACGGTCTGGTTGGCCGGCTGGAAGTACCCACCGAACGACACCAGGGCGAGCGCGCCCGGGGAGTTGGCGTAGGCGAGGAAGTCCGCGGCCGTCGCGACGTCGTTCGGGCTGCTGGACAGGCACATCCCGGTCAGCGACCCCACGGTCGCCGACGAGCCGAGGCTCGGCATCGGCATCACGTCGAACGGGACACCGCTGGTGCGCAGGTCCGGGACCATCCGGCTGGAGCCCTCCAGCAGCGCCAGCTTGCCGCGGGAGAACCACTCGAGCGGCGTGTGCTCGTCGAGCTGCTGCTGGGTCAGCGTGGCGCCGGGCTCCCGGAGCGCCCGGACCGTCTGGGTGAGCGAGCCCACGTTCGTGTCGTCGCTGAAGGTGAGCGTTGTCGGCTGCGAGGTGTCGTCGTACAGGTCGCCGCCGCCGGAGTAGACGAAGGGCGCGAGGCCGGTCAGGGTCGGCGAGACGTAGATCCCGGCCGCCCCCGGATGGTGGCGCACCGCCCACCGGCCCGCCGCCGCGAACTGGTCGACCGTCCACCCCTGCCCCGCGCTGGGCGGGTCGTTCTTCATCCGGGCGAAGTCGACCAGCCGGGGGTTGTAGAAGATCACCGAGGGCTGGATGTCGTAGGGGAGGCACTGCAGCCGGTTGTCGTTGGCGAAGGCCGTGAGGCTGCTCCGCGGGTACTCGTCGCCGAAGTCGAAGCCACGGTCGTCGAGCAGCTGGTCGACCGGCTGGATGAGCTGGTGCTGCACCAGGAAGTCCAGGTCACGCCGTGAGGCCAGGAACACGTCGGGAACGTGAGCACCCCCGCGGAACGCCGCCAGCATCGCCTCGTCGCTGGGCCACTGGTCGATCTCGACGCGCACCCGCCGCAGGGCCGAGACGTAGGTGTTGGCCATGGTCCGGAACTGGTCGATCTCGCCCGCGGAGCCGATCACGCCGAAGGTGAGCGTCTCCGAGGGCAGCTGGGTCGGTGCGGACGACTCCGGGCTGGACGTCGCGCTGCTGGTCGGCTCGCTCGGGCCGGACGAGGCCGACGAGTCCGTGGACGAGTCGCAGGCGGCGAGCACCGCGGAGCCGAGGAGGGCGACGACCGCGAGAACCGTGGTGGCTCCTCGAGTCCGCCCCGCTCTCGCTCGCACGGCGAAAACCCTAGTCGGCGGGAGAAAGGTCGCGTGCGCCGGACCGGGAGCGCCTCACGGCGCGTGGCCGCTCGTAGCGGCTGATGTTGGGACCCGGGGCTGCCGCGGCCCGGCGCACACGCTCCATTGTAACGAGAGACCCCGCCACGCTGTTCCCCTTGTCCTCAGCAGACGCGGAAAACTCCCCCGGTCCAGACCAGGCGTGCCCTCCTGATGGTTGGCAGCGTCACGCGCCCGACACGCCGGGCGGAGCCGTCCGAGCTGCTGCGAGCCGTCGGGGCGTCAGGCGAGCTTCCCGGCGAGCTCGAGCCGCGCGGCCCGGTCCAGCTGCGTGGCCACGGACTGGATCCGGGCAGCGGCCAGGGTGTCGCCCTCGGGCAGCTCCGCGCGTCCCGTCGCGACGACCCGGGCGAACGCGGCCGCGCGCAGGAGGACGTCGGCGAAGTCGCTGGCCGCGATCCCGCGCAGCACCTGGTCGACCATGTCGCGCAGCTCGTCGGGGCCCGGCGGGTCGGCGACACCGGCGACGACGCCGTCGACGGCGGCCCGGGCCCG
Organism: uncultured Actinomycetota bacterium; assembly: GCA_963708035.1. Lineage (GTDB taxonomy): Bacteria > Actinomycetota > Actinomycetes > Propionibacteriales > Nocardioidaceae > Nocardioides. The sequence goes on along the minus strand of OY970188.1, from coordinate 161,373 downwards.
GCCGGCCTCGAACTCCCGCGCCACGCCGACCGGGTCGGCGTACACCCACGAGCGCAGCAGGTAGAGCCGCCACAGGCAGCCCGCGATCGTGTCGGCCGGGCGGCCGGCCCAGACCTCGGCGATCGTCTCGAGTCCCTCGGTGTCCGCGAGGTGGAGCACCCGGTCGGCGATCTCGCTGTCGTCGGAGTCGTGGGCCCGGCGTACCAGCGCGTGCGCCGCGCGGTCCGCGGCCTCCGCGACCCGGAGCGGGTCGGCGTGCCCGGACTCGATGCCCGCGAAGAACTGGTCGCCCGGCGTGAGCGGACGGTGGTGCGGGCGGTCGGTCACGCGTCCACGGTAGCGAGAGCGACTAGCGGGCGAGCAGCTTCCGGATGCGTTGGTCGCTGACCGGCCCGTCGGTGCCGAGCTGCTGGGCGAACAGGGAGACCCGGTACTCCTCGAGCATCCACCGGGCCTTCCGCAGCGCCTCGCCCGGCGGCCGCCCGACCTGGAGGGCGGCGACCTGGTGCAGGTAGGCCTCCTCGACCGGTCGGACCAGGTCCATCTGCTGCCGGTCGGCCGCCACCCGCTCGTCGAGCTGCTCCCGGCGACGGCGGATGGCGAGCAGGTACGTCGGGAAGCGGCGCAGGCGGTCGGCACCCGCCTCGGCCAGGAACCCGCGCCCCACCAGCCGCGCCAGCTGCTCGCGCATGTCCTGCAGCGCGGGCAGGGTCGCCAGCTCGGCTCGGCCGCTGAGCATCCGGTCCGTCTCGCGCCAGTCCGCGAGGACCCGCAGGACGTCGAGGACGACCCGGTCGGTCCGGGTGTCCAGCGCCTCCCGGCCGGCCGCCACCAGCGCGGCGTACGCCTCGGGGGTGCGGGCGGGCGGGTGCGCGTCGACGACGTCGGTGAGGATCGCGGCGCGCACGTCGTCGAGCAGGTCGGCGACCGAGGCGTACGGCGAGCCGGCCAGGCCGAGCCGCTGCGTCGTGTCGAGCTGCTCGGTCGGGTCGCTGCCGAACGGCAGGCCGACCAGCAGCAGCCGGCGTACGCCGTGTCGGTGCCGCGACGCAGCCTCCTCGGCGGACCCGAACACCCCCAGGCCGACGGTCGTCCCCTCGTCGATCACCGCCGGGTAGGCGAGCACCTCGTGTCCGGCCCGTCGCTGCTGGATCTCCTCGGGGAGCTCGCCGAAGGTCCACGCGGTCTGGCCGGTGGCGCCGTACCCGCTGTCGTCGGCGACGGCCGCGAGGGCCGCGTCGAACTGCTCCTCGAGCGGCGCCTTCAGCGCGTCGAGGTCCTTGCCGCGCGCCTGCTCGTCGCCCTCCTCGCCCAGCACGCGGTACGTCGGCTGCAGGTGCGGCGCCACCTTGCTCCAGTCCCAGGCGTCGCGAGGGATCACGACCCCGGTGGTGGAGCGCGCCCAGCGCTCGAGCGCGTCGAGCAGCGGCTCCTCCCCGGCCGGCGTCGCGGCCAGGAACTCGCGCGCCTTGTCGGGAGCCGGGACGAAGCTGACGCGGAGGTTCTTGGGCAGGCTGCGGATCAGGCCGGTCACGAGCTCGTGCCGGACTCCGGGGACGTTCCACGAGAAGTCGGCCGCGGCGACCCGGTTCAACGTGGCCACCGGTACGTCGATGGTCAGGCCGTCGTCGGCCGCGCCCGGTTCGAAGTGATAGCTGATCGGGAACGTCAGCCCCTGCCCCTGCTCCCACTGCTCGGGGAAGTCCTCGGCGCGCACCTCCTCGGCGTCGTCGTGGGTGAGCATCTCCGGGTCGAAGGTGAGCAGGTCCGGGTGCTCGCGACGCTCCTTCTTCCACCACGTGTCGAAGTGAGCACCGCTGACGACCTCGGCGCCGACGCGCGCATCGTAGAAGTCGAAGAGCGTGTCCTCGTCGACGACGATGCCGCGGCGCCGAGCCCGGTGCTCGAGCTCCTCGGCCTCCTCGAGGAGGCGCTGGTTCTCGGCGAGGAACGGGTGCCGGCTCTCCCACTCGCCGTACACGAGGGCGTGCCGGATGAACAGCTCGCGGCTCAGCTCGCGGTTGACCCTGCCGAACTGCACGAGACGGTCGGACGCCAGCGGGACGCCGTACAGCGTCACGCGCTCGTAGGCCATCACCGCGCCGCGCTTCTTGGACCAGTGCGGCTCGCTGTAGGTGCGCTTCACGAGGTGGTCGCCGAGGCGCTCGGCCCATTCCGGCCGGATCGCGGCGTTCTGCCGGGCCCAGAGCCGCCCGGTCTCCACGAGCTCGCCGGCCATCAGGTACGCCGGGTTCTTCCCCTTCAACCCGCTCCCGGGGAAGATCGCGAACCGCGTGCCGCGGGCGCCGAGGTACTCCCGCGGACCCCTCGGACCGCGCCGCCGGTCCCCGGCCGGGGGCCGGTCCCGCTCCTCCAGCACCCCGACGTGGGAGAGCAGCCCCGAGAGCAGCGCCTGGTGGATGCCGTCGGAGTCGGGGACGCCGCCCTTCTCGGTCGAGCCGGTCGAGGCCTTGCCGAGGTCGACCTTGAGCTCGCGGCACACCTGGCGGAGCTGGGACTCGAAGTCCTGCCACTCGCGGACGCGCAGGTAGTTGAGGTACTCGCGCTTGCACATCCGGCGGAAGGCGCTGCTCGACAGCTCGCGCTGCTGCGTGCGTAGGTGGCGCCACAGGTTGAGCCAGGTGAGGAAGTCGGACGTCGGGTCCTTGAACCGCGCGTGGAGCTGGTCGGCCTGCGCCTGCGCCTCCAGGGGCCGCTCGCGCGGGTCCTGCAGCGAGAGGGCGGCCGCGATCACCAGGATCTCGCGCACGCAGTGCAGCCGCTCGGCCTCCAGGACCATCCGGCCCAGCCGCGGGTCGATCGGCAGGCGGGCCAGCCGACGACCGAGACGGGTCAGGCGCTTCCCCTCGTCCGTCGAGCTCGTCGGGACCAGCGCCCCCAGCTCCTCCAGCAGCTGGACGCCGGAGGTCACCTGGCGCCGGTCGGGCGGCTCGAGGAACGGGAAGCGGGCGACGTCGCCGAGCCCGAGCGACGACATCTGCAGGATCACCGACGCGAGATTGGTGCGCAGGATCTCCGGGTCGGTGAACTCCGGGCGGCCCTCGAAGTCCTCCTCGGAGTACAGCCGGATCGCGATCCCGGCCTCGACCCGGCCGCACCGCCCGGAGCGCTGGCTCGCCGAGGCCTGGCTGATCGGCTCGATCGGGAGCCGCTGCACCTTGGTCTTCATCGAGTAGCGCGAGATGCGGGCGACGCCGGTGTCGACGACGTACCGGATGCCGGGGACGGTCAGCGAGGTCTCGGCGACGTTCGTGGCGAGGACGACCCGGCGCGTGGTCTGGGGGTGCGAGGAGAACACGCGATGCTGCTCGGCGGCCGAGAGCCGCGAGAAGAGCGGCACCACCTCCAGCGTGCGTCCCGGGTCGGGTTTCAGGTCGGCCAGCGCGTCGGCGGTGTCGCGGATCTCGCGCTCGCCGGGCAGGAAGACCAGGACGTCGCCGGGGCCCTCGCCCGACACCTCCCGGACGGCGTCGACGATCGCCTCGGTCTGGTCGCGGACGACGACCTCGCCCTCCTCATCCTCCTCGTCCGACACGTCGATCAGGGGCCGGTAGCGGATCTCGACGGGATACATCCGGCCCGAGACCTCGATCACCGGTGCCGGGCGGCCGCGCTCGTCGGCGAAGTGGCGGGCGAACCGCTGCGGGTCGATCGTGGCCGAGGTGATGACCAGCTTCAGGTCGGGGCGCCGGGGCAGCAGCTGCTTGAGGTAGCCGAGCAGGAAGTCGATGTTGAGGCTCCGCTCGTGTGCCTCGTCGATGATGATCGTGTCGTAGCGACGGAGCTGCCGGTCACGCTGGAGCTCGGCGAGCAGGATGCCGTCGGTCATCACCTTCAGCCGCGTCTCGGGCGATGTGCGGTCGGTGAAGCGCACCTGGTAGCCGACCTCGGTGCCGAGCTCCGTCCTCAGCTCGGCCGCGAGCCGCTCGGCGACCGACCGCGCGGCGATCCGGCGCGGCTGGGTGTGCCCGATGAGACCACCGCGGCCACCCTGCCCTCGACCACCCTGCCCGCGGCCGAGCTCGAGACAGATCTTCGGCAGCTGCGTGGTCTTCCCCGACCCCGTCTCCCCGGCCACGACGACGACCTGGTGGTCCCGGATCGCGGCAGCGATGTCGGCGCGCCGCCCGCTGATCGGCAGCTCGGCCGGGAAGGAGATGTCCACAACGCCGGAAATTCTCCCCCACGGCCGGTGGCGGCCCCCAACGCTTTTGCGCGGGCGTCAGCGGGCGCACGTTCCGGCGGCGGGCGGGTGCGCCGGAGGCCGGCGTGCGTCAGCGAGCGTTCGGTCCCTGACCGAACGGCTGGGCGGGACCGTTCGGCTGGTTGCCGAAGCCGTTCTGCCCCTCGGGGAAGGACCCGCGCTGGAGGAAGCCGGGACCCCGGCCGAACCCTCCGTCGTCACTGCCCGCGGCGTGGCCCAGGATCCAGCCGCTGAGGCCGCCGATGATCAGGCAGGCGAGCGCGACGGCGACGACCGCGCGCATGCCGAGCACCTGGTCGGCGAAGCGCGGCCGCTGCTGCGCGGCGTACGCCGGGTAGCCGGGTGGGATCGGCATCGCGTACGCCGGCTGTCCCGTGGTGGGTGCCGGCGCGCCGGCGGGCGGCCCCTGCTGCGCTTCCGGCTGCGCCGGGGGCAGCGGTGCCTCGGGCTCGATCGGGCGCGTCTCGTCGTCGCTCATGCGGGGAGTGTGGAGCGGCCCGCTGTGCCGGACCTGTGGATTTTGTCAGAGCGAGTCGTGTCTCTCGGACAGGGCGCCCACAGGAAACGCACAGCGGCCGTGGTCAGACTGAGCGCATGGAGCTCACCCGCCCGGACGGCTCACCCCTGCGTGTGCTCGTCGTCGACGACGAGGTCAACATCGCCGAGCTGATCAGCATGGCGCTGCGCTACGAGGGGTTCGACGTCTCGGTCGCGCACACGGGCGCGAAGGCGGTCTCGACCGCGAGGTCGGCCGGCCCCGACGCCGTCGTGCTCGACATGATGCTGCCGGACTTCGACGGGCTCGAGGTGCTGCGCCGGATGCGTGCGACCGACCCCGACCTCCCGGTGGTCTTCCTGACCGCCCGCGACGCCGTCGAGGACCGGATCGCCGGGCTCACCGCCGGTGGCGACGACTACGTGACCAAGCCGTTCTCCCTCGAGGAGCTGGTGGCACGCCTGCGTGGGCTGCTCCGGCGTACCGGCGCACGACGGGCCGAGGCCGGCTCGGTGCTCACGGTCGGCGACCTGGAGCTCGACGAGGACAGCCACGAGGTACGCCGGGCGGGCACCGAGATCTCGCTGACGGCCACCGAGTACGAGCTGCTGCGCTTCCTGATGCGCAACCCGAAGCGGGTGCTGTCGAAGGCGCAGATCCTGGACCGGGTCTGGAACTACGACTTCGGCGGCCAGGCGAACGTCGTGGAGCTCTACATCTCCTACCTGCGCAAGAAGATCGACGCCGGCCGCGAGCCGATGATCCACACCATGCGGGGCGCGGGGTACGTGCTGAAGCCGGTGTCATGAGCCGCGTGCTCGCGTCTCTCACGGCGCGGCTGGTGATCACGGCCGTGGCCCTGGTGGCCGTCGTCGTGGCCCTGATCGGTGTCGCGGCGACGCTGACGTTCCGGGGCTACCTGTCCGACCGCTTGGACCAGGACGTCACGTCGTCGCTCGAGCAGCTCAAGCCGGGGCCCCGGGCGTTCGGTCCTCCCGGCGACTCCGACGACCGGCGCTACGGCGTCACCCGCGAGGGCTCGGTCACGGCGGGGAAGACGGCCGGCCAGGCGGTCGGCCAGCTGTCGGACGACGGCACCGACCGTTCCCTGTCCACGGCGCAGATCGAGGCGCTGACGTCGGTGACTCCGGACGGACGGCCGCACGAGGTGTCCGTGCCCGGTCTCGGCGAGTACCGCGTCGCCGCGCTGGACGGCCCGGTGACCTTCGACGGCGGCCGGACGAGCGCTCCGGGGGTCCTGGCCGTGGGGCTGCCCACGTCCATCGTCGACGGCCCGATCTCCGAGCTGGTGGTGTGGGAGGTGCTGTTCGGGCTGGCGGGGATTCTGGCGGCCGCCGGTGCCGGCACCTACGTCGTACGCCGGCAGCTGCGCCCGCTGCGCAAGGTCGCGTCGACGGCCCACACCGTGGCGGGACTCCCGCTCGCCGAGGGCGAGATCGCGATCGCGCCGCGTGTGCCCGCCGAGCTCACCGACGAGCGCACCGAGGTCGGTCAGGTGGGGGCGGCCCTGAACACGCTGCTCGTGCACGTCGAGGACTCGCTGGCCGAGCGGCACCGGAGTGAGCAGCAGGTGCGGCAGTTCGTGGCCGATGCGTCGCACGAGCTGCGCACGCCACTCACGACGATCGCCGGCTACACCGAGCTCGCGCGGCGACGGCCGGACGACGAGGGCGCCGTACGCACGGCGCTCGGCAAGGTCGAGGAGGAGTCGGCCCGGATGACCTCGATGGTCGAGGACCTCCTGCTGCTCGCGCGCCTCGACTCCGGCCGGCCGCTGGCGCGCGACCACGTGGACCTCTCGCGGCTTCTGGTCGAGGCCGTGTCGGACGCGCGCGTCGTCGCCCCCGACCACCGCTGGCGGCTGGAGCTCCCCGAGGAGTCGATCGAGGTGACCGGCGACGCCGACCGGCTCTACCAGGTGGTGACCAACCTGCTCACCAACGCCCGCAAGCACACGCCGCCCGGCACCACGGTGACGGTCGCCGGCACGCTCGGCCGTCCCGGGCCGGGCTTCTCCGTGCACGACGACGGCCCCGGCTTCCCTCCGGCTCTCGCCGGCACGGCGTTCGAGCGCTTCGTCCGCGGCGACGCGTCCCGGGCCCGGACCGAGGAGACCCGGGCCGGGGGCCGGGCCGGCGGCGGCGGCGGCCGGCGGCAGAGCCGGGTCCGGCGGGCGGGCCGGGTCCGGCGGCGCGGGCCTCGGACTCTCCCTCGTCCACGCGATCGTCTCCGCCCACGGCGGCACCGTCGCCCTCGACTCCTCCCCCGGCTCGACGACGGTCACGGTGTCGCTGCCGGCGTAGCCGGCCGGGGCGGCTGGGGGCGTGTCACCGACCACTGTGGGCTCTGGTCACCCCTGGTGGCCGGCGTGTCGTCCCCACAAGGGTCGGTTACACGCCCCCGTACGACGACCCCCACCCGCGCTCACAGACACCCCACAGCCCCACGACGGTGGCCTGCCAGAGGTGCTCGCCACGGTGAGGACATGACTTCCGAGACCTCGGCACTGGCTCGCGACAGCCGCCCCCAGGACCGTCCCCGGCCGGTACGCGCGTTCCCGCGCCGGGGACACCAAGCAGCGGACACCCGGACGGGCCGGCGAGAGCTGACGGCCGACCGGATCGCCCTCGCCGGGCTGCTCGTCGCCACCGCGCTCCTCTACCTCTGGGGGCTCGGGGCGTCGGGCTGGGCCAACTCCTTCTACTCCGCCGCCGCGCAGGCCGGGTCGGAGTCGTGGAAGGCGTTCCTCTTCGGGTCGTCCGACGCCGCGAACAGCATCACCGTCGACAAGACGCCGCTGTCGCTGTGGCCGATGGCGCTCTCGGTACGACTCTTCGGGCTCTCCTCGTGGAGCATCCTCGTCCCGCAGGCGCTGGAGGGCGTCGGCGCGGTCTGGCTGCTCCACGCCACCGTCCGGCGTACGACGGGCTCCGCGGTCGCCGCGTTCGTCGCCGGCTCGGTGATGGCGCTGACGCCGGTCGCGGTCCTGATGTTCCGGTTCGACAACCCCGACGCGATGCTCTGCCTGCTGCTCGTGGCCGCGGCGTACGCCACCCTCCGCGCCGTCGAGCCCTCCGCGAAGGCGGCCCGCTGGCTCGCCCTCGCCGGCGCGCTCGTGGGTCTGGCGTTCCTGGCCAAGATGCTCCAGGCCTTCCTGGTGATCCCCCCGCTGGTGCTCGTGTACGCCGTGTTCGCCACCGTGCCGTGGCGCCGTCGGATCCTGCACCTCCTCGGCGCGGCCGGTGGCCTGGTCGTCGCCGCCGGATGGTGGCTCGCGATCGTGATGCTGTGGCCCGCCGCATCGCGTCCGTACGTCGGTGGCTCGCAGCACAACTCGATCCTCGAGCTCACCCTCGGCTACAACGGGCTGGGGCGGCTCGACGGCTCCGAGACCGGGTCGGTCGGCGGCGCCGGGTTCGGCGGGACCGGCGGGTGGGGCGCGACCGGGCTGCTCCGGATGTTCAACAGCGAGGTCGGCAGCCAGGTCGCCTGGCTCCTGCCCGCGGCCCTGGTCCTCGGCGTCGCCGGTCTGTGGTTCGCCCGCGGCCGCCGTGCCGTCCTGGCCGGGCTGACCCTCTGGCTCGGCTGGCTGGTGGTCACCGCGCTCACCTTCAGCCTGATGGCCGGGATCTTCCACCCGTACTACACGGTCGCCCTCGCCCCCGCGATCGGCGCCCTCGTCGGGATGGGCGCGTGGGTGCTCTGGCAGCACCGCTCGTCACTGACCGCGGCCGGCGTCCTGGGGGTGACCGTCGCCATGACCACGAGCCTCGCCTTCGAGCTGCTCGCCCGCGACTCGTCCTGGCACCCGTGGCTGAAGTACGTCGTCGCCACGGTCGGGTTCGCGGCCGCGCTGATGATCGTCGGCGTCCGGTACCTCCCCCGCCGGGTCGCCACGGCGGTCGCCGTGGTGGCGCTGCTGTCGGGCCTCACCGCCCCCGCGGCGTACTCCCTGGCCACGGCGGCCACCCCCCACTCGGGGTCGATCCCGAGCGCCGGGCCGTCGGGCGGCACGGGCGGCCTCGGCGGCCCGGCGGGCGCCACCCCGTCGAACGGCACCGGCACCGGGACCACGACCGGCCCGAACACCGGCGGCACCCTCGGCGGCACCAACGGGGCCGGCCCGGGCGGCTTGCTCGACGGCAGCACGCCGAGCACGGCGCTGACCGAGCTCCTCGAGGCCGATGCGTCGTCGTACACCTGGGTGGCGGCCGCGGTCGGCTCCAACAGCGCCGCCGGCTACCAGCTGGCGACGCAGGACCCGGTGATGGCGATCGGGGGCTTCAACGGCAGCGACCCCAGCCCGACGCTGGCACAGTTCCAGGCGTGGGTCGCCGCCGGCAAGATCCACTACTTCATCGCGGGCGGCGGGGGCCTCGGGGGCTTCGGCGGTGTGGCTGCCGGTCCGGCCGGCGCCGGTGGCACCACCAGCAGCACGGCCGGCCAGATCACCAGCTGGGTGGAGTCGACGTACACCGCGAAGACCGTCGGCGGCGTCACCGTCTACGACCTCACGACCGGCGGCTGACGGGTACTCCACCCTGCGAGCAAGACCACACCTCGCGGCGGCGGGATTCGGCTACGGTCGAGCGACATGAGCCTCCCGCAGCAGGTCGACCACCTGATCGTCGGCTCCGGGTTCGCCGGGCTGTGCGCGGCGATCAAGCTGGCCGAGGACGGCGAGACCGACTACGTCGTCATCGAGAAGGCCGGCGACCTCGGGGGCACCTGGCGCGACAACACCTATCCCGGCGCCTGCTGCGACGTGCCGAGCCAGCTCTACTCCTACTCGTTCGCCCGCAACCCGGAGTGGAGCTCGTCGTACTCCCCCCAGCCGGAGATCCAGGCCTACCTCCGGCAGGTCGCCCAGCAGTACGCCGTCACCGACAGGATCGTGTTCGACACCGAGCTCGAGCGGGCCACCTGGGACGACGAGGCCCGGGTCTGGCGCTGTCGGACGACGTCCGGCGACGTCGTCTCCCGCACGCTGGTCACCGGCACCGGCGGCCTCTCCGCGCCGCGGCTGCCCGAGATCGAGGGCATCGAGTCGTTCGCCGGCGACCTCTTCCACTCCGCAGACTGGGACCACTCCGTCGACCTCGCCGGCCGGCGCGTCGCGGTGATCGGGACGGGTGCGTCGGCGATCCAGATCGTCCCCGAGGTCCAGAAGGTCGCCGCCCACCTCGACGTCTACCAACGCACGGCGCCGTGGGTGATCCCCCGCAACGACCGCCGCTACCCGCGGCTCGAGCGCCTCGCGCTGCGCCGGGTCCCGGCCCTGTCCCGGCTCTACCGCACCGGCATCTACTGGGCTCACGAGGGCTACGTGCCGGCGTTCACCTGGCAGCCGCGACTCGGTGCACCGGCCCAGAAGGCCGCCACCCTCAACATCCACCGGGCGATCGAGGACCCCGCGCTCCGCGCGAAGGTCACGCCGACCTTCCGGCTCGGCTGCAAGCGGGTGCTCCGCTCCAACACCTACTACCCCGCCCTCGCCTCGGAGAACGTCGACCTCGTGACCGATCCCATCTCACGGATCACTCCGACGGGCGTCGTCACCGAGGACGGGGTCGAGCATCCCGTCGACGTGATCGTGGTCGCGACCGGCTTCTGGACCACCGAGCTGCCGATCGCCGAGCGCATCGTCGGTCGCGCCGGACGGACCCTGGCCGAGGAGTGGTCCGCGAGCGGGATGTCGGCGTACAAGGGCACGACCGTGCACGGCTTCCCCAACCTCTTCATGATGACCGGCCCGAACACCGGCCAGGGCCACACCAGCGTCGTGTTCGTGATCGAGTCGCAGGTCGCCTACCTGCGCGACGCCCTGCGGACGATGCGCGAGCAGGGGTACGCCGCCGTCGAGCCGCGCGCGGCCGCGCAGCGGAGGTGGAACGCCGGCGTCCAGCGCCGGATGAAGCGGACGGTGTGGAACACCGGCGGCTGCTCGTCGTGGTACCTCGACAGCCACGGCCGCAACACCGTGCTCTGGCCGAAGGCCACGTTCACCCTCCGTCGCCAAGCTCGCGCGCTTCGACGCCGATGCCTACGACGTGCAGGTCGCCCGGCCGACGCCCGACCGCGAGGCGGTCGCCTGATCCCATGCAGACGCTCGAGGACAAGGTCGTCGTGGTCACCGGGGCGGCGTCCGGCATCGGCCGGGCCCTGGCGGTCGACGTCGCACGCCGTGGAGCGAGGCTCGCGGTCTCGGACGTCGACGAGACGGGGCTCGGCGAGACCGTCGACCTCGTCACGTCGGCCGGAGCCCGCGAGGTGCGCAGCGACCGGCTCGACGTCGCCGACCGCGCCGCGTTCGCGGCGTACGCCGAGGCGGTGGCGCAGCACTTCGGGCGGGTCGACGTCGTGGTCAACAACGCCGGCGTCGCCCTGGTCGGCGACGTCGAGGACCTCGACTACGCCGACATGGACTGGATCATCGACATCAACTTCTGGGGCGTCGTCCACGGCACCAAGGAGTTCCTGCCGCACCTGATCGCCTCCGGCGACGGGCACCTGGTCAACATGTCCTCGCTCTTCGGTCTGCTCTCGGTGCCGAGCCAGTCCATGTACAACGCCGCCAAGCACGCCGTCCGCGGCTTCAGCGAGGCGCTGCGCGAGGAGCTGCTGATGGCCGGCCACCCGGTCGGCGTCACGGTGGTGCATCCCGGCGGCGTGAAGACCGCCATCGTCCGCAACGCGCGGACGTCGGACCGGGAGGACCACGGCCGGATCGCCCGCCACTTCGACGAGCGGATGGCCCGGATGGAGCCCGAGGAGGCCGCTCGGATCATCGTCGAGAAGGGCATCCTCGGCGGCAAGGCGCGGTTGCTGGTCGGGCGCGACGCCCATCTCCTCCACCACTTCGCCCGCCTCACCGGCTCGCGCTACCAGGACGTCGTCGCGTCCGTGGCGAAGCGCACCAAGCCGCCCAAGCGCTGAGACGTAGGGTCGCGGGGTGGGGTTCGAGCTCGGTGATCCGGTGCGCATCGCGATGGACAAGTGGGGTGGGCGTCCGCACTGGCAGATCCCGGCCCGCTGGCTCGGCAGCGACGAGCACGGCGACTGGCTCGGGATCCCCGCCGGCACCCTGATGAGCCGTCCCGGGCTCGAGGTCACCTCCGAGTTCGACCAGGTCGGGCTGATCCCCGCCGGCGGCGCGGGCGACGTGGAGCGCGGCTGGATGGCGACGTTCCACAAGCCGCCGGCGCCCACCTGGGTGTACGTCGACATGACCACTCCGCCGGTCTGGGACGGCTCGGCGGTCCGCGCCGTCGACCTGGACCTCGACGTGATCCGGATGCGCAACGGGTGGGTGGTCGTCGACGACGAGGACGAGTTCGCCGAGCACCAGGTCGAGCTCGGCTACCCGCGGGAGATCGTCGCGCTGGCGGAGGCCAGCCGTGACCGCGTGCACGCTGCGATCCTCGACGAGACCGCGCCGTACGACGGCAGCCACGAGCGCTGGCAGACGGTGCTCGAGGCTCTCAGCGCACGAACGTGAACAGCCGCTCGGGCAGTTGCGCCGGTGACGGCACGGCGAGCCGCGACACCCCGAGCCGCCAGTGACCCTCGTCGGGCACGAGGTACTCCACCGTCTCGAAGCCGGCCGCCTCGAAGCGGTCCCGCAGCCACGCGGCCGGGTCGGCGTAGTCGTGCGTCGGCTCCGAGCGGAACCGGTCGCTCCGGCTCCAGATCACCGTGCCACCCGGCGCCAGCATCGAGGCGACGGCCCGGATCGTCGTCTCGCCGTCGACGTCCGAGATGTTGCCGAACAGACCCACCAGCAGCAGCACGTCCACCGGCAACTGGTCGGCGTACGTCGCCGGATCGGCCGCGTCACCGGTGCGCACGTCCAGCCGCACGCCGGCCTCGCTCGCGGCACGACGCGCCGCCTCGGCCAGGCTCGGGTCGAGCTCGACGGCGCACGCGTCGACGGGCCGGTCCAGAGCAGCCAGCACGGGGACGGTGTCCCGGGCATCGCCCGCGCAGAGGTTGAGCAGCCGCGGCCGCCCCGGCACGGCGTCCAGCGCCGACGCGAGGCGGGACCGCACCTCGCCGAGCCGCCGCGAGACCGGCGAGCCCGGGTCGTCGTAGTCGCGGTGCCACGCCTGCCAGTCCATGCCCGAGGTCATCGCGCGTACCCGCCCTCGGGCTCGACCATCTCCAGGCGTACGCCGAGCAGCCGCACCGGCCGGTCGTGCTCGACCCGGTCGAGCAGCGAGACGGCAGCGTCCGCCAGCGTCGCCACGTCGTTCGTCGGCGCCGGCAGCGTGAGCGACCGGCTGACCGTGATGAACGGGCGGTACCGCACCTTGATCCCGACCCGTGCCGCCGGCCGGCCCTCGCGGTCGATGTCCTCGACGACCCGCCCGGTCAGGGCCCGCAGCTCGTCGGGTACGACGTCCCAGGTCAGGTCGGTCTGGTAGGTCTCCTCGCGTCCGTGCGCCCGCGGCGTCCACGGTGTCGCGTCGACGGGGCTCGTGTCGGCGCCGCGGCCGAGCCGGTGGTACCACGGCCCCATCGTCGGCCCGATCGCGTCGGCGAGCACCTGCGTGTCGGACTCGGCCAGCTCGCGCACGGTGTGGATGCCCAGGTCGGCCAGCCGTTTCCCGATCCGCGAGCCGATGCCCCACAGCGCGGTGGTCGGGCGGTCGCCCATCACGTCGTACCACTCGGACGGCGGTGAGGTAGCCGATGCCGGAGCCGTCCCCCTCGCCGTGCTTGCCGAACGCGGTGGCGATCTTGGCGCGGAGCTTGTTGTCGCCGATGCCGACGCCGCAGGTCAGGTCGGTGGCCGCGTGCACGGTCGCCCGGATGTGCTCGGCGAAGACCCGCGGGTCCCCGAGGTCGCCGTGCCCGGGCCCCGGCCCGAGGAACGCCTCGTCCCAGCCGAGCACCTCGACCACCACCGGTACGCCGCCCCACGCGAGCGAGCGCAGGGTGTCCATGACCCGCGCGGACGCAGCGTCGTACGCCGGCTTGTCGACCGGCAGGAAGACCGCCTCGGGCGGCAGTTTCCGCGCGGCGACGCGCAGCGGCATCCCGGACCCGACGCCATGCTCGCGCGCGGCGTACGACGCGGTGGCGACGACGCCGCGCTCGGTCGGGTCGCCACGCCCGCCGACCACCACGGGCCGATCCGCGAGCTCCGGACGACGCAGCATCTCGACGGCCGCGATGAACTGGTCGAGGTCGACGTGCAGCACCCACTCCGGCTCCGCGTCCGGCCCGGCCACGTCAGTGCCTCACCGGCGGGATCGCGTCGGTGGCCTCGAAGCTGGTCATCCCGGTCAGCAGGAGCAGGTCGGCGACCACGGACCGGAACTGCGCCAGCACCACCTCGGCCGAGAGGTCGTCGCTGCGGTCGACCTCGCTGGTGGCGATGCCGACGGCCACCAGGGCGGGTTGCGCGGCCGTGGGCATCCGGTCCGCGTCCAGCTCCAGCGCCACCACCTCGACCGCGGCCGCGAGCTCGGCGGCGATGACGGCGTACGCCTGCGGGATCGGCTGCTGCCGGTACGCCGCGACCGCGCACTGGCGGACCAGGACCCGGGTGCTGCGCAGCGCCCGGTCCAGCGGCTCGACCAGCTCGGCCATCTTGCGCAGCCCCGGACCGTGCCGGATGCGGAACGGCGACGAGGCCACGACGTCCAGCCCCTCGTCGGCGGCGTCCTGGAGCTCTCGGATCAAGGGGTCGGTGGCCCGCGCCTCGGCCAGCAGGTCGAGCGCGCGCTCGACGTCGCCGTCGACCATCACGTCGCCGGCCGCCTGGAGCAGGTCGCGGATCTTCCGGACCACCTTCGCCGCCTGCTCACGCGGCCGCCGCAGCGGAGCCGCCGGCACCACCGTCGCCGCCACCAGTGCCACGGCGCCCCCGACCAGCGCGTCGGTCCAACGGGTGAAGGCCTGACCGGGGCCGGGCTTGAGGGCCGTGATCACGATCGACTGCACCGCCGCCTGGATCAGGAACACCTGCCCGCCGTCCAGCAGCAGCGCCACGCTCATCGCCAGCCCGACCACGAGGACGATCACCCAGCCCTCGGTGCCGAGCAGCCGCACGATGAGGTCGGCCCCGAAGACGCCGAGGGCCACCCCGACCGTCACCTCCGCGACCCGGCGCAGTCGCTGGCCGTACGACGTACCGAGGCAGACGACCGCGGCCACCGGGGCGAAGAACGGGGAGGTGTGGCCGAGGACGTCGGAGGCGATCCACCACGCCACGCCGGCCGCGATCGCGCACTGGGCGATCACCCACCACTTCGACCGCCAGCGGTCCAGCCGGGCCGTCATCGACGTACGACCGCGTACCAGTGCTTCCTCGAAGGCCTGGGCCTGCATGGCGCCGATCCTTCCATCCGGTTGTCCCACCGTCGGCGAGCGACAAGGATCGACCGCATGGTGCAGCCCCTCGACCCGACGGCCGCAGCCTTCCTGATGGCGGAGAACCGCCGGATGCCGATGCACGTGGGCGGGCTGCAGCTGTTCACCAAGCCCGAGGGCGCCGGCCGCAACTTCGTGCACGACCTCTACGCGCAGTTCCGTGAGTCCGAGGACATCGCGCCGCTGTTCCTCAAGCACCCGGTGCGGTCGGTGCGCACCGGTGGGCAGTACGTCTGGCGCGAAGACGACGAGTTCGACATCGAGTACCACGTGCGGCACAGCGCGCTGCCCAAGCCCGGGCGCGTGCGCGAGCTGCTCGAGCTGTGCTCGCGGCTGCACTCGTCCCGGATGGCGCTCGAGCGGCCGCTGTGGGAGTGGCACCTGATCGAGGGACTGCGCGACGGTCGCGTCGCGATGTACGCCAAGCTCCACCACGCTCTCGTCGACGGCGTCTCGGCCATGCGGCTGCTGCAGAGCATCCTCACCACCGACCCCGACCGCACCGGGATGCCGGCCCCGTGGGAGAACAAGCCGTCGACGGCGAAGGTCCGCGACGCACAGGAGCAGGCCGAGACCTCGCTCTCCGACGTACCGCTGCAGGCGATGCGGACGGCGCTCGGGATCAGCGCCGAGGCCGCGGGCCTCCCGGGCGCGCTGATCAAGACCTTGTCCAAGTCGATCCGCAACGAGACGTCGGCGCTGGCGCTCTACGCGCCCCGCACGATCCTCAACCAGCCGATCACCGCCGCGCGCCGGTTCGCCGCGCAGGACTGGCCGCTCGAGCGCCTGCGGGGCATCAGCAGGGCCAGCGGCACGACGCTGAACGACGTGGTGCTGGCGATGTGCAGCGGGGCGATGCGGGCCTACCTCCTCGAGCTCGACGCGCTGCCGGACACCACGCTGGTCTCGATGGTGCCGGTCGGGCTGCGGGCCAAGGAGTCCCACCTGCCGTCGGTGCACGGCGGCAACGCGCTCGGGTCCGTGATGGTCAAGCTCGGCACCGACCTCGACGACCCCGCCGACCGGCTGCGGCTCGTGCACGAGTCGATGGTGGAGGGCAAGCGCGGCCTGGCCGAGATGACGCCCGTGCAGATCCTCGCGATGAGCGCGCTGGGCCAGGCGCCGGCGATCCTGGCGCCGATGCTGCGGATGGGCGGCGTGGTGAAGCCGCCGTACAACCTGATCATCAGCAACGTGCCCGGGCCCCGGTCGACGCAGTACTTCAACGGGATGAGGCTGACCGGCACCTACCCGCTCTCGATCCCGATCGACGGCATGGCGCTGAACATCACCTGCAACTCCTACGCCGACCAGATGGCGTTCGGGCTGACCGGGTGCCGGCGTACCGTCCCGCACCTGCAGCGCCTGCTGGTCCACCTCGACCACGAGCTCGGCGCGCTGGAGAAGGCCGCCGGCGTCTGAGTCCGGCGTCTGAGTCCGGCGGGCGGTGTCGGCCCGCGCGACCCGGCCCTAGCTCGCCGCGGGCGTCGGCACGTGCCGGGGGGCCGCCTCGAGGAGGCGGTCGAGGAGCGCGTGGTCGCCCTCGATGGTGACGCGGTCGAGACAGCGGTCCACGAACAGCGAGTAGATGCCCTCGGGGTCCCCCTCGACCACGACGTCGGGGTCGTCGATCGGACCGTCGAGGACGTCGCCGTCGACGAGAGACGCGACCTCCGGCCCGGCGCGGAACTCGAAGCGGCCGGCCGGCGCCAGCGGCGCCATCACGATGTCCATGGCGTTCGACAGCCAGCCGTCGAAGAGCTCGTCACCGGCAGTGGGCGGGCCGAGGGAGCGGGCTCCCCACACCGCGAGCTCGCGCATGGCCGGCTTGAGCTCGCGCCCGTAGTCGGTCAGCTCGTAGACCTTCGACGCGGCGGGCGGCGGCAGGGTACGCCGGGCGACGACGCCGTTCTGCTCGAGGTCGCGCAGCCGCGCGGCGAGGATGTTGGTCCCGATGCCGTGCAGGTGCTCGACGAGGTCGGTGTAGCGCTTCGGGCCGTGCATCAGCTCGCGGATCACGAGCAGGGCCCACCGGTCGCCCACGAGATCCAGGGCATGTGCCATCGGACAGTACTGCTCGTAGCGCTTGGCCATGTGGAAAGGATACCACTCTGTAACGATTGAGAAGTATTCACTTGTGAAAGTGAAGTGGACGCTGTTACGGTCGGCTGCATGACTTCAGAATTGCAAGCAACTGCTCCGGCGGCCACGGACCGCCGTACCTGGCTGGCCCTCGCGCTGCTGTGCGTCGTCCAGTTCATGGTGGTGCTCGACATCGCGATCGTGAACGTCGCGCTCCCCTCCATCAAGGTGGACCTCGGCTTCTCCCAGGGCGACCTCCAGTGGGTGATCAGCGCCTACGCCCTGGTGTTCGGTGGGTTCCTCCTGCTCGGCGGGCGCGCCGCGGACATGCTCGGCCGACGCCGGATCTTCCTCGGCGGCATCGCCGTCTTCACCGTGGCCTCGCTGCTCGCGGGCCTCGCGTGGTCCGAGCCGTCCCTGATCGGCGCCCGTGCGCTCCAGGGCCTCGGCGCGGCGATCATCACCCCGGCCGCCCTTTCGATCCTGTCGACGACGTTCCCCGAGGGCCGCGAGCGCAACATCGCGCTCGGCGCCTGGGGCGCCGTCGGCGGCTTCGGTGCCGTGGCGGGCGTGCTCCTCGGCGGCGTCCTCACCGACGCGCTGAGCTGGGAGTGGATCTTCTTCGTCAACGTCCCGGTCGGCGTGATCGGGTTCCTGCTGGCGCCGGTGCTCCTGCAGGAGAGCCGCGACGCCCTGGTCAAGCGGTTCGACCTGCCGGGGGCCGTGCTGGTGACCGGCGGCCTCTCGTCGCTGGTGTACGGGATCACCCAGGCCGGCCAGAAGGGCTGGACCTCGGCGGAGACCGTCAGCGTGTTCGCGGGCTCGCTGGTGCTGCTCGGCGCGTTCGTGGCGTGGGAGCTGCGGCACCCCGAGCCGCTGATGCGCTTCGGCATCCTGCAGACCCGCACCGTGAGCGGCGCGAACGTGGCCGGCTTCATCATGGGCACCGCGCTGTTCTCGATGTTCCTGATGCTGACGCTCTACATGCAGCAGGTCCTGGGGTACTCCGCGATGAAGACCGGCGTCTCCTACCTGGCGGTGGCCGGTACGGCGATCGTGTGGTCCGGCGTCGCCGGCCAGCTCGTGACCCGCGTCGGGGTGAAGCCGGTGCTGGTGATCGGGATGGTGGCGCTGACGGCCGGCCTGCTCTTCTTCACCCGCGTGCCCGTCGACGGCAGCTACGTCTCCGACCTGCTGCCCGGCTTCCTGATCCTCGGGGTCGGGATCGGGTTCTCGTTCGTGCCGATCTCGATCGCCGCGCTGGCGGGTGTGACCGCCTCCGAGGCCGGGCTGGCCTCGGGCTTGATCAACACCTCCCAGCAGATCGGCGGGGCGCTCGGCATCGCCGCGCTGTCGACCATCGCGACGTCGTCCACGAAGGACTCGGTCGGTACCGGCTCGGCACTGCCGGTCGCCCTGGTCGACGGGTTCCAGAACGCGTTCCTCGTGGGTGCGATCGTGGCAGCCGTCGGTGTCGTCGCCTCGTTGACGCTGATCCGGCGCGACGAGCTGGCGGTCGAGACGGTCGTCGAGCTCGAGGCGGAGCCGGCGCTCGACGCGGCCTGACCGCAGGGGCACGAGCAAGGGGCGGGTCCCGCGGGACCCGCCCCTTCGCCGTGCTCGGGCCCGTGCTCGGGCCGGCTCGGTCTGCTCGTGCCGACTCAGGAGTAGAGCCGGGAGACGACGGCGTCGAACGCCCGGTCGGGCAGGACGGCGCGGGCGGTCAGCACGGTGCGGGCGCCGCGACCGACCGGGTACCGCGTCCGCGGACGTCGCGCGGTGGCCGCTTTGGCGACCGCCTTCGCGACGACGTCCGGGTTGCTGGCCATCGCCGGTCGGTAGGCCTGCTCGAAACGGCGGCGCAGACCCGCGGCCTGCTGCTCGTACGGCGTACCCCGGCTGCTCTCGACGGCGCTGTCGCCGGCGATGTCGCTCCACTCGGTGAGGATCGCGCCGGGCTCGACGATCACCACGCGCACGCCGTACGGCGCGAGCTCCAGGCGCAGGCTGTCGCTGAAGCCCTCCACGGCGAACTTGGTCGCGTGGTACCACGCGCCGAGCGGCTCGTAGAACTTGCCGCCGATGCTGCTGATGTTGATGATCCGGCCGCTCGCGCGGTCGCGCATGCCGGGGGTCACCAGCTGGATCAGCCGGGCCAGCCCGAACAGGTTGACCTCGAACTGCCGCCGCGCCTCGTCGATGGGGACGTTCTCGACCGCGCCGTACGAGCCGTAGCCGGCGTTGTTGACGAGGACGTCGAGGCGACCGTGCTCGCCGAGGATGCGCTCGATGCCCGAGGTCATCGAGCCGTCGTCGGTGACGTCCATCGCGAAGGTCGTGACGCCCGCCTGCTCGATGCCCTCCATCCGATCGAGCCGGCGAGCCACGGCGTACGTCGTGAAGCCGGCCTCCCGCAGCCGGATCGCCGTCCGCTCCCCGATCCCGCTCGAGCCGCCGGTCACCAGTGCCACGCCGTCCGTCATGCCACCCATGATGTCGGCGTCGTGACCGGATCGGTATCCGAGGTTCGTAGGCGGACGGCCACCCCGAGCATTACCGTGATGGCACGTTCTCGCAGGTCGGGGGTGTCCATGCTCTTCTACGGGTTGCTCGCGGTCGCCGGTCTGGCGCTCGCCGTCTGGCTCGCCCGCTCGCCGGTCCTGCGGCAGATGATCCGCGGCCAGGGCGTCGACCCCGGTCAGTGGGGCTCGTGGCAGGAGCACCTGGAGGACATGGGCGTCGGACCGTCCTGGCGCAGCGACGGCAGGGGCGGTCGCCGCGAGACCAAGCTGTACTCCAAGTACACCCGCCGCTCCTGAGCCGGCCTGAGCGCTGACCCGGCGATCCCGTGCCGCTCCAGGACGCTGACCCGGCGATCCCGTACCGCTCCAGGCCCCTGACCCGGCGATCCCGTGCCGCTCCAGGGCACTGACCCGGCGATCCCGTGCCGCTCCAGGGCACGGACCCGGCATACGCCGTCACCGCATCGCCGGGTCAGCGCCGTACGGCGTCACCGGATCGCCGGGTCAGCGCCGTACGACGTCACCGGATCGCCGGGTCAGCGCCGTACGACGTCACCGGATCGCCGGGTCAGCGGAGGTCGAAGCGGTCGAGGTCCATCACCTTGGCCCAGGCGGCGACGAAGTCGCGGGCGAACTTCTCGCCGGCGTCGTCCGAGGCGTAGACCTCGGCCAGGGCGCGGAGCTCGGAGTTGGAGCCGAAGACCAGGTCGACCCGGCTCCCGGTCCAGCGCACCGAGCCGGAGGCGTCGCGACCCTCGAAGGTCTCGGCGTCGTCCGAGGTGGGGGTCCAGGTGGTGCCGAGGTCGAGCAGGTTCACGAAGAAGTCGTTCGTGAGCACACCCGGCCGGTCGGTCAGGACACCGAGCGACGACTCACCGTGGTTCGCGCCGAGCACCCGCAGGCCGCCGACGAGGACGGTCATCTCGGGCGCGCTCAGCGTGAGCAGGTTCGCGCGGTCGATGAGCTGGTACTCCCCCGGCAGCCGCAGGCCCTTGCCGACGTAGTTCCGGAAGCCGTCGGCCGTGGGCTCGAGCGCAGCGAACGACTCGACGTCGGTCTGCTCCTGAGCGGCGTCGGTGCGGCCGGGCGTGAACGGCACGGTGAGGTCGTGGCCGGCCTCCCGGGCCGCCTTCTCCACCGCGGCCGAGCCGGCGAGCACGACCAGGTCCGCGAACGAGACGCGCTTGTCGTCGTCGCGGTCGTTGAACGCCTCGGCGATGCCCTCGAGCGTGCGCACGACGGTGGCGAGCTGGTCGGGGTCGTTGACCTCCCAGCCGCTCTGCGGCTCGAGCCGGATGCGGCCGCCGTTCGCCCCACCCCGCTTGTCGCTGCCCCGGTACGTCGATGCCGACGCCCACGCGGCCGAGACCAGCTGGCCGATCGTGAGCCCCGAGTCGAGCACCTCCTGCTTGAGCGCCGCGACGTCAGCGTCGTCGATCGCGGCGTACGTCGCCTCCGGGACCGGGTCCTGCCAGACCAGCACCTCGCTGGGGACCTCGGGGCCGAGGTACCGCTGGATCGGACCCATGTCGCGGTGGGTCAGCTTGAACCACGCGCGGGCGAACGCGTCGGCGAACTCGTCGGGGTTCTCGTGGAACCGCTTCGAGATCTCGCCGTACACCGGGTCCATCCGCAGGGCGAGGTCGGTGGTGAGCATGGTCGGCGCACGACCCGGACCGCCCTCGTCGGGTGCGGGGATCGAGCCGGCCCCGGCGCCGTCCTTGGCGACCCACTGGTGCGCGCCGGCCGGGCTGGACGACAGCTCCCACTCGTAGCCGAAGAGGTTGTCGAAGAACCCGTTGCCCCACCGGGTGGGGGTCGCGGTCCAGGTCACCTCGAGACCGCTGGTGATCGCGTCCTTGCCCTTGCCGCTGCCGAACGAGTTCTTCCACCCCAGGCCCTGGAGCTCCAGGGGCGCACCCTCGGGCTCGGGGCCGACGTGGTCGTCGGGGCTCGCGGCACCGTGCGTCTTGCCGAACGTGTGGCCGCCGGCGATCAGCGCGACGGTCTCCTCGTCGTTCATCGCCATCCTGCGGAACGTCTCGCGGATGTCGCGCGCCGAGGCCAGGGGGTCCGGCGTGCCGTTCGGACCCTCGGGGTTCACGTAGATCAGGCCCATCTGCACCGCGGCGAGCGGCGACTCGAGCTCACGGTCACCGGTGTAGCGCTCGTCGCCGAGCCAGGTCTGCTCCGGCCCCCAGTACACGTCCTCGTCGGGCTCCCAGACGTCCTCACGCCCGCCGCCGAAGCCGAAGGTCTCGAAGCCCATCGACTCCAGGGCGACGTTGCCGGTGAGCACGATGAGGTCGGCCCAGGAGAGCTTCGCGCCGTACTTCTTCTTCACCGGCCAGAGCAGCCGCCGCGCCTTGTCGAGGTTGCCGTTGTCGGGCCAGGAGTTGATCGGTGCG
Source organism: uncultured Actinomycetota bacterium (assembly GCA_963708035.1). Classification (GTDB taxonomy): domain Bacteria; phylum Actinomycetota; class Actinomycetes; order Propionibacteriales; family Nocardioidaceae; genus Nocardioides. The sequence continues at coordinate 139,242 of OY970188.1, read as the reverse complement.
AACCGCTGCTGGCCGGCGCCGGCGCCGCCGCGCCCGTCGCTGATCCGGTAGGTGCCGGCGCTGTGCCAGGCCATCCGGATCATGAACGGGCCGTAGTGGCCGAAGTCGGCCGGCCACCACTCCTGCGAGGTGGTCAGCACCTCCTCGATGTCGCGCTTCACGGCGCCCAGGTCGAGGCTGTTGAACCCGGCGGCGTAGTCGAAGTCGTCGTCCATCGGGTCGGACACCGGCTGGTGCTTGGCCAGGATCTTCAGGTTGAGCCGCGTCGGCCACCAGCCCTGGTTGCTGTTGCCACCCTCCGTCGGGAACGTCGGACGGTCGTGCGCCACCGGGCAGCCACCGGCGTCCTGCCCGAGGTCCTCGGTGCTGACGGGTCCTTCCGCGGACTCGACGTTCATGTCGCCGACCTTGGCGTCGTGCGTACCCGCGTGCGTGCTGTCGTCGGGAGCCATGTCCAACCTTTCCTCGGTGTTCAGACGTGTTCAGACGTGTTCAGACGTGTTCGGAACGAGCCCGGTCAGCGGTCGCCGAGCAGGCGGGGCAGAGCCCCCAGTAGATGACCTCGGCCTCGTCGACGACGTAGCCGTGGGCGTCCGCCGCGGTCAGGCACGGAGCCCGGCCGGAGGCGCAGTCGACGTCGGTGATCGCGCCGCAGGAGCGGCAGACGAGGTGGTGGTGGTTGTCGCCGACCCGGGCCTCGTAGCGGGCGAGCGAGCCGTTCGGCTGGATGCGCCGGGCCAGCCCCGCGGCGGTCAGCGTCCGCAGCGAGTCGTAGACGGCCTGGTGCGAGACCTCCGGCAGGTCCCGGCGTACGGCGGAGATCACCGACTCGGTGTCGGCGTGCGCGAGCTCCACCAGCGCGTCGAGCACGGCCAGCCGCTGGCGGGTCACCCGCAGACCGGCGTCACGCAGCAGCTGCGAGAAGTCAGGGGCCGGGCGCACCACTCGATCCAAGCCCGTTCTCTTGAACGAGTCAAGAATCGGGCGTGAACTCCGCGAACCCTCCCCCGGCCACGTCCGCCACCGCCCGCAGCCGGGCCCGGGTGACGTCGGAGACCAGCCGGTAGCCGGCCAGGTCGGCGTTCGACCCGGGGCGGACGGGCTCGGGCGCGTTGACGGAGACACACGTACGCCGGCCGCCGTCCGCGGCGTTCTGCAGCGCGACCGCGTGGCCGGTCGTCCCGCTGCCGGCGTACGGATCGAGGACGCGGGCGTCGTGCGGCATGGTCTCCAGGATCCGCCGGATCAGCCCGGTCGGCTTCGGGGACTCGAAGAGGTGCCCGACCAGCGCCTTGAGCTCGGTGACCGCGGTGTCCGTCGAGCCGATCTCCTGGGCCAACCAGATCGTGCGCAGCTTCTTGCGGCGGTCCTCGTGGAGCCAGTCGCGCTGGAAGACGTCTGCGCGCCGGCGTTCGCCCGCGCCGACCCAGCGGCAGACCAGGTCGTCGGGCTGCGCGTCGATCTTGGCGGCCGACCAGCGCCACACCGCCGGCGTCCCGTCGCCGAAGACCGGCTTGATCTCGAGCGCCTCGGGGAACGGCTCGGTGGCGACCCGACCCGACTCGGGCGAGCCGAACACGGCGAAGTGCATCGTCGGCGCCGTCACCGGGTTGAACTTCTTGTTGGTGTTGCGCAGCGGCAGCCGACGGAAGCGCCGGCCGTCGTCCGCGGTCAGCGGGAAGTCGCGGGGGTCCACCAGGGACGGGATCGACGCGTCGAGCGCGCAGTCCGGCGACGAGCGGGCGTAGACGAGGAGATACTCGTGCGAGGTCGCGAACCCACGCCCGAGCTGTCGGCCTTTCGGGTTCAGGTTCGCCACGACCTGGGCGAGGAACTGGTCCTCCCCGAACACGTCGTCCATCAGCAGCCGGAGTCGCGCGCCCTCGTGGTCGTCGATGCTGATGAAGACGGCGCCCCGCGGGCTCATCACCTCACGCACGGCCTCCAGACGCGGTCGCATCGTCGCGGCCCAGGCCTCGTGCCGGTCGGCGCGGCGGCCGGCCGGCTTGTCGTCGTACACGAACGGGTTGCCGGTGTTGTACGGCGGATCGAGGTAGACCACGTCGAACGGCCCGTACGCCGGCGCCAGTCGCGGGAGCACGTCGAGGTTGTCGCCCTCGACGAAGGTGTTCCACGGCTCGCTCGACGCTGCACGCCCCTCACGCTAACGGGCGAGCCCCTCGCAACACGCTGTTCGTGCATCCCGCATGCCGCCCGAACGGAGCACCTCAAGACCGGTCAGCGTGTGACAGGGGGCAGGCGCCGCCAGCCACCGACCGGCCACCCGAGGCGGCGGCGAGCGAGGCGCTAGCCGGTGGAGCCCCGGGGCACGACCGCGATCGCGACGGTGGTCACGGCCGCCAGGCACTCCTCGAGCGGGCTCGCGACCTCCTTCGGCGTGAGGACCACGTCACCCGACCCGTCGACGCTGACGACGGCGCCGGGCGGGCGGTCGCAGCCGACCATGACGATCTGGCCGACGACGTCGTGGCCGGACGACTGCACGTCGGCGACCTCGCTCTGGATCCGGCGCCACATCGCCGGCACCCCGAACTGGCGCCCGAACGCCCGCACGTCGGCCGGCGTGTTCAGCAAGGTAGCGGTGCTCGCCACGCGGCCGCCCGCACCGGTCAGCGAGATCAGGGGCAGCACCTTCGCGCCGGGAACAGGTCCGGGTGTGCGCGACGGAACGCCCGCCGGGTCGGACGCCGGCGCCTTCCCGGGGTCGGTCGCCGTCGAGGACGACGACCCGCAGCCCGCGGTCAGGGCCACGAGGAGGCAGGTCACCAGGGTGGTGGTCAGGGTCCCGAGTCGGCGTCGCATGCGGATGGGACGGGTGGGCGCGAGATCCGGTTCCCGGCCCGTCGTCACGTGGGAGGTCCGTCCGCGAGAGCCGGAGCCGGCTCGAAGCCGATCAGCGCCTCGAGCCGCGCGGCGACAGCCAGGGTCCGCAGGTCCGCCCACCTCGGACCCATCACCTGCAGACCGACCGGCAGCCCGTCCGACGCCAGGCCGGTCGGGACGGCGGTCGCGGGCTGGCCGGTGAGGTTGGCAGGAAGTGCCAGTGCGCACCAGTCGTCGAAGAACGGGTCGACCGGCGTCCCGTCGATCTCGGTGGGACCCGTGACCTCGGTCGAGAACGCCGGCAGCGGCATCGACGGCGTCAGGAGCACGTCGTACTCCGCGAAGAAGGACTCCCAGGTCTCGGTGTAGGCGACCCGTCGCTGCTGGGCGTCCAGGTAGTCGGCGGCGGTGGCCGAGCGACCGGCCTCGACGATCTCGCGCGTCACGGGCTCGATGTCGTCGGGACCGGCGAGGTCCAGCAGCGGTCCCTCCGAGGCGAAGCCCTCGGGCAGCGCGATGTCGTTCCAGAGCCGGGCCGGCGAGCCACCGCCCGGCGACGCCTCCACGACCCGGGCCCCGTCGTCGACGAGCCGGTCGACCGCGACCCGGAACGCGGCGCGGACCTCCTGGTCCACCGCGGCCCACCCGAGGTCCTCCGACACCGCGACCCGGAGCCGCGACCAGTCGACCTCGACGGGGTCGCCCAGGGGCACCGGCCAGGTGAGCGGGTCGGCCGGATGCGTCCCCGCGACGACCCGCAGCACCAGCCCGAGGTCGCGCACGGACGTCGCCAGCGGGCCGTCGACCGAGAGCGTCGGCCAGCCTCGGAAGCCGGGCAGCTTCGGGACGAGCCCGAACGACGGCTTGTGGCCGGCGACACCGCAGAACGCCGACGGGATGCGGATCGAGCCGCCCCCGTCGGTGCCCAGCGCGACCGGGGTCGCGCCGTACGCCACCGACGCGCCGGCCCCACCGCTCGAGCCGCCCGGCGTCCGGTCGAGCGCCCACGGGTTGCGGGTCAGGCCGGCGACCTGGTTGTCGGTGAAGCCGCGGTAGCAGAACTCCGGGTTGTTGGTCCTGCCGACGACGACCGCGCCGGCCGCGCGCAGCCGCGCCACCGGGACCGCGTCGACGTCCGGCACGAAGTCCCGCAGGGCCCGCGACCCGTTGGTGGCCGGTTGCCCGGCCATCCAGATGTGGTCCTTCACCGAGACGGGCACGCCCGCCAGCGGTCCGTACGCCGCGGGGTCCCGCGCCAGCCGCTCGTCGATCTCCCGGGCTCGCGCCAGCGCCTCGTCGCGGAGCACGACCGTGAACGCGTTGACCGCGCCGTCCCACGCGTCGATCCGCTCCAGGGCGGTGGCGACCAGCTCCTCGGCGGTCGTCGTGCCGTCGCGGACGGCCGCCGCCATCGCGGTCGCGTCCCGTGGCGGCATCAGGGGCTCAGCCCTCGGTGCGCTCGTGAGCCATCGCCTCGCGCTCCAGGGCGTCGGCCTGCTCCTCGGCCAGCCGGCGCTCGGCGTCGGTGTCGATCGAGCGGCACAGCCACCAGTAGAGGACCGCCGAGACCGGCAGGCCCACGAACAGCGAGTAGTCGGCGCCGTGCGCGGCGTTCGCCACCCAGCCCGAGTAGTGCTCGGTGCTGAAGAACGGCAGCATCGCCCCGAAGCCGACCAGGTACGAGATGATCCCGCGCCAGCCCCAACGGCCGTAGATGCCGTCCGGCTTGAAGATCTCCGCGATCGCGTAGTGACCCTTCCGGACGATGAAGAAGTCCACGAGGTTGACCGCCGTCCACGGGATGAAGAAGTACAGGACGAGCAGCAGGAAGTTCTCGAAGTTGTCGAGGAACGACGACGACGCGCCCCAGGCCACCACCAGCGACAGCAGCGCGGTCAGCCCGATCATCACCAGCCGCACCGCGAGCGTCGGCCGCACCTTCTTGAACGAGTCCATGGCGCTGATCAGCGTGAGCGACCCGCCGTACATGTTCAGGGCGGTGACCGAGAGCAGGCCGAGCGCGGAGAACATCAGCACGATCGCGCCGAAGCCGCCGAAGAAGTGGTCGCCGGAGGACTTCAGGGAGCTGATCGTGTCGAAGTTCGCCCCGGCCCACGCCGCCAGCGCCGAGCCGATGAACATGATCCAGGCCGCCCCGAGGGCCGACCCGCCGTACGTCCACAGGAAGGTCTTGCGGATCGTCACCTCGGGCGGCAGGTAGCGCGAGTAGTCGGAGACGTAGATCGCCCAGCTGATCTGGTAGCCCGCGACCACCGAGAACTGGAGCAGGAACGGCGTCAGGTCGAAGTTGCTCAGCGAGAACGAGCCGGAGGGGTAGCTCAGGGTCAGCACGACGATGGTGAGGATCCCGAAGATCACGAGGAAGCCGTAGGTCAGCACCTGCTCCATCCGGTGGATCGCGTCGTACCCCAGGATCGCCGCGGCGGCGGCCGCCAGGGTGCCGAGGACCAGCCACATCTTGGTGCCGCCGCCCGGGTTCTCGTGCAGCGCGTCCGATGCCAGCAGCGTGTTGAAGACGTTGAAGCCGGCGTACTGCAGATAGGCGAACAGCCAGACCAGGATCGCGCCGATGTAGCCGAACTGCGGCCGCGACTGGATCATCTGCGGCAGTCCGAGCTGCGGGCCCTGGGAGCAGTGCGCGGCCATGAAGAACGTGCCGACCCCGACGCCGAGCAGGATCGCGATCAGCGACCAGATCAGGTTGCCGCCGGTGGTCACCCCGAGGACACCGACCGCGAGTGTCGCGATCTGGGCGTTGCTCATGAACCACAGCGGCCCGAGGTGCCACAGCTTCCCGTGCCGCTCGTTGAGGGGCACGTAGTCGATCGAGCGGATCTCGCAGGCTCCGCGGCTGGGTTCTGTGGTGGTGGTCATCGGCGTCCTTTCCGAGTCGTACGACGACGGGCCCGTGCCCTGACCGGGCCCGGGTCACTCCTGGTCAGGCCCGGTCACTCATCCGGGAACGCCTGACCCTTGCCGAGGACGGTCAGCCCCTCCTCGACCATGAACCCCCGCTTGGCATCGAGCTCCTGGTCGACACCGATCTCGGCACCGGGTGGGACGACCACCGACTTGTCGAGGATCGCGTGGCGGACGGTGGCTCCCGCACCGATCCGCACGCCGTTCATCAGCACCGCGCCCTCGACGACCGCCCCCTGCTCGACCCGGACCGCGGGCGACAGCACCGACCGGCGTACCTGTCCGCCGGAGACGACGACACCCGGGGACAGCAGCGCCTCCTCCGCGACCGGCGGCGTGCCGTCGGCACCCTTGGTCAGCTTGGCGGGTGGCTGCGGCCCGTAGTCGGTGAAGATCGGCCACGCGACGTTGTAGAGGTTGAAGACCGGCAGCGGGGTCACCACGTCCATGTGTGCGTCGTAGTACGAGCGCATCGTCCCGACGTCGCGCCAGTAGCCCCGGTCCCGGTCGGTCGCCCCCGGCACCTGGTTGTCCTTGAAGTCGTAGACACCGGCCTCGTTGCGACGCACGAACGCCGGCACGATGTCGCCACCCATGTCGTGCTTCGAGCCCTGCATGTCCGAGTCGCGGGTGACCGCCTCGGCGAGCGCCTGTGCGTCGAAGACGTAGTTGCCCATGCTCGCGAGCACCTCGTCCGGGTTGTCGGGCAGGCCCGTGGGGTCCGTCGGCTTCTCCAGGAACTCGCGGATCGTGCTCGGGTCGTCGGGGTTCACGTCGATCACGCCGAACTGGTCCGCGAGCGAGATGGGCTGGCGGATCGCGGCGACCGTGCACGACGCACCGCTCGCGAGGTGCTGGTCGACCATCTGCGCGAAGTCCATCCGGTAGACGTGGTCGGCACCCACCACGACGACGATGTCCGGCTGGTCGTCGTGGATCAGGTTCAGGGACTGGTAGATCGCGTCGGCGCTGCCGAGGTACCAGTTCTTGCCGACCCGCTGCTGGGCCGGGACCGGAGCCACGTAGTTGCCGAGGAGCGTCGACATCCGCCAGGTCGTGGTGACGTGGCGGTCGAGGGAGTGGGACTTGTACTGGGTGAGGACGACGATCCGCAGGTAGCCGCTGTTCACGACGTTGGAGAGCGCGAAGTCGATCAGCCGGTAGATCCCCGCGAACGGCACCGCCGGTTTCGCCCGGTCGGCCGTCAGCGGCATCAGCCGCTTCCCCTCACCACCGGCCAGGACGATGGCCAGCACGCGCTTGCGATCGGGGGCGCTCATGGTCGAACCGTAACCACCTCAGCCGAGGTTGAGGAGGTCTCCGCGTGGGGCGGGTTCCGAGGCGGAGGGCGTGGGAGCGTGCGCAGGCGCGGCGGCCGCCGGCCATCGCAACCGGCGCAGGGCGCCGTGCGGCCGACGCGCGGCCGCCAGCGACGTAGGCCTCCGACTCGGGGCCCGTCCCTCCCGGTGGTTTCGAGACAGGCGCCGGGGCGCCTTCCTCAACCACCGATGGTGACCGTAGCGTCGCAGCGTGCGCGTCGACATCCTGACCAAGGAGTACCCGCCCGCGATCTACGGCGGGGCGGGGGTGCACGTGGCCGAGCTGGTGCGTGCGCTGCGACAGCTGGACGGTCTGGACGTGCGGGTGCAGGCCTTCGGCGAGCCGCGCGACGAGGCGCGGGTGACGGCGTACGCCGACCTGCCCGAGCTCGCGGACGCCAACGCCGCCCTGCAGACGCTCGGGGTCGACCTCGCCATCGCGGCGGGCTGCGACGGCACCGACCTGGTGCACTCCCACACCTGGTACGCGAACCTCGGCGGCCATCTGGCCGGCCTGCTGTACGACGTGCCGCACGTCGTCACCGCGCACTCGCTGGAGCCGCTGCGGCCGTGGAAGGCCGAGCAGCTCGGCGGCGGGTACGCCGTCTCCTCCTTCGCCGAGCGCACGGCGTACCTCGGTGCCTCGGCCGTGATCGCGGTGTCGTCGGCGATGCGCGACGACGTGCTGCACGCCTATCCCGACGTCGACCCCGACCGGGTGCACGTGGTGCACAACGGGATCGACACCGAGACCTGGTCACCGGTCGACGACCCCGACCGGGTGCGGACGCACGGCGTCGACCCGGACCGCCCGTCGGTCGTGTTCGTCGGCCGGATCACCCGGCAGAAGGGACTGCCGCTCTTCCTGCGCGCGTGCCGCGAGCTGTCGCCGGACGTGCAGCTCGTGCTGTGTGCCGGCGCACCCGACACACCCGAGATCCTGGCCGAGGTGGAGGCGCTGGTCGGGGAGCTGGGGCAGACGCGCGAGGGCGTGGTCTGGATCCGCGAGATGCTGCCCCGCGCCGATGTCGTCGCGCTGGTGTCCGCGGCGACGGCGTTCGTCTGTCCGTCGATCTACGAGCCGCTCGGCATCGTCAACCTCGAGGCGATGGCCTGCGAGACGGCGGTCGTGGCGACCGCGACCGGTGGCATCCCGGAGGTCGTCGTCGACGGCGAGACCGGCGTGCTGGTGCCGATCGAGCAGGCGGCGCCGGGTGAGGGCGACGGCTCGGGCACCCCGCTCGACCCCGACCGGTACGTCGCGGACTTCGCCGCGGCGCTCAACTCCGTGCTGGCCGACCCGGAGCGAGCCGCCCGGATGGGACGCGCCGGCCGTCAGCGCGCGATCGCGGCGTTCTCGTGGAGCACGATCGCCGAGCGGACGCGGCAGATCTACGACGCGGTCGGCTGAGCGCTACTCGTCGTACTTGGTCTTCTCGCCGTAGTAGTAGCTGCCGCCGTTGCCCGGGTACCTGCCCTCGGCGCGCGTGTTCTCGAAGCCCGGGTCCTTGCCGCGGCCCCGCAGATGGGCCCGGACCAGGGGCGTGCGCGCGCACCAGATCAGGAACACGATCGCGGCGGCGATGTAGATGGCGATCCACATGAAGAGCTCCTCAGCCGAACGGACCGTGCTCGTTGCTGCGTCGTCGGGCCTCCATCTCGACGCCGTGGACGCCGATGCGGTCGAGGGTGCTCTGGTCGTACGGCAGGTGGCGACGCTCCCGCCGTCGTGCCAGCACGACCAGGAGGGCGAACACCACGATGCCCCCGATGACCCAGCCCATGGTTCTTCCTCTCCCGAACTGATGCCAGCGTACGCCGCTCGACGGCGTTTCCGGCGGTATCGCGTCCTCTTGCCCGTCGTCACGAACGGGGCATACGTTGTCGGGCATGGAGCTGCTCCCGTCGGCCCACGTCGACACGTTCTGCCGTGACCATCTCCCGCCGGCCGAGCAGTGGCCCGAGCTGACCTTCGACCTGCCCGAGCTCCGGTACCCCGACCGCCTCAACTGCGCGACCGCGCTGCTCGACGAGGTGGCCGCGCGGCACGGCGCGGACCGCCCCTGCCTGCACCAGCCGGGCGTCCCGACCTGGTCGTACGCCGACCTGATGGCGGCCGCCAACCGGGTGGCGCGCGTGCTCGTGGAGGACCTCGGGATCGTGCCGGGCAACCGCGTCCTCCTGCGCGGCCCCAACAACCAGTGGCTGTCCGCGGCGTGGTTCGGCGTGCTCAAGGCGGGCGCGGTGCTGGTCACCACGATGCCGCTGCTGCGGACCGGCGAGCTGCAGACGATCCACGAGATCGCCCACCTCGACGCCGCGCTGGTCGACCACCGCTTCCTCGAGGCCGTCGAGCCGCTGGGCGTGCCGACGATCGCCTACGGCGACGAGGCCTGGGCCGAGCGCATCGCGGCCAAGGACCCGGCGTACGACGACGTGGCGACCTCGAGCGACGACGTCTGCATGCTGGCCTTCACCTCCGGCACCACCGGTCGCCCCAAGGCGACCATGCACTTCCACCGCGACGTGATGTCGATCTGCGAGACGTTCTCCCGCCGCGTGCTGCAGCCGTCGGCCGACGACGTCTTCACCGGCACCCCGCCGTACGCGTTCACCTTCGGCCTCGGTGGCGTCCTGCTCTTCCCGCTGCACGCCGGTGCGTCGACGTTGCTGGTCGAGAAGGCGACGCCGGTCGAGCTGGCCGACCTGATCGACGAGCACGGCGTCACCATCTGCTTCACCGCACCCACGGCGTACAAGGCGATGCTCGCGGCCGGGAAGACGGTGCCCACGCTGCGCACGGCGGTCTCGGCCGGCGAGCACCTGCCGCGGGCGACGTGGGAGGCGTTCCGTGCCGCGACGGGCGTCGAGATCATCGACGGCATCGGGTCGACCGAGATGCTCCACATCTTCATCTCCGCCGCGGGCGCGGACATCCGGCCCGGCTCCACCGGCCGCGCCGTCCCCGGGTACGCCGCCACCGTCGTCGACGAGCTCGGCCGCGAGCTGCCGGCCGGCGAGCCCGGCCTGCTGGCGGTCAAGGGACCGACCGGCTGCCGTTACCTCGACGACCCGCGCCAGCTGGCGTACGTGCAGGACGGCTGGAACCTCACCGGCGACACGTTCCTCCGCGACGACGACGGCTACTTCTGGTACCAGGCCCGCAGCGACGACATGATCATCAGCTCCGGCTACAACATCGCGGCGCCCGAGGTCGAGGAGGCGCTGCTCAAGCACTCGCTGGTCGCGGAGTGCGCGGTCGTCGGCGTGCCGGACGAGGCGCGCGGCCACATCGTCAAGGCCTACGTCGTGAGCGCGGGGTCGGTGACCGTGGAGGAGCTGCAGGACTTCGTGAAGGCCGAGATCGCGCCGTACAAGTACCCGCGCGCGATCGAGTTCGTGACCGAGCTGCCGAAGACCGCGACCGGGAAGCTGCAGCGGTTCCGGCTGCGGGCGTTGTCGTCGGCCACCGTCCGGGACGCCTCGTCCCTCGACTCCTCCGGAGCCACCGGCTGATGCCTGAGCACACGCCGCGGCACCTGATCCTGACGCTGTTCGGGCTCTACGCACGCGACGAGGCCAACTGGCTCTCGGTGCGGTCCCTGATCGCGCTGATGGAGGACCTCGACGTCGATGCCGCGGCGACCCGCTCCTCGGTGTCCCGGCTGAAGAAGCGCGGGGTGCTCGAGCCTTCGAGGTCGGACGGACAGGCCGGCTATGGGTTGTCGTCCACGGCGCTGGCCGTGGTGCGCGAGGGCGACGCCCGCATCTGGACCCGGCCACGGGCGGCCGTCGACGACGGCTGGCTGATGGTGGTCTTCTCGGTCCCCGAGACCGAGCGTGGCAAGCGCCACGAGCTCCGGTCGCTGCTGAACCGGCTCGGCTTCGGTACCGCCGCTCCCGGGGTCTGGATCGCGCCCGGCACGGCGTACGACGAGACGCTGGCGGCGCTCGACCGCGCGGAGCTCACGTCGTACACCGAGCTCTTCCGGGGCGACTACCTGGGCTCGGGCCCGGCCGACGTACGGGTCGGCGAGTGGTGGGACCTGCCCGCGATCGCCGCGCTGTACGACGAGTTCCTGGCCGACCACCGCTCGCTGACCGGGCTGGGCTCCCCCGACCCCGCCCGCGCGTTCACGGCGTACGTCCCGATGCTGACGGCGTGGCGCCGGCTCCCCTACCTCGACCCCGGGCTCCCCCTGGCCCTGCTCCCCGACGACTGGCCGGGGGTGGGTGCCGGCGACCTGTTCGCCGACCTCGACTCACGGCTGCGCGAACCCGCGGCCAAGCACGCGCACGCCCGGCTCGAGGGCTGACCCGGTCACCGCCCGCCCGGCACCGCCCGTCCCCACCAGACCTCCACAGGACCTGCACAGAACATCCGGCCGATCTGGCCGGATCGTGCCTCACACTCGGTCACATGAGCGGAGTCGGACGATGAGCGGCATCTCGAAGATCAGCGAGCGCATGGAGGAGACCGGCGAGCTGCTGCAGCGCGCCATCAGCGTGATGTTCCTGGCCGCGTGCCTGGTGGTCATCCCGTGCGCGGTGGCTCTGGTGGCGTTCTTCACCTTCGCCGCGATCCACCCCGGTGACGACGTCCACATCGGTCATGGGGCACGCGGCGGCGAGAGCAGCGACGTCATCGTCCTGCCGACACAGCTGTTCTAGGCAGCGGCGTCCGTTGCCCTGATCTCCGGGTGGAGCGCTACAGAACCGCGAAGCCCTGGATCTCCACGAGCGCCTCGGGGTCCCACAGCCGGGCGACGCCGATGCCGGCCATGGCCGGGTAGTCGGTGCCGGCCAGGCGCTTCCAGACCTCGCCGATCTCGCGCGCGTGGGCGCGGTAGTCGTCCATGTCGACGATGTAGATCGTCAGGGAGGCGATCCCGTCGGCGTACCCACCGGCCTCCTCCAGGGCGGTGAGCAGGTTGGCGAGCGCCTGCTCGAACTGCGCCACCACACCGCCCGGCACGATCGCCCCGGAGGTGTCCATGCCGGTCTGACCGGCCAGGTGGATGGTCGTCCCGCGCGCGACGACGGCGTGCGAGAAGCCCGACGGCTTCGCCAGGGAGGGCGGGTTGATGCGCTGGAGATCTGCCATGACTAGGACTGCACCGCCCCACCGTCGACGTTGATGCCCTGACCGTTGATCGCGGCGTTGTCGACGCACAGCATCACGGCCGCCGCGACCTCCTCGACCGTGACCAGCCGGCCGATCGGCTGCATGTGCGCCAGGATGTCCCGCGCCTCGTCGGCCGAGCGGCCGGTGCCGGAGGCGATGTTCGCGACCGACTCGTCGGTCATCGGGGTGTCGACGTACCCCGGGCAGACGGCGTTCACGGTGACGCCGCGCGTGGCGACCTCGGCCGACGCGGTGCGCACGAGGCCGATCACGCCGTGCTTGCTGGCGGTGTACGCCGCGATCCGGGCCGAGCCGGTCTTGCCGGCGATCGAGGCGACGACGACGACCCGACCGAAGCCGGCGGTCGTCATCGACGGCAGCGCCCGGCGCAGGCAGCGGAACGGCGCGGTCAGGTTGAGGTCGAGCATCCGTTGCCAGTCCTCGTCGGACGTCCGCACCAGCGGCGCCGACATCGACGCCCCGGCGTTCACCACGAGGATCTCGACCGGTCCCCACTCCTCCTCGACCCGGGCGAAGGCAGCCTCGATCGCGGCCGGGTCCAGCATGTCCGCGGGCACGACGAGCGACTCGCCGGGGAGGGTCTCCGCGACGCCCCGGAGCGCCTCCTCGTCGCGCGCCACCAGCGCCACCCGGTGCCCGGCCTTCGACAGCGCCACCGCACACCCGGCGCCGATGCCCTTCGAGGCACCCGTGACCAGGGCGATCACGGCGCTGAGCTCCGGGCGTGGGCGTCGTCGGTTTCCCCCGCCTGAGCGGGGGAAACCGCACTTGTAGGGGGGTGCAGAGGCCAACAAGTTCCGGTTCCCCCGCCTGAGCGGGGGAAACTCAGCCGCCGCGGCCCAGCCCGGAGCACCATCAGCGGAACGCCGGGATCCCGGTGAGCTGACCGCCGACGGAGAGCAGGTGCATCTCCTCGGTGCCCTCGTAGGTCATCACGGTCTCGAGGTTGTTCATGTGCCGCATCACCGTGTGGTCGAGCGTGATGCCGGCGCCACCGAGCGTCGTCCGGGCCTCGCGGGCGACGTCGAGCGCGGCCCGGACGTTGGAGTACTTCCCGTAGGAGACCTGGATCGGCGTCAGCGTGCCGGCGTCCTTCAAGGCGCCGAGCCGCCAGGCGACGAGCGCGGCGTTGTTCACCGCCACGGTCATCAGGGCGAGCTTGCGCTGGGTGAGCTGGAACGACGCCAGCGGCCGGCCGAACTGCTCCCGCTCGCTGGTGTACGCCAGCGACTCCTCCAGGCAGGCGCGGGCGGCACCGACGACACCCCAGATGATCCCGTAGCGCGCCTCGTTGAGACACGACAGCGGACCCTTGAGCCCGCGCACCTCGGGGAACGCCGCCTCCGCGGGCAGCCGCAGGTCGTCGAAGGCCAGCTCCGCGGTGACCGAGGCCCGCAGCGAGAGCTTGCGCTGGATCTTGTGCGCGCTGAAGCCGTTCGTGTCGGTCGGGACGACGAACCCCCGGATGCCACCTTGTCCTGAGTCCGTCGAAGGGTCGTCCGTCTGCGCCCAGACGATGGCGACGTCCGCCAGGGTGCCGTTGGTGATCCACATCTTGGAGCCGTTGAGGACCCAGTCCTCGCCGTCCTTCTTGGCCCGCGTCCTCATCGAGCCCGGGTCGCTGCCGGCGTCGGACTCGGTCAGGCCGAAGCAGCCGATCGCCTCGCCGGTCGCCATCCGCGGCAGCCACTCCTGCTTCTGCTCCTCGGTGCCCCAGCGATGGATCGCGAACATCGCCAGCGACCCCTGCACGCTGACGAAGCTGCGCAGGCCGGAGTCGACGGCCTCCAGCTCGCGGCACGCCACGCCGTACGCCGTCGCGCTGGTGCCGGCGCAGCCGTAGCCCTCGAGGTGCATCCCGAGCAGCCCGAGCTCGCCGAGCCGCGGTCCGAGGTCGTCGGGGAGGGTGCCCTCCTCGTACCACTCGGCGACGTGCGGGGCGAGCTCCTTGCGCGCGAACTCGCGGACCGTGTCACGGATCGCGCGCTCGTCGTCGGAGAGCAGGTCGTCGACGCGCAGGAAGTCGTGGGCTGCCAGGTCGGGACTCATCGGCCGGTCCATTCGGGGGGTCGCTTGGCGTTGAACGCGGCGTGGAACTCCGCGTGGTCGTGCGTGGTCATCAGCAGGGCCTGGGTCATCGCGTCCAGCTCCATCGCCGCACCGAGCGGCATGTCGAGCTCGCGGGTGATCAGCGACTTCGTCTGCTGCAGGCCGAGGGTGGGGCCGTCGGCGAGCCGCCGGGCGAGCGCGGCGCAGGCGTCGTCCAGGTCCCCCGAGTCGTCCAGGAGCTGGGTGACCAGGCCGTACCGGTCGGCGGTCTCGGCGTCGATCGTGTCGCCGAGCATCAGCAGCTCGGTGGCGCGGCCGTAGCCGACCAGCCGCGGGAGGAGGTACGCCGCCCCCATGTCACCGCCGGACAGCCCGACCTTGGTGAACAGGAACGCGAACCTCGCCTGCGGCGTGCAGATGCGGAAGTCGGCCGCGATCGCGATCACGCTGCCGGCACCGGCGGCGATCCCCTGGATGCCGGCGATGATCGGGACCGGGCACTCGCGCATCGCCCGGATCACGTCGCCGGTCATCCTGGTGAAGCCGATCAGGCCGTCGACGTCCATCGAGATCAGCTCGCCGATGATCTCGTTGACGTCACCGCCACCGCAGAAGCCCGTGCCCTCGCCGCGGATCACCAGCACCTCGGTGTCACCGCGGTGCGGCAGCTCGGCGAGCAGGTCGCGGAGGTCGGCGTACGACTCGAACGTCAGCGGGTTCATCTTCTCGGGCCGGTTCAGGGTCACGGTCGCGACGCCGTCGGCCACCGAGAAGTCGAAGTGCTGCCAGTCGTCGGTGATGCCGGCGCTGGCCCGGTAGCGACTCACTCGGTCCCCTTCATCAAGCCACGGGCGATGATCGTCCGCTGCACCTCGGAGGCGCCCTCGTAGATCCGGGGCGCCCGCACCTCACGATAGAGCCGCTCGAGCAGGTGGCCGCGCTGGAGGCCGCGGGCGCCGTGCAGCTGGACCGCCTGGTCGACGACCCACTGGGCGGTCTCGGTCGCGAACAGCTTGGCCTGGGCCGCCGTCGTCGTGACGTCGTGGGCCGGAGCGCCGGCGTCGTACGCCGCGGCCGCCCGGCGTACCAGGAGCCGGCCGGCCTCGACCCGCGTCGCCATCTCGGCCAGCGTGTGCTGGGTCGCCTGCTGGTCGATCAGGCGGCCGCCGAAGAGCTCGCGCTCGCGGGCCCAGGCGAGGCTGGCGTCGAGCGCCGCCTGGCCCATCCCGACCGCGAACGCACCGACGCTGGGCCGGAAGACGTCGAGGGTCCGCATCGCGACCGCGAAGCCCTCGTCGACCTCGCCGAGCAGGTCGTCGCGGGTGACCCGCACACCGTCGAAGTGCAGCGTGCCCAGCGCGTGCGGCGCCACCATGTCGAGGCGCTCGCCGGAGAGTCCGGGAGCGTCGCCGGGCACGGCGAACGCGGTGATGCCGCGGGCCTTGGTGCCCGGCGTGGTGCGGGCGAAGACCGAGTAGACGTCGGCATCCGGGGCGTTGCTGATCCAGGTCTTGGTGCCGTGCAGCAGCCAGGCTGCCGCTGGTCCCGAGCCCGTCGAGGGGTCGGGCCGGGCCTCGAGCGCGAGCGCGCCGGCGTCGGAGCCGGCGCCCGGCTCCGAGAGTGCGAACGCCGGGACGACGTCGCCGCTCGCGACGCCCGGCATCCAGCGCTCGCGCGTGGCCTCGCTGCCCGCCTGCAGGATCGGGTAGGACCCCAGCCCCTGCAGCGCCAGTGCGGTCTCGGCCTCGGTGTCGACCGTCGCGAGCATCTCGCGCAGCAGGCACAGCTGCATCGCCGCCGCGGTTCCCGAGGAGGCGAGGGACGAGCCGTCTCGAAGGGCACTCCCCGAAGGTGCATCCGCTGCTCCGCCGAAGAGCCCCTGCAGCAGACCGGCGCGCCCGAGGGCCCGGACGAGAGGGCGGTTGACGGCTCCGTGGACCGGGGCGACGTCCTCGAGCGAGCCCGCCACCGAGCGCACCCACGCGGCGTACTCCTGTTGCTGGGCGGTCAGGCCGAACGCCGCCACGGGGTCGCCGGCGCCCGCGACGGGCCGGTCGGGCGAGGATCCGCTCACGCCGCCGACCATACCGGCGACCGTATGGCGCCTTGACAACGCCCGTCAAGAACGCGCTATGTTGGTGAGTCCGTGACGTTTTGGCCTCTTCAGCCCCCCAGCCAGGGCCGAAACGTCACGGACTACCCGACTTCTTCTCGGAGGCACAGCGCAGCGGAGGCACAGTGCGGATCGCGGTGATCGGTGGGGGCCCCGGTGGCCTCTACTTCTCGGCCCTCGCCCAGCAGCTCGCCGCGACCCGTCATGGTCCAGGGCAGAGCCACGAGATCACGGTCTGGGAGCGGAACGCCGCGGACGACACGTTCGGCTTCGGTGTCGTGTTCAGCGACGAGACGCTCGGCGGCATCGAGCACGCCGACCCCGGGGTGTTCGCGCAGATGCAGCGCGAGTTCGCGATCTGGGACGACATCGACGTCCACGTCAAGGGAGAGGTCGTCACCAGCGGCGGGCACGCGTTCGCCGCGATGAGCCGCCGGCGGCTGCTCGAGATCCTGCAGGAGCGCTGCCGCGAGCTCGACGTCACCCTGCACTTCCGCACCGAGGCGCCCGACGTCGCCGAGCTCGCCGCGTCGTACGACCTCGTCGTGGCGGCCGACGGCCTCAACTCACCGGTGCGCAACCGGTACGCCGACACCTTCCGGCCGACGCTCGACGTGCGCGACTGCAGGTACATCTGGCTCGGCACCGACCTGGTCTTCGACGCCTTCAAGTTCTACATCCGCGAGACGCCGTACGGCGTGATGCAGATCCACGGCTATCCCTACGACGCCACCGGCTCGACGTTCATCGTGGAGATGACCAGCGAGGTCTGGCGGCGCGCGGGCTTCGCCGACTTCGCCGACCGCGAGTGGCTGCCGGGCGAGTCCGACGAGAAGTCCATCGCGCTGGTCCAGGAGCTGTTCGCCGACGTGCTCGACGGGCACGAGGTGATGGCCAACAACTCGCGCTGGATCTCGTTCACGACGGTCCGCAACGAGCACTGGGTCAAGGACAACGTCGTGATCCTCGGCGACGCCGCGCACACCGCCCACTTCTCGATCGGCTCCGGCACCAAGCTGGCCATGGAGGACGCCCTCGCCCTGGCCGCGTGCCTGCACGAGGAGCCGACGACGCAGGCCGCGCTCGCGACGTACGAGGAGGAGCGCAAGGCGGTCGTGCTCTCCACCCAGCGCGCTGCGCAGGCCAGCCTGGAGTGGTTCGAGAACCTCGCGCAGTACACCCACCAGGAGCCGACGCAGTTCGCGTTCAACATCATGACCCGCTCGCGACGGGTCACCTACGACAACCTCCGTGTCCGCGACCCGGAGTTCGTCGCGCGCTGCGAGGCCTGGTACGCCGCCGCGTGCGACGGCCGGCCCGACACGCCCCCGATGTTCCAACCCGTCACGCTCCGCGCGCCGGAAGGACCCGGGCTCACCTTGAACAACCGGGTGATCGTCTCGCCGATGGACATGTACGTCGCGGAGGACGGCATGCCGACGGAGTTCCACCTCGTGCACCTGGGCGGCAAGGCGCTCGGCGGCGCGAGCCTGGTGATGACCGAGATGATCTGCCCCTCGGCCATCGGCCGGATCAGCCCGGGCTGCGGCGGCCTCTGGACCGACGAGCAGCGCGACGGCTGGAAGCGGGCGGTCGACTTCGTGCACGCGAACAGCTCGGCCGCGATCGGCTGCCAGCTGGGGCACTCCGGCGCGAAGGGCTCCACCAAGCTGATGTGGGAGGGCATCGACGAGCCGCTGCCCGAGGACAACTGGGAGGTCGTCGCGGCCTCTCCCGTGCCCTACTCCGACCTCAACCAGACGCCGCTGGAGCTCGACCGCGCCGGGCTCGACCGGGTGCGCGAGGAGTTCGTCGCGTCCGCCCGCCGCGCCGCGGAGGCCGGCTTCGACCTGCTCGAGCTGCACTGCGCCCACGGCTACCTGCTGTCCGGCTTCCTGTCGCCGGTGACGAACCGGCGCACGGACGAGTACGGCGGCGACGTCACCGGCCGGCTGCGGTTCCCGCTGGAGGTGTGGCACGCGATGCGCGAGGTCTGGCCGGCCACGAAGCCGATGACCGTGCGCATCTCCGCCACCGACTGGGTCGAGGACGGCCAGACGCTGGACGACGCGCTGGCCGTGGCGGCGGCGTTCGCCGAGGCGGGTGCCGCCGCGATCGACGTCTCCACCGGTCAGGTGACCAAGCGCGAGCGGCCGGCGTTCGGGCGCAGCTACCAGACGCCGTACGCCGACACCATCCGCAACCGCCTCGGCATCCCGACCATCGCGGTCGGCGTGATCTCGTCGTACGACGACGTGAACTCGATCCTGATGGCCGGCCGGGCCGACCTCTGTGCGCTCGGACGCGTGCACCTCTACGACCCGATGTGGACCCTGCACGCGGCCGTCGAGCAGGACTACGACGGCCCGGGCGCGATCTGGCCGGACCCGTGGCGGGCCGGCCGCCGGAAGCCCCAGACCGGTCGCTCGGACGGGCCGAAGCCGCGGCTGGAGCTGATCCGGTCCGGTGCCGGTGGCACGTCGCACCGGCGGTGGCGGCCCCAGGACGCCTAGGAGATCGCGCGCGACAGGGTGCGGCGATGGGTCGCCAGGTCGATCACGTTGGAGCGCACCCGCTCGGACGGCTTGCGGACCGTGCGACGGGTCACCCGGCCGTCCCGCACGGTCACCGTCACCATGGCGCGCGTGGTGGTGTCGTAGGCCACCACGATGCCCTCGTAGGTCCGGCGCCCGGTCTCGAGGTTGACCAGGTCGCGCAACGAGCCGACGCAGTCCTCCAGGCTGATGCCCGCGCGCGGACGGATGGTCTCGCCGTCGCGCGACGGCATCCATCCCGAGGCGCGCACCCAGTCCTGGGTGTGCGGCCGGAACGGCGGCGCGACCTCGACGGCCCCGGCGTACTCCATGGTCCTAGCCTGCCCCCTACCTAGGGGTGGCTTCTTCCCCCGTTCCGGGTACCTGAGCACGTGGGTCCCGGGTCCCTGTGGACGGGCGCGTCAGAGCCAGCCGTTGCGGCGCGCGAGCAGGGCGGCCTCGGTCTTGTTCCGGGTGCCGGTCTTGCCGATCGCGTCGCTGAGGTAGTTGCGGACCGTGCTGGCCGACAGGTGCAGCCGGGCGGCGATGTCGGCGATCGTGGCGCCGTCCTCGGCGGCGGCGAGGACGTCGCGCTCCCGCCCGGTCAGCGGGTTGGCGACCGTGCGCAGGGCCTGCCCGGCCAGCTCCGGGTCGATCACGGTGGCCCCGCCCACGACCTTCCGGATCGCCTCGGCGAGTCCCTCGACCGGGCCGTCCTTGACCAGGAAGCCGACGGCACCGGCGGCCATCGCGCGCTGCAGGTAGCCGGGCCGGCCGAAGGTCGTCACCATCACCACCCGGCAGCCGGGCAGGCGCTCGGCGAGCTCGGCGGCCGCGTCGAGGCCGGACCGGCCGGGGAGCTCGATGTCGAGCAGGGCGACGTCGGGTTCCAGGTCGAGGGCGGTCGGCACGATCGCGGAGCCGTCGGAGAGCTGGGCGACCACCTCGAGATCGTCCTCGAGGTCGAGCAGCACGGCCAGCGCGCCGCGCATCATCGCCTGGTCCTCGGCGAGCAGGACGCGGATCACCGGGCCGCTCCCGGGACGGTCGCGACGAGCCGGAACCCGTCGCCCGGTCGCTCGACGACCAGGTCGCCGCCGGCCGCGGCCAGCCGGTCGCGGAGCCCGGCCAGCCCGCCGAGCCGGACGGTGGGCGTGGTCGGGGTCCCGACCCCGTCGTCGGCGATGGTCAGCGCGAGGCGCCCGTCGCGCTCGGCGAGCTCGATCCGGCACACGCTCGCCCCGGAGTGACGCATCACGTTGGTGACGCCCTCACGCAGCACCCAGGCCAGGACCTCGTCGGCCCGGCCGGCCGGCTCGTCCGCGCTCCAGTCCACGGTCGTCGCGATGCCGGCGGCGTCGAGGGCCCGGCGTACCTCGTCGAGCTCGCCGGACAGGGTCGGTGCCCGCATCGCATCGACGGCCTGGCGGACGTCGCCCAGGGCCCGGCGGCCGATCTGCTCGATGTCGGCCGCGTGGCCGGCGGCCGCGTCGGGGTCGGTGGCCGCGAGCCGGCGTACCGCCTGGGCCTTGACCACCATCACCGACAGGGTGTGGCCGAGGAGGTCGTGCAGGTCCCGGGCGAAGCGCTCGCGCTCCTCGGCGACGGCGGCGCGGGCCAGCTCCTGGCGGGTACGCCGGAGCTCGGCCACCGTGTCGACCAGGGCCGCGAACGCCGAGCTGGCCGCGCCGGCGAGCAGGACGACGAAGCCCTCGGCCCAGACCCGGCTCGCGTGATGCGGCGAGACGACCGCGGCGGCCCACAGGGAGCCGGCGGTCACCACCGGGATCGCGACCAGGAGCCGCCGTCCGCGGACGACGGCCGGCACCACGTTGGCGAGCAGCACCCAGGTCGGCAGCCACTGGCTGCTGTGGTGGGTCGCGCCGGCGAAGGTCGCGGCCGCCATCGTGGAGAGCGCGACGTACCCCGCCGGGTGGTGCTCGGAGCGCGCCCCCGCGACCGCGGCGACCAGGGCGGCCGCCGCGATCACGACGATCAGGGTGAGCTGGAAGGCCTGGTCGCCGGCGCTGCCGTGCAGGTCGAGGATCGGGGCCAGCAGCAGCGGGAGCGTCCAGACGAACGCGGACGCGTTGCGCTGCCAGGCGCACCTGAGCTCCCCACGCCATCCGTCGCGCACGGCGATCACGCTACGCGGACCGGGTCGGCGTGATGCGTGCGCCGTAGCCCGAGGACGACCACCGCTCCGACGAGCAGGTGGAGGCTCGCGAGCACCAGCCCGGCGGAGGGCCGCGCGGCCGAGAGCGGGCCGAGCAGCGACACCGCCCAGACGGCGACGGCCACGATCGTCCAGGTCCGCCGGCCGTGGGTCGTACGCCGCTCGAACAGCCGCAGCAACGCGGCACCCGCGATCGCGACGACGAGGGCGGTGACGACCACCGAGACGACGTTCACGTCGCTGGTGCTCCCGCCCGACCTCACGACCAGCTCGATGCCCGAGGCTCTCGCCACGGACCAGACGACGGCGCCGGTGGCGGCCGCCACGACCGCGACGCCGATGTCGGCACGGGTCAGGTTCTTCATCGTGTCCACTCCTCTTCCCGCCCACCGTGGGCGACGCGTTCCACGCTAGGAACGGGCCGGCCCCGCGAGCAGGGGACGAAGTGGACGGTCGGCGGTGACAAATGTCCGACCTCCCGTGATCCACAGCCGGCCGGGTGACGGGTGCCGAGGGCGGGCCGAAGTGGGTACCGTGAGCACCGCATCGACAGCCGTCTCGGGAGGCTCCGCTTCGATGGGCGCACCAGGTCGTCTCGCCGGCATCCTCGCCGGCGCCCTCGCCGCACCGTTGCTGCTGTCCGCGTGCGGCGGCGACGACTCCGTCGCCGACCCGCCGGTCTCGTCGGCTCCCACGTCGTCGCCGACCGGCACGCCGCACCGGGAGAGCCCGGAGCACTTCATCCGCCGCTGGGCCGCTGAGCGAGCGATGCAGAACACCGGCAGACTGGAGCATACCTGCCATGAGTCCGCGGATGTCAAGCCGTGCACGAGACTGCATTGAGCTCGCAGACTGGTCGATCTACAGCGCAGGCGGTGGCTTCAGTGCGCATAGGGCTGGTCGGTCAGGATCGATCAAGCAGGCAGTGTCGCCGAGCGGATCCGGTACCTCGTATTGCGTGCCGTAGCGAATCGCAGCCAACCACGCTATCAGGAGTCCGCGACGGGCAAGTTCAGCACTTCGAGCGGTGGACGCTTCACGCTTCAGACTCGCCAAACGTCGGACCAGCGTGGATCGTTGCGTCGTCACCAACGTGGCGCGAGGACGGCGTCATGAGTGCGTCGTCGGGCTGCTCGGCAGCACCGCAGTCTTGTCATGGGTCTGCTTCTGGTCCGCCATGGCTCACGCAGCGAGTGACTCTGCTGTGCATCAGGAGTCGATGACTGACACGGCGTCGCGTACAAGGCTGCGTGAAGTCCGGCGCCGAGACCAGCGACTACATCGCCGGGCACTCCGACCACACCTACGCGATCCGGCCGGCCTGCGAGATCGGTGGGCTCGCGCTCTGCTCCGACCCCGCCACCTGCAACGTCGACGGGGAGGCCGGCTACCTCTACAACGTCTACGAGGACAACGCGCCCGACCCGCTCGACTGGCAGGCGTGCCTGACCAAGCAGCAGGCCCGGCGCCTCGGCGGCGTGACGCCGGGCATGGTGCGACGCGCGTTCCGGCGGCTCTCGTGGCCGGCCTCCGAGCTGGTCGTGCAACCACCCGACGGCCGGACGCTGGTCAACTTCGACACGAACTTCTACACCGCCAACACCGACCCGACGACGAGGACGGTCACGCTGGTCGGTCAGCGGGTGACCATCGAGGCGACCCCGACGGAGTACACCTGGCACTTCGGCAGCGCCGACGGCGACCTGACCACCAGCGACCCGGGCGCGCCGTACCCGGACCTGCAGGTCACCCATCGCTACACCCGCGTCGGCACCGTGGCGCCCAGCGTCGACACGACGTACGCCGGGCGCTACCGCGTCGGCAACGGTGGCTGGCAGGCCATCCCCGACACGCTGACCGTGCCCGGCGCGACCGAGACGCTCCGGGTCGTCAGCGCGACGCCGCACCTGGTCGGCTACTGACCGCGGTCGATCCACACACTCGGGAAACCACGCTCCCGCCCGCCGCGGGTGGGTTGGCGACAGCTCCCGGCCACGGTGAAGCCGGCCCTGGTCACCTGCGCCTCGGCGGAGCGGGCGCTGGGAGGGTCGCCGTACTCGCTGACGAGCAGCCGCCCTCCGGGCGCGACGACGTGGTCGAGCTGGTGCTGCAGCAGCTGCGGGTGCTGCTCGGCCGGGACGACGTCGAGGAGCACGTGCACGAGGTCGAACCGCTCGCCGGCCGGATGCACCCAGGTGAGCGCGTCGCCGACCCAGAAGTGCGAGGCCAGCCCGGGATGGTCCGTGCGCGCCCGGTCGACGAGCTCGGGGGCGATGTCGACGCCGAAGGGGTCGACGGTGACGCCGAGCTCGGCGCCCCAGGTGACCATCGAGACGGCGAGGTGGCCGTTCGCGCACGCGTGGTCGAGGAAGCGCACGGAACGCCGGTCCCGGTCGAGCGCGTCCGCCAGGGTCCCGCGGCTGTCGCGCCAGTCCTCCTCGGTCCCACCGAACCCCGAGCCGCCTTGGGGCGTGGCGGCGGAGAGATAGGGGCCGACCAGGGTCCGGTTCCCGTCGGTGACCCGGCGCTCGTACGACATCGTCCGCCGGGACTCGGCGGCGGCCTCGACCAACGACGCGGCGACACCGTCACCCTGCGCGGCGAGCAGGACCACCGCCTGGGCCGGTGAGCCGGTCCACCACTCGACGTCGGGTGCGCTCATCCGGGTGCCGGTGTAGGTGCCGCCGGTGACCCAGAAGGCCACGTGCCGACGGTCCTGGTCGAGCGCGAACGGATGGGTCTCCTGGCGGCGGAAACCCGCCGTCTCCATGGGGATGCGCAGGACCGCGTCGTCCCACACGTCCTCCCCCTCGGCGCGCACTCCCGCGGGCACGACCCAGCGCCCGTCTCGCTCGGGCAGCACGACGAGGACGCCGCCCTCGACGGACGGGTCCTCGACGAAGCACACGACGGTCACGGACTCGATCCGCTGCCAGTCCACGTCGTGCGGGTCGCCGATCGCGTCGAACGGCTCGAGATCGGTCATGACGAGGCCTCATCATGCCGGGTCACCGCGCCCTGCCAGACTCGCGGCCATGCCCCTCACCCGTCGACGCGATGCCTGGCCGGTCGCCGTCGTCGGCGACGCCGTGGCGATCGTGGTGTTCGCGGTGATCGGGCGGGCGAACCATCACGAGTCCACCGGCCCGCACGGGGTGTGGCACACGGCCTGGCCGTTCCTCCTCGGCGCCGCGCTGGGTCTGGCCGCCACGGCGTACGCACGGGTCTCGCCGACCGCGATCCGGGCCGGCGTGCGGGTCTGGGTGTGGACGCTGGTGATCGGGATGGTGGTCCGCGCGGCGACCGGGGCGGGCACCGCCGTTGCGTTCGTGGTCGTGGCGGCGATCGTGCTCGGGGTGTTCCTGGTCGGCTGGCGCGCCGCGCTGCTCTGGCGCACGTGGCAGCATCGCCGGCCCTGGCGACGAAGGTGACGCCGGACCATCGGACGCACGAAGGCCCGGGATGTTCGCCGGCAGCGAACCCGCCGGGCGGTACCCGGAGACCAGCCTCCCCCGGCCGTCCGACGGCCGGAGGAGGTGGCGAGAGGAGGTGGCTGGTGCGACCGGGCCGTCAGCGCAGGGCGGCGGCCAGCGCGTGGGTCGACAGGTTCTGCGGGTAGTTGATCGTGGTCGCGTCCCGCGTCGGCTCCGGCACCAGCGGCGAGTGCATGCGCACCCAGCGGCGGTACCCGATCGAGGTCATCGACTGGTAGTGGAACAGCCGCTCCCGCAGACCCCGCTCCACCTCGAGGCTCAGCCCGTCGGCGAGCAGCATGCCGTGCACGGTGCCCGGCCGGCCCTCGGCGCGCAGCCAGTCGACCGACAGGGCGAGCTGGTCGAGGGCGCCGATGCCGACGGCGGTCATCTTGTTCTCGACGACCAGCCAGTCGTCGGCGGAGCCCTTCTTGCAGTCGTGCGTGAAGCGCAGCAGCAGGTCGGCGCGCCGCCCGTCGACGAACATGTGCTGCTGTCCGCGGACGCCGTCCATGTCCTCGTTGGCCAGCCGCACGGCGTACCCGAGCTTGTGCAGGATGTCGAGGCGCGCCAGCAGCCACCCCTCGAACGCGTCGCGGGTGGGCAGCGTCCACACGGTGTACGGCGTGGGCTTGCCCTCGGCGTCCGGCCCGTACGTCGCGAGCCACGCGTCGAGGATCCGCAGGTACCGCTCCGCGTCGGCGTCGTCGATCATCATCCGGTCCATGCACCGGGCCAGCAGCCCGAAACGTCCGACCAGCGGATACCGCGTGATCGTCTCGATCGGAAGCATCAGCGTCTGCGCGAGCTCCGCCTCCGTGACGTCGACGCTCTCGGGCAGCTGCCACTCCCCGTCACCGAGCCGCAGCAGCAGCCGGTCGAGCACCGGGCACCCGAGTCGACCGATGACCAACGGTGGTGCCACCACCGAGATGTCGTCGGTCACGCACTCGTCGACCGTTTCGTGCGCGATCGAGATGAACGTCGAGACCTTGTCGTAGGACTCCCCGGTCGCCCCCATCACGGCGTTGATGACCTTGTCGGACTCAGCCATGTCGCCACACCCCCCCAGATGTTCGGGAGAAGCGTAAGCGCCGAACGGAGGAAAACACTTGACCCATCGGGGCCACGGGAATTTCTTTACCTTCCGGGTCGGCGACGCCGAACCGCTGGTCAGCCGCGATACATCCGGCAGGGCTGCGACCGCAGCGAGCGGCACGGCGGCCGCTTCGTCGGCACGTGGACACCCGGCACGGTGTTCAGCAGCAGCGACGACGGATGGCGCCGTCCGGTGGCGACCGTCACCCGCTGACCGTGGTCGAGGGTCCGGAACGCCCACAGCGGCTTGGCCCCACCGGGCGCGTCCAGCGTGATCCGGAGCCGGTCGCCCGCGCGGAACGGCTGGGCGAACGCGGGGATCTCGAGCCGGAGCAGCTGGTACCTGCCGCGCGGCATCGGTCGCGCGTCGCGACGCAGGTCGGTGTGCACCGGTCGCAGCGCACTCGACCGCTTCGCCAGCTTGCGGTGGCTGGCGCGCAGCCACCCGGTCTGCACGTAGACCTCGCGGCCGCTCGGGCGTACGTCGCTCACGGTGGCCTCGAGGTCGACGTCCTTGGCGCGGGTCTTCACCCAGACGTCCAGCGAGCCGCCGCCGAGGAACACCTCGGTCCGCCGCATCGGCGACGTGATCCAGCCCAGGCCCGTGCCGTGAGGGATCTGTCGCCAGTGGTACGTGGGGTGAGCCGCCCAGATCCCACCGTTGGACCCGGAGTAGTCGGTCGCCGGGAGGGCCTTCGGGTCGGCGGCGAACGACCGAGCCTTGGCGTGCCGGGGCCGCTTGCCGGCCAGCCGGCCGTGGTCGGTCAGGAAGTAGCGCACCCGGTGACTGGACGCCGGCGGCCACGACCTGAACGAGTGCTCGAACCGCGGCAGCGGCGCACCCGACGGCGCGCCCTTGGCGGCGCCCTCCTCGAACAGCACGCGGATGTGCGGGTGCGACTGGTACTTCTTCTTGGCCTGCTTGAAAGTGAGGCCGGTGTAGCTGTCACCGGGAGGCAGCTTCAGCCCGGTGACACCGGTGAGCGACGCCGCGAGCTGGGGCGCGACGATCGTCTTGAGCACCAGCGGAACCCGGCGTCCGACGTAGAGGTCGAGGAAGTCGGCGTACCGCCCGAACTCGCCCAGGCTCAGCGCCTCGGTGTGCGAGCCGTTGGCCATCGTGGCGTAGAAGTGCGGCGACCTGCGGAACCGGTGCAGGAACGCGGGGAAGTGACCGCCCGTCTGCTCGTCCTGCCAGGCGCCGGCGAGGTAGACCGGCACGTTGATCCGGCCGACGAACCGGCTCGGGTCGATCTGCTGGTAGTAGCTCTTGTTGTAGAAGGGGTGGTCCTCGATCAGGGCGACCGGGTCGGGGTTCTGCAGCCGGACCAGCTGGTTCGTCGCGCACTCGGTGAACCCGTCGTCGACCATGCCCTGCTCCCAGCCCTCGCCGTACGGCTGCGCGTCGGCGGCGCGCTGGGACGCCCACGGCTCGGCGAAGCCGGTGTTGAGGATGCCCCCGGGCCAGAGCGTGCCGCGGTAGCTGTCGTCGATCACCGACAGCGGCGTGATCGCGGCCAGGTGCGGAGGCTGGGTGCGCGCGACGTACAGCTGCTCGATGCCGGGGTAGGAGATGCCGATCATGCCCACCTTGTGGAACTTCGCCCACGGCTGGGCCGCGATGGTCTCGATCGCGTCGTAGCCGTCCAGGCTCTGCACGGGCTCGAACGGAAGGAAGGACCCGCCCGAGCAGCCGGTGCCGCGGATGTTCACTCCGACGTAGGCGTAGCCGAGGGTCGTGTAGAGCCGCGACATCGTGGTGTCGGCCGGGTTGCTGGGGTCGTAGCCGCTGTACTCCACGACGGTCGGGTACGGCGCGCCGCCCTGGTCGAAGGGCGGCTTGGGGAACACCACGTTGGCCGAGAGTGTCGTTCCGTCGCGGGTCTCGATGAAGTTGAAGCCCTCGTGGAGCGACTGCCCGGCGTAGAACGCGTGCGGCTTCGGGGCGTGGCTCATCCCGGTGACCTTCACCTCGCCGCTGGTGACCGACTGGTCGGCCGTCTGCACGACGTACCTCGTGGCCTTCAGCTGCCGCCAGACCAGGCTGCCCTGCGAGTCGACGGTGCCGGTGTCGACGACCTGCCCGTCGCGGAGCAGGTTCAGCTGCAGGCCCGGCGTCGCCTGCAGCACCTCGAGCTGGTGGGTGCCCGGCCGCAGGTCGAGCGCCGGTGGCGGAGCGGCGGACGCCGTCCCGAAGGCGGACTGTGCCGAGAGCGCGAGGCCCAGGACCACGAGCAGAGCCAGGAGGGCGCGCAGCAGCGGAGTGCGAGGGGGCATGCCGGGATCGTGCCACGGCAGGTGGGCGGTCGCACGCGGTGCTCCGGATGCGAGCCCCAGGTCAGGTCTGGGACCGGTGGGCACCCGGCTCGGCGAAGAACGCCAGGTGGATGCGCACGGGCGCCGCGAGCGGCCGCACGTACGCCGGCTCGCGCGGCGGTCCGACCCGCCACAGGGCGTGGTAGTCGGTGTTGTCCCAGACCCAGCGGATCACCCGCGGGAAGACCGCGAAGCCGTAGACGCCGACCGTCAGCACGACGAGCGGCCACCACCTCATCCACTGCGGGAGGAGGTCGTCGGCGCGCCCGGTGAAGACGAGCCGCTGCCCACCGAGGAGCGTGTGCCGGGCGTCCCAGCGCTTGACCAGGACGAGGGCGTACGGGAACCCGAACCCGAGCGTGAGCAGGGTGATCAGCAGGGCGGCGATCCGGGTCGCCAAGAACCCCGTGACGTCCCCGTCGAAGGCCATCCGGCCGGCGTTGTGCGACGCAGCGGATGGTGATGTGTCATGTGCGGTCTCATGTGCGGTGTGATGTGCGATGTGAGTCATGTCGAGACCCCCCCGGCATCTCGCGCAGCAGCAGCTCAGGGCGCCAGCCCTCACCGACCAGACGGCCCTTTGCCCGACCGATGACGCCATCGGCACGACCGTGACCGAACCGTGACGAGCCGTGACGAGCCGTGACGAGCCGCAACGGGGGCCTGCCGTACGGCGGGAATCCCGCGTCGGCACGCCCGGTTGCCCCTGACGTGGCTGACAAGCAGGTCCTCGTCCCGGGCCCGGACCACCCGATCACGGTCGCCCCCGCCGGCACCACGGTCACGGTGACGTGGCGCGGCCGGGTCGTCGCCGAGACCGACGACGCGCTGGTGCTGCGGGAGTCGACGTACCGACCCGTCTTCTACCTCCCCCTCGACGCCGTCGACGCAACAGTGCTGCGTCCGTCGACGCACCAGACGTACTGCCCCTACAAGGGCGACGCGTCGTACTACTCCCTCGCCGCCACCACCGAAGGGGACGACGTCGTCGAGAACGCCGTCTGGTGCTACCGCGCGCCGTACCCCGCGGTCGCCGAGATCGCCGGCCGCGCCGCGTTCTACCCGCACCTGGTCGAGATCACCAGCGCCTAGCCCCGCCGAGTCGTCTCAGGGCGGCTCGCCGTTCTCGGGGAGCGCCCGCCGCGTGCACAATGCCGTCGTGAGCGAGCACGCGCGCCGGCGTCGGTGGTGGTGGGCCTACGGTGTCGCGGCTCTGCTGCTGCTGCTCTTCCTCTGGGCCGGGTACGGCGAGGGCTGGGCGTGGACCGGACTGTCCCGGCGGGTGACCCTCTGGGACTGGCTCGAGGGTCTGGCGCTGCCCGTGTCGGTCGCGATCGTGCCCCTCCTGCTCCGCCATCGTGCGCACCTGGGCCCCACCCACTGGACCGCAGGTCTCGCCGGCCTCGTCGTCTTCGCGGCGCTCGTGGTTGCCGGCTACCTCGTCCCCTGGAGCTGGACGGGGTTCACCGGCAACACGTTGTGGGACTGGCTGACCCTCGCCCTGCTCCCGCTCGTGATCGCCACGTCGGCGCTGTGGCGCCCTCCGCCCCGGTGGGCCGCCCGGCACACGGCGCTGGCCATGACCGGGTTCGCGGCCGCGGCCGTCCTGGTGCTCGCGGGCTATCTCGTGCCGTGGGGCTGGACCGGCTTCACCGGCAACACCGCGTGGGACTGGATCAAGCTGTTGCTGCTGCCGCTGCTCCTCCCGACGGTGGTGCTGCCGCGGCTGATCGAGGCGACCGAGACCTGGATGGCGCCCCCGGATCGCCGAACCCCCGAGATCTGACCCGAGACCCGACCCGAGATCCGACCCGAGGACCGGGACGGCCGCCGCCTCTTCCCCGGTCACGAGGTGGGGGTCTATCTTCGGTTCGCCGCGCGTCTGGCTCGTGGGGGCGGGCGGGGCTCAGGCGGGGCTGGGCCAGGACTGGTGTGCCGCGACCCGGTGGTCGCGGCCCGAGCGCTCCGGAGCGTCCCATGAGTCATGCCGCCGACCGTGCCCCCCTCGACAGCGACGACGAACGGCTGGCCAGCCTCGGTTACCAGCCCCAGCTGCGTCGCGTGCTCGGCCTGTTCGCGAACTTCTCGGTCGCGTTCACCTACCTGTCACCGATGGTGGGCATCTACTCGCTGTTCTTCCTGGGCCTGGGCATGGCCGGCCCGGCGTACATCTGGCTGAACTTCATCCCGATCGCCGGGATGCTGCTCGTCGCGCTGGTCTTCGGCGAGCTGGCCAGCCACTATCCGGTGGCCGGCGCGCTGTACCAGTACTCGAAGTTCTCCGTCGGCGCGGGCTACGGCTGGTTCGTCGGCTGGTTCTACGGCTTCGCTCTGCTGATCACGGTGGCCGCCGTCGACACCGGGGTCGTGACGTACTTCGCCGCGCTGACCCACAACTGGTTCGGCTGGAGCCTCGACCCCGGCGACCACTTCACGATCCTCTGGGTGACCGTGCTCCTGCTGCTGATCCAGACGATCCTCAACATCACCGGTGCCGTCGTGATGGGCCGCGTCGCGCAGTTCGGCGTGTACGTCGAGATCGTGGGCACGTTCGGGATCGCGATCATCCTGGCGATCCACGGCTTCCACCACGGGCTCGGCTACCTGTTCTCGACCCAGGGCCAGACGCATGGAGCGACCAACGCGTTCGGGCTGAACTTCCACGGCAGCCTCCTGGCCGCCTCGTTGATCGCGGTCCTCGCGCCGGTCTACATCTACTACGGCTTCGAGTCGGCCGGGGACATCTCCGAGGAGACCAAGGACGCCGGCCGCCAGGTGCCGCGCGCCATGAGACTGGCCGTGATCTGGGGCGGGATCGGCTCACTGGTGCTGACCGCTGCGCTGCTGCTCGCCATCCCGGGCAAGGGGACCGCGGGCGTCGGTGATGCGGTCGGTGGCGGTGTGCCCTTCATCCTCGGCCAGCTGCCGTCCGGCGTGCAGGACTTCCTGCTGCTGATGATCATCTTCGCGTTCTTCTCCTGCGGGACGTCGATCCAGGGAGCCGGCAGCCGGCTGATGTTCAGCTACTCGCGCGACGAGGCCCTGCCCGGCTCGTCGTGGCTGCGCCAGGTCCACCAGCGGTTCGGCACTCCGGTGAACGCGCTGGTCGCCGGCGCCCTGGTCTCGGCTTTGTTCGTGCTCCTGGTCTTCGCCTCCCCCGCGGAGAACAAGCACTTCCTCTTCATCACCTACCCGGGCGGGGTCAACGCGCTCGTCGCCCTGGTCTCCTTCGGCGTCAGCGGCATCTACCTGTCGTTCCTGCTGACGGTCATCGCCGCTTTCATCGCGCGGCGGCGAGGCTGGGTCCCCGAGGGCCGCTTCCAGCTCGGGCGCTGGGGCGAGCTGGTGACGTGGCTCGCGATGCTCTACCTCGGCCTGATGCTGATCAACGTCGTGTTGCCGACCGGCATCACCTCGCCACGGGCCTTCTTCAACATCGACTGGATCACGCTCGTGGTGATGTTCGTGATCGCCGTGGTCGGCGCGGCGTACTTCTTCGCGGCCCGGCCGGACCGCGGCGTACGCCATCACGTTCACGACGACCTCGAGCCGAGCGGTTCGGAGCGCTAGCCCGTGGCGGAGGCCGTCGACTCCGTCGTCCGCACCATGCGGGAGCGGCTCGACGGCCTCTCGCCCGAGCAGGCGTACCTGAAGGAGTTCCTCGGCACCTACCAGCGCACCACGCTCGCGGTGGGCCAGGCGGTCGATGCCGGCGAGTTCGAGGACGCCGCCTGGGTCGAGCGGTGGGACGTCGCGTTCGCCGAGCTGTACCTCGTCGCCCTCGACGCACACCTCGGCGGCGGTACGCCGTCGCGCCCGTGGCGGCTCGCCTTCGACGCGCCTCCCGACCTGCCGGCGCTGCGGCACGTGCTCCTCGGCATCAACGCGCACGTCAACTACGACCTGCCGCAGGCGCTGCTCGCGGTGATCTCGGACGCCGACTTCGAGGACGCGTCCTTGATGGCGTCGCGCCGACGGGACCACGAGCGCATCGACGGCGTCCTCGCCTCGCGCGTGGCCGCCGAGGACGCCGAGCTCGCGGTGCACGGGCGGACGTTGACCGACCGGCTGCTGCAACCGCTCAACCGGGTGTCGTCCAGACGGTTCCTGCGCGAGTCGCGGATGAAGGTGTGGCACAACACCGCGGAGCTCCAGGTCGCGCGGGTGGCCGGCCCCGAGGAGTACGGCGTCCGGCTCGGTGAGCTCGAGGTGCTCAGCGCGGCGCGGATCGCGGACCTGCTCGCCCCGGGACAGGTGCTGCTCCGGCTCGCGGTCGCCGGCTTCGGGGTGACGCTGCCGCCCTAGGCGGGACGGCGAGCCCGTCGACCGAGCTCGTGCAGGCGGCGCGGCCGGTGCAGGTCGCGCGAGTGGTGCTCGTAGGTCGCCCACAGGTAGACCGACCCGACCAGCATCAGCAGGCTCCCGAGCAGCAGGGGCCAGGCGAGGACCTCGTGCGAGCGCAGCTCGTCGTGGGCCCGGACGGCCGCCACCAGCATCAGGCCGAGCATGAGCGTCTCGACGCGCAGCATGATCCGGACCGAGCTCCACCGCGGGTCGAACCACACGCCGGCCAGCGCCCCGCCGAGGCAGAGCGTCGCGCCGACGACCCGGCAGCTGAGCTCGGTCAGCGACCAGGGCCAGCGGTCGATCATCGTGTGCGGCGCGACGAACATCGCCAGCCCGGTGACGACGGCGAGCACGCCCACGCCGGTGAGCGTGGCCCGCTCCACGGGACGGAGCAGTACGGCGCCGCCGTGCTCGGCCGCGGCGTACCGCCGGTTCGCGAGCCACGCCCCCAGCACCAGGAACGGTGCGGTGAAGTAGAGCCCCGCCCACAGCCAGAACGCCACGTGGCCGTGGGCGAACAGGTCCCAGTGCACGACCGTCGCCACCCCCAGCAGGCCGGCGAACGCGGTGACCGCCAGGAAGCCGGTGGCGACCTCGTGCCACCGGCGCACCCGCAGCACGAGGAGGAAGAAGTAGGCACCGCCGAGGTACGCCGAGGCCAGCACCATCGACGTCATCGTGACCGGGATCGTCCACGCCCACAGGTGCGCGGTGTGGCCGGGGTAGAGGTAGAGGATCACGAACGCGGCGAGCAGGAACGGGACGATGAACAACGACAGCCCGCGCGTGTAGGGCAGCACCCGGTCGTCCTGCTGAGCCTTCGGTATGCCCATCGCGACCTCCCCGGACCAGCCCCGAGAAGTACGTCGATTGTCCTCCTCGTGTCGAGACCGCGCCAGCGCCCCGACCAGCGGAAGGCTCAGGGGTCGAGGGCGTCCCAGCTCTTCGGTGGTCGAGGAGGGCGTCCTACGCCCGTCTCGAGACCACCGTCCGGCGCGCGAGCTCGGCGAGACCGGCGCCGGTCTGGTCGCGCCAGCCGTGCAGCGCGGTCACCCACTCGCGCGGGACGGCGGCGGCGCCCCAGCGCGCGCCCAGCATGCCGCCGGCGATCGCGCCGACCGTGTCGGTGTCGTGGCCGATCCCGATCGCGGTCGCCAGGGCCAGCTGCAGGTGTCGCTCCGGCTCGTCGTCCGGGACGGCGGTGTGAGAGATCGCCGACCACGCCGCCTGCATCGCGCCGACGACCCAGGCGTTCTGGGAGAAGTCACTGGGCGGACGCTCCTCGGCCTCGCGCAGGATCGCCGGCCAGTCGCGGGTCGAGCCCACGGGCGGAGTGGGATCCCCCCAGGTGCCCTCGAGGATCGCGCGCCGCAGCACCAGGCACCACACCGCGCACGCCTCGCCGGCCATCGGGTCGTGGTGCGTCAGCGCACTCACGGCCATCGCGGCCTCGACAAGTGCGTCCGGGTCATCCAGGTGAGCCAGGGTCACGGGCGCGGTCCGCATCAGCGAGCCGTTGCCCGCACTCCTGCCCGTCTCCTCGTGCACCTCGCGGGCGGCGGCTGCCATCTGCGCGGCGGTCGGGTGCCGACCCGCGCGCCGGAGCACCGCGGACGTCTGCACGCCCACGTCGGCCGGGCCGCCGGCGTACCACTCGGCGAAGCCGCCCGCGATCGCGTCGAGTGCCTCGGGAGTCCGCAGGTCGGCGCCGGTCGCCGCCACCTCGAGGATCGCGAAGGCCTGCGCCGTGTCGTCGCTCCACTCCCCCGGGGCGAACCCGCCCAGCCCGCCGCCGACCATCTCCGGCCGACCGTGGTACGGCGCGCTGCCGAACTCGTAGGGCACGCCCAACGCGTCCCCCGCCGCCGAGGCCAGCACCATCCCGACGGCGCGGTCGACCTGCTCGGGCGTCAGCTCCACCCGGCCACGCTAGCGAGGCCATAATCGCTGGGAACGGGCACAGCGGGCCGGACAGGGGGTGCGAGCGCGTGACCGCGGAGCGCAACGTCCTCGGTGAGCCGCTGGAGCCGTGCGGCACCGACCCGATGACCGGGTTCTACCGCGACGGCAGCTGCGCGTGCGGCGAGGAGGACCTCGGGCTGCACGCGGTGTGCGCGGTGGTCACCGAGGAGTTCCTGACCCACCAGCGCGCGGTCGGGAACGACCTGACGACGCCGATGCCCCAGTTCGGGTTCCCGGGACTGCACCCCGGTGACCGTTGGTGCGTGGTCGCGGCCCGCTGGTTGCAGGCCTACCACGACGGCGTCGCCGCACCGGTCGTCCTCGCGTCGACGAACGAGCGGGCGCTGGAGGTCATCCCCCTGTCGGTGCTCCGGGAGCACGCCGTCGACGTACCGCCGGACGTCAGCGGGCTGCTCTGACGCAGCGGAAGCAACCGGACGGGTGGCACGATCATCCGGTGCCCCACGAGCCTTCGGTCTACCGCGATCTCGCCGAGCGTTCCTGGGCATGGGTGCAGACCCACATCCGCGAGACGGACGACGGGCTGTGGCTGCCGGAGACACCGGACCAGACCGACCCCGGCCCGTACCCCTACGGCATGCACAGCGGGGTCGGCGGGCTCGCGCACGTGCTCTCCGAGATCCGGCTGACGCGCGACTTCACCGCCGAGGAGGAGCGGCTCGTCGCCGGCATCGCCGACACGCTCGCCGGCCGGATCGCGGCTGAGACCCAGCACGACTACTTCGACGGGCTGACCAGCACGCTCGGGGTCCTGCTCGCCCTCGGTCGCCCCGGCGCCGACCGAGCCGTCGCCCGGCTGCACGAGTTCGCCACGCCGGACGGCTGGCAGCCGTCGTGGATGGAGGAGTACCGCCTGCCCGTCGACGGTCGCTGCAACGACGTCACGCTCGGCAACGCGGCGGTGCTCCTCGGAGCCCTCTGGGCGCTCCGGTACGACGTGCCGGGCGCGGCGGAGCTCGCCGCCGTGGCCACCGACATCGTGCTCGCGGAGAAGGAGGAGCTGCCGACCGGTCTGGACTGGTTGTTCGTGCCGCGTCGCTTCCTGACCGAGACCCGCGGACAGATGCCCAACTGGTCGCACGGCCTGGCCGGCATCGCCGGCACCCTGGCCGCGGCCGGCATGACGCTGGACCGGCCGGAGCTGGTCGAGGCGGCACGGCTGGGTGCGGAGCACCTGGTCAGCATCGCGGACACCGGCGACGGCGGGATGCGCGTGGCGCACGTCATCCCGGGACAAGAAGGGCTCGACACCTACACCTACTCGTGGTGCCACGGCCCCACCGGCACGTCGCTGCTGTTCGCCGCGCTCGACCGGGCCGGCGTGACCGACGTGGCCGGCCGCACGCCGTACGACTGGGAGCGCGCCTGCCTCCACTCGCTGCGGGTCTCCGGCATCCCCGAGCGACTGCACCCGGGCTTCTGGGACAACGACGGCCGCTGCTGCGGTACGGCGGGCGTCGGCGACGTCGTCCTCAACGTCTGGCAGCGCCGCGGCGAGGACGACGACCTCGCCTTCGCGGTCACGCTCGCGGACGCGATCGTCGACCGGGCGGTCATCGACGGCGAGCACGTCTACTGGCGGTTCGTCGAGCACCGCAACGAGGACCCGCTCCTGCCGCCCGGGCCGGGGTACATGCAAGGCGCGGCCGGGATCTCGGCGTACCTCTTCCGCCTCGCTCGCGTGCTCGAGGCCGGCCGCGACGCAGCGGCGGTCGCGCGCATGGACACGTGGTGGGCCCTGCCCGATCAGGACATCTAGCGCCGTCGCCTCGGTCTCGACGAGCTTCGACCGAGGGGGGATGGCGTGGGCCCGGGCATGGGGTCACCGGGCCCACTGCTTGGGACGAGGTCGGTCAGTGCGTCGGACGTTCCCTTCGACTGACTCCTCGACGAGGATGCATCGGACAGGGGGCCAAGGCGCGACACATGTGATGGTCAGGCATGCCCAGGCCCCCGGTCCGATCGAAGGCGTCCCCCCGACACCTTCTGGCACTGCTCAGTTCACGCTCTTTTGCCCGGGGTTGCATACCCCGTTGTGGGGACATGGCGGCCAGGTCGCGTAAAACCTCAGGGAGCGGGCGTCGTCAGGGGTACGCCGTCGATGCGGACGTGCGCCACCCGACCACGTCCCCAGCGCATCATCACGCGTGACCGCCGGCCTCCGGGCCCGGTGATCCGGACGACCCCGCGTGCGCCCGACCCGGTCAGCCGGACGTGACCGTCCAGCACCGTGTCGCGGGTCCACCTCAGTCCGACCAGTCGCTCGTCGCCGGAGTGGTCGTAGCGGATGCGGCCGCCGCGGAGTCCGAGGTCGCGGTACCCGTTGACGTAGTCGTAGCGCACCAGCCCGTCGCCCGAGGCCGACACCGCCACGGCCGCGAGCCGGCGCAGCCGCAGAGACGCGTGGCCGTGCGCCGGTCGCGCCTGGGCCAGGGTCCGCGGGAAGCGGGTGACCGCGTGGATCGGCGGGACGTGGCGCAGGCATCCGTGCGCGAGCGGACCGTGCGGGGCACGGATGAACCGGCGCAGCACACGCGCCCCGCACTCGCCGTCGTGGGTGAGCGCGACCAGGTGCACGTTGTTCTGCGCCACGTAGTGGCGGGCCGCGCTCCCGATCTGCCGGGTGACGTGCGCGCCACCCGCCGCGGGGGTCAGCGAGTCGAGCGAGCCGTTGAGGACCAGGACCGGCACGTGTCGCGGGTCCATCGGTCCCTTCGGGATCGGCGGCCGGACGTGGTGCGTCGGCTTCGGCCAGGTCACGCACGCCCGGTACGCCTCGGTGTAGCCGAGCACGTGCGACCACTCCTGGGCGGTGAAGGGCGCGAACATCGACCGCGGCGCGCGCGCCAGGTGCACGGCGAGCTGGTGGCGGCGTACGGCGGGCGAGCGGTGGGTGTCGAACAGCTGCGGGTAGTCGGTGCAGGCGATCGCGAAGTAGATCGGGTCGTCGTAGTAGGTCGGTGGCGTGCGCACGTAGTCGCTGTAGTCGTAGCCGACGTCCTGCGCGTAGAGCCGTAGTAGCGGCGTCGGGTCACGATGCTGCAGGTAGGCACGCATCGCGGCGTCGAGCTGGCGGTAGGGGTCGGTGTCGTAGCCCGCGTCGTTCACGATGTTCACCAGCGCGGTGACGCCCACGGTGTAGCGGTGGCGCCTGGCGTCGGTCCCGACGACCCGGCCCGAGACCGGGTGGTGCCGGAGCAGCCGCGCCAGCGCACCCACGCGCCGCCACGACGAGCCGGGTGCACAGCCGGGCGCGCGGCGGCAGACGGTGTCGAAGGCGCGGCGGGCGGTCGACGGGGTCGTGCGGTAGTAGGGGTCGAGGCCACGCGCCTCGTACGCCGAGTCGAGCACCACCGACCGCAGCCGTCCGGGGAAGCGCGCCAGGAACGTCTGGGAGAAGAAGGTGCCGTACGAGTCGCCGTAGAGGTCGACGTCGCGCAGGTGCAGCGTGGCGAGGACCCGGTGGACGTCGCGCGCGGTGTTGGCGGTGGTGAAGAGGTCGGAGGCGTGCGCCCAGCGACCGTCGGAGCGACGCCAGGTGTGGTTCAGCCGACGACCGCACGCCGTGAGCGCGGACTGGAAGCGCGGCGACGGCGCGGGGAGGCGCTGCAGACGCGGGCAGCGCAGTGGCGTCGACCGGCCGGTGCCTCGCGCGTCGACGAGGAGGAGGTCGTGGTGCCGCAGCAGCACGTCGCCGTACATCGCGGCGAAGTCGCCGGAGGTGCCGGTCGACGGGTAGCCCGGCCCGCCCTCCATCGCCAGCAGCGTGCCGGTCGACCGCCGGCTGCTCGGCACCCAGCCGAAGCCGACCTCGATCGTGGGCGAGCCCGGATGGCGGTAGTCCAGCGGCACCCGGATCGAGCCGCAGTACGTCGGGCGCCCGGCGCCGATCCGGCAGCGATGGAGGCGCTGGTCCCCCACCGTGAGGTGGCGCGCGAGCCGCGCCCGCTCGTGCGATGCCCCTGCGCTCGCCGTCGTGCCCAGGACGCCGACCGTCCCGAGAGCACCGAGGACCAGGGCCACCGAGGTCGTGAACACAGCCGTTGCCGTCCCCCACCGTCGCATGGACGCATCCTCACCCGCCGGCGCGGCGTACGCCAGGCACGGTCCTCTCCCGCTGGACGTGGACCCCCACCGTGGCACCATCGACGGATGAGTCTCGGGAGCAGGACCGGGGTCGAGTCTCGCCCGCGGGTCGTGCCGCGGCCCGACGTCCGCCTGGTGGCGGTGCTGTCCGTCTGGGGGCTCTGGTACGCCGCGTACCGCGCGTACTACGCCGTCGGCGGCACGGTCGGGAGGACCGGCACGCCGGTCTCGGAGTCCCAGTTCCGGACGGTCAACGCCGTCGGCGCGACGATCATCCTCGTGGCCGCGGTCCTGCCCTGGCTGGTTCTGATGTGGGGCCGGTTGCGACGGGTGATGCCGGTCCTGGGTTGGGTGACCGCCGTGGGCTGCTGCATGCACGCCGTGGTCGACTGGACCCTGCGCGTGCTGAGCCTGACCGGCGTCCACCACACGCACCTGCCCGCCGACGTCTGGGTGAGCTACGACCGGCGGGTCGCCGACCTCCAGGACGTGTTCTTCAACGAGCCGTGGTTCTTCGTCGAGGGACTGCTGTGGGCGGCGCTCACGCTCTCGTTGGTACGACGCGCGCGGCGCCGCGCCTGGACCGTGTCGGCGGTCGCCGGGGTCGCGGTCCTCGCGGCGACCGGGATCCTCAGCGGCCTCGGGGTGATCGGCTCGTTCATCGTCGCGTGAGGCTGGAATGCTGAGCCGGGTCCAGGCGTTGAGTGGTTAGTTGAAACTGCAACGACAAGAGGCGAGAAACATGCAGCTCGGCATCTTCACCGTGGGCGACGTGACGCCCGACCCGACGACGGGCCGGACGCCGACCGAGCACGAGCGGATCAAGGCGACCGTCGAGATCGCCAAGAAGGCCGAGGAGGTCGGGCTCGACGTCGTGGCCGTCGGCGAGCACCACAACCCGCCGTTCATCGCGTCGGCACCGACCACGACCCTGGCCTACATCGGCGCCCAGACGTCGCGGGTGATCCTCTCGACGGCGACCACACTGATCACCACGACCGACCCGGTGCTGATCGCGGAGAACTACGCCAAGCTCCAGCACCTCACCGACGGCCGCGTCGACCTGATGATGGGTCGCGGGAACACCGGCCCGGTCTACCCGTGGTTCGGCAAGGACATCCGCGAGGGCATCAACCTCGCGCTCGAGAACTACGCCCTGCTCCATCGGCTCTGGCGTGAGGACGTCGTGGACTGGGAGGGCAGGTTCCGTACGCCGCTCCAGGGCTTCACGTCCACGCCGCGGCCGCTGGACGGCGTACCGCCGTTCGTGTGGCACGGCTCCATCCGCTCCCCCGAGATCGCCGAGCAGGCGGCGTACTACGGCGACGGGTTCTTCGCCAACCACATCTTCTGGCCCGCGTCACACACCGCCCGGATGGTGTCGCTCTACCGACGCCGCTTCGAGCACTACGGCCACGGCACGGCCGACCAGGCGATCGTCGGGCTCGGTGGCCAGGTCTACATGGCCAAGAACAGCCAGGACGCGATCAACCAGTTCCGTCCCTACTTCGACGTCGCCCCGGTCTACGGCCACGGCCCGTCGCTGGAGGACTTCATGCGCGAGACGCCGTTGACGGTCGGCTCGCCGCAGCAGGTCATCGAGCGCACGCTCGGCTTCCGCGAGTACGTCGGCGACTACCAGCGCCAGCTGTTCCTGATGGACCACGCCGGCCTGCCGCTGAAGACCGTCCTCGAGCAGCTCGACATCCTCGGCGAGGAGGTCGTGCCGGTGCTGCGCCGGGAGTTCGCGGCCCTCAAGCCCGCCCACGTCCCCGACGCCCCGACCCATCGGTCGCTGGTGGAGGCGCGCGACCGCTCCCTGGCCGAGGCCGCGAGCGACTCCACTCGTGACACCCACTCGGTGGTCGAGCCCGCGAGCGACTCCGCTAGTGGCTCTCCCTCGGTGGTCGAGCCCGCGAGCGACTCCGCTGGTAGTTCCCACTCGGTGGTCGAGCCCGCGAGCGAAGCGAGCGGTGTCGAGACCCAAGGCGCGCACTCATGACGAGCATCGTCGTGGTCAGCGCCGGCATCTCGGTCCCGTCGTCGACGAGGATCCTGGCCGACAACCTCGCGTCGGCGACCGTCCGCGCTCTCGACGGCAACGCGACGTACGACGTCATCGAGCTCCGCGAGCTCGCCCACCTGCTGACCGACAACGTGCTGACCGGCTTCCCGACCGGCGCCCTCGCCGACGCCGTACGCCGGGTGGCCGAGGCCGACGCGGTGATCGCCGTCTCGCCGGTCTACACCGGCTCGTACTCCGGCCTGTTCAAGATGTTCTTCGACGTGCTCGAGGACGGCACCCTCGAGGGCAAGCCGGTCCTGATCGCCGCCACCGCCGGCACGAAGCGCCACTCGCTGGTGCTGGAGTTCGCGATGCGCCCGCTGCTGGCCTACCTGCGTGCGGACGTCGTCCCGACCGCCGTCTTCGCCGCCAGCTCCGACTTCGGCTCGACGGGAGCGGGCGGGTCGCTCTCGAAGCGGATCGACCGCGCCGCCCGCGAGCTC
Source organism: uncultured Actinomycetota bacterium (assembly GCA_963708035.1). Classification (GTDB taxonomy): domain Bacteria; phylum Actinomycetota; class Actinomycetes; order Propionibacteriales; family Nocardioidaceae; genus Nocardioides. The sequence continues at coordinate 98,310 of OY970188.1, read as the reverse complement.
GCCGACAAGGTGCTCCGTCGCGGCACCACGCTGCCCGACGACCCGTTCGAGAACCCCACGCCGTTCGAGGACCTCCTCCGCGACATCTGACGCGAGTCCGCGAGACCTCACTCGGAGGAGCGCGGGTCCTCCGGGATCGTCAGCACCAGCACGGCCGCCAGGACGCTGGCGAGGGCGCACACCGCGAACAGCCAGCGGTACGCCGTCAGGCTGGACGCGCCGTCGACGACGTGCCCGTCGACCACGCGGTAGACCAGCGACGACGCCAGGATGCTGGTGCCGACCGCGGTGGCCAGGGTGCTGCCGAGGCTGCGGAACAACGTGTTCAGACCGTTGGCGGCGGCGATCTCGTGCGGGGGCGTGTAGCGGTTGATCAGCGACGGCATCGCGGCGTACCCGATCCCGGTGCCGATGCCGATCACGGCGGTCGCGACGATGATCTCCCACAGTGCGCCGGTCAGCACGATGCGGAGCACCCAGCCGACCGCGACGATCGAGGCGCCCAGCGCCAGCGTCTGCGGCGCGCCGCGGACCGCGATCAGCTTGGCCGCAACCGGCGCGAAGAAGAGCATCGCCAGACCGCTGGGCAGCAGGGCGAGCCCGCCGGTGAGCAGGCTCGAGCCGAAGCCGTAGCCGGTCCAGGTGCCGGCCTCGATGAACGTCGACGTCCCGATGAAGGACGCGAACAACGCGAAGCCGAAGCAGATCGAGGCCAGGTTGGTGGTGATGATCGGACGCCGGCGCAGGGCGGCGAGGTCGACCAGGGGCTCGCTGCGCCGGAGCTCGTACGCCGCGAACGCGGCGAGGATGACGACCGACGCCACGAGCAGCAGCCAGACCCGGGCCGAGCCCCAGCCCCACTGGTGCCCCTGCTCGAGCGGCAGGATCAGGCAGACCAGGCCGCCGGAGAGCAGGAGCGCGCCGAGGAGATCGACCCGGCCGCCCTCGCGGTGGTGCGACTCGGGCACGACCATCAGGATGCCGATGAAGGCCAGCACGCCGACCACGGTGTTGATCCAGAACAGCGTGTGCCAGTCCCAGTGCTCGGCGACGAACCCGGCCAGCGGCAGCCCGAGCGAACCGCCGACGCCGAGCATCGCGCTGATCAGCGCCACCGAGCTCGCCACCCGCTCCTTGGGCATCAGGGTGGCGAGCAGGCTGATCCCGAGCGGGATCGCCGCCGACGACGCGCCCTGGATCGCCCGGCCCACGATCAGCCAGCCGAGGTCGTGGGAGATCGCGTCGACCAGCGAGCCCAGCGTCAGCGCCCCCATCGCGACCAGGAGCAGGAGGCGCTTGCCGAACATGTCCCCGAGCCGGCCCATGATCGGCACGCTGACCGCCGCGACCAGCAGGGTCGAGGTGAGCAGCCAGTTCGCGTTCTCCCCGAACTCCTGCTGCAGCTCGCCCAGCACCGGCACGAGCACCGACTGGCTGAGCGAGACCACCAGCGCGCCCAGGCCCACGAACAGCAGCTCGAGGTTGGCCCGGCTGCTGGTGGTGTGGGCCCGGAAGTCCTCGTCCTCCGGCTCCGCGCCCGCGGCCAGGGGCTCGGTGCCCGGACCCGCGAGCCCCGCCGGCTCGGCCTGCTCGGTCATGCTGGCTGCTCCGTCATCTTCGCTGTTCGTTGTCTCAGTCAACCAATACCGTAGAGCATCCGCCGCCCCGCCGCCTCATCGCCGGGGCACGGCCCGCGCGGCTCGACGACCGGATCCGGATGGTAGACAGGCCGGGTGGGTTCGGTGAGTGAGCACCTCTGGATCCTGGCCGGCGCGGGCGACCCCTCCCAGCTGCTCCCGGCGCGTGAGCAGATGGCGTTCACCCTCGGTTTCCACATCATCCTGGTCCCCTTCGGGGTCGCCTTCACGTTCATCACGATGATCGCCAACTGGCGCGGTCTGCGCCGCGACGACGCGGAGGCGATGCTGCTCGCCCAGCGCTGGTCGCAGGTGGCCGCCGTGCTGTTCGCCGTGGGCGCGGTGTCCGGGACGGTGCTGTCCTTCGAGATGGGGCTCCTCTGGCCGGGGCTGATGGGCCGGTACGGCGCGGCGTACGGCATCCCCTTCGCGGTCGAAGGCATCTTCTTCTTCCTCGAGGCGATCTTCGTCGCCATCTACATCTACGGCTGGAAGCGGCTCTCGCCCTGGGTGCACTTCTGGACCGGCGCGCCCGTCGTGCTGTCCGGCGTCGGCGGCACCTTCTCGGTGGTGGCCGCGAACAGCTGGATGAACGCACCGGGCGGCATCACCGTCCGCGGCGGCGGCGCGGGTGGGGGTGGGAAGGTGGTGGACGTCGACGTCTGGCAGGTGTTCTTCAACGACGCCTTCTGGTACGAGGCGATCCACATGCTGCTGGCGGCGTACGTCGTCGCCGGGTTCACCGTCGCCGGCGTCTACGCCGTCGGCATGCTCCGCGGCCGCCGCGACCGGTACCACCGGGTCGGCCTCCTCCTCGGGCTGACCGTCGGCGCGGTCGCGATCCCGCTGCAGATCGCCATGGGCGACGTCATCGCGCGCTACGTCTTCGACGCCGAGCCCGCGAAGTTCGCCGCGATCGAGGCGCTGCCGGACACGCGCACGCACGCGCCCGAGACCCTCGGCGGGATCCTCGTCGACGGCAAGGTGAGGTACGGCGTGCCGATCCCGGACGGCGCGTCCCTGCTCTCGGGGTTCAGTCCCGGCACGAAGGTCAAGGGGCTGGACGCGATCCCGGCCGACGTCCGGCCGCCGGAGCACTTGGTCTCGATGGTGCACCTCTCCTTCGACGTCATGGTCGGGACGGGCTTCGCGTTGTTCGGGCTGGCGCTCTGGTTCGCGTTCCTCTGGTGGCGGTCGCGGCTGCGCGACCCGAACCGCTGGTTCCTCCGGGCCGTCGGCATCAGCGGCCTCGTGTCGATCGTGTCGCTGGAGTCCGGCTGGGTCGTCACCGAGGTCGGGCGTCAGCCGTGGACCGTCGTCGGCCTGCTGCTGACCCGTGATGCCGTGCAGACCTCCGGCAACCTCTGGCCGCTCTTCGGCGGCGCGGTTCTCATCTACGTCGGCGTCACCGTCGGCGCGGTCTACGCACTCCGGGCCCTGCGGCGGCGCTGGGCGGCGGGCGAGGCGACCGCCGTGCCGTACGGACCGGACCGCGACCCGAGCGACGATTCTGGCGACAACCCGGGCGGCAACGGGGGCCGCAACGGGGGCGACAACGGGACCCACGACGCGCTGGTGGACGCGCCATGACCGTCCTGGTCGGCGTCGTCCTCCTGCTCGCCATCATCTGTTACGGCGTGCTCGGCGGCGCCGACTTCGGCACCGGGCTGTGGGACCTGACCGCCGGCGGCGCGGAGCGCGGCGCCCGCCCGCGCGCGCTGATCGACCACGCCATCGGTCCGGTGTGGGAGGCGAACCACACCTGGCTGATCTTCTGCCTGGTGCTGCTCTGGTCGGGGTTCCCCACGGCGTTCTCGGCGATCATGACCACCCTCTACGTCCCGCTCGGCATCGCGGCGTTCGGCATCGTGCTCCGCGGCTCGGGCTTCGCCTTCCGCAAGGTCTCCATGCGCACCTCGGAGCAGCGTCTCAACGGAGTCGCGTTCGCGTCCTCGTCGGTGCTCACGCCGTACTGCTTCGGCGCCGTCGCCGGCGGCATCGCATCGGGGCGCGTCCCGACGGCCGGTCACGGCGACCCCCTGTCGAGCTGGATGAACCCGACCTCCGTCCTCGGCGGCGTCCTCGCCGTGCTGACCTGCGGCTACCTCGCCGCGGTGTTCCTCACCGCCGAGGCGCATCGAGCGGGCGAGCCGGACCTCGAGGAGTGGTCACGACGCCGTGCCGTCATCGCCGCCGTGGCGGCCGGGATCGTGGCCGCGGTCGGGTTGTTCGTGCTGCGCAGTGACGCCGGGCCGCTCTACCACCGCCTGCTCGACCACGGCTGGCCGCTCATGGTCGCCTCCGCACTGGCCGGGCTCGCGGCGCTCCTGGCCACGGTGCGCCCGGGCGTCGTGGGGCCGCCGGTGGTCCGCCTGCTCGGTGCCGCCGCGGTCGCCTGCGTGCTCGCCGGCTGGGGCGCCGCGCAGTACCCCTACCTCCTCGGAGACCACCTCGACGTGCACGACGCGGCGGCCCCCACCTCCACGCTGGTCGCCCTGACCGTCGTGGCCGGCGCCGCCCTGCTCCTCGTCGTACCGTCGCTGGCCTGGCTGCTCGTCCTCACCCACCGCGGCGCCTTGGTGCCCGGCGAGGACTGACGGCTTGCTCGGTAGAGGGCCCGCTTCGTCGGTCGACCGCTCTGCTTCGTCGGTCGACCGCCCCGCTTCGTCGGTCGACCGCCCTGCTTCGGTGGTCGACCGCCCTGCTTCGGTGGTCGACCGCCCTGCTTCGGTGGTCGAGCTTGTCGAGACCACGACCGCGTGTATCGAGACGCGTGTATCGAGACGCACCCCTCGCGACTCCTCTGTCCGTGAGCCGACCGGTCGGTCGGCGAGACAGGACCGCAGGGACTCGGGCAGACTGCCCCCATCGACACCGGGGCTGGATCTCGCTCAGCCTCACGACTCAGGCCCACAGCAACGGGGAGACCAGCATGCGCAGCAACACCGTGATCGGGGCCGTGGCCCTCACCCTCGCCGCCGGCGTGCTCGCCGGCTGTGGTGGCGGCGGAGGCGGCAGCAGCGCCTCGGGCGACTACTGCTCGGAGCTGAAGGCCGACAAGACGTACTTCGCGAGCTTCAGCGGCAGCAGCCCCGACCTGGCCAAGCTCGGCGAGGTGTTCACCCGGATGCACACGCTCGCCGGGGACGCACCCGACGACGTCGCCGACGACTGGAAGACCCTCGACGGCGCCATCACCACCATCGAGAACGCCCTCTCGGACGCCGGGATCAAGGCCAGTGACCTGGCGCAGATCCAGAAGGGTCAGATCCCGAAGGGCGCCGACATCGCGAAGCTCCAGGCCCTCGCCCCGAAGCTCCAGGCTCTGGACAGCAGTGCCGTCAGCGACGCGGCCGACGCGATCGCCAAGAACGCCAAGGACAAGTGCGGCGTCGACCTCAAGGCCAGCTGACCTACACCGGCGCCTCCCGGATCAGTCCTCCGGTGGCGCCGGCAGGTCCGACGACGCCGGCAGGAAGTAGTAGGCGCCGGTCTCGGGCGTCGTGTAGCGGGTGAGGTCGTCGCGACCGGCGCCGTCGGCACCGACCATGTGCCGCAGCATCTCGTGCAGGACCTGTTGTCGCCCACACATCCCGACGAAGAGGGTCCCGTGCGCGCCGACGTCGCCGTACGGGATGTTGCGGCGGAAGATCTTGCCCAGCTCGTCCTGGTCGGTGCGCGCAGCGTGCGAGGTCGGGCTCTTGTCCTCGAGCTCGGTGCTCGCGGCGTCCTTCTCCCGGCCGATCACCTGCTCCTGAGCCGCCGTACCGATCCCCTCCCAGGCGAGGGCGTCGTGTGCCCACCGCTGCAGCAACAGCACCGAACCGCCGACGCCGGGCCCGTCGGCGACCAGGGCGTACGACGCGGCCAGGCCCAGCGGCGGGTTCTCGGTGCCGTCGACGAACCCGGTCAGGTCCAGGTGGTGGTGATAGGTCCAGCCGCTCGTCTCCGTCGCCACGGTGGCCAGCGGCTGGAGCACCCGCAGCGCCCGCACTCCCTCGTCCCACACCACGTCGCGACTGCCGGCGGCGACCCAGACCACCAGGTCGTGCTGGGTGGCCGGCATCGAGAAGCCGTCCGGACCGGTCACCGGCTCGTCGAACCCGTGCACGTCCGCCGGACATGCCTCCGGGGCGATCGCCCGCCACAGCTCGGGGCGGAACCCGACCACCACGTTGCAGCCCTGGCCGGTCACCAGACCACCCGCGATCTCGGCGGCGGCGGTCAGCACCGGACCCGGTGACTGCGTCGGGTCGACCAGGTCGAGCTCGAGGTAGGTCTGCACCTCCGTGCCGAGCGCGAGGATCCCGGGCTGCGGCAGGACGAGGTCGTTCATGGAGGCAGCCTGCCACGCGCGGGTCAGGCAGCGATCGCCCTCCTACGTGCGCCGGTGGAACCGGTAGTCGCCGTCGGGCATCCGGCGCGCGTCGTACCGACGATCGTGTGCGCGGTGGTGGTGCCACCCGCACAGCAGTACGCCGTCGTCGAGGTCGGTGCGACCGCCGTGCGACCAGGGTGTCGTCGCGTGGTGCGCCTCGCACCAGGCCGCCGGGATCGTGCATCCCTCGGCCCGACAACGCTTGTCCCGCACGGCCATCGCCTTCCGTTGCGCGGGTGAGAAGAGCCGACTTGCGCGGCCCGAGGTCGAGCACCTCGGACTTCCCGCCCAGCACGACGGGCAGGATGTGGGACGTACACGCCAACCGCCGGGCCTCGCCGGCGCTGATCGGCTCCTCGCCCACCAGCCCGAACCCGGCCAGCTGAGACTGCAGGGTGTCGAGGTCGATGGTGACCAGCACCGTGGTGGCGCTTCCGCCGTGCACCGGCATCCGGTCCGGGTCGACGGCCTCCAGGAACGCCCCGAACGCCTGCCCGAGCCGCCGACGCGGAGGCACGCGGTCACCCTCACCGAGGCCGCGGTGTCGTGGTGAGGTGTAGGCCTCGAGGTACGTCCGCAGCCGTTCTGCCACGGCGTCGGCCAGCCGACCGCTGATCCGGGTGGTGCCGTCGCCCAACCGCCGCAGCGACAGGCTCGTCACCGCGGCCGCACGACGTTCCTCGCGCTCCAGAGCCCGGCCCTCGGCCTCGTCGGACGCGTCGGGTGCGGCGACCTCGTAGATCCGGCGCCCCAGCCGTCGAAGCTGCCGCGGCGCGTACTGCTCGGCGTACCCGATCAGCGCCTCCTCGGCTCGCGCCAGCCCATCGGCACCGACCTCGGCCTCCGGCAGGTCCTCCAGCGCGTGGGCGATCACGCGCGCCTGGGAGACGTGCACCGACCCGTCGGCCACTGCGGTCGCCAGTCTCGTCCAACGTCGCTCCAGCGCCCGGGCCAGCGCCAGCTCACCGGCGCGCTCCCGCGGATCGGTCCGGGTCTCGGCCGCCAGCCACGTCGCCACGCTGTGGTCCGCCGTCTCGCGGGCCAGCTCGTCGGCGTTGGCCATCACCCGCATCCGCAGCTCCGTGAGCCGCGACTCCAGGGCGTCCAGACGCAGCAAGGCATCGGCCTTCTCCCTAGTGCGCAGGAATGCCGGGTCGACGCCGGCCACGTCCTTGAGCGCGTCCTCGATCGCGTCGGCGCACGCCAACACCGGATGCACCCGGGTGGGTTGGTGGTCCACGGCACCCCCGACATCGACACAGGAACAGATCACGTCTCACGTGTCGATGTCAGCGCGCCCGGTGAGAGCAGGCGACCTCGGAGTCACCTCCGAAGGCCCAGTCGGAACCTCAGCATCACTATCACTCCGACTTGTCTCCATTCGAACATGTGTTCGAGTCACGCGCAACCCTCTCACCGGATCTGTGGATGGCCCCTCCTGACGACCCAGGTGCCCAGGGGCCGCAGTGACCAGCAGGTCTCGCACTATGCGGCGGGCGGACTCAGCTGGGTCACCAGATCGCGACACACCACGCCTGCGGGCGCGGCCAGCAGGTGCGAGAGCCGCTCCAACATCTCGGTGTCATCGCGACCCAGGACCGCCGGCAGCTGCATCACCACGCCCCAGTCCAGCAGCGCCGCGTGCAGGCAGGCCCAGGGATCGACCTCGTCGACCTGCCAGCCCGACTCACCGTCGAGGCACTCCCGGGCGAGGGCCACTGCCCGGCGAGCCAGGTAGCGGTCGAGCTCGCCCGCCGGCGGGACCGGATGCCGCCTGTCGTGCAGCGCGAACTGCCAGATCATCTGCCGTACGTCGCTCGTGAGGCCCTGCTCGAACCCGCCGGTCTCGAGGTCCTCCCGCGCCAGGGCCACGGCCTCCATCCACGAGCTCGGATCGTCGGCGACCCGCCGAGCGGTGCGCAGCGGCACCACGAGCGGCGCACCCTCGAGCATGAGGCCCGACTCGACCGGGACCAGGCGGCCGAGCACGTGCTCGCCGGGCACGACCAGTGCGGCGCTGCCGATGTTGGGCAGGTCGAGCTGCTCCCCGGTCTCGACGTACTCCCAGGTCACCGTGGCCGGCGCCCGCTCGACGAGCCGTAGGGCGGTCATCGGCGCTCTCACCCAGTCGTGGATGCGATCGGCTCCGGCGAGCAGGTCCGGCGTGGCAGCGCGGCGCATGAACTCGCTCAGACCTCCGAGCTCGTAGAGGAACAGCTGCCGGTAGACCCAGTCGTGGTCCATGAGCTTGCAGCGGGCGTCCTGCACTCCGTGGGAGGAGAGGCCGTCCAGGCCACCGCGGATCTCGAGCGCGATCTCCTCGCACCGTTGTCGTCGACGACCTCCTGGGGTCCCGAGGGTTTCGTGCGCCTGCGCCACGACCCATCGCGAGACAGCCCATGCGGGCAGCTCCGCGCCCAACATGGTCACCTGGCTGAGTCGGCTGACCCGCCACGGCCTCCAGAACGGCAGGCCGTCGGGCCCCACCACACGCCCGCTGATCAGCCGCAGTGCTTCGACCGCGTCCCCGCGCCGCTCGGCCTCGTCGACCGCGAGCATGGTCTCGATCCAGGGCCGCGTCTCCTCGAGCACCTGCTCTCGGTCACGATCCCAGTACGACGGCCGTGGTGCACGGCGCACATGGTGGGGACGTCGGCGCTTCCGAGACTTGGGCATGGCCCCACGAAACTCGGTCTCATCCCGCGCCGCCACCGCTCCTGTCCGAGCCTGTGGACGAGGCGCCCGTCGAGCCAGTCGAGGGCGGCATTCAGCGAGCGCCCAGCGACCGCCAGTAGGAGTTCAACGCGCCGTTCGTCTTCACGAACCACACGATGAGGCCGACGAAGAGGAACCACCCGAGCAGCAGCGCCCCGAGTCCCAGCAGCACGGCTCCTTCGGCGCACGCGGCCGGGACTAGCGTCTCCGCATGGCCACCTGGACCTGCGACACGTGCGGAGCGACCGGAGAGGTGCCCCCGGGTGAGACCTCCGACCACGTGCTGTGCGACACCTGCGGGGAGCCGGTGCTGCCGGATGAGTAGGGCACGCATGCCGAAGGCCCCGCCGCTCGGCTGAGCGACGGGGCCGTGGCGTGGTAGCGGCGTACGACGGTGACTACTTCACCTCGGACCGCATGACCCGGCGGAGCCCGAAGTACCCGGGGACGACGATCCAGAGGCCGACCGTGGTCGCGACGTGCGCCCATTGGGCGCCGGTGTGCATCCCCTCGAACAGCGAGGTCTGCGCGAAGGGGAGGTCCACCCACGGCTGGGTCTGCTTGAACCAGTGCTGGCTGGTGGCCAGGAGGCTGGTCAGGTTCGGCACGAGCAGGACGAGCACGAAGTACATCACCAGTCCCCCGGCAGAGCTGCGCAGCAGCATCCCGAGCATCGTCCCGATCGACATCGAGACGAGGTTGCCCAGCAGGATCGTCAGGGCGTGCCCGACCGAGAGGTCCCAGACCGTCGACGTACCGGCGATGGCGCTGCCCACGACGTTGCCGACCGCGCCGATCACGAAGGCGAACAGCATCGAGGCGACCGCCACGATGACCGACGACAGGGTCTTCGCCCAGACCACCCGGCGCCTGCTCGGCACGTAGGTGAACGTCGTCAGCCCGCTGCGCTGGCTCCACTCGCTGGTGATCGCCAGCAGCGCGACCATCGGCAGGATCACCGTGATCGGGAAGCCGACGGCCTTGGCGAAGTTGTAGTACGTCAGGTCCTTGTCGGGCGCGAACGCGATGGTCGCGATCGTGGCGATGAAGCCGGTGATCCCGATGCTCGCGATCAGCCAGAAGCCCGAACGCGTGTCGAACATCTTGCGGAGCTCGACGCGGACGACCCGGCTGAGCGGGATGGGCGCGAGCTCGGTACGTCGACCGGTCGTGGTGCGGTCTGCGGTGATGGCGGTCATGCCGCTGGCCTCTCTGTGTGTGACTCTCGTTGGGTGTCGGCGGTCAGCTCGAGGAACATCTCCTCGAGGCCGCCGCTGTCGGCGTTGCGGAGCTCGGTGAGCACCACGCCGCCGTCGTACGCCGCGCGGCCGACGGCCGCGGTGTCCGCATCGGTGCGGAGCGACCCGTCCTCGCAGACGGTGGTGGTGACGCCGGCTGCGGCCAGCGCCTGCTGCAGGGCGGGGATGTCCGCAGCGCGGACGACGGTCCCGGCGGCCGCGAGGAGATCGGCCTTGGAACCCTGGCTGACGATCCGGCCCTGCCCGATCATCACGATGTCGTCGGCGATGATCTCGATCTCGGTGAGCAGGTGGGAGGACAGCAGCACGGTTCCCCCGCGGTCGGCGTAGTCGCGCAGCAGGTCGCGCATCCAGCGGATGCCGGCCGGGTCCAGCCCGTTGGCGGGCTCGTCCAGGATCAGCACCGACGGGTCGCCGACCAGCGCGGCCGCGATCCCGAGGCGCTGCCGCATGCCGAGCGAGTAGTCGCGCACCCGCCGGTCGGCCTCGCCGCCGGTGAGGCTGACCAGGTCGAGCAGCTCGCCGACCCGCGACGCCGGGACGCCCTGGATCTGCTGGGCGATGGTCAGGATCTCGCGACCGGTGCGACCGGCGTGCTGGGCGGAGGCGTCGAGCATGACGCCGACCTCGCGCCCGGGGTTGGGCAGGTCCTCGAACCTGCGACCGTAGATGGTGGCCGTGCCCTCGTCGGGCGTGGTGAGGCCGACCATCATCCGCATGGACGTCGACTTGCCGGCCCCGTTGGGGCCGAGGAAGCCGGTCACCCGACCCGAGCGGGCGGTGAAGGAGATGTCGTGCACGACGGTGTGGCCGCCGTACTTCTTGGTCAGTGAGTCGACGGTGATCATGGGCGGCAGGTCCTCTGCGTGGGTGTGGTGGGACGTGAATAGGGCGGCCGCGGTGTCGTCCACCGGGAAGTCGCGACCATCCACTCGGTCAGGTGGTCGATCCGTAGGTAGCTCATGTCCCAGAACGCTAGGTACGCCGAGGGGTCCCCCGCGTCGTCGCGAGGTCGCTCTCTGAAGGGCACCAAAGCCGCCGTACGGCGTCCTCCCAAAGGAGGAGAAGGCTCGTCGGTCGAGGAGGTCGCTCTGCGACCGTCTCGAGACCACGGCGCCGCACCTTCGGTGGTCGAGCCGGCCGAGCCCCTGGGCGAGGCCGAGTCGAGACCCCACAACCCTTCGGTGGTCGAGCCGGCCGAGCCGCCAGGCGAGGCCGAGTCGAGACCCCACCACCGTCAGCCCTCGAACAACCCCGTCTGATAGGCCAGCACGATCGCCTGCGCCCGGTCGCGCAGGTCCAGCTTCTGCAGCAGCCGCGTGACGTGCGTCTTCACCGTCGTGTCGCTGATGAACAGCTCGGCACCGATCTCGGCGTTCGAGTAGCCCTTCGTGATCAGGCGGAACACGTCCATCTCCCGCGCGGTCAGCTCCTCGACCGCCTTCGGCGGCGCCTGCCGCGGCTGCTTGGTGAAGTGCTGGATCACCCGCCGCGTGATGGCCGGCGAGAGCAGCGCGTCGCCGCCGGCCACCGTACGGACGGCGGCGATCAGCTGCTCGGGCGGGTCGTCCTTGAGCACGAAGCCACTGGCGCCGGCGCGCAGCGCGCCGTACACGTACTCGTCGAGGTCGAACGTCGTCAGGATCAGCACCCGGCTCTCCTCGCCGGCCGCGAGGATGCGGCGGGTCGCCTCGAGCCCGTCGAGCTCGGGCATCCGGATGTCCATCAGGACGACGTGCGGGTGCACGCGCGCGGCCTCGGCGACGGCCTCGAGCCCGTTGCTCGCCTCGGCCACGACGTCGATGTCGGGCTCGTCGCCGAGGAGCATCCGGAAGCCCGCCCGCACCATCGCCTGGTCGTCGACCACCAGCACCCGGATGGTCATGCGTCCGCACTCTCGAGCGGCAGCGACGCGCGCAGGACGAAGCCGCCCGAGGTCGGGACGAACGCCGACATGTCCCCGCCGTACGCCTTCACCCGCTCGCCGATGCCGATCAGCCCGTGCCCGAGCCCGTCGCTCTGCGCGAACCCGCCCGGCCCGTCGTCCCGCACCTCCAGCCGCAGCTGGTCGGCCGCGAACTCGACCGTCACGTCCGCCCGCCGCCCGCCCGAGTGCTTGAGCGCGTTGGTGAGGCCTTCCTGGACGATGCGGTACGCCGACAGGTCCAGCGACCGCGGCAGCTCGACGGGTTCGCCCTCCCGATGGAGCCGTACGTCGAGCCCCGCGGCCCTGACGTCCTTCGCCAGTCGCTCCAGGTCGTCCAGCCCAGGTCCCGGCGTGAGCTCCGGGGCGTCGTCGCCCTGCCGCAGGGCGCCGAGCATCCGGCGCATCTCCGTGAGCGCCGTACGCCCGGCCCGCTCGACGTCCCTCAGTGCCTCCTCCTCGGACCCGGCCGGCATCCGGTGCCGCACCGCCCCGACCTGCAGCACCATCACGCTCACCGCATGGGCCACGACGTCGTGCAGCTCGCGCGCCATCCGCGCCCGCTCCTCCGCCACCGCCACCCGCGCCGCCGACTCCCGCTCCCGCTCCGCCCGCAGCGCCCGCTCCTCCGCGGCCTCGGCCTGCTGGTTGCGCTCGCGCAGGGAGAACCCGGCCAGCCACGCGACCGCGAAGAGCACCGGCGTGCCGACGAGGTTCGCCACCGTGTGCGTGGGGTCGTGGTCGACGACGACGGCCGCCCCGACCAGGACGAGCACGAGACCGAGCCGCGCGAGCTGGCCGCGATGAAGTCCACCCAGCAGGAAGGCGGCGTACATGCCGGCCAGGAAGACCCCCGGCTGGGAGGAGATCAGGTCACCGTCGAGGAAGCTCAACGCAGGCGCGACGACCCAGACGGACGCCGGGGCCAGGAACGGGAACCGCCTCCGGGCCAGCAGCACCAGGATCACGAGGCTGACCGCGACCACCTCGAACCCGAGCCGCGCGCCGTCCGGCCGCTCGGAGTCGGTCCGGATCACGGTGCCGACGGCACTCGCCAGTGCGTCGCACACGATCAGGACGTCGATGCCCCAGGCCGCGAACCACCGCCAGACCCGACCCATCCGCTCACGGTAGGGCCAGGCCACCGATCGGGTCGTCCTACGAAAGTAGGACCGCTTCCTCTCTCAGACCGCGGTCAAGAACCGTCCGTCGCGTTGCTCCACGCCGACGTACGCCGGCACGGGCCGCATTTCGTCGGTCCAGTCCTGGCCGTCCCAGTACCGCTCCTGGCCGCCACCCACGGCGTACCACCCCGCCTGTGCGGTCGTTGCTGCTGTTGCTCATGCTCAACCCCCGAAGTCTGGTGCACGGATATCCGCACCGTAGGCAGCCTCACCGCACTCCGGGTCGGAATGGACAACGGCTGTCCGATCGGGCATTTCTGACGGGTCCAAAGGCCCAGGGACAAATCTGCCTCAGCGCCAGGTGACCGCCTGATTGCGATCACCCGGCACTGCGGCGGGGCGGTGTGTCAAAGCCCAACGTGGTTGGCGGCGTAGGTTGCCTGGGCCACCGTGTACCCGTCGCCGTAAGACGACGACAGTTGTTGAATCAGACCCGACCGTGAGAAGTGGGAGATCGACAGGTAGTTCTTTGCTGACCGGACCGCCTGAGCATTCCAATCAACCTTCATGTGGTTGACCGCGAAAATCGCATCTGCCTTGCTGAACCCGTCGCCGTAAGACGACGAAAGCTGCTGGATCAGACCGGTGCGGGAGAAACCAGAGATGGTCAGGTAGTTCTTCGCCGACCCGATGGCCTGCTCCTGGCTCACCGTATATGTCGGAGTCGGCTTGGGTGTCTTCGTCGGCTCCGGTGTCTGTGTGGGCGACGTTGTCGGGTCGGCGGCCTGCGTGACGTCGGGCGTGGACGGTGCGCCGGCGCTTGTGTCCGAGGAATCGTCATGGGTGGCCGCGCTGTTGTTGCTGTCCTTGGCGGACGTGTTTGACGTGTCGCTGCTTCCGCTCGCCGCGCCGATACCGATGAAGGCCACAATGACGCCCGCGGTGACGAGCACCCAGGTCCGCCGCCAGAACGGCTTCTTCTGCTTGGCCGCAACCGGCTCGATCTGGCCGAATGCCCCGCTCTGCTTCGGCGCGGTCCATTCGGGCTGAGTAGGTTGCGTGGGCTGGGGCTGAACGAGCGGCGCTTGGTGCTCTGTCCAGGCGCTGCCGTCCCAATAGCGCTGCTGACCATCGGCTTGCGGGTCCGGATACCAACCGGCAGGTGTGCTCATGCGAAGGTTCTCCTCGAGATGCGATGTGACGCGGCTCGGACGGTAACCCGCGCCGGGAGCCTCCCAGAGGCGAATGGGTAAAGGACCACCGATCGGTCACACGTCTAGTCCCAACGGACCCCATGGGCCATCCGGCCGATGTTCGCGGGCGACCGTTGCAGTCGACTGCGTCCCTTACGTGTAACTCAGGAACACCTGATGGTCGATGCGCCCGTTCACGGCGCGACGTTCTAGTACCCGAAGACGTGGACTGCGCGCACATTCGTCGTGTTGCCGGCCCTGAAAAACGTCTCCAGCCGCTTCACAACCGAGTTGTACTCGCGCTTTGGAGTCATGTTGTGGTTGTGCTTCAACGCCTGCGGCACCATGAGGAACAGGTAGTCGGCGTGCTTGCAAAGATGGCACTTCCAGAAGTCGAGCAGGTCCATGTTGTTGGTGGTGGTTTTGCCTCGCTCGACCTCGAGAAGGATGCCGCTATCACCTACCGGGCGGTAGTAGTCCGGGCGCAGCTTGTTCTCGTACTCGAGGAACAGGCCTTTCGCCTCGCTGGTGAAGCCGAGCTCAGTCGCAAACGGGAGAAACGAAGCTTGGACCTGCGCGCTCGACATCCCCGGCAGGTTCGCAGCGAGCATCAGGTCGAGTGCTTCCTCGGTGTTGAGGTGGTCGAGCAATCTGTCGCTGATGTCCAGGACGGAGCGGCCCTCATCGGTCGCGGCGTACTCGTCCTGCTGGTAGATCGTTCGCTGCGTCGCCACGCAGACAAGCTTGATGGCCGTAAACCCAGCTAGCTGGCGAATGACGGAACCGGTCATCCCCTCGAGGGCGGGTAGAACCCCCCCGGCACCGGAGGTGCCGGGGGCGTCGTGACCTGGTCAGCTGCAGCCGCTGGTGCTGCCGCAGCCTTCGCAGACGTAGCAGGAGCCGGCGGGGCGCATCTTGGTGCCGCAGGTCATGCAGAGGGGGGAGTCGACGGCGGTGCCGGTGATCTTCTCCATGAGCTCGGCGGAGGTGTGGGCCTCCTGGGTGCCGTGGCCGGGACTTCGCGCTGCTCGGTGCCGTGGGTGTCCTTCGTCCTCGGTGGTTTCGACGACCGGGCCTCCAGGAGGCCCTCCTCGACCAGGCTCGACCACCGGAATGTCGTCTGCCGAATCGGGGGCGCGACAGGTCGCCGATGACTTCTGACGCGTTGCCGACCTCGTCGTCCTCGATGGGCTCGTAGGAGCCGGTCTCGAGGTAGCGCTGGCGCTCCTCGGCGGAGTAGATGCCGAGCATCTGGCGGTCCTCGAAGGAGAGGTAGTCCAGAGCCAGGCGGCGGAAGACGTAGTCCATGAGGGACTTGGCCATCCGGACGTCGGCGTCATCAGTGAGACCGTTGGGCTCGAAGGACAGGTTGGTGAACTTCGAGACGTAGGTCTCCAGCGGGACGCCGTACTGCAGGCCGATCGAGACGGCGATCGAGAAGGCGTCCATCACGCCGGCGAGGGTGGAGCCCTGCTTGCCGAGCTTGAGGAAGATCTCGCCGAGCTCGCCGTTCTCGTGGGCGCCGGAGGTCAGGTAGCCCTCGGCACCGCCCACGGTGAACGACGTGGTCAGGGCCTGGCGCGACTTCGGCAGGCGCTGGCGAGTCGGCTTGTAGACCACGACCTCCCGGGTCTCGACACCGCTCGCTGCGCTCGCGGGCTCGACCACCGAGGAGGAGCCGGGCTCGACCATCGAAGACGGCGCGGGCCTGGTCCTTCTTCGACGACTCCGACTTGCCGTCGGCCAGGGGCTGGCCGACCTTGCAGTTGTCGCGGTAGACCGCGGTGGCCTTGAGGCCGAGCTTCCACGACTGGAGGTAGATGTCCTCGATCTCCTCGACCGTGGCGGTCTCGGGGAGGTTCACCGTCTTGCTGATCGCGCCGGACAGGAACGGCTGGGCGGCCGCCATCATCCGGACGTGGCCCATCGGCGCCAGGGCGCGGGCGCCCATCGCGGTGTCGAAGACCTCGTAGTGCTCGGTCTTCAGACCCGGCGCGTCGATCACGTGGCCGTGCTCGGCGATGTAGGCGACGATCGCCTCGATCTTCTCCTCGTCGTACCCGAGCTTCTGCAGGGCCCGCGGGATCGTCTGGTTGACGATCTGCATCGAGCCGCCGCCGACCAGCTTCTTGAACTTCACCAGCGAGAAGTCGGGCTCGATGCCGGTGGTGTCGCAGTCCATCATGAAGCCGATGGTCCCGGTCGGGGCGAGCACCGAGGCCTGCGCGTTGCGGAAGCCGTTCTCCTTGCCGAGCTCGACGACCTGGGCCCATGCCTGGGTCGCCAGCTTGTGCACGCGGGCGTCCTCGATGGACATCGTGCGGACGGCGTCGTTGGCCGCCTGGTGCTTGCGCATCACCCGGTTGTGCGCCTCGGCGTTGCGGGCGTAGCCGGCGTACGGGCCGACGATCGCGGCCAGCTCCGCACTCCGCTTGTACGACGCGCCGGTCATCAGCGACGTCAACGCGGCGGCCATCGAGCGACCGCCGTCGGAGTCGTAGCCCAGACCCATCGCCATCAGCAGCGCGCCGAGGTTGGCGTAGCCGATGCCGAGCTGGCGGTAGTCACGCGTGGTCGTGCCGATCGACTCGGTCGGGAAGTCGGCGAAGCAGATCGAGATGTCCATCGCGGTGATGATCAGCTCGACGGCCTTCTCGAACAGCGCCGCGTCGAAGGTGTCGTCGTCCTTGAGGAACTTCAGCAGGTTCAGCGACGCGAGGTTGCACGACGAGTTGTCGAGGCTCATGTACTCCGAGCACGGGTTGGACGCGGTGATCCGGCCGGTCTCGGGGTTGGTGTGCCAGTCGTTGATGGTGTCGTCGTACTGCAGCCCCGGGTCGGCGCACTCCCACGCGGCCTTGCTGATCTTGTGGAACAGGTCGCGCGCGTCGACGGTCTCGATGACCTCGCCGGTCTTGCGCGCCTTCAGCCCGAACGACGTGCCGTCCTCGACCGCGCGCATGAACTCGTCGCTGACGCGGACGGAGTTGTTGGCGTTCTGGTACTGCACGGAGGTGATGTCGTGGCCGCCGAGGTCCATGTCGAAGCCGGCGTCACGCAGCGCGCGGATCTTGTCCTCCTCGCGCGCCTTGGTCTGCACGAACTCCTCGATGTCGGGGTGGTCGACGTCGAGCACGACCATCTTCGCCGCGCGACGCGTCGCGCCACCCGACTTGATGGTGCCGGCGCTGGCGTCGGCACCGCGCATGAAGGAGACCGGGCCGGACGCCGTGCCGCCGGACTGGAGAGCAGCTCCTTCGACGAGCGGATGCGGGAGAGGTTGAGGCCGGCACCCGAGCCGCCCTTGAAGATGAAGCCCTCTTCCTTGTACCAGTTCAGGATCGAGTCCATCGAGTCGTCGACCGACAGGATGAAGCACGCACTCACCTGCTGCGGCGACGGCGTACCGACGTTGAACCAGACCGGGGAGTTGAACGAGAAGTACTGGTGGACCAGCAGCCAGGTCAGCTCGTGCTCGAAGGTCTCGGCGTCCTGCGGCGTCGCGAAGTAGCCGTGGTCGACGCCCGCCTTGGTGTACGTCGACACCACGCGGTCGATGAGCTGCTTGAGGCTCCACTCGCGGACCTCGGTGCCGACCGCGCCACGGAAGTACTTCGTGGTGACGATCGTGCTGGCGTTGACCGACCAGAAGTCGGGGAACTCCACGCCACGCTGCTCGAAGACGGTCTCGCCGGTCTTCCAGTTCTGCTGGACGACGTCGCGCCGCTCCCAGGTGACCTCGTCGTAGGGGTGGGTGCCGGGCGTGCTGAAGACACGCTCGATCGTCAGGCCGGTCCTGCCCTGGCCTGCTGCCTTCGACCCCTTCGCTCCGGTCTTCGCCGGCTGCGCCGTCTCGGTCATCTGTGCTCCTCGTTCTCCCGATCGTCCTGCTACTTCTGATGGTCTCTGCGACCACCGACGTTCTGGTTCTTCGGATTCGTCGTGTTCAAGGTGGTGCACCCGGCGCGCAGCTTCCCCACTACGCGCCGGGTGGTCTGTGGGTCAGCCGGTGGGTACGCCGGCTGGGTGGGCGCCGTTGGCACCGTGGTTTCGAGACGGTCGCGGAGCGACCTCCTCAACCAGCGGTGCGTCGGCGCTCGGGTCGACCACCGAGGTGTCGTTCGCGGCCTCTTCCATGCGGAGCAGCGCGATCTCGTCCTCGAAGTCGTCCGGCGAGCTGAACGCCTTGTAGACGCTGGCGAACCGCAGGTAGGCGACCGGGTCGAGCTCGCGCAGCGGGCCGAGGATCGCCATCCCGACCTCGTGGGCCGGGATCTCGGCGGCGCCCTCGATGCGCAGCGCGTCCTCGACGGTCTGGCCCAGGCACGCCAGGTCGTCCTCGGAGACCGGGCGCCCCTTGCAGGCCTTCCGGACGCCGGCGATCGCCTTCTCGCGGTTGAACGGCTCGGTCGCTCCGGAGCGCTTGAGCACGGTCAGCTGCATCAGCTCCACCGTCGTGAACCGCTTCTCGCAGCTCTCGCAGCGCCGCCGCCGGCGGATCGCCGTACCGTCCTCGGAGACCCGGGAGTCGAGGACCTTGGTGTCGCTGTGCCGGCAGTACGGGCAGTGCATCGGGTCCTCCTCTCCGGTGTCGGCGCGCCGTAGGTGGAACAACCTGCGGGCACGCCAAAGTCCCCCGCGGCGGGGGTGTCTTCCTGTGGACCGGCACCCCCTGGACTGTGGAGAACCGGCGATCTTCTGTGGGTTCAGCACCCTGTAGATGTGAACTACATGTGGAGAACCACAACGGTGTAACTACTAGATGTAGTGGTAACCGTACGTCGCGTCCGGGGGCTTGGCAAGCGGTTCTCGTGGCCAAATTCTCCGCGACCCTCCTTCGGCGCAAATGCACAGGTCAGAGCCGTGAAGGCCGGCGACTGCGGCATCCGACATCGGCGTGTCGGCGTCCCTCGGACCGGGTCCGGCATCCGCCACAATGGGCGGGTGAGCACGGGCAAGCGCGGGGCGTCGGGACGGCACGCCGGACCCGCTCGTCTCGAGGCTGCGGCACCACCATCCGGCTCCGGCAAGGGCTCGCAGCTGCTCCTCGCGCTCGGGGTCACCGCGTCGGTGGTCGCGTGGGGCTACCTGGTCTACCTCGCGATCGACTTCGGGACCTCGGCCCGCGACGGCGACGGCCGCGGATGGGTGTTCCTCGCCCTGGCGACCCTCGGCGCGATCGCCTGCCTGTTCCTGGCCCTGACCCTCGGGACCCGCCTGCTCGAGCGCGTCCGGGCGAACCGTCCCCCACCTGCCGCGCCCCGGCCGCCGGGTGGTCGGCGCGCGGCGAGGTAGGCCGTGGTCGCGACGGGCTCGGCCGACGGGTCCGGGGCCGGCTACTCCGGTACGCCGCTGCCGAAGAAGCTCGGCGTCAAGGACGGGCACCTCGTGCTCCTCGACCGGCTCCCGGACGGGCTCGACCTGGGGCTGCCGCCGACCGCGACCGTCGTACGCCGGATCCGCGACGGGCTCGACGTGACCGTCACCTTCCACACGCACCTGGCGACCCTGGAGGAGCGGCTCCCGGCACTCTTCGAGCACACCGTCACCGACGGCATGGTCTGGGTGTGCTGGCCCAAGCAGGCCGCGGTCAAGCGGCTCGGGATCGACTCCGACCTGAACGACAACGTCGTCCGGGCTGCGGGCCTCTACCTCGGCTGGGTGGACGTGAAGGTCGCCGCCATCGACGAGACGTGGTCGGGGCAGAAGTTCGTCCGGCGGTTGAGGGATCGCTGACTCTCTCTTGACGGTGGTTTCGAGACGGGCCTCCAGGAGGCCCTCCTCAACCACCGACATGGGGGCTCCAGGAGGCCCTCCTCAACCACCGATCTTCGGCGGGGTCTTCGGTGGTTGAGGAGGTCGCTCTGCGACCGTCTCGAAACCACAGCGATGAAGAACCGTCGGGGGACGGCGCGCATGGGGCACGCCGTCCCCCGTCTTCCCCGGCTCTCCGCTCCGGCCGGGGTCGAGTCGGCCGGGCGGAAGTTCTGGTGGAGCGGGAGCTCGGTCAGCGAGGGACGCGCAGGTGCTGGCCGACCTGGAGGGTCGTGGAGTCGAGGTGGTTGATCGCTTCGAGGTGGGCCATCGTCGAACGGACGTCGCCACCGCTGGAGACCTGGGCCGAGATGTCCCACAGGGTCTGGCCGGGCTGGACCGTGACCACCCGGGTCGGCTCGGGCTTGTCGTTGGCCAGGGAGCCGGTGGCGGCCACGAAGCCGAGGCCCAGGGTGGCGACCAGGCTCGCGCCGAACACCACCAGTCGGCCGCGCCGGGTCAGCCGCAGGGTGCTCGGACGCGCAGCGACGATCTCGACCGAGACGTCGTCGCCGTCCCACTCGGAGGCGAAGAAGTCGTCGAGGTCCACGGGTCGCAGGGTCTCGACACCGCTCGCTGCGCTCGCGGGCTCGACCACCGAAGAGGGTCCGGGCTCGACCACCGAAGAGGTCCGGGCTCGACCACCGAGAGGGTCCGGGCTCGACCACCGAAGGGGCCGAGGGGCGGCCGGCGACGATGCGGAGCACGGGCCGGTCGGCGCGGCCGACCACGGACGCGCCCTCACCCAGCGTGCGTCGCCGCGGGGTGGGCTTGCGCGTGGGCGCCGCCGGCGGGGTGAAGCGCGGCGTACGGGTCGCGTCCACGTTGGTGGCCAGAGTGCTGCTCATCGGTCCTCCTGGGGAAGTGCTTGATCTGTGTCTAACCGGGCCCACCGACAGTGGTGGTCCGATCAGACGTTCGATCGAACATGTGTACGACGGTAGAGCAGGTGTTCGAACGGTTTCAAGCAGCGACACGAACAAATGTTCGAATGTTGCGAACCGGCCGGCGACCTGAACGGAGCCGCTCGACGAAGGCAGCGCGCGCACGAAGTCGATCGGCGCGGGCGCTCGGCCACGGCTGAGTCGAGCGCGTGGTCGCGACCCGGCGGAGAGCGGCGACACGCCCGATTCGAACAGGTGTTTGATCGTGGGCGGGTCGCCGCCGTACGGTGTCCGCCATGACGAAGCAGTCGGGGAGCCAGTCGGGGAGCCGCTCGAGCAGCAAGCGCGGCGCGTCCCGGGTCAGCGAGCTGCCGGACGGCCCGCCCGACGCCACCGGCCTCACCCCGCGCCAGCAGCGCGTCCTCGCCACCATCAAGGACGCGATCGAGAAGCGCGGCTACCCGCCCAGCATGCGCGAGATCGGCCAGGCGGTCGGCCTCACCAGCAGCTCCAGCGTCGCCCACCAGCTGCGCGTCCTCGAGGAGAAGGGCTTCCTCAAGCGCGACCCCAACCGGCCGCGCGCGCTCGAGGTGTTCCTGCCCGAGGTGATGGCCGCGCGCCGCTCGCTCTCCGGCGTCGAGGAGTCGTCGTACGACGAGACCGGGGTCGGCGACGCGCGACCCGAGGCGACCTACGTCCCGATGGTCGGCCGGATCGCGGCCGGCGGCCCGATCCTGGCCGAGGAGACCCTCGACGACGTCTTCCCGCTGCCCAAGCAGCTCGTCGGCGAGGGCACTCTCTTCCTGCTCGAGGTCCGCGGCGACTCGATGGTCGACGCCGCCATCTGCGACGGCGACTACGTCGTGGTGCGCCAGGAGCAGACCGCCGAGAACGGCGAGATCGTGGCCGCGCTGATCGACGGCGAGGCGACCGTGAAGACCTTCCAGCGCAAGGACGGCCAGGTCTGGCTGCTGCCGCACAACGCGGCGTACCAGCCGATCGACGGCACCCACGCCACCATCCTCGGCAAGGTGACCGCCGTCCTCCGTCGCATCTGACCCCCTCTCCGGGCGGGCGCGCAGAAATCTGAGGTACCCCGCCGGGAAGTATCTGGCGTCTGTCGGTGCTCTCTTCTACGTTGGCATGCGTCACATGGACGACGCCTCATGCGTCTAAAGAATGATGCGTTTCCTTTACCTCACCTGAGAGGATGGGTCGGTGAGCGTCCGGTCGAGCGTACAGACGACGATCGCCCGAGGGAGCTTCCTCGGGCGACGCGGAGTGCGCGAGATCCTGCTGATCGGCACGCTCTACATCTTCTACTGCATCACCCGCACCTTCGCCGACGGTGACCTCCGTCCGGCCCAGGACCGCGCGGGCGACCTGCACACGCTCGAGCGGGTGCTCCATCTCGACTGGGAGCACGCCATCAACAACTGGTTCGTCGCCCACGCCTGGGCCGCGATCCCCGCCGACTACTGGTACGCCGCCGGGCACTACGTCGTCACGCTGTTCGTGCTGGTCTGGCTCTACCGCAAGGGCCCCGCCCACTACACGCCGGCCCGCTGGGCGCTGGTCGTGTCCTGTGTGCTCGGCCTCGCCTGCTACCTGCTGCTGCCCACCGCGCCGCCGCGGATGCTGAGCGGCTACACCGACGTGCTCAGTCTGCACGCCGCCGACGGCTGGTGGAGCACCAACGCCTCGGCTCCCAAGGGGATGGGCGGGCTCACCAACGAGCTGGCCGCGTTCCCGAGCCTGCACGCCGGGTGGGCGCTCTGGGTGGCTCTGGTCGTACGCCGCTCCACGCGGAAGTACTGGGCCCGCGGGCTGGCCTGGGCCCACGCGCTGATCACCGCGATCGTCGTGATCGGCACCGGCAACCACTGGATCCTCGACGTCGCCGCCGGCTGGGCCGTGGTGATCGTCGCCATGTGGCTGGTCGACCCGTGGTTCGAGGACTCGCGGCAGCTGGTCAAGGCCCGGCGGATCGAGTTCCACCAGCGGATCGCCGGCACGGAGGTTCCCGCGATCGAGACGATCCCGGACGACGCGCCGAGCGAGCCGCTCACCACCGAGGCGCTCGACGCCTGGGTCGAGCCACCGCCGCCGCAACGCCGCCTCGACTGCTGACGTCGCCTCGGCTGCACCGGCGCCAACGCCCCTCAGCCTCCACCGTTGGACCGACGGCTCCGGTGCGTCCGACGCGACCTGCTCGGCCGTGCCTCGGGAGCCGGCACGGCGAGGTCGGGCAGTCTGCGGAGCACTACGTCAAAGGGGCACGCGCCCCCATTGACGTAGTGCTCGGGCGCGGGTCGCCGCCTTCCCGCGCGGCGCGGGCCCAGCGGCAGCCAGCGGGCAGCCAGCGGCGGCCAGGGGCCGGCTCAGCCGACGACCGCCTCGGCCTTCGCGAGCCGGGCCAGCGCCTGACGCACGAGGTCGCCGTCGTAGGTGGTCCACATCGGCGGCAGGCTGGCCCGGAGGAACGAGCCGTAGCGGGCCGTCGCCAGGCGCGGGTCGAGCACGGCGACCACGCCGCGGTCGGACGTGGTGCGGATCAGCCGGCCGGTGCCCTGGGCGAGCAGCAGCGCGGCGTGGGTGGCCGCGACCTGCATGAACCCGTTGTGACCTTCGCGGTCGGCCGCCCGCTGGCGCGCGCTCATCAGCGGGTCGTCGGGCCGCGGGAACGGGATGCGGTCGATGACCACCAGCTGGCAGGTCTCGCCCGGGACGTCGAGGCCCTGCCACAGGCTGAGCGTGCCGAAGAGACACGTGTGCGGGTCGCCGACGAACTGCCGCGCGAGCTCGGGCAGCTGAGCGTCGCCCTGGGCGAGCGTGGTCAGGTGGGGCAGCCGCTCGCGGAGCGCCTCGGCGGCGGTCTCGGCCGCCCGGCGTGAGCTGAACAGCCCGAGCGTGCGCCCCTCGGCCGCGTCGACGAGGGACGCGATCTCGTCCAGCTGCTGCTCCCCCAGCCCGTCGCGGCCGGGCGGCGGGAGGTGGCGGGCGACGTAGAGGATGGCCTGCTTCTCGTAGTCGAACGGCGAGCCGACGTCGAGGCCGATCCACGGCAGGGCGTCGCGCTCGTCGCCGCCCGGCGCGGCCGGGTCGCCGGTCGTGGTGTCGATCCGCTCGGTGGGCCGGAGCCCGACCGAGGTGGCGATGGCGTTGAAGTCGCCGCCGAGCATCAACGTCGCCGAGGTCATCACCACGGTCTTGTCGGACATCAGCTTGTCGCGCATCGGGCCCCACACCTCCAGGGGCGCCACGCAGAGCCGGGGCGGGATCCGGTCGCCACCCTCGCTGAGCCAGAGCACGTCGGACTCCGACCGGGCGGCCATCCGCTCGGCGGTCACGAAGACCTCCTGCACCGAGCCACGCGCCTGGGTGCGGCCGGCGTCGGGCTCGGCGGTGTCGGCCTCCTTCGGGTACGCCGACAGGCAGGCCCGGGCGGCGTCGCGGACCAGCACCAGGGCGTCGGCCAGCGCCTCGGGGACCTCGTCGAACCGACCCGGGCGGCACTCCGTGATCGCGGCCCCCAGAGCGTCGCCGGCGTCGGCCAGGTCGTCGGCCGGGGACAGGTCCTGGTCGTCGGAGTCGACGTACCGACGCGAGCGGCGCGCGGCCCGGTCGACGTCGGCGGCGAGGAGCTCGTCGGTGGCCGCCTGGGTGACCCGGGAGACGACCTCGTGGGCCTCGTCGATCACGACCACGTCGTAGTCCGGGATCATCGGCACGCCCTCGACGGCGTCGATGGCCAGCAGCGAGTGGTTGGTGACGATCAGGTGGGAGCGGTGGGCCTCCTCGCGGGCGACCTCGACGAAGCACTCCTCGCCGAACGGGCAGCGCGCCGCTCCGAGGCAGTCGCGGTGGCCGACGCTGACCTGGCGCCACTCGCGCTCGGTGTGGCGCGGCGCCCGGTCGCGTTCGCCGGTGCCGCCGGTCTCCGCCTCCTGCTCGGCCCAGGCCCGGAGCTCGAGCACCTTCTTCCCGAGGGTGCTCTGGGGTACGTCGACCAGGGCGCCCTGCTCGTCGTCCGGCGTTCCCTCGCGGATGCGGTGGAGGCAGGCGTAGTTGGAGCGCCCCTTGAGGACGGCGTACGACGTGTCGACCTCGGGATGCGCCTCGGCGACGGCCTCGACCAGCCGCGGGATGTCGCGCTCGACGAGCTGGTGCTGGAGGGCCAGGGTGGCCGTCGCGACGACCACCCGCTCGCTGTGGAGCAGGGCCGGGACGAGGTAGGCGAGGGACTTGCCGGTGCCCGTACCGGCCTGGACGACGAGGTGTCGATGCTGCTCGAAGGCGTCGCTCACCGCCTCGGCCATCGCCACCTGTCCGGAGCGCTCCTCGCCGCCCAGCGCGGCGACCGCCGTCCCCAAAACACGGGGAACAGGTGGACGAGCGGCGGGCACTGGTGCACCCTATCCGCGACGGGGGACACGGTTTCTGACGGAAACCTCACTGCGGGAGACCCAGCGTTCGCGCGCTGGCGGTGCCCCGTCCGGGCTTCGGGGCCCTGACCCGCCGACCGACCCGAAAGAGGCTTCCGGATGACCAGCATCCTCGCGATCGAGGACGACCCGGCGATTCGCGCCGCCCTGGAGCACGGTCTCTCCGAGCGCGGCCATCACGTGCAGACGGCGTCCACCGGCATCGGCGGGCTCGAGGCCGTGCTCGGCGAGCGCCCCGATCTCGTGCTGCTCGACCTGGGGCTCCCGGACGTCGACGGCATCACGATCATCGGGATGATCCGGGCCGCGAGCGCGGTGCCGATCATCGTGCTGACCGCCGTGGACGACGACCCCACCATGGTGCGGGCGCTGGACTCCGGCGCCGACGACTACGTCGTGAAGCCGTTCCGGCTCGACCAGGTGACCGCGCGCATCCGGGCCGTGATGCGGCGGACCCAGCCCAGCACCTCCACCGAGCCGATCCGGGTCGGCGACCTGATCATCCACGAGCCGACCCGCACCGCCACCCTGGACGGCGAGCAGCTCGAGCTGGCGCGCCGCGAGTTCGACCTGCTGATGGCGCTCGCCCAGCGGGCCGGCGAGGTCGTCAGCAAGCGCACCCTGCTGACCGAGGTGTGGCAGCAGGCCGAGGGCGGGTCCGACCGCACGGTCGACGTCCACCTGTCCTGGCTGCGGCGCAAGCTCGGCGAGAGCGCGGCCGAGCCGCGCTACCTCGAGAGCGTGCGCGGGGTCGGCGTACGCCTGGTGGACCCGGCGACGCGTCGCGAGCGCAAGTCGTCCTAGTCCGGCGACGCGATCGCCGCGAAGGAGTCCTCGACGGCCCCGAAGCTGGCGTGACCGTGCCCTCCCGGGACGACGTGCTTGTCCGTGCTGGGCAAGCGGGCCTGCAGCCAGTCGGCGTGCGCGGGGTCGGTCATGCCGTCGTGGTCGGCGTAGACGAGCCGCACCGTGGCGGTCACCGCGGCCAGGTCGACGTCCCAGGGGCCCAGCCAGCACAGGTTGTCGTAGGTCATGCCGTCGGAGGTGACGACGGCGCGCTGGAAGTCGGCCTCGAACGCCCGCCGGAGGTCGGGATGGTCGTCGAACCAGCTCGGCCCTGGAGGCGCCATCGTCGCCAGCGCAGCCGAGAACTCCGCCTCCGAGAGGCCCCGTAGCCCCGCCAGGTCCGCGTCGGCGACCTCGTTCATCGCCGCGACGGCCTCGTCCGGCCGGCCCTCGGCGACCAGGGACAGTGCGCGGCGGTCGCCCTCTCCGATCACCTCGGGCTTGACGGCGCCGTACTCGCCCGGACTGGCGTGGGCGGCCACGAAGCGGATCCGGTCGGGCGCGACCGCGGCAAGCGCGACGGCGAAGGGCCCGCCACCCGACGAGCCGACGACGGCGAACCGGTCGAGCCCGAGCCCGTCGGCCAGCTCGAGGGTGTCGGCGGCCGCGGCGCTGAGAGCCGGGGTGCTCATCGTCGAGGCGCCGTAGCCCGGGCGGCTGACCGAGATCAGCCGTACGCCCTGCCGCGTGGCCGCGTCGGCGACCACGGCGCCCTGGCCGGCTGCTGCGGGGGTCCCCGGGTGGAACACCACGGGGATGCCGCCCGGGTCACCGAGGTCGGCGTACTCCAGGGTCCGGCCGTCGCCCAAGGTCACGGTGCTGAACACCCACCGAGCGTACGCCGCGCCGACGCGCCGGCGTGGCGTCAGACGGGGTACGCCGCGAGCTCGCCCGCGAGGTCGGCGTTGGCGCGACCGCGGACGACCGTGCCCTCACCGGTGTGCTCCAGCGACTCGATCTCGCCGTGCTGGTGGAGCCGGTCGAGCAGGTCGCCGCGGGCATAGGGCAGCAGCGCCTCGAACTCGACCCCCGGCCGCGGCAGGTCGGCCTCGACCATCGCGAGCACGTCGTCGACGCCCTCGCCGGTCTTGGCGCTGACGACGACCGCGTGCGGCTCGCGCTGCTTGATCCTGGCGAGCACGAGCGGGTCGGCCGCGTCGGCCTTGTTGATCACGATGATCTCGGGGACCTTGTCGGCGCCGATCTCGAGGAAGACCTCGCGCACCGCCGCGATCTGCCCCTCGGGGTCGGCGTGCGAGCCGTCGACGACGTGGAGCACGAGGTCGGAGTCGGCGACCTCCTCGAGGGTCGACCGGAACGCCTCGACCAGCTGGTGCGGGAGGTGACGGACGAAGCCGACGGTGTCGGACATCGTGTACACGCGGCCGTCGCCGGTCGTCGTACGCCGGGTGGTCGGGTCGAGGGTGGCGAACAGCGCGTCCTCGACCAGCACCCCGGCCCCGGTGAGCCGGTTGAGCAGGCTGGACTTGCCGGCGTTCGTGTAGCCCGCGATCGCGACGCTCGGGACGTGCCGGCGGCGGCGCTCCTGGCGCTTGGTGTCGCGGGTGCTCTTCATGTGGGCGAGCTCGCGGCGGAGCCGGGCGATCTTGGTGTTGATGCGGCGACGGTCGGTCTCGATCTTGGTCTCACCCGGACCACGACCGCCGATGCCGACGCCGCCCGCGGCCCGGCCGCCGACCTGGCGGGAGAGGTTGCCACCCCAGCCACGCAGGCGCTGCTTGAGGTAGTTGAGCTGGGCCAGCTCGACCTGCGCCTGGCCCTCCTTGCTCTTGGCGTGCTGGGCGAAGATGTCGAGGATCAGCGCGGTGCGGTCGACGACCTTGACCTTGAGCCGGTCCTCCAGGTTGCGGAGCTGGCTGGGCGCGAGCTCGCCGTCGCAGATCACAGTGTCGGCGCCGGTGGCGCGGACGATCTCGCCGATCCCCTCGACCTTGCCGGGGCCGATGTACGTCGCCGGGTCGGGCTTGTCGCGGCGCTGGAAGACGGCGTCGAGCACCTCCGAGCCGGCGGTCTCGGCCAGCGCGGCCAGCTCGGCCATGGAGTTCTCGGCGTCCCGGACGCTGCCGTCGGTCCAGACCCCGACCAGCACCACGCGCTCGAGGCGGAGCTGCCGGTACTCGACCTCGCTGATGTCCTCGAGCTCGGTGGACAGGCCCGCGACCCGCCGCAGGGCGTAGCGCTCGGCGAGGTCCTGCTGACCCGTGGTGAGCTCCGGGTCGTCGTCGGCGTAGCCGGAGTCCCAGCCCGCCGCCTCGTCGGCGTCGTCGGCAGGGTCCTGGAGGTCGTCTGCGTCCTCGACGTCCCAGTCGGCCGTCTCGGCCAGCTCGCTGTCGAGGGAGAAGTCACGTGCGTTCGTCATACGACTGCCAAGGGTAGGTCGGGCCGCCACCCAGCGCGAACCCGTTTGCCCACGGCGTACGCCGGCCGCCTCGCCGGGACGTCATACGGACGGAGCCTTCTATGGCTCCGTCCGTATGACGTCCCGGCCCGGATAGGTTGTGCCGGTGGCCCCGACTGTTCTTCCTGACCGGGCCCGGGTCGTCGTCATCGGGGGCGGCGTGATCGGGTGCTCGATCGCCTACCACCTCGCCCACGAGGGCTGGACCGACGTCGTCGTGCTGGAGCGAGATCGGCTCACCAGCGGGACGACGTGGCACGCGGCGGGGCTGATGACCTGCTTCGGCTCGACGTCGGAGACGAGCACGGGGATCCGGCTGTACAGCCGCGACCTCTACGCCCGGCTCGAGGCGGAGACGGGGGTGTCGACCGGGTTCAAGCCGGTCGGGCTGATCGAGGCGGCGGGCGACGAGGACCGGCTGCACGAGTACCGCCGGGTCGCGGCGTTCCAGCGTCACTTCGGGCTCGAGGTCGAGGAGATCGGGCCGAAGGAGATGAAGGACCTCTTCCCCTGGGCCGAGACCGACGACCTGCTCGCCGGCTTCCACGTGCCGGGCGACGGACGGGTCAACCCGGTCGACCTCACCCAGTCGCTCGCGCGCGGCGCGAAGAACCTCGGCGTGCAGATCGTCGAGGGCGTCCGGGTCGACGACGTGCTCGTCGAGGACGGTGAGGTGCGCGGCGTACGCCTCGAGGGTTTCGAGACAGGCGCCGGGGCGCCTTCCTCAACCACCGACTCGCAGTTCATCGAGTGCGAGTACGTCGTCAACAGCACCGGCATGTGGGCGCGCGAGCTCGGCGAGAAGACCGGGGTGGTGATCCCCAACCAGGCGGCCGAGCACTACTACCTGATCACCGACACCATCGAGGGCATCGACCCGAACGCGCCGATCTTCGAGGACCCCGCGTCGTACGGCTACTACCGCGAGGAGGGCGGCGGCATGATGGTCGGCCTCTTCGAGCCGCACGCCGCGGCGTGGTCGGTCGACGGCATCCCGCGGGACGCGACGTTCACGACGCTGAAGCCGGACTGGGACCGGATGAGCCCGTTCCTGGAGAAGGCGATGGCGCGCGTGCCGGTCACGCTCGAGGTCGGCGTGCGCACGTTCTTCTGCGGGCCCGAGTCGTTCACGCCCGACCTGGCGCCGGCCGTCGGCGAGGCGCCGGACATCAAGAACTACTTCGTCGCCGCCGGCATGAACTCCGTCGGCGTGCTCTCCGCCGGCGGACTCGGCCGGGTGCTGGCGCACTGGATCATCTCGGGGCTGCCCGACGTCGACGTCACCGCGTGGGACGTCGCGCGGTTCCGCAAGGACCAGCTCGAGCCGGCGTACCGACGCGAGCGCACCACCGAGATCCTCGGCACGGTGTACGCCGCCCACACGCCCGGCAAGCAGCTGCACACGATGCGCGACCGGCTGCTCTCCCCCGTCCACGACCGGCTCGTGCAGAACGGCGGGCTCCTGCGCGAGGTCTCCGGCTGGGAGGGCGCCGACTGGTTCGCAGGCCCGGGCAGGACGGCCGAGGCCGAGCCGACGTGGGGTCGCGCGCCGTGGTTCGAGCAGTGGGAGTCCGAGCACCGGACCGTCCGCGAGGGCGCCGGGCTGATGGACATGTCGTTCATGGCGAAGTTCGCGGTCAGCGGCCCCGAGGCCGGGCGGATGCTCGACTACCTCTCGGCCGGCGACGTGAACGGGGAGCCCGGCTGGATCACCTACACCCAGTGGCTCAACGACGACGGCCGGATCGAGGCTGACCTCACCGTCTCCAAGCTCGCCGACGACCGCCTCTGGGTGGTCGCGTCCGACACCGCTCACGGCCACGTGCGCGGGATGCTCCAGCGCGCCGCCCGCGGTCGCGAGGTGATCGTCGAGGACGTCACGCACGACTTCGCCCAGCTCAACCTGCAGGGTCCGCTGTCGCGCGACGTGCTCGCGAAGCTCACCGACGCCGACCTGTCCAGCGACGTCTGGCCGTTCCGCGGCGTGCGCGAGATCGACGTCGCCGGCGTCCCGGTCACCTGCGCGCGGATCACCTACCTCGGCGAGCTCGGCTACGAGCTGTACGTCGCCGCCGACCGTGCCCTCGAGCTGTACGACGCGCTGGCTGCGGGTGAAGGCGTGCGGCCGGTCGGGCTCAAGGCGCTCGCGTCGCTGCGGATGGAGAAGGCCTACCGCGACTACGGCCACGACATCGACAACACCGACTGCCCGTTGGACGTCGGCCTCGGCTTCGCGGTCGCCTGGGACACCGACTTCCGCGGCAAGGGACCGCTCCTCGCGCGCAAGGAGTCGTTCCCCTCGACCCAGCGACTGGTGCAGATCCGGCTGCAGGACCCGGAGCCGCTGCTGTACCACGCCGAGCCGGTGCTCCGGGACGGCACCGTCGTCGGCTACGTCCGCGCCGCGTCGTACGGCTGGACGCTCGGCGCCTCCGTCGGTCTCGCCTTCGTCAGCGCCGAGGAGAAGGTCACCAAGGACTGGCTCGACGCCGGCTCCTGGGAGGTCGACATCGCCGGCGAGCGGTACGCCGCGGAGGTCTCGCTGCGGCCGATGTACGACCCGACGAGCGACCGGGTCCGCGCCTGACCGCTCGGGCTCACAGAGTGATCACCAGCTTGCCGCCGACCCGGCCGGCTGCGAGGCGGCGGTGGGCGTCGGCGGTGCGCTCGAGCGGGTACGTGTCGGCGAC
The DNA here is from genome assembly GCA_963708035.1 of uncultured Actinomycetota bacterium. Taxonomy (GTDB): domain Bacteria; phylum Actinomycetota; class Actinomycetes; order Propionibacteriales; family Nocardioidaceae; genus Nocardioides. The sequence continues at coordinate 66,982 of OY970188.1, read as the reverse complement.
GTGCGGGCGTACGCCGGCGGCGACCTCGGCGGCGAGCTCGTAGAGGCGGTCGCGGCCGGGCCGCATCAGGACGCCGTGCAGGTCGATGTTCCGGTCGATGGCGAGCTCGAGGTCGCCGGTGAGGTCGACGATGGTCGCGGCGCGTCCACCGACCCGGACGTACGGCAGTGACGACTCGAGCTGGCCGCCCACCAGGTCGACGACGGCGTCGAGCTCGCGACCCAGCTGGTGGACGGCGGCCGCGGCCGGCGCGGGCTCGGCGCGGTCGAGCCAGACGTCGACCCCGAGCTCCTCGAGCCGCGCGCGGTCCTCGAACCGCGACGCCGCGACGACGTGCAACCCGAGCCCGCGGGCCATCTGCACGAGGAGGTGCCCGACGCCGCCCGCGGCCCCGTGCACGAGCACCCACGAACCCGCCTCCAGCGGCATCCGCTGGAGCACCTGCAGTGCCGTGCACCCGCCCATCGGGAGGGCTGCGACCACGATCGGGTCGAGCTCGGGGGGCCGCGGTGCGACCAGCTGGCGCGGCACGGCGACGCGCTCGGCCAGCGCTCCCTGCGTCGTCCCCTGCACGGGCAGCAGCGCCCAGACCGGCTCGCCGGTGTCGGCGACGCGGCCGGCGAGCTCGTAGCCCACGACGTACGGCGCGCTGATGCCCGCCCACGACGGATCGCTGCGGTTGCCCAGGTCGACCGGGTTCACCCCGACCGCCTCGACCTCGACCAGCACGTCCTCCGGACCTGGCTCCGGCTCGGGCGCGTCCACGAGCCGGAGCGCCTCGGGCCCGCCCGGCTGCTCGACGACGACGGCTCTCACGGCGCACTCACAGCCCGGTCACCGTGCGTGTCACCTGGGTGGCATCCGGATGCCGCCGTCGACCCGCACGACGGCACCGTTCATGTAGGAGTTCCGCAGGCACTCGAGCACCATCGAGGCGAGCTCGTCCGGCGTACCGAGCCGCCGGGGGAACAGCACCGACTCCCCCAGGCGCGCCTTGAGCTCCTCGGCCTTCTCTCCCTCGCCGTAGATCGGGGTGTCGACCAGCCCCGGCGCGATCGTGTTGACGCGGACCGCGATCGCGGCGAGGTCACGGGCCACCGGGAGGGTCATCCCGACGATGCCGCCCTTGGATGAGGAGTACGCCGCCTGCCCGATCTGGCCGTCGAACGCCGCGACGCTGGCCATGCTGACGATCGCACCACGCTCGCCCGACTCGAGCGGCTCGAGCCGTGACATCGCGGTGCCCGCGATCCGGATCGTGTCGAAGGTGCCGACCAGGTTGATCGCGATGACCCGCTTGTAGAGGTCGAGGTCGTGCGCGGAGTCGTAGCTGCCGTCGCGGCCCACGGTGCGCGCCGCCGGTCCGATGCCGGCGGAGTTCACCAGGACGCGCAGCTCGCCGAGCTCGGTGGCCTGGTCGACGGCGCTCGTGATCTGGTCGGTGTCGGTCACGTCGACGTGCGCGAACGCACCGCCGATCTCCGCGGCCAGCGCCTTGCCCTTGTCGTCCTGCACGTCGGCGACCACCACGGTCGCGCCCGCCTCCGCGAGGCGCCGGGCCACGCCCGCGCCGATGCCCGACGCAGCACCGGTCACCAGCGCGACGGAACCTGAGATCTCCATGCTGCGGAGCCTAGCGAGGGCTCAGAGGTCGGTCTCGCCGCGCGCGACGATGACGGCCGGGCCGGTGAGGGAGACGCGGCCGGCCTGCGTCGCGGGAGACCTCGAGCCGGCCGCCGGGGACGTCGACGCGCCAGCGGCCCGGGCCGTCGGGCGCCGTCGCGATCGCCGCGGCGCACGACCCGGTGCCGCACGACCGCGTCTCCCCGACCCCGCGCTCGTGGACCCGCATCGCGATGTGGTCGGGCCCACGCCGGACGACGAACTCGATGTTGACGCCGTCGGGATAGACCGCCGCGTCGTACGCCGGCTCGTCGTACAGCAGCCCGGCTTCGGCGAGGTCGTCGAGCACGACGACCGCGTGCGGGTTGCACATGACGACGTGGGTCGCGGGCCACGACCGGTCGCCGACCGACACCTTGGTCTCGCCGTGAACGGTCGCGACACCGAGGTCGACGGTGAGGACGTCGTCACTCACCCGGCTGAGGGTCTTCACGCCGTCGCGGGTCGCGATCCGCACCGGCTGGCCGGCCGGCACCAGCCCCTCGTCGTACAGGTGCCGCGCGAAGACGCGCGAGCCGTTGCCGCACATCTCGGCCGTGGTCCCGTCGGCGTTGCGGTAGTCCATGAACCACTCGGCATCCGTCGCCTCGGGCGGATCGACCGACGGGTGGGCGCCGGTCCGGATGACGCGGAGGACGCCGTCCCCGCCGATGCCGGCGCGCCGGTCGCAGAGCGCGCGCACGCGTGCCGCGGACAGGTCGCCGTGGACCGCTCCGTCGTGGTCGGGCAGCAGCACGAAGTCGTTCTCCGTGCCGTGGCCCACGAGATACGGGTACGTCACCCGATCAGTGTCGCAGGAGCCGTGCCCACCAGCGTCGTCTGCGCGGCGGTGCCGGTGTCTCCTCGGCTGCGGTGGCTTCGGCTGCTGCGTCGGTCGCGGCGACGTGCTGCTTCCCGACCACGACCCCGTCGCGGCCGTTGGCGCGCACCGGCGCCTCGATCCCGCCGTCCTGACCGAGCTTGATCGACTGCACGTTCTTCCACAGGCCCGACCCGAACCCCTCCTCGGCCATGGCGCACTCCCCTCGTCTGCACCCAGTATGGCGCCGTTGCGGGGTCGCGACCGGCGCGACCGACGGGTCAGGGCGAGGGACGGACAACCAGCGCCGTACCTCCGCCGCGGCGGGTCGGCTCCGAGACCGCCGTCAGCAGTCGTCCGGGTCCGAACTCGATCGCCGTGGCGGCACCGATCTCGGCCGCGGTCGTGCCCGGGTCGCCGGCCGGGACGAACGTGTGGCCGTACGGCGTGAGCAGCGGTCCGTAGGTGTCGATGAAGGACTGCTCGGCGGTCACGTCCTCGGTGTTGCGCTGCGACCCACGGGGATCGGCGATCGCCTGCTCGATGGTCATCCCGCGGTCGATCCGGTCGACCAGCATCTGCAGCACCGTGGTGATGATCGTCGAGCCGCCGGGCGAGCCGAGCGCGAGCCACGGCCTGCCGTCCTGCAGCACGATCGTCGGTGAGATCGACGAGCGCGGGCGCTTGCCGCCCTGGATGTTGTTGGGGTCGTCCGCGGCGTACACCGGGTCGAAGTCGGTCAGCTCGTTGTTCAGCAGGAAGCCGCGGTGCGGGAGCACGATGCCGGAGCCGCCGGTCTGCTCGATGGTGAGCGTGTACTCGACGACGTTCCCCCAGCGGTCGGTCACCGTGAGGTTGGAGGTCGACAGCCCCTCGTGCTCGTCGGTGCCGTCCGGCGCCGTGCTCGGGGTGCCGCACTGCCCGTCGTACGACGTGACGTCGCCGGCCGGCACGGGCTTGGTCAGCGCGTGGTCGGGGTCGATCTGGCAGGCCCGCTCGGCGGCGTACTTGTCCGACAGCAGGTCGTGCTGCGGGACGTCGACGTACGCCGGGTCGCCGATGTACGCCGCGCGGTCGGCGAAGGCGAGGGCCGACGCCTCGAGGTAGTGGTGGAGCTGCTCGGCGGTGGACATCGAGGAGAGGTCGAAGTGCTCCAGGATGTTCAGTGCCTCACCGACGGTGATCCCTCCGCTGGACGACGGCGCCATCCCGTAGACGTCGTACCCGCGGTAGCCGACGTGCGTCGGACGGCGGTCGATCGTGTGGTACGCCGCGAGGTCGTGGCGGCGCATGAAGCCGGTCGGGATCGGCAGCGTGGTCGAGGAGGTCTTCGGCGGGTGGTGGACGGCGTGCACGATCTCGGCGCCGATGGCGCCGCGGTAGAACGGCCGCAGCCCGCGCTTCGCGAGCACCCGGTAGGTGTCGGCGAGGTCGCGGTTGCGGAAGATCGTGCCGACCTTCGGCGCGTGGCCGTGCGGCAGGTAGAGCCGGCGGGTCGAGGTGAACGCGTCGAAGCGGACCTTGTTCTCCTGGGTCTGCTTGCGGAACGTCTTGTCCACGACGAAGCCGTGCCGCGCCACGTGGATGGCCGGCCGCAGCGCCTGGCCGAGGCTGGTCGTGCCCCACTGGTGGAGCGCGCGCTGCCAGGTCGCGAGCGAGCCCGGGACGCCGACGGACACGCCGCTGGTGACCAGCTCCGGGGTGAAGTTGTACGGCTCGCCCGTCGACGGGTCGATGAAGGCGTCGTGCGGCATCGAGGCCGGCGCGGTCTCGCGCCCGTCGATGGTGTGCACCTTCCCGGTCTTGGCGTCGTAGTAGACGAAGAAGCCACCCCCGCCGATGCCGGTCGAGAACGGCTCGGTGACCCCGAGGGTGGCGGCGGTCGCGATCGCCGCGTCGACGGCGTTCCCTCCGTGCTTCAGCACCCGCAGCCCGGCGGCCGACGCCTCGGGGTCGACGCTCGTCACGGCGCCACCGCGGCCGATCGCGGTCGGCACCTTCTCGGTCTGCCGGCCCCGGTCGACACCGTCGGCACGGTCGGCACGGGCAGCGGCACTCCCCTGGGCCGCCGTGGTGGCGGAGACCAGAAGGGCGGCCGTGAGACCGAGAGCGGCACCCGAGGCGGCGAGCCGGGCACGGCGGGACTGGAGCGTCATGGAACCTCCCGAGAGCGGACGCATTTCACCTTGCGCCACCCGTACCCCGTTGTCGAGGGGCCAGTCGAAGGGCCGGTCGAGGGGTCAGCCCAAGGGCCAGTCGACGGCACCGACGGCCTCGACCGCCTGCTCGACGCGGTCCGGGTCGTCCCAGCGCACCCAGGCCACGCGCGGGTCCTTGCGGAACCAGCTGTCCTGCCGCCGCGAGAACCGCCGCGTCGCGGTGATCGTCGCCGCGACGGCGTCGTCCAGGGTCGTCTCCCCCGCGAGGTACGCCGCCACCTCGCGGTAGCCGATCGCGGTGCGCGCGGTGCGGCCCTCGGCGAGCCCGGCCGCGAGGAGGCGGCGTACCTCGTCCACGAGCCCCGCGTCGTACATCTCGCGCACGCGGTCGTCGATGCGCGGGTCGAGGGTGGCGCGGTCGATGTCGACCCCGATCTGGATGCTGCGCGGGTCGACGTACTCGCGCGCGGGCAACGTCGCGCTGAAGTGGCGGCCGGTGATCGTGACCACCTCGAGGGCACGGACGATCCGGCGCCCGTTGTCGGGCAGGATCTGGGCGGCCGCGGCCGCGTCGACCTCGGCGAGGCGGCGGTGGAGGGCCGGCGCCCCGAGCTCGGACAGCTCGGCCTCGAGCGCTCGGCGTACCTCGGGGTCGGTGCCGGGGAACTCGAACCGGTCGAGCACGGCCCGGGTGTAGAGCGCCGAGCCGCCGACCAGGACCGGCGTGCGTCCCCGGGCACGGATCTCGGCGACCGCGGCGCGCGCCCAGCCCTGGAACTCCGCGACCGTGAGCGGCTCGGTCACGTCGAGCAGGTCGAGGAGATGGTGCGGGATGCCGCGTCGCTCCTGCGCGGGCAGCTTGGCGGTGCCGATGTCCATGCCCCGGTAGACCTGCATGGCGTCGGTGTTCACGATCTCGCCGTCGAGGCGCTCGGCCAGGTCGAGGGAGAGAGCCGTCTTGCCCGCCGCGGTCGCACCGACGACGGCCACGATCGGCGGAGCGAGCGGGGCCTCGGGCACGGACGCCAGTCTCGCAGTCACGTCCCGGGTCTAGGGTGTGCCCATGTACGGGGTTCGCGAGGACGAGTTCGACGAGGACTACGACCCCGACGACCCCGCCGGCGACGTGGCCCCGCCGTACTGGTTCCCCGGCACCCGGATGCCCGACGAGGCTCGCCGGATCGGGCTCACCCACCACGTGCCCGAGGGCGCGCTCCTGGACTTCGCGGGCCGGCTGGACTCGACGCGGCCGTCGCACCGGGTGATGGCCTGGGTGCTGCTGCTGGTGTTCGGGCTGCCCGTGGTGTTCTACGTGATCCGGATCGTGGAGTTCGGCTTCCACTGAGCAGGACCGTCGCTCCGGAACAGCTCACGGGTCTAGCCTCACCTCATGGGTTTCCTCGACGACGCCAAGAAGTTCATCGACGAGCACGACGACCAGGTCGACCAGGCCATCGAGAAGGCCGGTGATCTCGTCGACGACAAGACCGACGGCAAGTTCGCCGACAAGGTCGACAAGGCGCAGGACATCGCCGAGGAGAAGACCGGCGAGGGCGACACGGTTCGCTGACGCTCGCTCCTCAGGGTGACCGACCGCTTCCGCGTCGTCCCGGCGTCGTACGTCTTCCTGCTGCGCGGGGGAAGCGCGTCGCGTCCCGACGAGGTGCTGCTGCAGCTGCGCCGGAACACCGGCTACATGGACGACCACTGGGCCGCCGCCGCGGCCGGTCACGTCGAGCGCGGCGAGACGGCGTACGCCGCCGCCCGTCGCGAGGCGCACGAGGAGATCGGGGTCGAGCTCGGGGACCTGACCTTCGTCACCGCGATGCAGCGCACCCAGCACAGCGAGCCGATCGACGAGCGCATCGACTTCTTCTTCACCTGCCGCTCGTGGACCGGCGACCCTCGCGTCGTCGAGCCGGCGAAGAGTGCCGGGCTGGACTGGTTCTCCCTCGACGAGCTGCCCGAGCCGGTGGTGCCCCACGAACGGTTCGTTCTCGAACGGCTGGGTACGGGGCTGGAGAGCTACACCACGTTCGGCTTCTGAGGGGAGGGTGCCGCCGCCGGCGGCACCGTGGAGGGGAGAACAGGAATGGTGACGGACTTGGGCGAACAGCCGACCCCCGAGATCGAGCCCGCGGAGCCGCCCCCGGGCGGAGTGGACGCGGTCGAGGAGGCGCAGTTCGAGACACAGCCCTTGGTGCCCGACCTCTCGCAGATCGGCAACGAGGGCTCGAAGGACGCCGTCCCGGACGAGGTGACCGAGCCCGACGACACCGACACGGCCGCCACCCGGGACGAGAGCACCGAACCCGAGGAGGAGGCACCCGCGTGAACCAGGAGCGCCCCGACAGCACGGACGCCGGCGACGGCACCGGCAACGAGCAGCCCACCGAGCTCCGCGACTCCACCCCGAACGCGGGCGGACCCGGTCGCGCCGAGGGCGGGATGGGTGTCAGCAGCGAGCGCGTCGGACCCACCGGCGGTGGCGGCGAGGGCACCGACGGGGAGAAGGACACCACGGCTCCGGCCCTCGAGGACCACGCCGGCGACGTGGTCGGCTCCGACGCGGAGCTCGACCAGGACCGCGAGGACAACCCGGAGGGGATCCAGCCGAAGGCGGGCTACCCGTCACTCGACCCGCGCAGCGAGGACCATCCGTACAAGGACGCCTGAGGAACCCGGGTCTCGTCCAGCCGGCCGACGACGCGAGCGTCAGCCGCAGCCGGTCGGCGCGAGCGGGGGCGGCGTACCGAGGGTCGGCATGCCGAGACCGACCGCGGTGCTCGGTGTCGACGTCCGGTCCTCCCAGGCGTCGCCGGACCGGGTACGGCGATGGGCCAGCACCGGGCCGTCGGCGACGAGGTGGTGCGGGGCGGCATAGGTGACCTCGACCTCGACGAGGTCGCCGGGTCGTGGTCTCGAGACCGCCGAGGAGTCGGCTGTGAAGTGCACCAGGCGGTTGTCGCGGGCGCGGCCGGTCAGCCGCTGGGTGGCGGCGTCCTTGCGACCCTCGCCCTCGGCGACGAGCAGCTCGAGCCGAGAGCCGAGGAGCAGCTTGTTCTCCGCCCAGGCGACCTCGTCGACCAGCTCGACGAGGCGCGCGTAGCGCTCACGGACGACCTCCGCCGGCACCTGGTCGGGCATCGTCGCGGCGGGCGTGCCGGGGCGGATGGAGTACTGGAAGGTGAACGCCGCGGCGAACCTCGCCTCGCGCACGACGTCGAGGGTCTGCTCGAAGTCGTCCTCGGTCTCACCCGGGAAGCCGACGATGATGTCGGTGCTCAGCGCCGCGTCGGGCATCGCCGCGCGGACGCGGTCGATGATGCCGAGGTACTTCTCGCGGCGGTAGGACCGGCGCATCGCGCGCAGCACCCGGTCGGAGCCGGACTGGAGCGGCATGTGCAGCTGGTGCATGACGTTCGGCGTCTCCGCCATGGCCGCGATCACGTCGTCGCTGAACTCGGCCGGGTGCGGGCTCGTGAAGCGCACCCGCTCCAGCCCGTCGACCTCGCCGCAGGCGCGGAGCAGCTTCCCGAAGGCCTGACGGTCGCCGAACTCCACGCCGTACGCGTTGACGTTCTGCCCGAGCAGGGTGACCTCGCTGACGCCCTCGTCGACCAGGGCGCGCACCTCGGCCAGGATGTCGCCGGGCCGGCGGTCCTTCTCCTTGCCGCGCAGGCTCGGGACGATGCAGAACGTGCAGGTGTTGTTGCACCCGACGCTGACGCTGACCCACGCGGCGTACGCCGACTCGCGCCGGGTCGGCAGCGTCGACGGGAACACCTCGAGCGACTCGAGGATCTCGACCTGCGCCTCCTCCTGCACGCGGGCGCGCTCGAGGAGCACCGGCAACGAGCCGATGTTGTGGGTGCCGAAGACGACGTCGACCCACGGCGCCTTCTGCGTGATCGTCGCGCGGTCCTTCTGGGCCAGGCAGCCGCCGACCGCGATCTGCATGCCCGGCTTCTTGGCCTTCACCGGGGCCAGGTGGCCGAGGTTGCCGTAGAGCTTGTTGTCGGCGTTCTCGCGGACCGCGCAGGTGTTGAACACGACGACGTCCGGATAGCCAGCCTGCTCACCGTCGGCGCTCTGCTCGTGGGCGACGTACCCCGCCTCCTCGAGCAGTCCGGTCAGCCGCTCGGAGTCGTGCACGTTCATCTGGCACCCGTAGGTCCTGACCTGGTAGGTGCGCGGCGCGTGCTCGTCGTGGGTCGTGCTCATGACAGTCGCCCAGCGTACGGCGCGTGCGTCGGCCGGGTGGAATCGCGCGTTTCCTCGGACGTCCGGGGAAACGCCCGGTCGCCGTTCGGCGTCCGGATGATTGGTATAGTCCAAAGGTGAGCGCGACCTGGATGCGCCGGGAGATCGCCGAGCAGGGCGATGCCGTGGCGGCCACGCTGGAGGAGGTACGCCGGCAGGCCGACCCGGTGCGGAAGGCCGTGGCCGGTCGGCGCCGGATCCTGTTCGTGGCGCGCGGGTCCTCCGACAACGCCGCGGTGTACGGGCGCTACCTGGTCGAGACCCACCTGGGCGTGCCGGGGGCCCTGGCCGCGCCGAGCGTCGCGACCCACTACCACGCACGCCTCGACCTGTCGGACACGCTGGTGGTGAGCATCTCCCAGTCCGGCCGGACCGAGGAGATCGTCGAGGTGCAGCGCTGGGCGAACGCCAACGGGGCCGCCACCGTCGCGATCAGCAACGACGCGGAGAGCCCGCTGGCCACCGACGCCGACGTACCCCTGACGACGCAGGCCGGCGCCGAGCGCGCGGTGCCGGCGACGAAGTCCTACACCTCGCAGCTCGCCGCTCTCGCCGGGCTCGCCGCCACCCTGGACAGCGGCGCCGACCTGTGGCCGGCGCTCGAGCGCGTGCCGGCCGAGGTGGCGCGCCTGGAGGCGGCCGAGGAGGGCGTGGCGGGGGCGGTCGACCTGCTGGCCGACTCCGACGACGTGCTCGTGACCGGGCGCGGGCTCGCCTTCGGCACAGCCCTCGAGGTGGGGCTGAAGCTGGAGGAGACGTGTCTCCAGCCGGTGCGCGGGCTGTCGTACGCCGACCTCCGGCACGGGCCGATCGCCGTGGTCGGTCCCGGGCTGACGGCGGTCGTCGTGGCCGCCCCCGACGGTCCGCTGCTGGCGCCGCTCGTGGAGCTGGCCGGCGACCTGACCGCGCGCGGCGCCCGGGTGCTGGCGGTCGGCGGGGACGCCGCGCTGGCCGCTGCCGCGGCGTACCACGTGCCGGGCCCGGACCTCCCGGAGCCGGTCGCCCCGATCGCGCTGATCGTCCCCGCCCAGCTCGTCGTCGAGTCCCTCGCCCGGCGCCTCGGACTGGACCCCGACGCCCCCCGCGGCCTCTCCAAGGTCACCGCCACCGACCCGTCGTGAAGGGGTAGTCCCTGACGTTCGGCACGCGACACGCCGGAAGATCCGTGCCCGAAGGTCAGGGACTACCCATCCGGCGGGCTTCCGCGAGGGCGTGCTCGGGCTGGCCGGGGGCGACGCGGGAGATCAGCACCTCGTACTCCGGGTGGTCGGGGTCGGCCGCGGCCGCGTCGAAGGCGGCACGGGTGGGGAGGTAGCCGGCGTACCCGTTGGCGTAGCCGACCAGGACGTCGGACCCGCCGGGCGCCAGGTCGAGGAACGGCTCGCCGCCCAGGCCGAGCAGGCGCACGCCGCCGAGGTCGAGGTACGCCGTCGCGCACGGCACGGGGGTGGTCGCGGCCACGCCCGCCGCGAGCTCGGCCCCCTGGAGGGCCACGGTGGCGTCGCGGACGCGCCCCGGGTCGCCCGCCGACTCGGCCGCAGCGAGCGCGCGACGGGCAGCGGCGACAGCGCCGCGGCGGAACGACGCGTCGGGGTCCGCCGGCGTCAGCGACACGCGCTCCACCCGCCCACCGACCACGTCGGTGGCCTCCGCGACCGGAGGTGAGGAGACCGCGTCGAGCAGGCACGCCGCCGTCACCGCGCCCAGCCGGTCGACCTCGGCCGGCGTCTGCTCGCGGCGGTGCGGCCGCGTGCTCACGTCGCCCGCGGCACCGGTCGCGACCAGCGACCAGAGGTCCGGCGCCAGCGACCGGCGTACGGCGCCCGGCAGGTCGGGCGAGACCAGGGTGTTGTCGGCACCCAGCACCGTCGGGTGCACCGGCACCACGCCGACCACGCCCACCGGCGACCCGGACGCATCACCGATGCGCAGCACGTCGACGGGCACGGTCGTACGCCGGTCGGTGCCGGTGCGCTGACCTCCGACGTCGTGCAGCTCGCCCCGGTGCAACGTCACCCTCGCGGGCTGGGCCGCGGCCACCGCCGAGCGGGCCGACGAGACGCAGGCCGAGACGAGCGCGTCCACCACCTCGGACGGCACCGGTCCGGCATGCGTGTGCGTCGCGCACACCCAGACCAGGTCGGGCGAGGTCCCGACGGTCGCCGCGACCGCCTCCCGAGCAGTCACGGCGACGTCGTCGTCGACCTGGAGGAGATCGGCGACGCAGACGACCGCCGCCCGGTCCGACCCCACGAAGGCGACCGCGCCCACCTCGAGCGGATGCAGCTCACCCGACACCGCGCCGGACCGCGCGACGTACCCGGCCATCGAGGATCCCCGAGTCACCTCGAGCGGGGTCGTCGCGCGTCCGACGCGGACACTCACGAGGCGAGGGCCTCGCGAACGCTGCGGCCGCCGGCCAGCCGTCCGGCGGCATCGTCGGCCGAGACGTCGGCGAGGAGCATCACCACGGCCACCTTCACCGATCCGTCGGCGGCCTCGAGCGCGGCCGAGGCCGCGTCCGTCGATGCTCCGGTCGCTGCCTCGACGATCCGGCGCCCACGGTCACGGAGCTTCTCGTTGCCCGGCGCCACGTCGACCATCAGGTTGCCGAACGTCTTGCCGAGCCGCACCATCACCAGCGTCGAGAGCGCGTTGAGCACGATCTTCTGCGCGGTGCCGGCCTTGAGCCGGGTGCTGCCGGCGACCAGCTCCGGCCCGGTCGGCGTCTCGATCGCGATCTCGGCCACCGCCGACGACTCCGAGCCCTCGTTGTTGGCGATCGACACCGTCAGCGCTCCCACCGAGCGGGCCTCGCGCAGCCCCTCCACGACGTACGGCGTGCGCCCGCTGGCGGTGATCCCGACGACGGAGTCGACCTCGCTCACCTTCAGCTCGCGCAGCGCGACGACCGCGGCCTCGCCCTCGTCCTCGGAGTGCTCGGTCGAGCGAGCGACGCCCACCGCTCCCCCGGCCACGACCGCCACCACGAGGTCGGGGTCGGTGCCGTAGGTCGGGGGGCACTCCGCGGCGTCCAGGGCAGCCAACCGCCCGGGAGTACCCGCCCCCACGTAGATCAGGCGGCCGCCGCGCCGCATCCGCGACGCGACCGCGTCGACCGCCGACCCGATGGCCGGAGCCGCCTGGTCCAGCGCCGCGTCGACCGCGTGGTGCTCGTCGAGGACGAGCCGCACCAGGTCGGCCGTCGACCGCTCGTCGAGGTCGCGCAGGTCGGGCCGGACGGCTTCGGTGCCGAGCTCGGCGAGCCGCGCGCTGTCGTGGGCCTGGGTCATCGTGAGTCTCTCCTTCTGCTGGTGTGTGGACGTCGGCCTCGCAGCGTGCCGGTTAGGCTCGACCGGTGAGCAGGTCCTCGACGCGCGAACCGGGTGACCTCGCGCCGGTCGTGGAGATGCCCGCCACCGGAGCCAAGGGTGCCGTGCTGCAGGAGATCTTCGAGGCCTGGGTGGCCGAGCTCCCGGCCGGCAGCCCGATCCCCAGCGAGCGCGACCTCGCCGAGCACTTCGGCGTCGCCCGGATGACGGTCCGGCTGCAGCTCGACCGCCTGGCCCAGCGCGGCCTGCTCTACCGCCACCGGGGCCGCGGCACGTTCGTCGCCGAGCCGCGCGTCGCGCACACCGAGCACCTCACGTCGTTCACCGAGGACATGCGCGCCCGTGGCCACGAGCCGGGCTCCCGGCTGCTCGGCATCGAGGAGATCCGAGCGGGGGCCGGGCTGGCCGCACGGCTCGAGATCTCCGCCAGCTCGCGGGTCGTCCGCATCCGCCGGGTCCGCACCGCCGACGCCGAGCCGATGGCCGCCGAGCAGACGCACGTGCCGGCCCGTCGCTTCCCGGGGCTGCTCGACGAGGACCTCGACCACGGCAGCCTCTACGACCTCTTCGAGCACCGGTACGCCGTGCGGGTCGCCGAGGCGGTCCAGCGCGTCACGGTCACCGACCTCACCGACGAGGAGGCCGCACTGCTCGAGACCGAGCCCGGCCGGCCGGCGTTCCGCATCGAGCGCACGACGCGGGACGCCGACGGCGCGGTGATCGAGTTCGCCTCGTCGGTCTACCGGGGCGACCGCTACGAGGTGCTCATGCACGCGAAGCGCGACTGAAGCCCGGCTCACAGACCCAGTTTCTCGCCCACGTCGACGATGCCGGCGGTGCCGGCGGACACGGCGTACCCCTTGAGGGCGGCGACGTCGTGCCCGGCCTTCTTCCGGCGGTTGCTCACCTCGAGCACCATCGGCAGGCTCAGCCCGGTGACCATCTCGACGTCGTCGTCGCGCAGGAACGCCGCGGCGACGGCGTTGCCCGGGCTGCCGCCGAAGAGGTCGACGAGCAGCAGCATCGGGACCCCCGAACGTCCCTCGCGCAGCCGGCGTACCTCCTCGACGACAGCGTCCGGATCCTGGTCGGGCGACAGCCCCACCGCGTGCATCCCCGCTTGGGGGCCGAGGATCAGCTCGGCCCCGTCGAGGACGCCCTGCGGGAAGCCGCCGTGGCCGACCAGGACGACCAGCGCACCAGCGGTTCGGTGCCGGTATCGGTGTCCGTGTCCGTGTCCGTCACGATCCCGAGGCCGGTGCGACGTTGGTGAACCAGCCCCTCCAGCCGAGAGCCAACCCGAGCGCGAAGACGATCACGATCGCCCACAGCGGGTGCAGGTTGAACTTCTTCATCAGCCAGTAGATGAGGCCGGTGAGCACCACCGGCATCAGGTACGGCACGACCTGGTCGAGCTGGGTCTGGACCGGCACCTCCTGCTTGACCGACTTGCCCTGCACGGTGACGGTCTGGTGGTAGGTGAGCGTCGTCCAGATCTTCACGATCGACGGGATGAACCCGCCGAGCACGACCAGACCGAGGATCGTCGCCGCCTCACTGAGCCGTTCGAGGGCGCCGCCGGCCATCTGCGAGGCGAGGTTCTTCCCCTGCTGGTAGGCGAAGAAGAACTGCCACCGCCGCACCAGGAAGTAGGGGATCAGGACCATCACGCAGGCGAACCAGAAGCCGAGGAGCTTGCCCTGGATCGCCCAGTTCGCGGCGATCGTGAAGATGATGCTGTTGTAGAGGGCGAACGTCAGCGAGTCGCCGACGCCGGCCATCGGGCCCATCAGGCCCACCTTGACGCCCTCGGCACTGGACTTGGCCCGCGCCTCCTCCATCGCCGCCGCCGAGCCGATGATCAGCGGCGCGCCGATGATCGGGCTGGTGTTGAAGAAGGAGAGATGGCGCTGCAGGCCTTCGGCGTACTCGTCCTTGTCCGGGTAGATCCGGCGCAGGACCGGCTCCATCGCATAGGCGAAGCCCAGCGCCTGCATCCGCTCGTAGTTCCACGAGATCTGCAGGGAGAAGAACATCCGCCAGAACGACCGGTTGAGATCACGCTTGGTGAGCACCGGCTCCGGCGCCTCCGCCGGACGGTCGACCGTCTCGGTGTCAGACATGAGCTGCCTCCTGGCTTCCCGGGGTACCCGGTCGGTTGCCGTAGCGCAGGGCCATGAAGATCGCGGCGATGCCGACGCCGAAGATCGCGATGCCCTGGAGCGGCACCTGGAGATAGGCGAACAGGACGAAGCCGATCGTGAGCATGTACCAGTAGCGGCTCACCGGCATGATCCGCAGCAGCATCGCGAAGCCGACCGCCGGCAGCATCCCGCCGACCAGCGTCATGCCCTGCGTGAAGCCGTCCGGGATCGCGTCCTGGATGTTGCTGACGGCGCCGCGGCCCGCCTGGACCGCCACGAAGGTCGGGATGAACCGGACCAGCCCCCACGGTATGAACGCCGTCCAGTGGAGCAACGACAGCCGTCTGGAGTCGCCCTCGACCGCCGCCCGGTCGGCGGCGTGGATCCAGAACGTCGGCAGGAACCGGCCGATCGGGTCCAGCGCCGAGAGGAGCACGGCGGCGGGGATGCCGATGGTGAGCCCGATGGCGAGCTGCGCACTGAAGCCACCGGAGGCCTCGGCCGCGAGCGCCGTACCGACGATCGCGCCGGTCGGGTAGTCGGGGATCGTGGCGCCGCCGTAGGTGTAGACGCCGAGCGCGGTGAGCTCGAGCGTGCCGCCGATGGCGAGGCCGAGGTTCACGTCGCCGACGATCATGCCGGCGACGGTGCCGGCGATGAGGGGCCTGCCGGCGTAGATGAGGGTGGGTCCGAGGGTGTCGTAGATACAGAACGTCGCCCACAGGGCCAGGATCAGGGCCTGGAACACGGGCTACCTCCCAAGATGCAGTGAACGGGTGTGGGGTCTCCGGCTCGTCACCGGGATTCAGCCGACGCTCACCTCCTCCGAGCGCGGGTCGACGGTGTCGACTGGGTGCCCCGAGATCCAGACGTCACGCAGCTGTGCGGCCTCGCCGAGCCGGACCAGGTCCGCGGGCCCGTCGGCGTGGAGCCGGCCCGCGTCCACGCCGGGGAGAAGCCGTGCGGGGATGGACGTCGCCATCGCCACCGCGGTGGGGACGTCGATCCCGAGGTGGGCGACGGCGTTCTCGACGGCCGTGCCCATGGTCAGCGTGCTGCCGGCCAGGGTGCTGGTGCCCTGGACCCGCACCTGGCCGTCGACGACCTCGACCGTCTGGCCACCGAGCTCGTAGGTTCCGTCGCTCATGCCGGTCGCGGCCATGGCGTCGGTGACCAGGCAGATCCGGTGGGCGCCGGCCGCGTGCACCAGCGCCCGCGCCGCCACCGGGTCGACGTGCACGAGGTCGAGGATCAGCTCGCAGGTCAGCTGCTCGGAGTCCATCGCCATCCCGACCGCTCCGGGACGCCGGTGGTGGAGCGGCTGCATCGCGTTGAAGGTGTGGGTCATCGCGCGCGCACCGGCCGCGACGGCCTCGCCGACCGTGGCCGCGTCGGCGTCGGTGTGACCGACCGCCGCGGTGACCCCGGCGGCCACGAGGTGGCGGATCATCTCGATCCCACCGGGGAGCTCCGGCGCGACCGTGACGGTGCGGACCAGTCCTCGCCCCACCTCCAGCAGCGAGTCCAGCTCGGCCAGGTCGGGTGGGCGCAGCGCGGTCTCCTGGTGGGCACCGCGACGTACCCGGGAGAGGAACGGACCCTCGAGGTGGATGCCGACCAGCCGCGCCGCCGGCTCGGCCGGTGTCTCGTCATCCTCGGCGTCCTGCGCCAGGCGGCGCACCGCCTCGCGGAGCTCGTCCGCGGGACGGCTCACCGTCGACGCGAGCATCGCGGTGGTGCCGTGGCGGGCGTGCAGCCGGCGTACGGCGTCGCGCGACTCGCGGTCGGGTGCCATCACGTCACCACCGGCGCCGCCGTGCACGTGGACGTCGACGTACCCCGGCGCGAGCCAGTCACCCTGGACGTCGACCCGCTCCGCGGCCGCGGGGGGTACGCCGTGCCCGAGGGCCGCGACCCGACCGCCGGCGACGGCGACCCACCCGTCCGACGACGGGGGCGGCGGCTGGTCCGTCCCGGTGAGCAGGCGCGCTCCATGGAGCACGAGATCGTGAGCCACGTGTGTCAGAGCTTCTTGTTGCCGAGGACCTGGAGGAAGTCCGCCTTCTTGTCGTTGGGCATCATCCGCTGCTGCAGGGCGAAGCCCTCGTCGGCGATGGCGCGGTACGTCGCGGCATCCTCCTCGGTGACCGCGATGCTGCGGGTGACCATCGTGAACTTGGTTCCCGGCCGGGGCGCCTGGTTGCCGACGTTGATCTCCTCGGGCTTCAGGCCACCCTTGACCAGCGCCAGGGCGTCGGCGGGCAGCTTGGCGACGACGAAGATCGACTCCGCCTGCGCCTCGTCGCTCGCGCAGTAGTCGAGCGTCTCCTGGATGCCGAGCACCGAGGTCGGCACGCCGCGCGCCGCCTGCGGGAGGATCATCCGCTGCATGTCGTCCGCGGCCACCTCGTCGTTGCTGACGATCAGCCGGTTCGCTCCGAGGTTGCCGACCCACGCCACCGTGACCTGGCCGTGGATCAGCCGGTTGTCGATCCGCATGTGGCGAACGGTCATGCCAGGGCTCGCTCTCCCGAAAGGTCTATACCACTGTGGGCTAGACCACACAGTACGCCGCGGCCCGGACCTGTCAAGATCGGCGGCTCGGCAAAGGTTGGTCCAACCGAGGCCTCGCCTGCTCGTCGGGCGAGGGGTCGGCCGCGTGGCGACCTACCGGCCCATCGGGCCACTCATCGGGCCAGGAGGTGCTGCTCGAGGAACTCGACGGCCGCCGGATAGGCGTCGAGCCGGTTGCCGCGCTTGGCCAGGCCGTGGCCCTCGTCGTGGTAGACCCGCAGCTCGCAGGCCACCCCCTTGGCGTCCAGCGCGGCCTTGATCTGCTCGGCCTCCGACAGCGGGACCCGGGGGTCGTTGGCGCCGTGGATGACGAACAGCGGCGCCACGATGTCGTCGAGGTAGGTGATCGGCGACGCGCGCACCAGGAAGTCGCGGTCGTGGGCCAGCGAGCCGTACTCACGCTCGCGGACGGCCCGGCGGTACTCCGAGGTGTTCTCGAGGAACGTCACCAGCGAGGAGATGCCGACGATGTCGACGCCGGCCGCCCACAGCTCGGGCTGCATGGAGACGCCGGCCAGCACCATGTAGCCGCCGTACGAGCCGCCCCACAACGCCGCGCGGGCGGGATCCAGGTCGACGGTGGGCAGCCAGGCGTGGATCGCGGCGAGGTCGGCCACCGAGTCCAGGCGGAGGTCCACGTCGTCGAGGGAGACCCAGCGCTTGCCGTAGCCCGAGGAGCCCCGGACGTTCGGCACGAGGACGTCGAAGCCGGCGAGGGCCAGCGCCTGCAGGACCGGGCTGAACACGCGGTTCGCCTCCGCCTCGGGCCCGCCGTGGACGTGCACCACCGAGGCGCGCGACGGGTTCGCGGGAGCGGCGTACCGGAAGCACGGGACCTGCTCGCCGTCGGGCGTCGGGATCCGGTGCACCGTCGGCGTGACCAGGCCGTCGCGGATCTCGGCCGGGATGCCCTCCCGGCCGTCCACCACGACCGTGCCCGCTCCGTCCCGTGCGTCCACGCGCACGATCGAGCCCGGGTCGGTCGGGGTCATGGCGGTGACCGCGAACGCCGACGAGTCGGGCGCCCAGACCAGGCTCATCGGAACCATCGGGTCGAGCTCGACGTCTGCCACGTGCGTGCCGTCGGCCCGGTGCACGCTCAGGCGGTCGAGGCCGTCGCGATGGTGGCTGACCGCCATCACCGTGCCGTCGGGTGACAGGCTCGCGCCGAGGTCACACTCGGGCTCCTCGACGAGCGGCGTCCAGCTCCCGTCATGGTCGAGCCGCAGGACGGCGTGGAACTCGCGCTCGTGGTCCGACATCAGGACCACGGCCTGGTCGTCGGACGTCCACCCGGCGACGTGGTGGTCGGCACGCTCGTCGGCGTCGGTCGCCGCACGCGAGCCGGTGCCGTCGGCCAGCACGACCTGCGTCGAGCTCGGCTGCAGGCTGATCATGGTCACCGCCACGGCCTTCTCGTCGTGCGAGACCTGGGAGCCCGCGACGTACCCGCCGCCGTCGTACACGACCCGCTCCTCACCGGTCGTCAGGTCCCGGACGACGACGTCCATGTCGACCTCGTTGCGCCGGTTCGTGGAGTAGACGACCGAGGTCTCGGTGACGTCGAGCAGCGTGTTCATGTGCCCCTCGTCGCGGACCAGCGGCCGGAGCCCGTCGAGCCCGACCGGGGCCGTCGGCGGTGTCGAGACGTCCAGCAGCGAGAGCTGGTAGTTCTCGTCACCGCCCTGGTCGTGCTCGACCACGACCTGACGCCGGCCCGGGACGTAGCGCCCGCGGCACCTGGACGGGAGGTCGGTCAACGGCGTGCGGGTGCCGTCGGCGGCGATCTCGACCAGCTGTTGGCTGCCGAGGTCGTCGTGGCCGGCGAGGACCCGGCCGTCGGCATCGAGGTCGAGGGCGACCCACGTGCGGGTGTCGAGGAGCAGGCGGAACAGGTTCGCGGAGTCCGAGGAGGAGGTCACTCCACGACGCTATCGCCCCTCGGGAGCCGCCGGGCCACCTCGCGAGCCGGCTCGCTCGACCCAGGCCAGCACCTCGGCCGCGACGTCCTCGGGCGTGCGGTCGGTGTTGTCGATCCGCAGGTACGGGAAGGCGGCGATCACCTCGTCGGCCGGCGACGGGGCGCCGGTGCTCATCTGGTGACGCTCGAGCCCGCGGACGTTGTCCTCCGACCACGCGAGGTCGCGCTTCGACTTCTTCTCCGCGAGCCGGAGCTCCGTCCGGTTGCGGGCGAGCCGCGTCTCCAGGTCCGCGTAGAGCTCCACCATCGCGACCGTGCGGCCGGCCTCGAGGAACGGCGCGAAGTGACTGCGCAGGAGCTCGGCGTCCTCCGGCAGCTCGAGCGCCCACACCAACGTGAACACCAGGTCGATGTCCGCCGCGGCGGCCTCCTCCAGCACACGCTGCCGGAACTCCCCCATCAGCCGCTGGAACGCCGGCGTCTCGTAGGGGAAGACGTCGAGCAAGGGCTCGATCACGTGGTGGTTGTGGAACAGCCGGAAGTCGCTCGCGTCCGCGATCGCACGGCCGACGGTCATCTTCCCGACCGCCGGCGGGCCGAACACGAACAGCAGCGTCACGCGACCAGGGTGACCGACCCAGCGGACGGTCGCGAGCGGATTAGGCCTGCTGGGCTTCCTGCTCAGCGACCTGCCGCTTGACGTCGTCCATGTCGAGGCCGCGCACCGCGGTGATCAGCTCCTCCAGCGCCGGAGCCGGCAGGGCGCCCGCCTGACGGAAGACCAGGACGCCGTCGCGGAAGGCCATCAGCGTGGGGATCGAGGTGATCTGGAGCGCACCGGAGAGCATCTGCTCGGCCTCGGTGTCGATGCTCGCGAACGTGATGTCCTCGTGCGTCTCGGACGCCTTCTCGTAGACCGGCGCGAACATCCGGCACGGGCCGCACCAGGAGGCCCAGAAGTCCACCAGCACGATCCCGTCCTGGGTCACCGTCGGCTGGAAGCTCTCCTCGGTCAGCGGGAGCGTGGCCATCTCACACCTTTCGTCGCGTTTTCATCGTCGTGGGGAGAACACCGTGTCCCATCGGGACATTCCGGCCGACCCACGGGCCGATCTGCGTAGTGGCGCCTCGGAAAGTAGGGAGTTCTGCCGACGCGGCGGTCCCTCGCCGCTGCCTAGCGTCGGGCCGAACGATCCATCCGAGGAGTCACCGATGTCCAGATCCATCACCACCGACGTCGTGGTGGTCGGCGCACGAGCCGCCGGCGCCACGACCGCCATGCTGCTCGCCCGCGCCGGTCACGACGTCGTCGTGCTCGAGCGCGCCGGGCTGCCCAGCGACACCACCTCCACGCACTCGCTGGTGCGCGGCGGAGTCGTCCAGCTGGCCCGCTGGGGCCTCCTCGACGCGGTGCTCGCCAGCGGGGCGCCGCCGGTGCGGACCGTCGACTTCTACCGGTACGACGGCGGTGCCCGCGCCTCGCGCCACCGCGTGAAGGCCAAGGCCGGCGTCGACCACATGCTCGCTCCGCGGCGGCACGAGCTCGACCGGATCCTCGCGGAGGCCGCCGTCGCGGCCGGTGCCCGCATCCTCGACCGGACGACCGTGCGGGACGTGGTCCTCGACGTACGCGGGCGGGCCACCGGCGTCCGGGCCGTCGCGGCCGACGGCAGCCTGATCGAGGTGCATGCGCGTCTCGTCATCGGCGCCGACGGCGTGAACTCCAAGGTCGCGCGCCAGGTGGGGGCCCGACTGGTCGAGCGCCACGCCCCGGGCGGGGTCTGTCTGTACACCTACGTCGGCGACGTGCCGTGGGCGGGCTTCGAGCTCCACCTCTCGGACCGTCGTTTCGCCGGGGTGTTCCCGACCCACGGCGACGAGGCCGCCGTGTTCCTGATGCTGCCCACCGAGGACTCGGGCCGGCTGCTCCACGCGGGCAACCGCCGGATGGACGTGTGGCTCGACTTCCTCAGCGCCAGTGCACCCGACCTGGCCCAGCGGGTCGACGCCGGGTCGCTCCGTGCGCCGCTGCGCGGGACGGTGTCACTGCCGAACCATGTCCGCCAGGCCTCGGGCGCGGGCTGGGCGCTGGTCGGCGACGCGGGCTACCACCGCGACCCGGTCACCGCGCACGGCATCACGGACGCGTTCCGCGACGCGGAGCTGCTCGCCACCGCCGCGCACCGGGCCCTCGTCGACCGCTCGGTCGAGTCGGAGGCGTTGACGGCGTACGGCCGGCATCGCGACGCCGCGCTGGCCCGGACCTTCGCGCTGACCCGTGAGCTCGCCGCCTTCCCGGCCGTGGACCGGTTCGTCGAGCTGCAGACGGAGCTCGCGCGGGCCCTGGACGACGAGGCCTTCGCGATGGCCGCGCTCTCCGACCTCGTTCCCCAAGCGGCACCCGCGGCCTGACCCAGGACAGGAGCCTGACCATGACCACGTTCCCCGAGCCGGCCGGGTTCCTCACCGACCCGCCGGTCGACGAGCACGTCAGCCGGATGTACACCGCCGACCTCGAGGGCCAGGGGTACGTCGCCAACCTGACCCGCGTGTGGGCGCAGTCCCCCGAGACCCTCGGGGTGCTGTCGTACGCGCTGCGGCTGGCCGGCGACCTCAGCGGCCTCGACGCCGTCGAGCGCAACCTGATGGTGACGGCCGCGGCCTCCGCCCTCGGGGACGCCTACTGCTCGCTGGCCTTCGGCCTGAAGCTCTCTGGCAGCGTCGGAGCGGACATCACCGAGAGCATCGTGCACGGCGACGACACCCGTCTCACGGAGCGCGGCCGGCTGCTGGCCTCGTGGGCGCGTCAGGTGGCCGGAGACCCGAACGCCACGACCGCCGAGCAGGTCGACGAGCTGCGGGCCGCCGGCTTCGACGAGCAGCAGGTCTTCGGGCTGACCCTCTTCGTCGCCCTGCGCGTAGCGTTCTCCACCGTGAACGACGCGCTCGGCGCCACGCCCGACCGCGAGCTCCTGGCCCGCGTGCCGCAGCCGCTCCTCCACGCCGTCACCTTCGGCCGGGCGCCGCAGACGGCGGACGACCGGGAGGCGTCGTGACCGCGTGGCCGCGGGGCGCCCCTCGCGTGGGTGACCGGGCCTCGATGACGCGCACGGTCGAGGCCGAGGACATCGTCCGGTTCACCGAGATGAGCGGCGACCGCAACCCGGTGCACTACGACGCGGAGGCGGCGGCGCGCACGCGGCTCGGCGGGATCGTGGTGCAGGGCGGGGTGACGACCGCGATCCTCAACGCCGTCGTGGCCGAGCGACTCCCCGGACCGGGCACGGTGTTCCTGGAGACCCACTGGCGGTTCCTCGCGCCGACCCGCCCTGGCGACGAGATCACCGGCGAGGTCGAGGTGACCTCGGTGCGTGACGACAAGCCGATCACCACGCTGGCCACCCGCGTGCTGCGCGGGGACGGCGAGGTCCTGATCGACGGCACGGCCGTCTGCTGGACCTTCGACGTCCGCTAGGTGCTACCCGTCGCGGAGCTGCTCGAGCACCTCGACCCGGTTCCCCGCCGCGTCGTGCGTGTGGAAGCGGCGGTAGCCGCTGAACGTGTCCTTCTCCGTCTCGTCCACCTCGAACCCGGCAGCGGCGAGCGAGCCGGCGACGGCGTACAGGTCCTCGACGACGAAGGCCGGGTGTGCCTTCCGGGCGGCCACGAACGGCTCCTCGACGCCGACGTGGATCTCGGCGGACACCGCGCCCCGCACGTCGTACTCGCGGAACCACACGCCGCCGCGGCCGCCCAGGGCGGGCGGCTTCTCGACCTCGACCAGGCCGAGACCGTCGGCATAGAAGCGCCGGGCGCCGTCCTCGCCGCCCGGCGGGCAGGCGACCTGGACGTGGTGCAGCGCGATCATGCCGGCACCTGCGCCACGACGAACACCCGGCGGAACGGCAGCACGACGCGTCCGTCGCGGTCCGGGTAGGCCTCGCGGAGACGTCGTCGGAACTCCTCCTCGAACGCCGGCCGGACGTCGTCGGGCAGCGCCTGGAGCGTGGGCCGGGCGCCGGTGCCCGAGACCCAGGTGAAGACCGGGTCGGCACCGGTGAGCACGTGGAGGTACGTCGTCTCCCACGCGTCGACCGAGCACCCGAGGGCGGTGAGGACCTCGAGGTAGTCGGCCGGGTCGTGGCTGCTCGGCACGGCGACGTCGCGCGTGTGCTCGGCGTACGGCGCCTCGGCGGCGAGGTCGCGGCGGATGGTGTGGCTGGGCTCGTCGAAGTTCCCCGGCACCTGGAAGGCGAGCCAGCCCGCTGGACGCACCCGGCTCACCAGGGCGGGGAGCAGGTCGAGGTGGCCGGGCACCCACTGCAGCGTGGCGTTGGAGACCAGGACGTCGACCGGGTCGGCCTCCGCCGCCCAGGTGCGCAGGTCGGCGACCTCGAAGGCGATGCCCGGGTCGGCCGCCCGAGCCCGCTCGATCATCTCGGGGCTGGAGTCCAGGCCGCGGATGTCGGCGTCCGGCCAGCGACCGCGCAGCAGGGTGGTCAGGTTGCCCGGCCCGCAGCCGAGGTCGACGACCGACGCCGGCGTCTCGGCACCGACCCGGGCGACCAGCTCCACGAAGGGACGGCCGCGCTCGTCGGCGTAGGTGAGGTAGCGCTCGGGGTCCCAGGTGTGCGGCACGTCTTCTCTCCGATCTCTTGACATCAAGATATCTCCAGTGTCGCGGCCAATTCATCTTGATGTCAAGATTCTCGACAGGCACTAGACTGCCGGCGTGCGCGACGAGGTGGACGAGCTGCTCGAGGCCTGGGGCCGCGAGCGTGGCGACCTCGACCTCGCTCCGGTCGCGGTCTTCAGCCGGGTGAGCCGGCTCGCGCGGCGGCTCGAGCTGGCGCGACGCGAAGCGTTCGCCGAGCACGGCATCGAGCAGTGGGAGTTCGACGTCCTCGCCGCGCTGCGGCGCGCGGGGTCGCCGTACGAGCTCTCCCCCGGCCGCCTCCTCCACGAGACGCTGGTGACCAGTGGCACGATGACCAACCGGATCGACCGCCTCAGCGCCCGCGGGTACGTCGAGCGCTACCCCGACCCCGACGACCGCCGCGGCGTCATCGTCCGACTGACCAGGGAGGGACGGACCGCCGTCGACGCGGCGTTCGCCGCCCTCCTCGACGCCGAGCGCGCCCTCCTCGAGGACCTGCCCGAGCGTGACCGCACGCGCCTCGCCTCGCTGCTCCGCAGCCTCCTGGCCCCGCTCAGCACCCAGCGCTGACGGAGCGCCACCGCGACGGGTCGTCCCGAGGACCGGCGACGCGACCGGAAACCGGGTCTAGCCCTGCTCGAGAGCCTCCGCCGCCTCCAGCCACTCCGCCTCGAGGTCGTCCCGCTCCGCGGTGAGCGTGGACAGCTGCGCGCTGAGGTCGGTCAACCGCTCGTGGTCGGACGCGTGCGCGAGCACCTCGTCGTTCAGCTCCGCCTCGCGGGCGGCCAGCTGTTCCAGCCGCTTCTCCACCCGCGCCAGCGTCTTCCGCGCCGCCCGCTCCTCCGCACTACCCGAGCGAGGCCGTTCCGGCCCGGCGTGCCGCGCCGGGACGGCCGCAGTGCGTGGCGATGCGAGCTCGTTCGCGAGCCTCCTGCGCTCGAGGTACTCGTCGACGCCACCGGGGAGGAGCGAGATCCGGCCGTCGTCGAGGAGGCCGTAGACCACGTCGGTGACGCGCTCGAGGAAGTAGCGGTCGTGGGAGACCACGACGAGGGTGCCCGGCCAGTCGTCGAGGAAGTCCTCGACGACGTTCAGGGTCTCGATGTCGAGGTCGTTGGTCGGCTCGTCGAGGAGGAGCACGTTCGGCTCGGCGAGCAGCAGCCGGAGCAGCTGGAACCGGCGGCGCTCCCCGCCGGACAGGTCGCCGATCCGTGCGGTCAGCTTGTCGCCGGTGAACCCGAAGCGCTCGAGCATCGAGCTGGCGGTGACGTCGCCGGTCGTCGTGCGGGTCACCCGGCGGATCGACTCGATCGCCGGCAGCACCCGCGACTCGGGGTCGAGCGTGTCCAGCGCCTGGGTGAGGTGCTGCATCGAGACCGTCCGCCCGTGCTTCACCCGGCCCGCGACCGGCGCCAGGGTGCCGTCGAGCAGCGCGAGCACCGACGACTTGCCGGCCCCGTTGACGCCGACGAGCCCGACCCGATCGCCGGGGCCGAGCCGCCAGGTCGCGTGCGAGAGCAGCGTGCGGTCGCCGCGCGCCAGGTCGACGTCCTCGACGTCGATCACGTCCTTGCCGAGCCGCTGGGTCGCGAAGCGCTGCAGCTCCAGCCGGTCACGGGGCGGCGGTTCGTCGCCGATCAGCGCCTCGGCAGCGTCGATCCGGAACTTCGGCTTGGACGTGCGCGCCGGCGGACCCCGACGGAGCCACGCGAGCTCCTTGCGGGCGAGGTTGCGCCGGCGTACCTCCGTGGCCGCGACCTGGCGCTCCCGCTCCGCCTTGGCCAGGACGTACGCCGCGTAGCCGCCGTCGTAGGTGTCGACGAGCCCGTCGTGCACCTCCCAGGTGCGCTCGCAGACGGCGTCGAGGAACCAGCGGTCGTGCGTCACGACGACGAGGGCGGACGGCAGCGACGCGAGGTGCGCCGCCAGCCAGGACACGGCCTCGACGTCGAGGTGGTTCGTCGGTTCGTCGAGGACCAGCAGGTCGTGCTCGCGCAGCAGCAGCTCGGCCAGGGCGCAGCGCCGGCGCTCGCCGCCCGACAACCCGATGACGGCCCGGTCCAGCTCGACACCGGCCAGGAGCTCGTCCACCACCTCGCGGGTGCGCGGCTCGGCCGCCCAGACATGGTCGGGGCGTCCGCCGAGGACGGCGTCGCGCACCGAGTGGGTGTCGTCGAGGGTGTCGCCCTGGTGGAGGTAGCCGATCACGATGCCGCGGGCCATCGAGACCCGGCCCGCGTCGGGCGGCTCCTGCCCCGTGAGCACCTGGAGCAGCGTGGTCTTCCCGTCTCCGTTGCGGCCGACGATGCCGATCCGCTCACCACCGCCGACGCCGAGCGAGACGTCGGCGAGGAGCGGGCGGATGCCGTAGGCCTTCGAGACCCGCTCGAGGTTGACCAGGTTAGGCACCGCTCACTCCCGTGCCACCACGTGAGCGCCCGCCACGGGGCCGTGCGCGACCAGCACGACGCGCTTCTCATCGGCCGCGGAGAGCGTCCCGGCCACGGTGCGCGCGTGGTCGGCGGACTCGCACAGGAACACGCAGGTCGGCCCGGAACCGGACACCAGCCCGCGCAGCGCACCGGCGTCGACGCCCTCGACGATCAGCTGCGCCAGGTCGGGCCGGAGGTCGCACGCCGCCTGCTCGAGGTCGTTGTGCAGGGCCGCCGCCAGCCGGCGTACGTCGCCCCCGGCCAGCGCCGCCAGCACCTCGTGCGGCGGGTCCGGCACGAGCGGTGCGTCCGGGCGCAGCTCGTCGTAGTGGCGGTACACGGCCGGCGTCGACATCCCCTCAGCCGACGGCACGACGACCCACCACCAGGCGCCGTCGTCGTCGACCGGCGTGACGAGCTCGCCGTGGCCCTCGCCGAGAGCCGTGCCTCCGACCAGCGCGAAGGGGACGTCGCTGCCGAGACCCGCCGCGAGGGTCAGCAGGTCGTCATCGGCGGTGCCGAGCGCGTGGAGGCGGTCCAGCGCCACCAGGGCGGCCGCCCCGTCCGCCGACCCTCCGGCCAGCCCGCCCGCGATCGGGATGCTCTTGTCGACGCGCACGTCCGCCGTGACCGGCCGGCCGTGGTGCTCGGCCAGGGCCGACGCCGCCCGGTCGACGATGTTGAGGCCCGGCTCCGGCAGGTGGCTCGCGTCGATGTACGCCGCGACGTCGGTCGCGACGGTCAGGCTCTCGGCACTCGAGACCGTCACGTCGTCGTACAGGCTGACCGCCTGGTACACGGTCACCAGCGTGTGGAACCCGTCCGGTCGCGGCGCACCGACACCGAGGAGCAGGTTGATCTTGGCCGCCGCCCGCACCGTGAGGCTCATCCGAGGGCCTCGGCGATCCGGGCGAAGTCCTCGACCGCCAGTGACTCGCCCCGGGCGGTCGGGTCGACGCCGGCTGCGGTCAGCGCGGCCTCCGCGGCCTCGGTCGACCCCGCCAGGGAGCGCAGCGCCCCGCGCAGGACCTTGCGTCGTTGTCCGAACGCCGCGTCGACGACGGCGAAGACCTGGTCCCGGGTCGCCGACGTCGCGGGCGGCTCGCGTCGCGTCCAGGCGACGAGCCCGGAGTCGACGTTGGGCGCCGGCCAGAAGACGTTGCGTCCGACCGCGCCGGCGCGGCGGAGGTCGGCGTACCACCGCGCCTTGACGCTCGGCACGCCGTACACCTTCGACCCCGGCCCGGCGGCCAGGCGGTCGGCGACCTCGGCCTGCACCATCACCAGCCCGCGCTCGAGGGTCGGGAGCAGGGCCAGCAGGTGCAGCAGCACGGGCACCGACACGTTGTACGGCAGGTTGGCCACCAGCGCCGTCGGTGGCGGCCCCGGGAGCGCGTCGATGCGCAGCGCGTCGGCCGCCAGCACCTCGCAGCGAGCGGCCAGGTCGGGGGCGTACGTCGCCAGGGTGTCGGGCAGCGCGGCCGCCAGCACCGGGTCGACCTCGATCGCGACGACGCGGCGGACCTCGCCGAGCAGCGCCAGGGTGAGCGACCCGAGCCCGGGACCGACCTCGACCACGACGTCGTCGGGGCGTAGGTCGGCCGCGCGCACGACCCGTCGGACCGTGTTCGCGTCGATCACGAAGTTCTGCCCGCGCTGCTTGGTGGGCCTGACGTCGAGCCGGGTCGCGAGCGCACGAACGTCCGCCGGCCCGAGCAGTCTCGGGCCGGCGGACGTCATGACGGCCAGCCTAGGAGGCGGGCCGGTCCGGCGACCGTCCGCGGGACCACGGGGGGATCGGGCCCGGGCTCCGGCCGCCAGGTCGTTCAGCGCGGCAGACCCAGTGAGGCAGCGCACGCCGGCCAGGCGCCGTAGCCACCGCTGGCGTTGCGGATCTTGGTGGCGATGGCGATCTGCGTGGTCCTCGAGGCGTTGCTGGGCAGCCCGCTGCCGCCGTACGCGTGCCAGGTGCCGAGCGAGAACTGGAGTCCGCCGTAGTAGCCGTTGCCGGTGTTCGTGGCCCAGTTCCCGCCGGCCTCGCACTGCGCGAGGCGGTCCCAGACGGTGCTCCCGCCGGCGTAGCTGGTCACGGTCCTGGTGCCGACGCGCTCGATCTGCGCGACCGGCGCCCGGAGCATCTGCTGCACGAGGACCTTCCGCGCCACCAGGTGCCCGTTGCGGAACGTGATCCGGTAGGTGACGTCGCGCCGCCCGTCGTGACCGCTGCGGAGCACGGTGCTCGCGCCCTGCGCCATCGACGCGTCGTCGCGGGTGACGGTCGTGAAGGGCACCGTCTCGCCGTCGACGTGCCGGCGGACGATCCGGATGCGGTCGAGCACCACCTTGTCGCCCGCCTCCAGCGTGTGGTGCAGACCCGGCCGGACGACGTCGTGCCGCCCGAGCTTCAGGTCCAGTGCCTTCAGCGCCTGCGCGACGGTGTACGCCGGGACGGTGCGGTGCTCGGCCTTCTTCCCGCCGATCACGAACGTGAGCCGCTTGGGCGTGGCGACCGAGATCCGCAGGCCGTCGCGGGTGATGCCTGCGCCGCGGCTCACCGAGAGGTGCGCGCGGTCGAAGCTGCGGTCGATCTGCTGAAGCGCACCACGCACGTCCGTCGCGGTGACCCAGTACGTCGAGGTGTCGCCGTCGACGTCGAGCTTCAACGGCTTGCCGTAGCGCACCGCGATCGTCGTGCCGTCGTCGACCGACTGGTCGACCGCCGGCGCGACCTCGTCGTGCGACCGCAAGGTGATGCCCTCGTCGTCGAGCACGTCACCCACGGTGTCGCCGTGGGCGGTCACGTGCTCGACGCGGCCGTCGACGTCGAGCGTCACGTCCTTCCCCATCGCGGCGTACCCCACGGTGGTGCCGATGACGGCGGTCAGGGCGACCGCCGCGGCGACCACGAGGGCCGCCCTGTTCCTGCTGACTCGTGCGAGCTTCTGGCGCACAGCTCTCCAGACGTCGTACTCCCCGGGCCTCGGGACCGCGTGCCGCTCGCAAGCGGCTCACGACCGCCCTGGGGCGGTCATGACAAAGGCTGCGCCACTCGGCACAGCCCCGACGCCGGTCTCGCATCCGATCCCGGCCAACAGCGACGAGACGTTACGGGGGTGCAGCGGGCGCACCAACTCGGGACCCCGCGATGTGACGAGGCTCTCCCGTCCGAAACCCGCCAGTCACCGCGTCTCAGCGGGAGTCACCAGGCGCCGCCGAACGCGTCCTCGGTGTTCGCGTCGATGGCCTCGCAGAGCGTCGTCAGGTCGTCCCCGCGCACCTCGGCCATCGCCCGGACGGTGACCGGCACGAGGTACGACGCGTTCGGCCGCCCGCGGAACGGCGTCGGCGTCAGGAACGGCGCGTCGGTCTCGACCAGGATCCGGTCCAGCGGCGTCACGGCCAGCGCGTCGCGCAGCGGCTGGGCGTTCTTGAAGGTGACCGTGCCGGCGAAGCTCAGGTAGGCCCCACGGTCGAGGCAGGCCCGCGCGAACCGTGGGTTCCCCGAGAAGCAGTGCATCACCCACCGGTCCGGAGGCCCTTCGGCGTCGACCACGTCGAGCACCGCGTCGTGGGCGTCGCGGTCGTGGATGACCAGGGTCTTGCCGAGCCGCTTGGCGAGGTCGAGGTGGCGGACGAACGACGCGACCTGGGCGTCGCGTCCCTCCGGGCCGGTGCGGAAGAAGTCGAGGCCCGTCTCCCCGACGGCACGCACCTTGTCGTGCGCCTGGGCGAGTCGCTCGATCTCCGCCAGCGCCTCGTCGAGACGCCCTTCGCCCGCGAGCCGCGGAGCCTCGTTGGGGTGAAGCGCGACCCCGGCCACCAGCGCCGGCTGCTCCTCCGCCGCCTGCACCGCCCAGGCGGCTCCGGGCAGGTCGCAGCCGATCTGCACGATCCGGCGTACGCCGACCTCCTCGGCCCGGCTGATCGCCTCGGCGGTCTCCAGCCACTCGCCGTCGGCGATGTCGAGGTGGCAGTGGTTGTCGACCACCGGGTGCGGCAACGGCTCCGGCGCCGGCGGCCGCTCGCGGTCGCGCCGCTGACCGTGCTCGGTGTCCGCGGCACGGCTCCGCATCGGACCGTCGGTGGGGTCGCTCATCCGGCCTCCCCCACGCCGTGGACGGCGTCGTACACCCGGCGCTTCGGTACGCCGGCCCGGTCGGCCACGGCGCGGATCGCGTCCTTGCGGCTCGCCCCGCCGTCCTCGAGGGCGGCGACCGCGTCACGCAGGGAGTCCGCGTCCGAGGCGGCCACCGCGGGCACGGCTCCCGAGACGACGATCGTGACCTCGCCGCGCACCCCGTCCGCGGCCCACGCCACGAGCTCGCCGAGCGGCCCGCGGCGTACCTCCTCGTGGGTCTTGGTGAGCTCGCGGCACACGGCAGCGACCCGGTCGTCGCCGAACGCCACCGCCAGGGCGGCCAGCGCGGCCTCGGTCCGATGGGGCGCCTCGAAGAACACCAGCGTGCGCTCCTCGTCGGCGAGGGCCGCGAGCCGGCGCGCGCGCTCGCCCGCCTTGCGCGGCAGGAAGCCCTCGAAGCAGAACCGGTCGACCGGGAGCCCACTGACCGCCAGCGCCGTCAGCACCGCCGACGGCCCCGGGACCGCCGTGACCCGCACGCCGGCCGCGACGGCCGCGACGACGAGCCGGTAGCCGGGGTCGGAGACGCTCGGCATGCCGGCGTCGGTGACCAGGACGACCCGGTCGCCGGCGACCATCCGGTCGACGAGCGTGAGAGTCCGCGCGGCCTCGTTCCCCTCGAAGTACGACGTGACCCGGCCCTTGACCTCGACGCCGAGCTCGCGCGCCAGCCGGGCCAGCCGTCGGGTGTCCTCGGCCGCGATCACGTCGGCGGAGGCGAGCTCGCCGACCAGCCGGCCCGGGGCGTCCGCGGCCTGCCCGATCGGCGTACCGGCCAGCACCAGCACCCCGGCGCGATCGGACGTCGTGGCCACCCCCCGATCATCCCAGGAGGACCGGGTCGCCCGCGCCCGGGGCGGGAGGGGTTCCTGCCGGGCGACCGACCGGAGGGGCCCTACAGTTGCGGACCGTGACGACCGGAGCAGCCGCGCCCTCCCGGCGCCGGCGGATGACCGGTCTGTCCCACGACTCCGACGGGCAGCCCGTCCCGCTCGCCCACGAGCGCGCGCGACGGCTCGGCCGGCTCGAGGACCCGTTCGTCGGCTGGACGGCGACCCTGGCGATCACCCTGCTGTCGTTGTTCCTGCGACTGTGGAGGATCGGCACGCCTCACGCCTTCGAGTTCGACGAGACCTACTACGCCAAGGACGCCTGGTCGCTGTGGCACTTCGGGTACGCCCGCGACTACATCGACAACGACGGCGGCGTCGCCAACAAGCACATCCTGGCCGGCCAGACCACCCACCTGTGGAAGCCGGACGCCTCGATGGTCGTCCACCCCGAGGTCGGCAAGTGGCTGATCGGGCTCGGCGAGAAGCTGTTCGGCTTCACGCCGATGGGCTGGCGGGTGGTGCCGGCGGTGGTGGGCACGCTGATGATCCTGGTGATGATCCGGTTCGTACGCCGGCTCAGCGGCTCGACCCTGCTCGGGTGCGTCGCCGGGTTGATCCTCAGCTGCGACGGGCTGGAGTTCGTGCTCTCCCGGCTGGCCCTGCTCGACATCTTCGTCGCGTTCTTCCTGCTCTGCGCGGTGTACTGCCTCGTCCTCGACCGCGAGTGGTACCGCGCCCGCATGGCCGAGCACGTGCCGGAGCAGATCCGGGGCGAGGGCTGGGGACCGGTCCGCGCGCTGCTCTTCCGGCCGTGGCTGATGCTGTCCGGCGTCTGCTGGGGGCTGTCCTGCGGCAGCAAGTGGGAGGCGATCTTCCCGCTCGCGGCGTTCGGCATCCTCGTCGTGGCGTGGTGTGCGGGCGCGCGCCGCTCCTTCGGCGTCACCTTCGCCGTCCCGAAGTCGCTGCTGGCCGACGGCGTCACCGCGTTCGTCCACCTCGTGCTGGTCGGCCTCGTCGTCTACATCGCGACCTGGACCGGGTGGCTGATGCACTCCTCGCAGTACGTCCACTACCTCTCCGACACGCAGTACACGCACTACGTCTCGGGCGGCTCCGACTGCGGCAAGAACATCACCTTCGACAACAAGCTCCACTGGCCCACGCGGGGGCAGCCGGTCGAGCACGGTCTCCCCGGCCTCGCCCAGGGCCTGGAGTCGCTGTGGTCCTACCACCGCGACGTCTACGTCTTCCACACCCACTTCCTGAACGGGTGCACGCACACCTACGCCTCGTTGCCACGCGGCTGGCTCCTGCTCAACCGTCCGGTCGGCGTGGACGCCCAGACGGGCATCGATCCCGGCAGCCAGGGCTGCGACGCCCCGAAGGACAGCGACTGCCTCCGGCAGGTGCTCCTGCTCGGCACCCCGGCCATCTGGTGGGGCGGCGTGCTGGCCCTGCTCGCGGGGCTCTTCTGGTGGGTGGGTGCTCGGGACTGGCGGTTCGGGATCGCGATCGTCGGCACCGCCTCCACCTGGCTGCCCTGGTTCCTCTACGACGGCAGACCCATCTTCAGCTTCTACTCGATCATCACCCTGCCGTTCCTCGTGCTCGCCCTGGCGCTGGCCATCGGCAAGATCCTCGGGCCGACCACGGCCCCGACCCCGCGGCGTACCGCTGGAGTCGTCATCGCCGGCTCCTACGTCGTGCTCGTGATCCTCAACTTCGCGTGGTTCTGGCCGATCTACACCGACGCGCTGCTCACCCATGCCGAGTGGCTGCAGCGCATCTGGTTCGCCCGCTGGATCTGACGGCCCTTCGCGTCTGGGAACCAGGCCACGAGCGTGCTCGGGCGAGGACCCCGGCCTGCCGGCGTACGGTTCGACCATGTCCGCCGCCGACGTCGTCTCCCGCCAGGTGGAGGCCTACAACGCCGCCGACCTCGACGGCTTCCTGGCCTGCTACGCCGCGAGCGTGGTCATCCGCTCCGGCGACGGGGTCGTGCTCAGCGAGGGGCTCGACGCGATGCGGGCGTCGTACGTCGAGTGGTTCGGGTCGCTGCCCGGCCTGCGCGCCGAGATCGTCGGTCGCCGGGAGCTCGGCAGCTGGGTGGTCGACGAGGAGCACGTCACGGCCCAGGGCCTCGACCTGCGCGCGCTCGTGGCGTACCGCGTGCGCGACGACCTGATCGACCAGGTCGTGATCATGACCGACGAGGACGTCTCGCCGGACTGAGCCGTGAGGCGGGCGGTGCGCCGGCTACCGGTGCCCGGCGACCGCGTGGGGGACGTAGTCGGCGCTGAGCTCGGCGACCTCGTCCGCGGTGAGCTCCAGGTCGACGGCGGCGAGGGCATCGGTGAGGTGCTGGGGATCGGTGATGCCGACGATCGGCGAGGTGACCACCGGCTGCGCCAGCAGCCAGGCGAGTCCGACCTGGGCCGGCGCGACGCCCCGGCGCTGCGCCACCTCGAGCACCCGGTCGACCACGGCCTTGTCCTCGTCGCGGTAGAGCGACCGGCCGAACTCGTCGGTCTCCGAGCGGGCCGTCTGCGTGTCCCACGGTCGGGTCAGCCGGCCTCGCGCCAGCGGGCTCCACGGGATGACGCCCACACCCTGGTCCTCGCAGAGCGGCAGCATCTCGCGCTCCTCCTCGCGGTAGATGAGGTTGTAGTGGTTCTGCATCGACACGAACCTCGTCCAGCCGTGCCGCTCGGCCGCGTGCTGCATCTTCGCGAACTGCCAGGCGTACATCGACGACGCTCCGATGTAGCGGGCCTTGCCCGCCTTCACCACGTCGTGCAGCGCCTCCATCGTCTCCTCGACCGGCGTCTCCGGGTCGAACCGGTGGATCTGGTAGAGGTCGACGTACTCGGTGCCGAGCCGGGCCAGGCTGGCGTCGATCTCCTGCAGGATCGCCTTGCGGGAGAGGCCGGCGCCGTTCGGTCCGGGGCGCATCCGGTTGAACACCTTGGTCGCGAGCACGACGTCCTCACGGTCGGCGTGCTTCCACAGCGAGCGGCCGGTGTACTCCTCGCTGCTGCCCGCGGCGTACACGTTGGCGGTGTCGAAGAAGTTGACGCCGGCCTCGAGCGCGGCGCTGATCGTCTGCTCGGCGAACGCCTCGTCCCGGAGCCAGGGGCGGTCGTGGCCGCCGTCGCCCCAGCTCATGCAGCCGATCGTGATCCGCGAGACCTGCAGCCCGCTGTCGCCCAGCCGGGTGTACTCCATGCTCTCCTCCTCGGACGTGGCTCTCGTTCCACCTTGTCACGCCCGCGGTGAGCCCCTCAGCCGACCTCGGTGACCACCTCGAACAGCACCGGCGTGCTCGGGAACTCCTGCCACCCCGCGGCCGTCACGACCTCCCGGAACTCGTCCGTGGCGTGGGCCGCGCGGAACGCCGCCTCGCTGTCCCAGGTCGCGACGTTCACCCAGCGGTACGTCGCGTCCGCGCTGACGGCGCGGTGCAGCCGGAGCGACCGGAAGCCGGGCTGCCGGGTGAAGTAGCGACTCGTCTGCTCCCACAGCTCGTGGAACTCGGCGTCCCGGCCCTCGGCCACGCGGAAGCTGTTGATCAGCGTCACGGACCCGCTCGTCTCCCGTCCGGTCGCGGCGGTGCGCTGGTCGGCGCCGATCATCGCGACACCTCGCGGGGAGCAGCGGCCGCTCGGCACAGCGTCGGGAGCGCGGTGAACGGCAGGTCCCCGCCGGCGCCCTGAACG
This sequence comes from uncultured Actinomycetota bacterium, assembly GCA_963708035.1. GTDB lineage: Bacteria > Actinomycetota > Actinomycetes > Propionibacteriales > Nocardioidaceae > Nocardioides. The sequence goes on along the minus strand of OY970188.1, from coordinate 32,331 downwards.
TCGACGTCGACGCGGCGCTCGCCGCGCAGACCTCGGGCGACGCCCACGAGCGCCTGCGCACGCTGGTCACCGAGATGATCGCGACGATGGAGACGTCCCTGCCCCTGGGGCGCAAGCTGATCCGGCTGACCGTCGACGCGCCGGCGCCGGAGGAGGGCGAGCCCAGGCGCGGTCATCGACGCGTCGGCTGGCTCGAGTGGGCGGTCGAGCCCGTGCGTGAGCGACTGACCCGTTCGGACTACGAGGACCTGGTCTCGGCCCTGGCACTGGTGATCGGCTGGGAGGCGTTCATCGTGCTCCTCGACGTCCGCGGGGTGACCCCGAGGCGGGCGCGGGCGGTCACGGAGCGGTCGGCGCGGGCGCTCCTCGACGCCGCGCTGGCGGCCGCCGGCTCGAGCCGGCCAGAGCCCGGCTGAGCGTGCGGAAAAGGGGCCGGAGACACGTCACGCGTGCGTCGAAACGACGCACGCGTGACGCCTAGCCCCCCGGCCAAACATCGGCTTCGTCTCCGCGATGGGATCCGGTTGCCGACTCCTGAGAATCTAGTCGTTCGGCTCTCGGCGGCTAGTCCTTTGGGGCCAGTTCAGCCAAATTTGCCTCCAAAGATCCACGAGTTGTCAGATTTCTTGCCCACAGGGGCCGAGTGTCCGTCACAATCCCCCCATGGACGTCCGGGATGCAGACCTGCTCAAGGAGCTAGACCCCGCGGAGCTCGGGCAACGCATCCGCGCTGCACGCGTCGCCAAGGGCTGGACTCAGACCCAGCTCGCGGGCAACGACATCTCGGTCGGCTACGTCTCTCGCATCGAGTCCGGGCAGCGTCGGCCCAACAGCCAGACGCTCGACGACCTCGCCACGCGACTCGGCGTACCGACCGAGCACCTGCTGCGCGGGGTCACCGCGCGTGAGTACGACGAGATCAAGCTGACGCTGGACTTCGCCGAGCTCTCGCTCGAGACCGGCCAGCACATCGAGGCGGAGTCGCAGGCTCGCGACGCGGTGGAGCGCGCCTCCGTGGCGTCCCAGGACGAGCTCGTGTTCCGCGGCCGCTTCATCATCGCCCGTGCCCTCGAGGGTCAGGGGAGCATCGACGACGCGGTGCTGGAGCTCGAGCCCCTCGTGCGCTCCCGGCAGGGTGGCGTGCTCCGCATCAAGGCCGCGATCGCCCTGTGCCGCTGCTACCGCCAGTCCGGCGACTTCAGCCAGGCGATCGAGGTCGGCGAGCGGGTGCTCGCCCAGCTGAGCAACTCACCCCTCGACGCGACCGACGAGAGCGTCCAGATGGCCGTCACCCTCGCCGGCGCCTACTACCTGCGCGGCGACACCGGCCAGGCCGTCCGCATCTGCCGCAAGGCGATCGCCAAGGCCGAGACCATCGCCTCCCCGACGGCTCGCGCCGCGGCGTACTGGAACGCGAGCGTCTTCGAGTCCGAGCGCGGCTCGGTGTCCAACGCCGTCGCCATGGCCGAGCGGGCCCTGGCGCTGATGGCCGAGGGTCAGGACTCCCGCAACCTCGCGCGCCTGCGCACGCAGGTCGGTCTCATGCAGCTGCAGCTCGACCCGCCCGACGTGGCGTCCGCGCAGCATCAGCTGGAGAAGGCCGCCGAGGAGCTGCCGTGGTGCAGCGCGAGCCCCATCGAGATCGCGGGCAACGACCTGGCCCGCGCTCGCGCGTACCTCCTGGACGGTGACTTCGAGAGGGCCGAGGAGATCTGCCGCCAGACGTTCGACGTCGCCAACTCCGAGCTCACCGATCACGGCCGCGGACGCTCGATCGATCCTGGGCCAGATCCTCGCGGCTCGAGGCGACATGGACGCAGCCTAGACGTCATATCGTCAGGCGGTGTTCTTCCTCACCGGGGCCGGTGCTGACCAGGACGCTGCCCAGCACTGGTTCGAGCTGGCCGACCTGCTCGAGGAAGTGGGTGACCTCGACGCAGCGCGCGCGGCGTTCCGCAGTGCGGCCGCCAGCACCGGGCTGCGGTCCCGTACGAGAGTCCGCGTCGACGAGTCGGTCAGCGTCAGCCCGTCCTCGGGCGTCAGCGTCTCTGTGACGTGATCAGCAGGAGCTGATCAGCAGCAGAGCTGGCGACCGGTGTCGCGCATGTTGGAGACGTGTCCGCCGCCGGCGTGTGACGCCGTGGCCGGCGAGACGGCGACGATGCCCAGCGCAGCGACGAACGAGGTTGCCAGCGCGGCGAGCTTGATCCGAGTGTGACGTGCCATGTGAGTGTTCTCCCTGTTTGTGTTGCTGGTCCGAGCTCCGAACAGCAGTGTGGTGCAGGTGTTGGCAAATTTGGAAGTCCTGAGCCGTACCCACGTGTCGTGAGTGACCTCTGTGACCCGGTGTCCGCCCGCCCGATAAGCCCCTCCGCGGCGTGCTCAGGCGTGTTTTCGGAACCCTTTGGTAAAAAGCCCGGCAATTTCCCGAAACTGCGTCCCGGGCACGCCGAACGTGTAACATTGAGTCAACATCAGATGGCAACCCCCCAGCCGTCGGATGTCACAACACCGGATGGCAACCCCCCAGCCATCAGGTGGAGAGCTCGCAGGCGCCAGCCCCCCAGGCCAAATGCGAGACCGCGAGAGGATTCTTTCCAATCGCGAACCGGCCCCCCGCATCCGTGCGGGGGGTCCTTACATTTCTCGGCTTTTTACCTTTTGACAAGACCCCCGCATAAACTTCCCGCTAATAGGGGCCTTTGCCAGCGTGGGAACTGGACTAGACCAGTTGGTCAGGAGCGGGTCGTTCGGCTGCGATCGGGCCGCCGATGTGCTCGGCGAGGCAGGACCTTCGCCCGGTCCGGGTCGTCCGTTCCGCCCACGACGAGCCGGCCCCGCGGCTCGGATCCCCTCCGCTCACGGGCCCTGGAACGTCCTCAGCGGCCCCTCGACGTCCGGCATGGGGCCCCTCAGGGGCGGTGACGGGGGTGTGACAGGCTCGCACCGTGCTCGACGAGACCGCGCGCCACACCCTGGATCTCGAGGCCGGCTGGTGGCGGCGTGCCGGCACCAAGGAGGCCGCCATCCGCGACCGGTTCGCGGAGAGCCCCTCGACGTACTACCGACGTCTCGGTCGGCTGCTCGACGACCCCGCGGCGATGGAGCACGCGCCCGTCCTGGTCCGCCGGCTGCGGCGTCAGCGCGCGCTGCGCATCGGCCGTCGGTCCGACCGCCGACTCGCGGGCTGACGAAGCGCGCGAAGGGCGAATCCCCTTCCGTAGAGCGGGATTCTCGGTCGACGCGTGGTCGCGACACCGGCCGGAGAAGCACGAGAGGCCCGGACGTGCCGGGCCCCACGTGGAGCTGAGGGGACTCGAACCCCTGACCCTCTCATTGCGAACGAGATGCGCTACCAGCTGCGCCACAGCCCCGGACGTCACCGCGGATGCGGGATCCCGGCGACGCGAAGCGCAAGGCTAGCACCGGAAATCTGCCGGACCCGAATCGGCCCGGGCGACGTCAGGAGCCGACGGCCTCGCCGCTGGACGGGTCCTTGCGGGACGCCCGGCGACGTACGCGTTCGGCGGCCTCGGCCGCCTCGGCGTCGCGGGCCAGGGCGGAGTCGGCCTCGCTGCGTCCGGAGGTCCAGACCCCCGTGGAGTCGAGGTCGATGGTGCGGACCGACCGACGGGCGGGCGGCTTCGAGACGTACGTCGGGAGCGTCACCGGCACCGGGTCCCACAGCTCGGGGTCACGCGGCTGGCCGGAGGCCTCGGAGGTCGCGACCGGAGCCGGCTCCACCACTGCGATCTCGCCGGTCAGGTCGGCATCGGCAGCGGCGTCGACCGGACGCCAGGACCGCTCCTTCCTGACCATCACGCGGCAGGTGACCAGCCAGGCCAGCAGCAGTGCCACGGGGATGCCCACGACCGGCCAGCCGAGTCTGTGGCCCACGCAGGCGGCCGCGGTGCCCGCGATCGCGAGCACGAGGAGTCCCAGCACCCGGCGACGACGCCTGGTCGCCCTGCGGGTCGACGCCGTGCGCGCGACCTCCTGCTCCTCGGGTGACCGGGTGACGACACCGGCGTCGCGCGACGGGGTGACGACGAGCCGGGCCGTCCGGGCGCTGACCGGCTCGCGGCGCGCGAGCACGCGCATGCTCTGGGAGAAGCGGTCGACCGAGCGGCCGCGGACGACGTCCTCGTGGTGGCGGAGCGCCTTGGGGATCAGGTAGGCGGCCCAGGCCACGGCCAGCGCCACGAAGATGAGTCCGCTCAGGTCCACGACCCGACCCTAGATTCGCGCGGACAACGGCCCGCGGATGTCAACTGGTGTGTCGCGAAATCACTCCTGTGACTGATGAGACGCGAGCCGGGCCAGCATGCCGTCCGGGCACTCCTCGACGGTGATGGCGTAGATGCGGTGGTCGCGCCAGGCGCCGTCGATGTGCAGGAACCTCGGGGCGTACCCCACCTCGCGGATCCCGAGCTTCTCCACCACCCGCAGCGAGTTGGAGTTCTCGGGTCGGATCGCGACCTCGATGCGGTGCAGCCCGGCCGAGCGGAAGCAGTGGTCGATCACCAGGGCGACCGCCGTGGGCATCACACCGCGGCCGGCGACGTCCCGGTCGAGCCAGTAGCCGACCGACGCGAACTGGGCCGAGCCGCGGACGATGTTGTTGACCGTGACCTGGCCGGCGAACCGCCCGTCGACCTCGATCGCGAAGGGCATCCCCAGCCCCTCGCGGGCATGCCGGTGCATCCGGGCGACGAGGGACCGGAAGGTCGCCGGGCGCTCGGCACCGCCGGGCGGGACCGTCGCCTCCCAGGGCTGCAGCCAGGCCGCGTTGCGGCGGCGTACGGCGCGCCAGGCCCGCGCGTCGCGGTAGCGCAGCGGCCGGAGCGTGACGTCGCCGTGCTGCAACGTGACCGGCCAGCCGGTGTTCACCGGTTCGTTCCCCGAGTCGTCGGGGTCGTCGGGGTGGTGTGGTCGCTCCCGACGATCTGCTCCACCGCGTGCACCAGCAGCGGCTCGAGGACGGTGATCGCGTCCTTCACGCCGCCGCGGGAGCCGGGCAGGTTGACCACGAGACAGTCTCCGGCGACCCCGGCCAGGCCCCGCGAGAGCGCGGCTGTCGGCACGCCCTTCCCGACGCCGTACGCGCGGATCGCCTCGGCGATGCCGGGCACTTCGCGGTCGAGGAGCGGCCGGGTGACCTCGGGCGTGAGGTCGGTGGGCGTCAGGCCGGTGCCACCGGTGGTGAGGACGACGCGCGCGCCGGCCGCGATCTCCGCCGCGATGGCCGCACCGACCGCGTCGCCGTCGGGGACGACGACGGGCTGGTTGCAGGTGAAGCCCAGGGCGACCAGGAGCTCCATGAGGAGGGGACCCGTGGTGTCGTCGTACACGCCGGCGGCGGCGCGGTTGGACGCGACCACGACGGCGGCCCTCATCGTCACCAGGTCACCGCACGAAGTCGCCGGACTTGCCGCCGGACTTGGAGAGCACCCGGATGTCGCTGATGACGGCCCGCTTGTCGACCGCCTTGACCATGTCGACCACGGTCAGGCCGGCGACGGCCACGGCCGTGAGCGCCTCCATCTCGACCCCGGTGCGGTCGGTGGTGCGCACGGTGGCGGTGATCTCGACGGCGTCGTCGGCGACCTCGAGGTCGACGTTCACCGCGGACAGCGCCAGGGGGTGGCAGAGCGGGATCAGGGACGGCGTCTGCTTGGCCCCCATGATCCCCGCCAGGCGGGCGACGGCGAGCGTGTCGCCCTTCGGTACGCCGGCGCCACGCAGCAGCCCGACGACCTCGGCGGAGACCACGACCCGGCCGGCCGCGACGGCCTCGCGGGCGGAGACGTCCTTGCCGGACACGTCGACCATCCGGGCCGCGCCGGACTCGTCGACATGGGTGAGACCCTCCGCCATCTAGAACTCCTCGTCGAGCGGCAGCACGGTCACTGTCTCACCGGCCGCGACGGAGGTCACGGACTCCCCGACCACGATCAGGGCATCGGACTCCGCCAGGTCACCGATCAGGTGCGAGCCCTGCGCGCCCACCGGGGTGACGGCCAGCCGGCCGTCCACCACGGAGAGCGTCCCCCGCGCGAACTGGCGGCGTCCCGCCGGCGACGGCAGGTCGTGGGTGAGCATCGCGTCGGCCGACGGCCGGACGTACGGCGTGCGACCCATCAGGCGGCGGATGGCGGGCAGCACGAACTGCTCGAAGGAGATGTACGCCGAGACCGGGTTGCCGGGCAGCGTGACGATCGGAACGCCGTCCTCGCCGACGGTCCCGAACCCCTGCGGCTTCCCCGGCTGCATCGCGACGCCGCCGAACCAGACCGTGCCCAGCGGCGACAGCGCCTCCTTCACCACGTCGAAGTCGCCCATGGAGACACCGCCGCTGGTGACGACGAGGTCGGCCCGGACGAGCTGGTCGTTGAGAGACCCGAGGAAGGCGCGGGGGTCGTCGGGCACGATGCCGACCCGGTAGGCGATGGCACCCGCCTGCCGGGCGGCGGCGGCGAGCAGGAACGAGTTGCCGTCGTACACCGAGTCGTGCCCGAGCGAGGACCCGGGCTCACGGAGCTCCGAGCCGGTCGAGAGGACGACCACCCGCGGTCGCGGGCGGGAGCGCACCGACGGCCGGCCGACGGCCGCGAGCAGCCCGATCTGCCGGGCCCCGAGCACGGTCCCGGCCTCGACGAGCAGGTCGCCCTCGCTGACGTCCTGGCCCTTCGGCCGGACGTGCTGCCCGGGCCGGGGCGCCCGCGAGATCACGACGTTGGCGACGCCCCGGTCGGTCCACTCGTAGGGGACCACCGAGTCCGCCCCGGCCGGGACGGGTGCGCCGGTCATGATCTTGACCGCGGTGCCCGGCGAGACCGCCAGCAAGGTCGCCTGGCCGGCGCCGATCTCGCCGACGACGGGGAGATGGACCGGCTTGTCCTCCGAGGCGTCGGCGACGTCGGCGTGCGCGACGGCGTACCCGTCCATCGCGGAGTTGTCGAACCCCGGCAGCGGGACGCCGGCGTGCACGTCCTCCGCCGCGGCGAGGCCGAAGGCCTCCATCAGGGGCTGGTCGAAGGCCGGGAGCGGCTCGATGGCCGCGAGGATCCGGTCGCGGTGGTCCTCGACGGAGACCAGCTCGTCAGTCATGCTCCAAGACGCTACCCGGCGGGACGTGCTCGGCCGCCGCGGTCTCCAGCGTGACGTCACCGACCACCTTCACCTTCGCGCCGAAGGTCCAGTCGCCGTTCACCGTCAGCGACGACGCCTCCCGCAGGCTCGGGGCGCCCTCGGGGAACCGGCGCTCGAACTCCGGCACCAGCTTGTAGTACGACGCGTCGAGGTCCACGTAGGGGACCGCGCCCGCGGGGTTCAGCACGTAGTCGCGGCCGACGTCGTACACGTCCGAGCGGAGCACGAGCAGGTCGTTGGTGGTCTTCACCGGCACGAACCGGTCGCGACCCACCTCGATCGTGCGCGCACCCTCGAAGACCTCGATGGCCGCGCCCATCGCGGTCTCGATCTGGATCACCTCGGGCGTCGAGGAGTCCGCCGGGTCGACGGTCTTCACGTTGCGGATCAGCGGCAGGCCGAGGATCCCGTGCCGGGCGTCGAGCGCCTCGGACATCGCCCGGAGGTCGAACCAGAGGTTGTTGGTCGAGCAGAAGCGATGCCGGTCGAGGTCGGCCAGGGCGGCCTGGTCCTGCTTCGACGTCTGGGCGGTCTCGCGCAGCACGATGCGCCCGTCGGACTTGCGCCGCGCGAAGTGCCCGCCCTTGCGGTCGGACGGCGTACGCCGCACCGCTTCGATCGCGAACGGGGCACCGCACTCGGCGAACCAGCCCGCGATCCGCGCGTCAGGGACGGCGCCGAGGTTGTCGCTGTTCGAGACGAAGACCCGCTCGAAACCCTGGTCGAGGAGTCGCTGGAGGAGGCCGGTGCCACGCAGCGCCGTGTAGAGGTCGCCGTGACCCGGCGGGCACCACTCGAGATCGGGGTCGCGCGCCCAGCTGACCGGGGTCAGGTCCTCGGTCCGCAGCTTGGGCTCGCGGTTCTGCAGGAACTCGAGGGGAAGCCCGTCGACCGGGAGGTCGGTGTAGCGCGCCAGCGCGTCCATGGTGTCGGTCGAGGTGCGGAAGCTGTTCATGAACAGCAGCGGCAGCGGGGCGTCGTGCTCCTCGCGCAGGTGCAGCACCTGGCGGGCGATCACGTCGAGGAACGACATGCCCTTGCGCACGCAGAGCAGGCTCTTGGCCCGCTCCATGCCCATGGACGTGCCGAGCCCGCCGTTGAGCTTGATCACGGCGGTCGTCCGCAGCGCCGCCGACGCGGTCTCGTCGTCGACCCGGACGTCGTCCAGGCTCTCGCTGTCGATCGGCTCGATCGAGTCCTCGGCGATCATCCCGGTCTCGCCGTGCTCCAGCAGCCGGTAGTAGTGCGCGAACGTCTCGATGGCGACCGGATCGATCCCGGCCTCGGCCATCTTGGCCCGGGCACGCTCCAGCCCTGCACCGCTCATCCCGCGATCGTAGGCTTGCCGGGTGCCCCCGCCGCAATCCCGACCGGGCGACCTGCCGACCTCTGAGGCGGCTGGTGCCAAGATCGCCCTCCGGGACCAGATCCGCACCGCCCGCAACCGGTTGACGGTCGCCGAGCTCGGGTCGCTCGGCCGCGGTCTGGCCGAGGTGGTCACGTCGCACCCGGAGGTACGACGGGCGGCCACGGTCACGGCGTACGTCTCGGTCGGGACGGAGCCGCCGACCGGTGCGCTGCTCGAGTCCCTCACCGCGATGGGCAAGCGGGTCCTCGTGCCGGCCGTGCAGCGCGACATGGACCTCGACTGGGGCACGTGGCGCGGACCGGACTCCGTCGTCCCCGCCCGCTACGGGCTGCTCGAGCCGGTCGACCGCCTGGGCCACGACGCGATCGGCACCGCCGACGTCGTCCTGGTCCCGGGCCAGGCGGTCTCCCTCTCCGGCGCCCGGCTCGGACAGGGTGGCGGCTGCTACGACCGCGCCCTCGCCCGCGTCCCCGTCGGGACGCCGGTCGTCTGCCTGCTGTACGACGACGAGGTGGGCCGCGACGTCCCCGTCGACGAGCACGACCGCTTCGTCACCGACGCCGCCACCCCCACCCGCTGGGTCCCCCTCGGTCGAGCCGCGGGTTCTGACCCCTCGAGCCGCGGGTTCTGACCCCTCGAGCCGCGCGTTCTGACCCCTTGAGCCGCGGGTTCGGGCGACGAGCAACACCACAACCCGCGGCTGAACGGGTCACAACCCGCGGTTCAACACCTCAGAGCTCCCGGTTCGAGGATGACGTAGGATTAGCAGTCGCCGGTGGCGAGTGCCAGCGGCTGCCCGAGCACCACGCCGAGCACAGACCGTGCACCACGCGCACCGACCCGAGGACCGCCTGCGTTGCCGACCTACCAGTACCGCTGCACCGAGTGCGACCACGCCTTCGAGCAGTTCCAGAGCTTCACCGACGACGCCCTGACGACGTGCCCGGTCTGCGGTGGCCGCCTGCGCAAGGTGTTCAACGCCGTCGGCGTCGTGTTCAAGGGCTCCGGGTTCTACCGCAACGACAGCCGCGCCAAGGACACCGCCTCGACCTCGTCGTCCGCGTCCTCCACCTCGGGTGACTCCGGGGGGTCGACCGACTCGTCGTCGTCGACCGGGTCCGACTCCGGTTCCTCGGGTTCGAAGGACTCCTCGTCGTCCTCCACGCCATCGACATCGCCATCGCCATCGACATCGACGTCGACCTCGTCGTCCTCCTCGAGCACGGCCGGCGCCGGCAAGGGCAGCTAGGCCGAGCCTGTGGAGAGGCGCCACGGGCGTCCCGTCGTCGCACCTACGGTCGGGGGATGCCTCTCACCGGCGACCCCGCCCCGCTGGCCGACCGCCGCACCCGCCTGCGCCGCGCCGTACGCCGGGCCGTCCTCGGGCGCCGGCGCCCGCTGGCGGCGGTCTTCGCCGCCGTGGCCGTCCTGGCCGGGATCCACGCGGCCCGGCCGCCGGCCGGCGACACGGTGGCGGTGACCGTCGCGGCCCGCGACCTGGTCTCCGGGACGGTGCTCGGCCGCGGCGACGTCACCATCCGACGGTTCTCGGCGACCTCGGTCCCGGCGGGCGTCGAGGGCCGCGCGGTCGGGCGCACCCTGGCCGCACCGGTCCGAGCCGGTGAGCCGATCACCGACGTCCGACTGGTCGCGCCCGCCCTCGTGGCGGGCTACCCGGGACGGGTCGCGCTGCCGGTGCGGATCGCGGACGCCGACGCGGTCGGGCTGCTCAGGGTCGGCGACCGCATCGACCTCGTGGCGGCCGATCCCCGGGCCGGCTCGGCGACGTACGCCGCGGTCGACGTGCCGGTGCTGGCGCTGCCGATCCCCAGCGACCCCGACACCGGGTCCAACGGGCTGACCGGCCGGCTCGTCGTCGTCGCCGCCCTTCCCTCGGACGTCGACGCGATCGCCGGTGCCGCCGCGACCGACCTCCTCAGTGTGGTGATTTCCCGCTAGCGTGACAGGCGTCCAGGGGCCGGCCGATCGAGGCGGCCGAGAGGAGAGACATGACCGGGTTCAAGAACTTCATCCTCCGAGGCAACCTCGTCGAGCTCGCCGTCGCGTTCATCATGGCGACGGCGTTCGCCGCAGTGGTCACCACGTTCACCGCCATCATCCTCGACCTGATCGGCAAGATCGGTGGCACGGACGACTTCAGCAACTACACGCCCAACGGCGTGCACGTCGGGGCGTTCATCACCGCCACGATCACGTTCCTGGTCATCGCGGCCGTCGTGTACTTCCTGATCGTCCAGCCGTACACCGTCGCCAAGGAGCGGTGGTTCCCGAGCCCGGAGCCGGGCACGCCCGAGGACGTCAAGCTGCTGGAGGAGATCCGCGACCTGCTCGCCGCGCAGGGCGGAGGCACCTCGACGACCCCGACCGTCTGAGCCGGACACCGCCGCCCACGGCGGCTCAGCCGTGGTGCGGTGGGACCTGGCGGCGCAGCCAGCGGTCCTTCGCCGCGCCGTCCTCGTCGCGAGACACGTCGGGATCCCGCTCGTCGGAGGTCGTCTCGGGGAGCACGTCTCCGAAGACGGCGTCCAGCCGCCGGCGGCGCTGCCACTCGGTCTCGGGAGCCTGGTCCTCGTCGCTCTCCTCCGGGGACTCCGGCTCGCGCGGGTCGGGCTGGTCCGTCATCGGCCGGGTCAGGCGCACAGCCCGTTGGCGAGGTTCTCCGCCGCCTGGGCCTGCTCCTGTTGGCCGTTCTTCGGGTGCTTGGTCACGCCCGGGATGTGCTGGGCGTTCAGGGAGCCGTTGAGCATCGACCGGGGCAGGATCTTGTCGTTGTTGATCGCCGCCCACAGGCTCTGGGCCTGGGGCGCCCACACCACCCGGTTGGGGTCCGACGGGTCCGGCAGCCAGGGTGTCGTGACGAACTGGATGTGGTCGAGCCCGATGTGCCGGAACTGGTAGGCCAGCCCGACCAGCTTCGAGATGCTGCCGATGTCCGGGTCGAGCGTCAGCGACTTGGTGGCCGCGTCGATGAACTTGGCCAGGTGGATCGGGTTGGCCAGGGTGTCGGCGCTGATCGCCTGGTGCGCCATCGACGCGACGAACGCCTGCTGCCGCTTCATCCGCCCGATGTCGGAGCCGTTCCCGAGCGACTCTCGCTCACGCACGTAGTTGAGCGCCTGCTCGCCGTTGAACTTGTGGGTGCCGGCCGGCAGCGTGATGTGGGCGGTGTGGTCGTCCACGGCGTGCGGGATGCAGACCTCGACCCCGCCGATCGCGTCGACCATCGACCGGAAGCCGTTGAAGTCGACCACGACGTAGTGGTCGACCCGGATGCCGGTCAGCTGCTCGAACTGCCGGACCGTGCAGCCGGGGCCGCCGATGTTGAACGCCTCGTTCCACATCACGCCCGTGGCCGGTGGCGAGATCTCCTTGCCGCTGTCGTTGAGGCACGAGGCACGGTTGATGATCGAGTCACGCGGGATGCTCACGCCGTACGCGTGCTCGCGGTCGCCCGAGAGGTGCAGCAGGATCGTGGTGTCGGACCGCTTGCCGATGCCGGTCAGGTTGTCGACGTGGTCGCCGGGGGCGTCGCGGTTGTCCGAGCCCATGATCATGATGTTGATCGGGCCGTGCGGCCCCTTGGGGACCGGCTTCGTCGGGCGGTCGTGGCCGAGCTCGCCGCTGATGTCCTTGACGTGCAGGTTGCCGTTGTAGTGCCGGTAGAGGAACACGACCGACAGGCCGGTCACCAGCGAGATCACCACCATCGTCGCGCCGACGACCTTGGCGACGGTGTGGTGGGTCTTGGCCCTGCCCTTGCGCTTCCCGCCCTCGGGGACCTCGGCGTCGCCGTCGCCGGCGTCGGGGGGCAGGGCAGACATCAGCGACGTTCCTCGGGTGGCGATGAGTGGCTCGGCCGGGGCACGACCGAGCACCCCGAACATACGGGGTGTGTCCAAAGTGTGACCAGCACGTGGATCGAACTCAACTCGACGGCGTACTGGCGCGTAGGGCGGGTGACGGACGGGGCCGTCGGGGACAGACTGGACCCATGCGTCGTCTGTGGTCGGTCCTGGTCCCCGTCTCGTCGCTCCTCGTCGCCGCGTGCACGACGGCCGCCTCGAGCTCGGACGCGGGAGGGCCCGTGGTCTCCTCCCCGACGAGCCGGGCCACCGACCCGAGCTCGCCGACGACGGACGGGTCGGGCAGGGCAGCGTCGTTCACCCCGTGGTGGACCTACCACCGGACGCCCTCGAGATCGGGTCATGCCACCCACGCCGTCGGCACGCCGCTCCAGGCAGCGTGGTCGAAGGATCTGGGCGCCGCGGTGTACGGCGAGCCGCTCGTCGTCGGAGACACCTTGATCGCCGCCACCGAGGGCAACCGGGTCTTCGGACTCGACGCGCGCACCGGCGACGAGCGGTGGCACAAGGGGCTCGGATCACCTCAGCCACTCAGCGGGCTCCCCTGCGGCAACATCGACCCGCTCGGCATCACCGGCACGCCGGCGTACGACGGGAAGACCGGGTCGGTGTTCGTCGTGGCCGAGACCGTCGGCGGACACCACACCCTGTGGGCGCTCGATGCCGAGACGGGTCACAAGAAGTGGCACCGGTCGCTCGACGTCCTGCCGCACCGCAACCGCAAGGCCGAGCAGGAACGCTCCGCGCTCCTCGTCGAGCACGGTCGCGTGGTCGTGTCCTTCGGCGGCCTGGCCGGCGACTGCGACAACTACGTCGGGTACGTGACCTCGACACCGGTGGACGGGACCGGCCACACCTTCCACTACGCCGTGCCGACGGAGCGCGAGGCCGGCATGTGGGCCCCTCCCGGCCCCGTGCTGGGCCGGAACGGGCACGTGTACGTCGCCAGCGGGAACGGCGCCGAGCTCCATGGAAAGTGGGACAAGAGCGACTCGGTCACCGAGCTGACGGCCCAGAAGCTGAAGCGCGTCTCCGTCTTCGCACCGGGCACCTGGAAGGACGACAACATCCGTGACCTCGACCTCGGCTCGATGTCGCCGATGTCGGTGCCGTCGCTCCACCGCGTCGTGATCGCGGGCAAGCGAGGCGTGGTCTACCTGCTGCACGAGCACTTCCACGGTGTCGGCTCCGCGATCACGAAGCTGTCCGGATGCCACGCCTTCGGCGGCGCGGCCCGCGTCGGCCGCACCGTGCTGATGCCCTGCCTGGGCGAGGGGCAGGTGCGGGCGCTCCGCGTCGGCAAGTCGAGCCTGCACTGGACCTGGTCGGCCGGCGTCTACGGCGCACCGGTCATCGCCGGGTCGAGGGTGTACGTCTCCGACCGGGACTCCGGCGACCTCGTCGTCCTGCGACGCTCCAACGGCTCCGTCGTCCAGCGCATCGCCGCCGGGTCGCACACGCACTTCCCGTCCGTCGTCGTCGACGGCGGGCACGTGTTCGTCCCGACCCTGAACGGGATCACCGCCTTCCACGGCTGACAGGATGGGTCGCCGACGCCCCAGTAGCTCAGTGGATAGAGCAGCCGCCTCCTAAGCGAAAGGTCGGGAGTTCGACTCTCCCCTGGGGCACCGCCCGCAGGCCGGCCGGAGCCCGGACGTCGTGCATGATCGGCGCCATGATCATCGGCCTGCTCGGCGACCTCGAGGGCGACCGGGACTGGGCCGTGAGCCGCCTCCGGGCGATCGGCGAGCGCGGCGACGTGGAGGTGGTCTGCCAGCTGGGCGACCTCCGGTTCGGGATGGGCCCGCACCACGAGGAGTACCTCGCCGCCGTCGAGTCGGTCTGCGCCGAGCGCGGGCTGCGGCTCCTCTGTGTCAACGGGAACCACGAGAACTGGGCCCGCCTGGACGCACTGTGGACGGAACCGCGGTGGCAGGACGCGGACGGGTGCCCGGCACCGATCGAGGTGTCCGACCACGTCACGCTGCTGCCGCGAGGCCATCGCTGGGTGCTCGGCGGTCGCTCGTTCGTGTCGCTCGGGGGTGCCCCGTCCGTGAACCGGCACCTGCTCACCGAGGACGTCGACTGGTGGCCGTCCGAGGTGATCACCGAGGAGCACGTCGCGGCGACCGTCGCCGGAGGCAGCGCCGAGATCATGCTCACCCACGACAGCCCCGGACCTCCGTACTGCACCCCACCCGTCGCCGACACCATCCGCAGCAACCCCTGGGGATGGCCCGACTCCTCGCTCGCGTACGCCGAGCAGGGCACCGAGCGGATCAGCCGGGCCGTCGCCGGCGTCGCTCCGCGGTTCCTCGCGCACGGCCACTTCCACGTCGCCGGCGAGGCCGTCGTGCGACTCCCGGATGCCGCGCACGACACGACGATCTGGTCGCTGGCCGCGAACCAGGACCTCGACAACGTCCGCCTGCTGGACCTCGACACCCTCACCGACCCGGCGTAGCGGCTTGCGGCATTCGCCGGACAGGACGCCGCCGGAGGACGAGAATCCGGGTCACCCCCGGCCGCCCCCCGGCCAATCTCGAACTACAAGTTTGTAGTTCTCTCGACCCCCTCCCGTCACCCCTTTCCCACAGTTAACGTCTGCCACATGCGTATCGGACGACGCTCGACTCGGCGTGCCTCCTGGGCACGTCGCGTGGGGGCCGTCCTGGCTCTGGGAGTACTGGCCGCGGTCGCGCCGGCGCTCCATCCCGAGCCGGTGAGTGCGGCCTCCGGCGTCGACGACTACCCGTCCCGGCTGAAGAACGCCGCGCAGGACTCGCTGGTGGATCCGTGGCGGTTCTACAACCGCGAGTGCACGTCGTTCGTCGCATGGCGGCTGAACTCGGAGAACCTGGTCGCGTTCGACGACTACTGGCAGGGCCAGCACTGGGGCGACGCCTCGCACTGGAAGGCCGCCGCGGTCGCGCTGGACATCCCGGTCGACAACCACGCCTCGCGCGGTGCGGTCGCCTGGTGGTCGGCCGGTTCCGCCGGGTCGTCCCGCGGGCACGTCGCCTGGGTCGAGACGGTCGGCGACGGCGCGATCACGATCGAGGAGTACAACTACCTCCACGCCGGCCGGTACGACACCCGCACGATCTCCAGCTCCAGCTCGCTGTGGCCGAGCGGGTTCATCCACATCAAGGACACCCAGCTCCGCAACACCAAGTCGCCGGCCGTGTCGGGGACTCCGCAGGTCGGCAAGAAGCTGACGACGACCAAGGGCGCCTGGAGCGCCAAGGGCCTCACGTTCAGCTACCAGTGGCTGGCGAACGGCAAGCCGATCGCGGGCGCCACCAAGAAGTCATTCACGCCGGGCGCCGACCAGGTCGGCACCCGTATCCGGGCCAAGGTCACCGCGACCAAGTCCGGTGCCCACTCCGGCAGCGCGCGCTCGCAGCCGACGGACGGCGTCGCCAAGGGTGTCTTCGTGAACAGCGCCGAGCCGACCGTGGACGGCAAGGCCCAGGTCGGCCTCCCCCTGGCGGCCGACCGGGGCAGCTGGAGCCCCGGTGGCACGTTCGCCTACCAGTGGTTCTCCGACGGGCACCCGATCGAGGGCGCCACCTCGGCCAGCTTCACCCCGACCGCCGACCAGCTCGGCCACTTCGTGCGGGCACGGGTGACCCTGTCCGCTCCCGGGTACCGGACGGTCCGGATGAAGACCGCCCGGACGAAGGACGTCGTCCCCGGCCAGTTCCAGGCCAGCGACCCGCCGACCGTGTCCGGCGTCGCGCAGGTCGACCAGCCGCTGACCGCGAGTGCGGGCACCTGGGCGCCGGCCGGCAAGGTCAGCTACCAGTGGCTCGTCGACGGGAAGGCCGTGGACGGCGCGACCGGCACGTCGTACACCCCGACGCCGGACGACGTGCACAAGAACATCGCGGTCCAGGTCACGGTGAAGCGGCGCGGGTACGACGACGCGGTCGCCACGTCGGTCTCGACGGACGCCGTCGCGCTGGGCACGTTCCTCAACCGCGAGGCGCCCTCGATCAAGGGCACGGCGCAGGTGGGCGTCACCCTCACCGCCGACAAGGGACGCTGGTCGCCCCGAGCGAGCATCGCCTACCAGTGGGTCGTCGACGGCCAGGTGGTCGACGGCGCGACGTCCCGCACGTTCACGCCGCGCGCGGCGGACGTCGGGCGACAGGTGGCCGTCGAGGTCATCGCCACCCGACCCGGCTACCTGACGGCGTTCCAGGTCTCCGACCAGACCGCGCCGACCCTCGCGGGCGTCATCGTCAACCACGACGCACCGGTGGTGAGCGGACACGCCGTGGTCGGCCGCAAGCTCAGGGCGACCGCCGGCACCTGGTCGGTCACCCCCGACCAGCTCGACTACCAGTGGTACGCCGGGCACAAGGCGATCGACGGCGCCACGCACGCGACCTACCGGCTCACCGAGGCCGAAGCCGGGTGGCACGTCCACGTCAAGGTCACCGCGAAGAAGGACGGCTACACCACGACCTCGGCGAGGTCGGAGCACACCACGCGCGTCGTGCTCGGCCGGATCTCCTTCGCCAAGCCGACGGTCCGCGGCCGGGCGGTCGTGGGCCACACCCTCCGGGCCCACATCGAGGCGGCCGACCCGAAGGGGGCCACGCGGAGCTACCGCTGGTACCGCGGCCCGGACCCGATCCGTGGCGCCCGCTCGTCGACGTACGTCGTGAGACCTGCCGACCGCGGTCATCACCTCCACGTCGAGGTGACCCTGGACGCCGAGAACTGGACGTCGCACTCGCGGCACTCGCTGCCCACCGAGGCCGTCCACGGCATCAAGCGACCCGGCCGGTCCTGACCGGGGCGATGGCGGGGCGGGGTCGACGGCCTACAGCACCTCGAACTTCAGACCCGCGGCCACGAGCCGGTCGGTCAGCGCGTCGCCCATCGCCTCGGCCGTGGTGACCTGGCCGGCGGTGGGCGGGTTGTCGTCGAAGGCCAGGCAGAGCGCCGACTCGGCGAGCATCTTCGCGGTCTCGTCGTAACCGGGGTCGCCGCCGCAGACGCGCGTGCGCACGGTCTGCCCACCGCCCTCGCCGATGAAGTCCACGGTGAACCACGACCGGGCCCGACGAGCGGCGTCGGGGCCCTCTCCCTGCGGGATGCGCCCCAGCAGGGCGCGCCGCACCGGCGGGACCTGCGCCGCCGCCCCCAGGGCCGCCAGGGTCGCGGCGCCGCCGACGGCGTACCGGAGCGTCTTGGTGCCGGCGTAGTGCGAGTAGCGGAACTCCGGTCCGTACGACGGCAGGGCAGCGCCGCTGCGGGCGACGATGATCGGGTCGATGGTCCGCAGCGGCAGCAGCCACCGGCCGAGGACGGAGTCCCGGTGCGGCTTGCCCGCGACGGCCCGCGAGCTGCGCCCCTCCGGTCGCGGCTCGATCTGGCGTCGGGCGGCGTACGCCGCGCGGCTCTGCCGCACCCGCGAGAACCCGTTCATCGCGGTGTGGAACGTGCCGCCGGAGATCATGGCGCCGGCCCGGACGACACCGCGCAGCGTGATCGGCACGTCGTCGGCGAGGTGCTGCACGGTGAAGTAGGCGCCGAGGTCGTGCGGGATCGAGTCGAACCCGCACGCGTGCACGAGCCGCGCACCCGTCTGCTGCGCCGTCGCGTGGTGGGCGACGTACACGCGGTCGACGAACTCGGTCTCACCGGTGAGGTCGACGTAGTCGGTGCCCGCCTCCGCGCACGCAGCGACCAGCGGCTCGCCGAGCTGGAGGTACGGACCGACCGTCGTGATCACGACTCGCGCGCGGTTCGCGACGTCCTTGAGGGAGACGTCGTCGGTGACGTCAGCGGCGAGCAGCGGAAGGTCGCCCAGGGAGCCGTCGATCGTCGCGAGGTGGTCACGGACCCCGGCGAGCTTCTCCGGGTTGCGACCGGCCAGGCCCCAGCGGAGCCCCGTCGGCGAGTGCCGGGCGAGGTAGTCGGCGGTGAGGCGACCGGTGAACCCGGTGGCGCCGAACAGCACCAGGTCGAGCTCGCGGTCCGACGAAGCGGCGGGGGATGACGCGTCGGTCATGGCCCTCATCGTCCCAGCCTCGGAACCCTGCGACCAGAGCGACCGTCAGATGATCATGAACCGACTCCGCAGAGCCGTGGCCACCGTCACCGTGCCGCTCGCGGTGACCGCCGGCCTCGTCGCCGGCTTCGTCGTCTCGGATGCGCGTGGCGGCCTGGATCCGGCGTACCGCCTGACGGCGGCCGGGCTGGACAGCGGGCTGTCGTGCGACCGGCTGCGCCAGTGGTACGTCGGCCACGCGGTCGGGCAGGTGACCCCGTGGGGCTGGCGGACCCCGCTCTACCGCAAGGCGATCCCGTTGGTCGGTGCCCCGGGGACCGACGGCGCCCCGGCGTTCAACGCCGCGCTGCAGACCGACACCACGAGCGACACCGGGACGAACGTGCAGGAGGCCGGTGTCGACGAGCCCGACATCGTGAAGGCGTCGGGCGACCTGCTGGTGCGGGTCACCGACGGCACGCTCGAGACCTACGACGTCGGCGGCTCCGAGCCGCGCCGGCTCGGTGTCGCCCTGCTCGACCGGATCGGCGACCCGCAGCTGCTGCTGGCCGGCGACCGGGCCGTGGTGATCGGTCACCGGACGGAGGACCCGGCGGCCGGGGCACCCCTCGTCCCGTCGCCTCCACGCACGTGGGTGCGCACCTACGACCTCGGCGACCCCGCGCACCCGAGGCTCGTCGCCTCCCGGCTGTACGACGGCTCGCTGGTCACCGCGCGCCAGGTCGGGAGTGTCGTCCGGCTGGTGCTCGGCGGCGGTCCCCCGCCGCTCGACTTCCTCCAGCCGTCGTCGACGCGGACCCCCCACCAGGCGCTGGCGCACAACCGCGCGGTCGTGCGCGCCTCAACGGCCTCGGACTGGCTGCCGCAGGTCACGACGTACGCCGGCGAGCCGGCGCCGCTGCTCGACTGCAGCGACGTGTCGGTGCCGGAGACGTTCACGGGTCTCGGCACGATGACCGTCGTCGGGTTCGACCCGGCCGACCCCGGCGCGGGCGACGCGTCGGCGGTCGCGGCCGGCTCGGACACGGCGTACCTGTCGCCGACGCACCTGTACGTCGCCTCCTCGCCGTCGCCGGAAACGTGGGGCGAGATCCCGCGTCCGCTCACGCCGACGTCGAGCTCGGGCGACTCGACCCACGTCTACGGCTTCGACCTCTCCGGCACCTCGGCGTCCTACGTCGGGATGGCGTCCCTGGACGGCAGGATCGCCGGCAGCTGGTCGATGGACGAGCACGACGGTGTGCTCCGGGTGGCGACGAGCACGACCACGGGTCCGACGTCGACGTCGCTGGTGATGCTCCGGCCCGAGGACGGCCGGCTGGCCGTCGCCGGTCGCCTGGACGGGCTCGGGCGCGACCAGGAGCTGAGGTCGGTCCGCTGGTTCGACGACCTCGCGGTGCTCGTGACCTTCCGGCAGGTCGACCCGTTCTACGTCGTCGACGTCGCCGACCCGGAGGCCCCGCAGGTCCTGGGCGAGCTGCACCTGCCCGGCTGGTCGTCGTACCTCCACCCGGTCGGACCGCACCTCGTCCTCGGCCTCGGCCAGACCTCGGCGACGGACGTGTTCCCCCTTCCGCGACCGCTGCCGACGACCCCGCTCATCCCGTCGCTGCCCGTTCCTCCGACGCCGGTCCCCGACGGCGGTGACGGCACGAGGACGCCGGACTCCGATGTCCCGGTCGAGACCTCCCCCGCGTCCGACGACCGTTCCTATCTGGCCCGGGTCGTGACCGCACCGCGGGCCAAGGCGACGCTCTTCGACATCACCGATCCCGGGCACCCGCGCGACGTCGACACGGTGACCTTCCCGGCCGGCAGCGCGCCGATGGCCGCGACCGACCCGCACCAGGTGACCTGGCTGCCCGACCGCCGGGCCCTGCTGACGGTCCTCTCGGGCAACGGGCCGTGGGGCTGGGAGCCCCGGACGACTCAACCCGAGCCCCCGGCCTGGCTGTCGATCCTCACGATCCACGACGGGGGTCTGGACGACCGGGTGCTGCCCGTGCCCGAGGCCACGGACGTGGACGATGTGCGGACGCTGCCGCTCTCGGACGGTCGCGTCGTCCTGGTGGCCGGTGCCGCCGTGCGCTTCGTGACGGTGTGAGGCCTGGCCCGCTCCCGCGTAGGCTCGACGCATGTGCCGCAACATCCGACCACTGAACAACTTCGAGCCGCCCGCGACCTCGCAGGAGGTGCACGACGCCGCGCTGCAGTTCGTGCGCAAGGTGAGCGGCACGACGCGCCCGTCGACGGCGAACCAGGAGGCCTTCGACCACGCGGTCCACGAGATCGCCCACGTGACGCAGCACCTGCTCGACGAGCTCGTGACCACCGCCCCGCCCAAGAACCGCGAGATCGAGGCGGAGAAGCGTCGCGAACGGTCGCGCGCCCGCTACGCGAGCTGAGCCGGTGACGGTCGAGGCGGCCGCCCCGCGGCACGACGCTGTCGTCGTACCGGAGCTCCTCCGGCACGGCCGTCTCGTGGTGCTCACGGGCGCCGGGCTGTCGACGGACTCGGGCATCCCCGACTACCGCGGCCCCGGCTCTCGTGCGCGGCAGCCGATGACCTACCAGGAGTTCGTCAGCGGACCCGCCGCGCGGCAGCGCTACTGGGCGCGCAGCCACCTGGGTTGGGGGCGGATGCGCCATGCCTCACCGAACGCCGGGCACGTCGCCCTCGCCGCGCTCGACCCCGACCTGTTGATCACCCAGAACGTCGACGGCCTGCACGAGGCCGCCGGGTCCCGCCGCGTCGTCGCGCTGCACGGCCGGATCGCCGACGTCGTCTGCCTGTCGTGCCGGCGTACGACGAGCCGGGCGTCGCTGGCGACCCGGATGGTCTCGGCGAACCCCGGGTACGCCGCGCGCCACGCGGACGCCGAGGTGCGGCCCGACGGTGACGTCGAGCTCGACGACACCGCCGGCTTCGTCGTCCCGGACTGCAGCGCGTGCGGAGGCGTGCTGAAGCCGGACGTGGTCTTCTTCGGCGAGAACGTCCCGGCCGAGCGCGTCCACCGGTGCTACGACGCGGTCGACGCGCTGACCCCCGACGACTCGTTGCTCGTGGTCGGTTCGTCGCTGACGGTGATGAGCGGCTTCCGGTTCGTCCGCCGGGCCGCCAAGGCCGGCACCCCCGTGGTCATCGTCAACCGGGGCGCCACCCGCGGCGACGACCTGGCCACCTCGAAGGTGGAGGCCGGGTGCTCGGAGTTCCTGACGGCCCTCGTGGCCGCTCGGCAGGCTGCCGTCGGATCACCCGGCTAGGCGGGTATTCCGACCGGGCCCGGTCTCAGACCCGGGAGACGAAGATGTGGCCGGCGGCCTCGAGGTCGAGCTCCGCGGTCTCACCGCCGGAGCCGACCAGGACCCCGGCGTCGGTCGCGGTGACGCCGACGACCTTGTCGGGCAGGGCACCGATGCGGCGCAGGGTGCCCATCAGGGGCTCGTCCTTCTGCAGCTCCTCGGAGATCCGGCGTACGCGGACACTGGCGAGGTCGTGGCCGGCCATCTCCGCCAGCAGCTCGGTGCCGTCGAGGAACTCCGCGTCGGAGCCGGACTCGCCCAGCTCGCCGAGCCCGGGGATCGGGTTGCCGTACGGCGACTCCGTCGGATGACCCAGCAGGTCGACGAGCCGGCGCTCGACGGTCTCGGACATCACGTGCTCCCAGCGGCAGGCCTCGGCGTGCACCAGCTCCCAGTCGAGGCCGATCACGTCGGTCAGCAGCCGCTCCGCCAGGCGGTGCTTGCGCATCACCCGTGTGGCGAGCCGCATCCCCTCCCCGGTGAGCTCGAGGTGGCGGTCGCCCTCGACCGTGACCAGCCCGTCACGCTCCATCCGGGCCACCGTCTGCGACACCGTCGGCCCGGACTGGTGGAGGCGCTCGGCGATCCGGGCACGCAGCGGCACGATGCCCTCCTCGACCAGCTCGTAGATGGTCCGGAGGTACATCTCCGTGGTGTCGATCAGATCGCTCACTGGGTCCTCACCGGGTCCTCACCGGGCCATTGTGACCCATCGCCGGAAGGGCTGGCAGAGTGAGTGACCACCCCTGTCCAGGAGCCCGATGACCGACCTGATCATCCCCTTCCGTTTCCGAGGGCCGCCGTCGTCCGGGAACGGCGGCTACAGCGCCGGCGCGATCTCGGCGTACGCCGGTGTCGAGTGCCCCGACCCTTCGACAGGCTCAGGACACCGCGACCACGCCCGCCCGTGGCCGACGGTCACGGTCTCCTTGACGGCTCCACCGCCGCTGGACGCGTCGATGCCGGTCTCGCCGGCGGGCGACGGCGGCGTGGTCGCGACGTACGACGGGACGCCGGTGCTGGCGGCCCGGTGCAGCCACGACGAGGTCGCCGACGTCGAGCCGGTCGGGGCGGACGAGGCCCGAGCCGCGATGGCGACGTACTCCGGGCTCACCAGCCACCCGTTCCCCACCTGCTTCTCCTGCGGCACCGGTCGCGACTCCGGTGACGGCCTGCGGATCTTCCCCGGCCGGGTCGGCGACGTCGTCGAGGACGACGGCACGCCCCGCTCGCGGGTCGCCGCGACCTGGACGCCGGACGCCACGGTGGCCGAGGACTATCACGCGTACGCCGGCGAGCAGCGTCGCGCGAGCCTGCCGGTCACCTGGGCCGCCCTCGACTGCGTCGGCGGCTGGGCCGGCGACCTCGAGGAACGGCTGATGGTGCTGGCCCGGATGACCGCCCGGCTGGACGCCCTCCCGGCCATCGGCGAGGAGCACGTCCTGGTCGGGATGGGCCGCGGGCACGACGGTCGCAAGACCTGGACCTCGTCGACGATGTACGACGCCGACGGGCGGGTCGTCGCCAGCGCCGAGCACCTCTGGATCTCCGTCGACCCCGCGGCGTTCGACTGAGATGGCCGCCTCGCCGGCACCCTGGTGGCGCGACGCCGTCTTCTACCAGGTCTACGTGCGCAGCTTCGCCGACTCCGACGGTGACGGTCTCGGCGACCTGCCGGGCATCACGTCCCGCCTGCGGTACCTGCGCGACCTCGGCGTCGACGCCGTCTGGATCACGCCGTTCTACCCCTCGCCCCAGCACGACGCGGGGTACGACGTCTCCGACTACACCGACGTGGACCCGCGCTTCGGCCGCCTCGGCGACGTCGACGACCTGGTCGCCCGGGCACACGCGCTCGGGCTGAGGGTCGTCGTCGACCTGGTCCCCAACCACACGTCGTCCGACCACGCCTGGTTCCAGGAGGCGCTGGCTGCGGGACCCGGGAGCCCCGAGCGTGCGCGCTACCTCTTCCGCGACGGCCGCGGCCGTGGCGGCAGCGCTGCCGCCGAACAACTGGCAGTCGGTGTTCGGCGGCCCGGCCTGGACGCGCGTGGCCGACCCGGCGCCAGGCTCGCGACGGCGCGCGCAGTGGTACCTGCACCTCTTCGACACCTCCCAGCCGGACCTCGACTGGCGCAACCCCGAGGTGCCGGCGATGTTCGAGCGGGTGCTGCGGTTCTGGCTGGACCGCGGGGTCGACGGCTTCCGGATCGACGTCGCCCACGGCCTGCTCAAGGTGCGGAGCCTGCGCGACCAGCGGGGCGTCTCGCCCGGCAGCCGCGACCTGCCGGGCGACCGCGAGGAGCGGGCCATGGTCGAGCGCACGGTCCGCGACGAGCCGATGTGGGACCAGCCCGAGGTGCACGAGGTGTACCGCTCCTGGCGACGGATCCTCGAGGAGTACGACGGCGACCGGATGGCCGTGGGCGAGGCCTGGACGCAGAGCCCGGAGTCGATGGCGCGCTACGTGCGGCCGGACGAGCTGCACCAGGCGTTCAACTTCGCCTGGCTGCTCGCGCCGTGGTCGGCCTCCGCCTTCGCCGACGTGGTGCGGGGCACGCTCGAGGCGGTCGGCCCGGTCGGAGCGGCGCCCACCTGGGTGCTGTCCAACCACGACGTCGTGCGCCACCCGACGCGGTACGGCGGCGGCGCCCGCGGGCTCGCCCGGGCCCGGGCCGCCACGTTGACGATGCTCGCGCTGCCGGGGTCGGCGTACCTCTACCAGGGGGAGGAGCTCGGGCTCGAGGAGGTCGACGTACCTCCGGAGTTCCGGCAGGACCCCGCGTGGTTCCGCACCGGCACGCCGGGACGCGACGGCGCCCGGGTGCCGATCCCGTGGCGCGGAGCCCGGTCGCCGTACGGCTTCGGGCCCGCGGGGACGACGCCGTGGCTCCCCATGCCCGACGACTGGGCCGGCCTCACCGTGGCCGCCGAGCGGAAGGACCCGGACTCGACGTGGTCGTTCTACCGGACGGCGCTGCGGCTGCGGCGACGGTTCGCCCACCTGGACGCACCCGTCGAGATCGTCGAGGGGCGCTCCACCGTGCTCGAGCTGCGCCGCGGCGACCTCCGGGTGCTCTGCAACTGCGGCTCGCGGCCGGTCCGGATGCCGCCGGGCGAGGTGGCGCTCGCCAGCGGCCCGCTGCTCGGCGACCGGCTGCCCCCGGACACGGCGGTGTGGCTCGAGTGAGGACGACCTGACCTCGCGGAGCGAGGGCAGGACGACCGGAGCGAGCGCCGAAGCGCGCTCGCGCGCGAGGCCGCCGGCGCCCTGACCTCAGCCGTTGCGGTCGAGCGCGGTGTTGTAGCGGCCGAGACCGGTCACGAACTCCCGCAGGTCGTCCTCCGACCACTCCTTGAGCTGCTCCTCGAGCCAGCGCCGGCGGTCGCGGTCGACCGCGGCCATCCGGCGTACGGCGTCGGCGCTCGCCGAGATCAGCGTCGCCCGGCCGTCGGCCGGGTCCGGCTCACGCTCGAGGAGCCCGAGGTCGCACAGGTGCTGGACCTGGCGGCTGATCGCACCCTTGTCGACGTTGAACTTCTCCGAGACGACCGAGGACCGCTGCGGACCCTCGGTGGCCAGGAAGGTGAGCATCAGGTACGACGCGGGCTGGAGGTCGGGATGGACGGCCCGCGCCCGCTCGCCGATGACGCGCTTGACCCGCCGGATCAGGACACCGATCTCCTGCTCCAGGCGGCCCAGCTCGTCAGCGCGCGACATGGCGCCGCAACCTACGCCGATCCGTGCTCACCTGACAAGGTTGCCACAGTCAACAAGTTCATTGCTTCCCGATGTTCCGTCGAGGCTGCTGGGTCTCGAGACGCGTCGTCTGCCTCGGCGCTGGGGCGCCGATCCGGGCCGAGCGCTCCTCGACCTCCTCGCTCTCCTGCAGGCTCGCAAGCTCGCCCGCAGTGCTCGGAAAATGCAGACGACCCGCAGGTGTGACCACGGAAGAGTCCGGGTCCCTCCGGCCGGACGTTGGCCGGATCACCTACGGGTCGGGTGTCTGCGTTGGAATGCCAGCAGTACTACGGGCTGGCCGGTTGCTGCTAGACCGCAGCCACCTCACGCGTCCTATAAGTACTCAACTCTGGACCACCTCCTTTCCCGTGTACGACGACGCTAACCCGTCGGGCCAAACCTGCTCAACAGGTTTCACGACGTGTCGCAGCGGACGGATCCGTCCAGCCGCCCAGCGCACCGGCCTAGAACTTGTTGTGGCAGAAGTACATCGGGTGCAGCGTGCTCTTCGAGCCGCCGTCGGGGTCGTTCATGTCGGTCCCGTCGCCACCGGACCCCGCACCGGAACCCGCGGTCTTGGCGGCCTTCTTCGCCTTCTTCTTCTTGCCGGTGTACTTCTCGTAGGACTCGACGTAGAGGTGCTGCTCGTCGTCCGACAGCAGGTTGGCGATGTGCTCGAGGTACTTGCCGACCTTCGCCGGCGTGTCCCGGTCTCTCGGGACGCGGGCGTAGAGGAGGTACTCCTCGGGCGGTGGCGTCGCCTTCTTGTCGGCCGGGCTCTTGGCAGGCTTCTTGGCCATGGTGCATCCCCCTTCATGACCGGTGCCGGTCATGCGCGCTGCACGAACGTGCGGCAGGTCCAGGGTCTTCCTGCGTCAAGACCTCGTCAAGGGACCGCCGTGACAGGCGCCTTCGGCTGGGGCGCCTCGTCCGGCGTGACGAGCGTGTCGACGAGCGCCTCACGTGTCGTGATGCCGAGCTTCCGGTAGACCGCGGCGAGATGTGTCTCGACCGTCTTGATCGTGACGAACAGCTCCTCGGCGATCTGCCGGTTGGTCCGACCGGTGGCGGCGAGCGAGGCCACCTGCTGCTGGGCCGCCGTCAGGGACCGGGGCCCGCTGGTCCGGGTGCGACGCGGCCGGCCACCGGCCAGGACCAGCTCCTGGCGCGCCCGCTCCTGGAGGCCGTCCATGCCCATCTCGCCGGCCAGGTCGACGGCGCGGTACAGGATCTCGCGCGACTCCGGGATCCGCTCGACGCGCCGCAGGGCAGCGCCGTACGACGCGAGCACCCGCGCGACCACCGGCCGGCGCGGCGTCGACTCCGCCAGGGCGAGGGCCTCGGCCAGCAGGTCCACGGCCTGCCGGGCGGGTGCGAACGAGGCCTCGCGTCGCAACGCCAGGGCGAGCCGGAAGCGCGGCCCGTACTCCCTCCTGATCGCGACCTCGCGCAGCGCCTCGCGCCTTGCGCTCTCCCGGTCCCCCACCAGGTCGTAGGCGTGACTGGCGATCAGGTGCGGCTCGAGCTCGACCTCGAGCGCCGTCACGGGACCGTCGACCTCGGTGGAGAAGTGCTGCTCGTCGAGCAGAGCCAGAGCGCGGCCCGGCTCTCCGGCCAGCACCAGGCCGAGCGCGGGGTACAGGGTGTCCTCGCCGGTCCGCTCGGCCAGGAGCCGCCCGGCCGCGGCGTAGTCGCCCCTCTGGAAGGCGATCCACCCGCGGATGAACACGTGCCCCGCGGTCGAGTGCGACATCCCCTGGCGCGGGCGGCGCTGCTCGATCAGGTCGATCGCGGCCAGCGCGTCCTCGAAGTCGCCCTTGCTCATGGCGCTGACGATGCGGCGGTGCTCCAGGTAGTCCTGGAGACCGGGAGCAGAGCTCCGCAGGCGCGCTACCGAAGGCGCGACGAGATCGAGGATCGCGTCGGCCTCGGCGATCTCGTCGTCCGCGAGGAACGTCGCGGCCTCGATCGCCGTCCGGGCGTCCCAGACGGAGAGGGTGGCGTCGTCGGCTCCCACGAGACCCCGGACGGCCCGGCGCAGGTTCTCGACGAGTCGCTGGGTCGTGCCGTGCTGCATGGTGCGCTCGTAGATCGCGGCGGCGACGAGGAGGTAGCGGTCGATGTCGCGCGCCACCGGCAGCCGCTCGGCATCGACGGCCGCCAGGTCGGGCGGGAGGTCGAGGCCCGGTTCGACGGCCATGAACACGTTGGCGAGCAGCTGCGCACGAAGGCGTACCTCGGCCTCGGTGTCCCCCGACGGCTGGAGCTCCAGGGCACGCCGGTGCAGCCGGCCCACGTCGTCGTACGCGCCGGCGTCCAGGAGCACGTCGAACAGCTCGGCGGCGGCGACCGGCATCACCGCGTCGTCCTCCGACTCCATGGCGGCCTCGAGGTGCTGCCTGGCCGCCTCCAGATGACCCAGGGCGTGCTCGGCGCGTCCGAGACCCACCTGGACCCGCGGCCGCTCGTCCGCCGGCGCCGGCTCCTCGAGCGCTCGGCGCAGCAACTGGGTGGCCAGGGCGACCGAGCCCGCCTCGAACGCAGCCTCGGCCTCCTCCGCCAGGAACGCCGCCACCTCGGCGTCACCCGAGCCGGGCGAGTTCACGAGGTGCAGCGCGACGGACTCGTGCGGCTCGCCACTGAACCAGAGCAGGCGGGCCGCGCGGGCATGGAGCTCACCCCGCACGACCTCCGGCAGTTCGGCCTCCACCGCCGCACGCAGGAGCGGGTGGAGGAACTCCACCGGATCGCCGTGCAGGAGGATGCTCGCCACCTCGAGCCGCGAGGCCTGCTCCACCGCGGTCGGCTCCTCCAACCGGGCCAGCTCCGCGGCCAGGTGCAGCGCACAGCCGTCGCCCAGGACCGCCGCGGCCTGCGCCAGCGCACTGGCCTCGGGGCCGAGCTCACCGAGCCGCCAGCCGACGGCTCGACGTAGCGAGAGGGTGCCGTTGCGAACGAAGGACTGGCGGTTCGGCCGCGAGTCGGTCTGGTAGGGACGCAGGAGCTCGTGGAGGTAGAAGGCGTTGCCTCTCGAGACCTTCAGGCACTCGTCGACGAACGCGTCGTCGGCCGGCCGGCCGAGCTTCTCGGACACGATCTCGGCCACGGACGCACGCGAGAGCGTCGCCGGGGCCAGGACCGTGCAGTCCGGCTCCGCCGCCATCGCGGCCAGCACCCGCTGCACCTCCGGGTTCTCCACGGGTCGGCTCGCCACCACCATCGTGACCGGCTGCCCGGCGATGTCCGCCTGCACGTCGAGCAGGACGCGGAGCGACGCCCCGTCGGCCCAGTGGGCGTCGTCGATCGCGAGCACCAGCGGCGAGCGCTCCGCCAACCACGCGATCAGCCACTGACATCCGTAGTCGACACCCTGCGAGAGGTCGGCGCCCGGGGTGAACAGCGGGATCGCGAACCTGGCGGCCCCGTCCAGTGCGTCGGTGCCACCCGCCTCCTCGACCGCCGGGCCGAGCAGCCGCCGGAGCACCTCGAACGGTGCCGCCGAGGCGAGGTGTCGGGCCCGGACCACCCATGTGCGCGCACCGGTCTGACGACCTCGCTCGACGGCGTAGTCGACCAGGGTGCTCTTGCCGCGTCCCGCCCGTCCTTCGAGCAGGACGGAGCTCCCGCGACCTCTCCCGAGGCGGTCGAGGGCTGCGTCGATGGCCGAGATCTCTTCGGTGCGCTCGTACAGCCGGCTCGACATCTCTCCTCCCCCGTGGGTTGAGCCCACTCACGATGGTGACAGATCGCGGCGGGGGCGGCCCGGGAGTTTCTCCTGGGCCGGGGCTGCCCTCCGGCGTGACCGCCGGCTCGGCTCAGCTCACGGAGACGATGGGCAACGCTTTCCGAGTCGTCGGAGCCCGCCCTGCCTCCGCGGCCTCGGCGTACTCCTCCACCTGGCGGCGATGGGTGAGCCGGAACGTCGAGCACTTGGCGTCGCCCGGGTTGGTCATCTGGTGGTGCGCGCAGCCACCCATGCACGTCGGTAGGGCGATGCAGCCGCGACAGCCCTCGTCGGCGAACGGGTCGTAGTGCAGCCACTTGAGGATGCGGTCGTTCGGGTCGCGCCACGAGCGCAGGTGACCGACCACCTCCTGGTGGTTCCCGACCGAGTCCCAGCACTTGTACAGCTCGCCGTTGGCCCCCACCACGAGCTCGTTCTCCCGGACGGCCGTGCACGGCGTCGCGACGGGCTGGGGCAGCGAGGGAGACGCGAGACCACGCGCCGCGGCGTACGCCAGGAACTCGCGCTCAACGTCGGCGAACTCGGGCAGGGTGAAGCAGCGGGTCCGGTAGCTCTCGCTCGGCGCCCCGATGCCCTCGTCGTAGGCCACGATCTGGCCGGGGTTCACCGAGACCCGCCCGCTCAGACCGCGCTCGACCAGGGTGTCGAGCAGTCGCGTGTACGACGCGGCGTTCGCGGTGTCGAGGTTGACCCGGATCGAGATCGGCAGCAGATCCGCGCAGGCGACGACGTTGTCGAGGATCACCTCGAACGTGCCCCGGCCGCTGCGGAGCGGCCGCATCAGGTCATGGGTCTCGGCCGGGCCGTCGAGGGTGATCTGGGCGTTCGCCACCCGGCAGTCGCGAAGAGCAGCGGCGACCTCCGGCGTGAGCAGGTAGCCGTTCGTCACGATGCTCGCCGAGTAGCCGACCCCGGCTGCGTCGCAGCGGCCGATGAACTCCTCGGACAGCCCGTAGATCCGGTCCGTCGCGAGCAGCGGCTCGCCACCGAACCAGGTGACGTGGAAGCGCTCGATCGTGGGCAGCTGCTCCTCGAGCAGGTCGAGCAGGAGGCCGACCGTCTCGTCGTCGAGGATCGCCTTCGGCTTGACCTGGAAGCAGTAGGGACAGTCGAAGTTGCAGCCCAGGCTGGTCACGATGGTGAGCGCGAACGACGACCGGTCGGCCGCGCCGGCGCGGTACCGCTTCTCGAGGACGGCCACCTCGTCGAGGTCGTCGTTGACGAGCATGCGAGCCATGGTCAGGTCCTGCAGGGCGGACACCGGCAGCTCGGGGACGTCGTGCCCGTCCAGGAAGCGGCAGGCGTCGCGCCAGTCCTCGCTCGCGAGTGACAGGTACCGGCCGGACAGCCCGTTGTACACCCACACCGTGTCCTCGACGGGCACGACGACGTTGTACCGCGACTGGCGCACGGAGCTACCCGCCTGGGCGATCGATCACGCGGCCCGGTCCGGTGAAGGCGGTGTACTCGGCTGCCATCTCGGGGTCGAGGAGCTTGCCGCGGCACGGGTTCACGTTCATGACGACGACCAGCTTGCTCCGGCACGATTCACGCGAGTTGGCGAGCGCAGGATCGCGCGCGATCGCGTCGTCATCGCTGCAGATGGCGATCTCCATGACGTCGGTGTCACGGCTGGCGACCGCGGCAGCGATCGCCTCCAGCCATCTCTCCAGCTCGTCCTGGGTGAGGCTGCGGTCCTGTCCGGGCAGCATCGCCTGGACGTAGAACCTCTGCTCGGCTCCCGACGTCTCCGAGACCGGCGTCTCCGGCGCCCCTGGCGTCCCTGGAGCTCCTGGTGTCTCACTCATCGGTTCCCCCTCCTACGCACGCGACGCGGGCTGCTGGTCCTCGATCGTGACCGCGTCCTCGAGCTCGGCCGGTCATGCGGGCCGCCCCTGGCGACGCGGACGCGGACGCGGACGCGGTACGACGGAACCACGAGATGGCCGGCGTCCTGTGGGCCGACGCGACGACGGGCGGGTCGACCAGATCGTCACTCATGTGACCTCCCCCGTCGACGACTCGATGGCCGCCAACTGTCCCTCGTGGCAAGCGTCGTACCGCCCACCACAACCGTCAAGGCTGGCGACCACTACCCCTGCTCGACGTAGGCGCGGTCCCCGTGCGCGCGTTCGTCGGGCAGCTGCTGAGCCAGCTCGTCACGACGGCTGATGCCGAGCTTGCGGTAGACCGCGACGAGATGGGTCTCCACCGTCTTGATCGTGACGAAAAGGCGCTCCGCGATCTCGCGGTTGGTCAGACCGCTCGCGGCGAGCGCCGCGACCTGGTGCTGCGCCTCCGTCAATGACGTCGGGCCGGTCCTCCGCGACCTTCGAGGGCGCCCACCGGCAGCCGCCAGCTCGTCGAGGATGCGGCCGCGCAACCGTCCCATGTCCATCTGGGTGGCCCCGTCCGCCGCCTCGTAGAGGATCTCCCGGGCGGCCTCCGCCTGCCCCGCGCGGCGCAAGGCGGCGCCGTAGCTGGCCAAGACCCGGACCAGGACCGGGCGCCGGGGTGTCGAACGCGCGAGCAGCGTTGCCTCCTCGAGCACGCCCACCGCCTTCCGCGCGGGCAGGAACGTGGCCTGCCGGCGCAGGGCCTGGGCGAGCCGGAACCTCGGGCCGTATCGCCGCCGGATCGCCAGCTCGCGCTCGGCCTCGGCCCGCGCACGGTCGCGATCACCGACCAGCTCGTAGGCGTGACTGGCCAGGAGATGCGGCTCGAGCTCGACCTCGACCTGCTTCACCGGGGCCGAGGGCTCGTAGGAGTACCCGAACGCGTCGAGCAGGGCGATCGCCTCGCCGGGATCCCCGGACAGGAGTGCGCCCAGGGCAGGGTAGAAGTGGTCCTCACCGATCCGCTCTCGCAACAGGTCGCCGGCCATCGCGTAGTCCCCGCGCTCGAAGGCGATCCAGCCACGGACGAACCGTTGGTCGCTCGCCTGCCCGGTCAGCCCATGTCGGCGCGCGTACTCGTCGGACAGTGGCAGCCGGGCGAGCGCGTCCTCGAGCTCGCCGCGTCGCATGAGGTTCAGGGTGCGGCGATGGTCCAGGTCGGCGACCAGCTGGGGGGCGGATCCACTCAGGCGGGCGACGGCGGGTGCGATCT